>NZ_VOBI01000002.1 GCF_008369325.1 Pseudomonas sp. ANT_H12B | reverse complement strand
CACGAATTGCTTGATTCAGTTGTTAAAGAGCGGTTGGTTAAGATCTTTCGTCTCAACCGAGGCGCGCATTCTACAGCAGCCTCTGTTGCTGTCAAGCGGTTATTTTCCGAAGTTTTCAAAGTTTCCTCTGCAACTTCAACCACTTGCGCTTCCGATCTCTCGTTAGCGGGAGGCGAATTCTACAGCGTTACTCGCTGCTGTCAACACCTCTTTTACACCGCTTTCGACCGAGAAGATCGAATCGTTAAAAGAGTCAAACAACCCTACTCTTTCAACTCCTTCTGGGCTTCGATGACCTGAAGCAACTCACTGCCGAAAACTGCGTAACTCTTTGTTTACCAAGGAGTTTTCCGTTTCGACTGCGCCGGAAGTGGGGCGAATTATAGACTTCCAGAATCTGCCGTCAACCCCTGATTTCAGATTTATTCGGATTTGAGCGTAATACGCGCAAATGCCTTCTTCCCCGCCTGGCAAATATGGGTCGCACCCAGTACGTATATAAAGGTGCGGTCGACAACCTCACCATCAATACGCACACCACCCGAACCCAGAAGATCCCGCGCAACAGCCGAGTTCTTCACCAACCCGGCTTTATTGAGGACGGCAGCGATCGGCATATCTTCGGCAGCAGTCAATTCGATCTCTGGAAGATCATCCGGCAACTCGCCTTCCTTCATACGGTTACCCGCTGCACGATGAGCATTGGCCGCAGCCTCTTCACCATGGAAACGTGCAACGATCTCTTCAGCCAGCTTGATCTTGATGTCGCGAGGGTTTGCACCTGCCTCAACATCAGCACGGAATGCATTGATTTCATCCATGGAACGGAAGCTGAGCAGTTCGAAGTAACGCCACATCAGCACATCCGGAATGGAAACCAGCTTGCCGTACATGACACCCGGCGCTTCCTGAATACCGACGTAGTTGCCCAAGGACTTGGACATCTTCTTCACACCATCCAGACCTTCGAGCAACGGCATTGTCAGAATGCACTGAGCCTCCTGACCATAACTACGCTGAAGCTCACGCCCCATCAGCAGATTGAACTTCTGATCGGTACCGCCCAGCTCGACATCCGCGCGCAAAGCGACCGAGTCATACCCTTGAACCAGCGGATAGAGGAACTCGTGAATAGCGATTGGCTGATTGGTCGTGTAGCGCTTATCGAAATCGTCGCGCTCGAGCATGCGAGCTACGGTGTACTGAGAGGTCAGGCGAATGAAGTCGGCCGGCCCCATCTGATCCATCCAGGTGGAGTTGAAAGCCACCTCGGTCTTGGCCGGATCAAGAATCTTGAAGACTTGAGTCTTGTAGGTCTCGGCATTCTCGAGAACCTGTTCACGGGTGAGCGGAGGACGCGTAGCGCTCTTGCCGCTCGGATCGCCGATCATCCCGGTGAAGTCACCTATAAGGAAGATGACCTGATGCCCTAGCTCCTGGAACTGGCGCAGCTTATTAATAAGCACGGTGTGACCCAGGTGCAAATCCGGCGCGGTCGGATCGAAGCCTGCCTTAATACGTAGCGGCTGGCCACGCTTGAGCTTTTCGATCAGCTCGGACTCGACCAACAGTTCTTCCGCACCACGTTTGATCAGCGCTAGCTGCTCTTCAACCGACTTCATAACAGACCCGCAAGGCTCGAATTCAAAGGGAACCAACCATACAAGATCGCGCGTCAAATACAAGTTTTGCCCGGCGCACGGACGCCAATCCACGGACAGAACGTTCGCGGACTTGCTTCAGAGATGATTTGGTTATATTTTATACAGTTATTTCATCTTCATCATGTCATTCATCTTTTCCAATTCATCTTTTTCAAAGTCAAAAATTACCTATGACCAAAGAATCGTCTAAAGCGCCGCCGCTTTACCCGAAGACCCACCTGCTCGCAGCAAGCGGCATCGCCGCCCTTCTGAGCCTGGCGCTTCTGGTATTCCCTTCCAGTGATGTTGAAGCCAAAAAGACGACATTGAGTCTTGAACTGGAAAGCCCTGCAGAACAACTGACACAAGATCAAGACGCTGCTGAAGCCGTCCAAGCCACAAATGAACCAGCCGCGTCCCCTTTCGCGCAGATCGAAAACAGCGCCGAGGAGACTCAGGAAACCGCCGAGACAGCATCTGCCCCCGCGCCCGCGCCTGTTGCACCTGCCGAACAAAAGAAGGCTCCAAACCACAGGGAAGTGATCGTCGCCAAAGGTGACACGCTCTCCACTCTGTTTGAGAAAGTCGGCCTTCCTGCCACTTCAGTGCATGAAGTGCTGGCCAGCGACAAGCAAGCCAAGCAGTTCAGCCAACTCAAACATGGCCAGAAACTCGAATTCGAATTGAGCCCCGATGGCCAGCTGACCAACCTGCGCAGTAAGGTCAACGACCTCGAAAGCATCTCCCTGACCAAGAACGACAAGGGTTATGCATTCAATCGCATTACCGCCAAACCCACCGTGCGCTCCGCCTACGCTCATGGCGTGATCAATAGCTCGCTCTCGCAGTCCGCTGCACGTGCCGGCTTGTCCCACAGCTTGACCATGGACATGGCCAGCGTGTTTGGCTACGACGTCGACTTCGCCCAGGATATTCGCCAGGGTGACGAGTTCGACGTGATCTACGAGCAGAAAGTCGTCAACGGCAAGGCTGTCGGCAATGGGCCGATCCTTTCCGCGCGCTTTACCAACCGCGGCAAAACCTATACCGCCGTGCGTTACACCAACAAACAAGGCAACAGCAGCTACTACACCGCTGATGGCAACAGCATGCGCAAGGCGTTCATCCGCACCCCGGTAGACTTCGCCCGCATCAGCTCCAAGTTTTCCATGGGTCGCAAGCACCCGATCCTGAACAAGATCCGCGCCCACAAAGGCGTCGACTATGCAGCGCCGCGTGGCACGCCGATCAAGGCTGCCGGTGACGGCAAAGTATTACTGGCCGGTCGCCGTGGCGGTTACGGCAACACTGTGATCATCCAGCACGGCAACACCTACCGTACGCTGTATGGCCACATGCAAGGCTTCGCCAAGGGCGTCAAAACTGGCGGTAGCGTCAAGCAAGGTCAGGTGATCGGTTATATCGGCACAACCGGCCTCTCCACCGGCCCGCACCTGCATTATGAGTTCCAGGTCAATGGCGTACACGTCGACCCACTGGGCCAGAAAGTGGCGATGGCCGATCCGATCTCCAAAGGCGAGCGCGCACGCTTCCTCGCGCAGAGCCAGCCATTGATGGCGCGAATGGACCAAGAAAAATCCACCATGCTGGCTTCGAAGCGCTAACCCATGGCGCTCTATATAGGCGTGATGTCCGGGACCAGCCTCGATGGCCTGGACATTGCGCTGATCGAGCTAGCCCCGGCGATCAAACTGATCGCCACGCATTACATCCCCATGCCCGAATCCCTGCGCGCCGAGCTGCTTGGCTTGTGCGCCAGCGGCCCGGACGAGATTGCCCGCTCGGCTATCGCTCAACAGAGCTGGGTGAAACTTGCGGCACAGGGTATTCACACGCTTCTTGCTCAACAAAACCTGAAACCCGCGGACATTCGTGCGATCGGCAGCCACGGCCAGACCATTCGCCACGAACCGGCGCGCGGGTTCACGGTACAGATCGGCAACCCCGCCCTGCTCACTGAGCTGACCGGTATCACCGTGGTCGGCGACTTCCGCAGTCGCGATGTTGCTGCTGGCGGTCAGGGAGCACCACTGGTACCAGCCTTTCACGAAGCCTTGTTTGAAGAGCGGGCCGGTAACCGAGCCGTGCTGAACGTCGGCGGCTTCAGCAATCTCAGCCTGATCGAGCCCGGTAAACCTGTAGCCGGTTTCGACTGTGGCCCGGGGAATGTTCTGCTGGATGCGTGGATACACCAGCAACGCGGCGACAACTTTGATCGTGACGGCCAATGGGCTGCCAGCGGCAAAGTCGAACCCTTGCTGTTGAAAGATCTGCTCAGCGATCCATTCTTTGCGACCAAGGGCCCCAAGAGCACCGGCCGAGAAGTGTTCAATCTTCCGTGGCTGACTCAACACCTGTCACAGTTGCCAACCTTCGCCACCGAAGACGTGCAGGCAACGCTGCTTGAGCTGACCGCACTGACCATCATCGAGTCCCTGCAAAGCGCCCAATCGGACACCCAGGAATTGCTGGTCTGCGGCGGCGGCGCGCACAACGCCACGCTGATGAACCGTTTGGCCGGTTTGCTACCGAACGCGAAAGTCAGCAGCACCGCAGCTTACGATGTAGATCCGGACTGGGTCGAAGCCATGGCCTTCGCGTGGCTGGCCCATTGCTGCCTGGAAGGCATCGCGGCCAATCGCCCGAGCGTCACCGGCGCCCGCGGCTTGCGCGTTCTCGGCGCCATCTACCCCGCCTGATTGTCCATGCCGAATTACGGACAGCAAAACGCCGCAAGGCTCTGAAGCCGCGCGGCGTTTAGTGAAGCGGTAAAGCGCGATCAGATCGAGAACGAAGAGCCGCAGCCACACGTGGTGCTGGCGTTCGGGTTCTTGATGACGAAGCGCGAACCTTCCAGACCTTCCTGATAATCCACCTCGGCACCTGCCAGGTACTGGAAGCTCATCGGGTCTACGACCAGACTCACACCTTCGCGCTCGACGATGGTGTCGTCATCGGCCACTTCTTCATCGAAGGTGAAGCCGTACTGAAAACCTGAACAACCGCCGCCCGTAACGAATACGCGCAGCTTCAAGCGATCATTCCCCTCTTCATCGACCAGGCTCTTCACCTTGTGCGCGGCACCGTGGGTGAATTGCAAAGCCGTGGGGGTGAAGGATTCGACGCTCATGCTGACTATCTCCCGGCGTTACGCCGCCATAATGCGTGATGACGCGCATTATCCGCTTCTCCTAGAAAAGCGGTCAACTATTGTTACGGTATATCAATAAACCCGATTACCGGTCTGGAATGCAAAAAGGCCCGTCAGACGGGCCTTTTTTCTGAACGGGCTAACGCTTTACGGCAGCATGCCCGCGTGGGACAGGCCCAGGCGCTCATCCAGCCCGAACAGGATGTTCAGGTTCTGCACCGCCTGACCCGACGCACCCTTGACCAGGTTGTCGATCACCGACAACACCACCACAAGGTCACCATCCTGAGGACGATGCACGGCAATACGGCAAACATTGGCACCGCGCACACTGCGGGTTTCCGGATGGCTGCCAGCCGGCATGACATCGACGAACGGTTCATCGGCATAGCGCTTTTCAAACAGCGCCTGCAGATCCACCGAACGATCCACGACGGTCGCGTAGAGCGTCGAGTGAATGCCGCGAATCATTGGCGTCAGGTGCGGAACGAAGGTCAGCCCAACGTCCTTGCCCGCTGCGCGACGCAGACCCTGGCGGATTTCCGGCAAGTGACGATGACCTTTGACGGCGTACGCCTTCATGCTTTCCGACGTCTCGGAGTACAGCGAACCTACAGAAGCGCCACGACCGGCACCGCTGACGCCAGATTTGCAGTCAGCGATCAAACGCGAAGTATCCGCCAGACCCGCTTCGAGCAATGGCAGGAAACCCAATTGCGTCGCGGTCGGATAGCAACCCGGCACGGCGATCAGGCGAGCCTGTTTGATCTGCTCGCGATTGACTTCCGGCAAGCCGTAGACCGCCTCTTCCAGCAATTCCGGTGCGCCGTGAGGCTGGCCGTACCACTTGGCCCACTCATCGGCGTCTTGCAGGCGGAAGTCCGCCGACAGGTCGATGACTTTGGTCCCGGCCGCCAACAACTCGCCGGCCAGGGCATGAGCAACACCGTGCGGCGTGGCGAAAAACACCACATCGCAGGCGCCAAGCGTCTTGATATCCGGAACGCTGAAAGCCAGTCCGTCGTAATGGCCGCGCAGGTTCGGGTACATATCAGCCACGGCCAGACCGGCCTCGGATCGGGAAGTGATCACTACCACTTCAGCTTGCGGATGCTGTGCCAACAGACGCAGCAGTTCGACACCGGTGTAACCCGTGCCGCCGACGATACCGACCTTGACCATAAACCTGCCCTCAACGAACCCACTGGAAAGCCGTCGATAATAGGGCCCGTATCGTCCTGCGACAACCGCCAAGGTGACGTGCGGAGCGTCAAGCCTCTACTATTCGGGCTACCGTGAACCTGGGAATAACTAAAAATGCTTTATCTGTGGCTCAAAGCGCTTCACATCGTCAGCATGGTCTGCTGGTTTGCCGGCCTTTTTTACTTGCCGCGACTGTTCGTCTATCACGCTCAAAGCGAAGACACCGTCAGCAAAGAACGTTTCAGCATCATGGAGCGCAAGTTGTACCGGGGCATCATGGGCCCGGCGATGATCGCCACCCTGATCTTCGGTATTGCACTGATCTACCTCAACCCCAGCATTTTCAGTCAAGGCGCGTGGATACACGCCAAGTTGACCCTGGTCGTCATTCTGATCGGCTACCACCATATGTGCGGCGCCCAGGTGAAACGTTTTGCCCGTGGCGAAAACACCCGCAGCCATGTCTTTTATCGCTGGTTCAATGAGGTGCCGGTTCTGATATTGCTGGCTATCGTAATTCTGGTCGTCGTTCGGCCGTTCTAACTCCAATAAGCTCAACTCACCGGGGTACTTCCAATGTCGCTGCCCGCTTTGCTCGAACAACGTTTGCGTCTACCTGTGGTGGCAGCGCCGATGTTCCTGATTTCCAATCCTCAGTTGGTACTCGCCTGCTGCCGCAATGGTGTGGTGGGTAGCTTCCCCGCGCTGAACCAGCGCGAGAGCAGCGGTTTCAAGGCCTGGCTGGAAGAGATCGAAGCAGGCCTGGCGACACTGGAGAACCCGGCGCCTTACGCGGTGAACCTGATCGTCCACAACAGCAACCCGCGGTTGCAAGCGGACCTTGCGATCTGCATCGAGCACAAAGTGCCGATCGTGATCACCAGCCTCGGCGCCGTGAAAGAACTGGTCGACGCAGTCCACAGCTATGGCGGCCTGGTGTTCCATGACGTGACGACTCGTCGGCATGCCGAGAAAGCCGCCGAGGCGGGTGTGGACGGTTTGATCGCCGTGGCCGCGGGCGCCGGTGGACACGCCGGTACCTGGAGCCCGTTCTCGTTGATTGCCGAGATCCGCCAGTTCTTCGACAAAACCTTGCTGCTGGCCGGCTGCCTGAACCATGGTCATGAGATTCTCGCCGCGCAATTGCTCGGTGCTGATTTGGCCTACTTCGGTACGCGATTTATCGGCACCACTGAAAGTCATGCGCCTGACGCCTACAAAGAAATGTTGCTGACTTCCAGAGCGGCGGACATCGTCCATACTCCAGCGGTGTCGGGCGTACCTGCGAGTTTCATGCGCCAAAGCCTGGAGGCTGCCGGTTTCGACATGGCGGCGCTGCAGGGCAAAGGTGAAGTGAACTTCGGCTCCAAACTCAAGCCGTTGAGCGATGAAGCCAAAGCCTGGAAAACCGTGTGGTCCGCAGGCCAGGGTGTCGGGGAAATCGATGACCTGCCGAGTGTCGATCAGTTGATCGCTCGCCTCGATGCCGAATACCGCAAAGCGCTGGAACTGGCGGCAGAGCTACCCAAGCGCTGGCCGCGCTGACAGGAAAACTTGGCCAGTCCTTCTCGGGCTGGCCTTACACTCAAGGCCTGTAACACTCCCTATTCAAGCACTCGCGACAAGGATGCCTCGCAATGAGCGACAACCGTTTCAAGATCGTATTCGACGGCGCTCTGCGACCAGGTGTCGACATCACCACCGCCAAGCTCAATCTCGCCGCCCTGTATAAAAGCGATGTAGCTGGCGTCGAACGACTGTTCAGCGGTCAGACGGTTACGCTCAAGCGCGACCTGTCACAAGCAGACGCGCAGACCTACCTTCAGGCGCTGATAAAAACCGGCATCGATGCCCGAATCGAGTCCGAGCCATCGATCGAGTTGAGCCGGTCTGATGTTCACCAGCATGTTCCCCCGAGCGCCCCGCTAACATCTGACCCGCAGTCACCGTACGCAACGCCGCGCGCTGCTGTCGGCGAAGCGTTACCGGAATTCGCCCCGCTCAAGGCGTTCAGTTTCGAGGGCCGGATCGGCCGCTTGCGTTTTCTGGCCTGGACGATGTCCCTGACGCTGGTGACGCTTGCCGTTGGCTCAGTGCTTGCCGTTTTCGGCTTGGCGCTTATCAGTACGGACTCGACCGCAGGCCTGATTCTCGGCGGCCTACTGGTTTTTATCCTCGTGGTAGCACTCGCGTTCGTCAGTATCCAGTTCAGCGTCCAGCGTCTGCACGACATCGGTTGGTCCGGCTGGCTCTGGCTGCTGAACCTTGTGCCATTCGTGGGCAGTTTCTTCCCGTTCGTCATCATGGTGGTGCCGGGCAACACCGTAGCCAATCAGTATGGTGCGCCACCTCCGCCCAACAGCACAGCGGTCAAGGTGTTGTCTTCACTGTGGATAGTGTTTATCGCCATCGTCGTGATCAGTGCGCTGGCCGGAGGCATCACAGCAATCCAGGAAGAGTACGAAAGCGCTGCCGAAACCAGCTATGAAAGTGGCTCCGTGACCACCGAGGAAGTCGAAGTAGAGCCAGCCGCCGAGGCTGAGGAGGCGCCAAATTCAGCTGACGATGCAGCCGAAGAAGCCCTGCCCCCTGTAGACTCTGCGAAAGAATGAACAGCGCTCCCCGCCCGTGACACCTGCGTCGCCGGCGCGGAGCTGTTGCGATGGAGAACTGCATGACCCGTTACGCTCTGATCACTGGCGCCTCCAGCGGCATCGGCCTGGCCATGGCCGAAGCGCTGGCCCGGCGCGGCCGCAGCCTGATTCTGGTGGCCCGACAACGTGATCAGCTGGAAAGTATTGCGATTGAACTGACTCAACGTTTTGGCGTGGAAGTGTTGTTCCGTGCCTGTGATCTGGGCGAGCCGTTGCGGCTGTCCGGATTTCTGCTGGAACTGGAAGAAGGTGACCGGCAGATCGATCTGCTGGTCAACTGCGCCGGCATCGGCACCTGCGGCCCTTTCCTGGCTCAGGACTGGATGACCGAGCAAGACCTGATCGAAGTGAACATCCTCGCCCTCACCCGTCTGTGCCACGCTATCGGCAACAGCATGGCGTTGCAGGGTGGCGGGCAAATTTTGAATGTCGCCTCGGTGGCGGCATTCCATCCCGGTCCGTGGATGAGCACGTACTACGCCAGCAAGGCTTATGTGCTGCACTTTTCCGAGGGCCTGCGTGTCGAGTTGAAGAAATGCGCGGTCAAGGTATCGGTGCTCTGCCCCGGCCCTACCCGCACCGCGTTTATGCGCACCGCTCAATTGGCCACCGACAAACTGCTCGACAGCAAAATGCTGATGAGCCCGGAGGAAGTCGCGCTCTATACCGTGCGGGCGCTGGAGAAAAATCGCGCCATTATCATTCCCGGCCGACGCAACCGCTGGCGCGCCTTCTTGCCGCGGCTCGGTTCGCGCTGGCTGACACGGACAATCGCAGGCATGGTCAACAAGGCCTGCTGCCCGCGCTGATCACCCTTCAAGGTAAAAGGCTGTGCTCAGGCACAACCCATGGTTACACTCGGGCCAGCCCAAACAACGGAGAAAACAGCTGTGGATACTCTGTTCACCAAGATCATCAACCGGGAAATCCCGGCGAAAATCATTTACGAGGACGACCAGGTTCTGGCCTTCCACGACATCGCCCCACAGGCACCGGTACATTTTCTGGTGATCCCGAAAAAAGCGGTGCGCACACTTAATGACCTGACCGAAGACGACAAGGCACTGGCCGGGCATATCCTGTTCACCGCCCAGCGTCTGGCTCTAGAACTGGGCTGTGACGAAGGTTTCCGGGTGGTCATGAACTGCAATCCATTGGGTGGGCAGACCGTTTATCACATTCACATGCATGTACTGGGTCAGCGCCAAATGCATTGGCCGCCGGGCTGATAGCAGTAAAACCTGTGGGGGGCGGGCAACCCTGCTCCCACAAGTACCTGCGTCGCAATGACCCAACGCAAACCTTCCCCGGTCGATTGGGTTAAACTGGCCGCCGAGATTCTTCCCGGAGGTCAGCATGACTACCCAACGTCACTACTCGCCGATTGACCGCCTTCTGCTGCAAGCCGATGCTGCGATGCGTACTTTGCTGCCCTTCAGTGGCCAGCCGTACCGTCCTTCGCCCGCTATCGTGCAGCCGGATGCGCAAATGAGCGATGAAGACACCCGGCACGTCGCCGGTCTGATGCGCATCAACCATACCGGTGAAGTCTGCGCCCAGGCGCTGTACCAGGGGCAGGCCCTCACGGCCAAGCTGCCGCAAGTGCGCGCCGCCATGGAACATGCTGCCGAAGAAGAAATCGATCATCTGGTCTGGTGCGAACAACGCATAAAACAGTTAGGCAGCCACACCAGCATTCTCAATCCGCTGTTCTACGGCATGTCGTTCGGGATTGGCGCGGTGGCCGGGTTGATCAGCGACAAAGTCAGCCTGGGTTTCGTTGCTGCCACTGAGCATCAGGTGTGCAAACACCTGAATGAACACCTTGAGCAGCTGCCTGCCGAGGACGAGAAGTCCCGGGCGATTCTTGAGCAGATGCGCATAGATGAAGAGCACCACGCCGAAAGCGCGCTGGAGGCTGGCGGCTTCCGCTTCCCGGCACCGGTGAAGTTCGGTATGAGTCTGATGGCTAAAGTGATGACCAAGAGTACTTACCGGATCTGACCTGTGGGGGCGAGCCTGCTCACGAAGGCAACACCTCGGCCTACAGACAGAACGCATTAAAAAAGGCGATTACTGCAAAGTAATCGCCTTTTTTGTGCTCGAAAATCTTAGCTGGGCATGTTGCTCAGAGGGCAGCTAGCTCGGTTGAATTGATCTCGTGATCGATTCAACCGAGCTCGATGATCTCGTAGTCGTGGGTAATCTCCACACCTGCTGCGCCGAGCATGATCGAAGCCGAGCAGTACTTCTCGGCGGACAGTTCGATGGCGCGTTTGACCTGGGCTTCTTTCAAGCCCCGGCCCTTGACCACGAAGTGCATGTGGATCTTGGTGAAAACCTTCGGGTCTTCCGTCGCGCGCTCGGCTTCGAGAAAAGCCTCGCAGCTTTCGACCACCTGACGGGACTTCTTGAGGATGCTGACCACATCGAAATTGCTGCAACCGCCAACACCCAGCAGGAGCATTTCCATCGGCCGGACACCCAGGTTGCGACCGCCGGACTCAGGCGGACCGTCCATGACCACAACATGGCCGCTGCCGGATTCGCCGAGGAACATGGCTTCGCCAGCCCATTGGATGCGTGCCTTCATCGCCAAGACTCCACTGTCTAAAAAAGGGTCGCCAGCTTAGCACAAGGCCCCGGAATGACAGCGCTTCGCCTTCCTAGGACATATCCATCTGCGGCGTAGGTAAATTCTCGAATATTGCAGGAAGTGTCTGTTAAGCTGGCGCCAATTCGATGGCGCATAGCCAGCCTGATGGCGAACAAAAGCGGCGACCAAAAAATCGTCAGATCGCGCTTCGAACTTCCGCCAGATCCTACAAAAAAATCACACACACCGTGCAGTCTTTTCGGGATACAACCATGGTTGCTATTGCCCCCCCCCCCAAAATCAAAAACCTCGACAAGCTGTTGATGCATTGCCAGCGCCGTCGCTATCTGGCCAAGAGCAACATCATTTGTGCCGGCGACCGCTCGGACACGCTGTTCTTCATCATCAAAGGTTCGGTCACCATCCTGATCGAGGATGACGACGGCCGTGAAATGATCATTGCCTACCTGAACTCCGGGGATTTTTTCGGCGAGTTGGGCCTGTTTGAACAAGCCGGCCTGGAACAGGAACGCAGCGCCTGGGTACGCGCAAAGATCGAATGTGAAGTCGCGGAAATCAGTTATGCGAAATTCCGCGAATTATCCCAGCAGGATCCAGACATTCTTTACGTGCTTAGCGGACAAATCGCACAGCGCCTGCGCAACACCACCCGCAAGGTCGGTGACCTGGCGTTTTTCGACGTGACCGGTCGCGTTGCCCGCTGCCTGCTGGAACTGTGCAAGCAGCCAGACGCCATGACTCATCCCGATGGCATGCAGATCAAAGTGACCCGCCAGGAAATCGGGCGGATTGTCGGTTGTTCACGTGAGATGGTCGGTCGAGTGCTCAAGGACCTGGAAGAACGCAACCTTGTGGACGTCAAAGGCAAGACCATGGTGGTGTTCGGCACGCGCTAAGCGTTGAACATCTGCGCCAGCATTTGCCGGTAGAGTGCATCAAGACGAGCCAGCGCATCTGGCACTGTGAACTTCTCATGCAGGGCGATGTGGCTCTCGGCACGAACCCGCTGCGCCAGGCCACAGGCTTCATTGAAGCGATTAACCGCCGCAACCATCGACTCACGCTCGTTATCCAGCAACAACGCCCCGTGCACCAAGCCTACCGGACGCGATCCACCCTTGCTCTGGCGCCAGCGCTGCGCCGTACCGACCATCTTGCGGCCGTCGAGGTTGACGTTGAAACGACCGTCGCAGAACGCACCGTCAATTTCGCCCAACGATGAAACGCCGCCCAGCTCATCAAGCAACTGACAAATCGGGTCGCAGAGTCGGCGGTAGGCGGTTTCGATGCGGTTTTGATCACCTTCGCTTCGGGGTGGTGCGTAGACCAGCGCGATGTTGATCGTTGATGCCGATTGCGGCACGGGTTCACCGCCGGTTTCGCGCAACAGCACTGGCCAATCGGCCGCAGCCGATACCTCGCACGCGGCCTCGAACCCAGGCAGACGATTCAACCGCCGCGGCATGACTAGCGCCCGATCGCTGGGCTGCCAGAACAGCAGACCAAACTCCGAATCACCGGTGCACACATGGGCGAGCAGATCCTGTTCAGCGAGCAGGCCGGCTTCGACGGTCAGAGCGATAGGTTGAGTCATGGACTATTCCGTAAGACATGAAGTCTTTGGGGGATTTGATGGCCTCTTCGCGAGCAAGCCCACTCCCACAGGGGGATCGGCTTGCTTGCGAAGAAGTGTTCAGTCCAGGGTCGAGCCGCTGACGGGAGTTCCACGCTCTGGAAAGAACAGACGCTGCAGTTCAGTGCCCGGGCTTTCGGCGCGCATGAACGCCTCGCCGACCAGGAACGCATACACATCGCTGATTTCCATCAGCTCCACATCGGCGCGATTGAGGATGCCACTCTCGGTAATCACCAAACGATCACGGGGGATGCGCGGCAATAGATCAAGCGTGGTTTCCAGACTGACGTCGAAAGTGTGCAGGTTGCGGTTATTGACGCCCACCAGCGGGGTGTCGAGGGTTTTCAAGGCCCGCTCCAACTCATCGCCGTCGTGAACCTCCACCAGCACATCGAGGCCGACACTTTTGGCCACGGCCGCCAGCTCGGCCATTTTCACGTCATCCAGTGCGGAGACGATCAACAGCACGCAATCGGCGCCCAGCGCACGGGCTTCGACGATCTGGTACGGATCAATCATGAAATCCTTACGGATCACTGGCAAACCGCACGCCGCACGAGCCTGTTGCAGATACGCATCAGCGCCCTGGAAATAATCGATATCGGTAAGCACCGACAGGCAAGTGGCGCCGCCCTTCTCGTAGCTCTTGGCGATGTCGGCAGGAACGAAGTTCTCGCGAATCACGCCTTTGCTCGGTGAAGCTTTCTTGATTTCCGCAATGACTGCAGGTTGTTTCTTCTTGGCCTGCTCGATCAATGCCTTGGCAAAACCACGGGGTGCATCGGCCGCCTTGGCCAGACTTTCCAGCTCGGCGAAGCTCACACGAGCGCGGCGCTCGGCGACTTCTTCGACTTTGCGGGCCAGAATGTTTTCCAGAACCGTCGGTACACTCATCCCTCATTCTCCACTTTGAATACCGCGGTAAAAGCACCCAACTCCTCAAGTTTTTCCCGAGCGAGGCCGGTGTGCAGCGCGTCGTGCGCCAGGGCGACGCCCTCTTTCAAACTGCTTGCCAGGTCGGCGGCGTACAACGCGGCGCCCGCATTGAGCATGATCATTTCCGCAGCCTTCTGACCGTTCTCGGTCTTGCGTTTGCCCAAGGCATCACGAATCAACTCAAGGGAAGCCACCGGACCGTCCACTGCCAAGCCGTGCAAACTTTGGCTTTTCATGCCCAGATCTTCTGGCTCGACCCAATACTCGGTGATCTGGTCGTTTTTCAATTCCGCGACAAAGGTGGGTGCCGCCAGACTGAATTCGTCCAGGCCATCCTTCGAGTGCACCACCAGCACGTGCTTGCTGCCCAGACGTTGCAAAACTTCGGCCAATGGCCGGCACAACGCCTGGCTGAACACGCCGACTACTTGATGCTTTACGCCGGCCGGATTCGTAAGCGGGCCGAGCATGTTGAACAGCGTACGCAGGCCAAGATCCTTGCGCGGGCCGGCGGCATACTTCATGGCACTGTGGTGGGTCTGGGCAAACATGAAACCGATGCCGACGTTGTCGATACAACGCGCTACTTGTACCGGCGTCAGGTTCAGGTAGATACCGGCCGCCTCCAGCAGATCGGCACTGCCGCTTTTGCCCGAGACCGCACGGTTACCGTGCTTGGCCACGGTGCAACCGGCCGCAGCAACCACGAACGAGGAAGCGGTCGATACGTTGAAAATATTGGCACCGTCACCGCCGGTACCGACCACATCGACAACGCCGTCGAGGGTCTTGAGTTCGACCTTGTCCGCCAGCTCGCGCATGACCGACACGGCGCCGACGATCTCGTCGATGCTTTCGCTCTTCATGCGCATGGCCATCATGAACGCGCCGATCTGTGCGTCCGTGCATTGCCCGGTCATGATTTCGCGCATCACATCGCGCATCTCATCGGTGCTGAGGTCGAGGTGATCGACGATACGGCTCAGGGCTGTCTTGATATTCATGAAAAGTCCTTAACGCGTGCCGCCGGTTTGTTTGAGGAAGTTGGCGAACAGTTCGTGGCCCTGTTCGGTGAGGATCGACTCAGGGTGAAACTGGACGCCCTCGATGTTCAGTGTCTTGTGGCGCAGGCCCATGATCTCGTCGACCGAACCGTCTTCAAGCTGGGTCCAGGCGGTCAGCTCCAGACAGTCGGGCAGAGTTTCGCGCTTGACGATCAATGAGTGATAGCGAGTAACCGTGAGCGGATGATTCAGGCCTTCGAAAACGCCTTTGTCCTCGTGGAAAACCGGGCTGGTCTTGCCGTGCATGACCTGACGGGCACGCACCACGTCACCGCCAAAGGCCTGGCCGATGGACTGATGGCCGAGGCAGACACCCAGAATCGGCAGTTTTCCACCGAAGTGCTTGATCACGTCAATCGAGACGCCAGCTTCATTCGGGGTGCAAGGACCGGGGGAAACGACGATCCGCTCAGGGTTGAGGGCTTCGATTTCGGCAATGGTGAGTTCATCGTTGCGCACAACTTTAACCTCGGAGCCAAGCTCGCCAAGGTACTGCACAACGTTGTAGGTAAAAGAGTCGTAGTTATCGATCATCAGCAACATGGCGTTATGAACCTCTTGAATTCACTGACTTTAATACAGCCTTCGAATGAGTTACCCGCAGCGTCCTGCGCTTTGTCAGTCGCCGGGATCGCGCAGCAAAGCGGTGTGTCTTACGGGTAAAGAAGGCAAAGCGGTAAAGATCCGGCCGGGCCGGCAGAAGGATTCAGGCGCGCCAACGCCAACGGGCGTGTGCCTTGATGACTTGATCCAGAAGTTTGCTGACGATCAACACGGGGAAGGTCTCATTTATACGTCTCGGCACAGTAACTTAGCTGGGCAGAGCGTGCAATATGGGGCGATCGAAGCGCTTGAAACAATTGACGGGTTCGCGCCGAATGGCAACAGGCTCTATAGTTTTTGGCACTGTCGTTTTGCTCACTAAAAAAATAACAAACGGATTTGCTCATGCTCAGACAGACATTGACTGTACCGCTTGCCGGTTGCTTGCTCGCCATGGCCTGCAGCCAGGCGATCGCGGCGCCCAACCCTTACTCGAACTTCATCGTCTTCGGTGACAGCCTCAACGATGCCGGGCAGTTTACCGACACGGGCGGCCCCGCCGGGGCCACCCTGCGCTTCACTAACCGGACCGGTCCGATCTATCTGGATGGCAGTGGCGAAGCCTATTCCGCCAACTCGACGCAACTGCTGGGTGGACGGCTCGGGTTTTCGCCGGACCAGACGGCCGCTTCAACCTCGGCGGCGCGTGCGAATCAGGGCCTGCCGGACGGGAACAACTGGGCTGTCGGCGGTTACCGCACAGACCAGATCCTCACCTCGATCACCACCGCATCTGCCACGGGTGAACGTACGCGTGCGGGCTATCTGCCGACGAACAACTTCAGCGCCGATCCGAATGCGTTGTATTACATCTCCGGGGGCGGGAACGATTTTCTTCAGGGACGTGTACAAAGCGGCGCTCAGGCGAATGCCGCTGCGGATCGACTGGCCAACAGCGTCCAGGTTCTGCAAACCGCCGGCGCCAGGTACATCATGGTCTGGTTGCTGCCCGACCTGGGGTTGACGCCCGCCATCAATGGCACGCCCCAGCAGACACCCACCTCACTACTGAGTTCTGCCTTCAACCGCCAACTGGTCACCCGTCTCGCGGGCATCGATGCCGAAATCATCCCGTTGAACATTCCGTTGCTGTTGCAGGAAACCTTCGCCGATCCGGCTCGATTCGGTTTTGCTACAGGCCAGAACCTGACGGCAACCTGTTTCAGCGGTAACAGTTGCACCGAAAACCCTACGTATGGCATCAACAGTGCCACCCCGGCCCCCAGCAAACTGATTTATTACGATGGGGTTCATCCGACCGAAGCCGCGCAAAAACTGATTTCCGATTACGCCTATTCCTTACTGGCTGCGCCTTGGGAGCTGACGTTGTTACCGGAAATGGCCCACGCTACCTTGCGTGCGCACCAGGATGAACTGCGCAGCCAATGGCAATCGGACTGGGAGAACTGGCAAGCGGTCGGCCAATGGCGCGCGATTGTCGCCGGTGGCGGACAGCATCTGGATGTCGATAGCCAAAGCAGCGGAGCCAGCGCCGACGGCGACGGTTACAACTTGAACATCGGCGGCAGCTATCGTCTCAATGACGCGTGGCGCGTCGGTGTGGCAGCGGGTTTCTATCGTCAGAACCTGGAAGCAGGCAGCAACGATTCGGACTACAAACTCAACAGCTACCTGGCCACTGCCTTCGCCCAGTTCCAGCAAAACCGTTGGTGGGCCGATGCCGCGTTGACCGGCGGCAAGCTGGATTACGACAACCTCAAACGCAAATTCGACCTGGGCGCCGGCGAAGGTGCGGAGAAAGGCGATACCGATGGCTATCTCTGGGCCTTCAGCACACGGGTTGGCTACGACATTGCACAACCGGGTAGCGAGTGGCACCTGTCACCGTTCGTCAGCGCCGATTACGCGAAAGTGGAAGTCGACGGTTACTCGGAAAACGACAACCGTTCCACGGCACTGACGTTTGATGACCAGAAGCGCGATTCAAAACGTTTGGGCATCGGCTTGCAGGGCAAATACCAGATCACTCCACAGACTCAAGTGTTCGGCGAATACGCGTATGAGCGTGAATACGAGGATGACACTCAGAAAGTAAACATCGCGCTCAACAGCCTGCCGTCCCTGGACTTCAAGCTGGACGGCTATACACCGCAAAGCCACTTGAATCGCGTGAGCCTGGGAGTCAGCCACAAGTTGACGGCCGATCTGGCGCTGCGTGGCGGGTACATGTTCCGCAAAGATGATGACTTTACCCAGCAAGGTGTGATGGTCGGGGTTGCGCTGGACTTCTGATCCGGCAAACAGCAGGCACAAAAAACGCGACGCCCTCACAGGCGCCGCGTTTTTTTATGCTGGTGAAATCTTTGTGGGAGCGAGCCTGCTCGCGAAAGCGGTGGGTCAGACAACATCAATGTTGGCTGTGCTGGCCTCTTCGCGAGCAGGCTCGCTCCCACAGGTTTTGCGTGAGCTCAGGCGTCCGGGGTTTGTTCGGCCAGAGCCACCGCACGGAACATCGCGCGGCGCTTGTTCAGGGTTTCTTCCCATTCCAGCGCCGGCACCGAGTCGGCAACAATGCCGCCACCGGCCTGCACATGCAGCTCGCCGTTCTTGATTACCGCGGTGCGGATCGCGATCGCGGTGTCCATGTTGCCGTTCCAGGCGAAGTAGCCGACGGCGCCGCCGTAGACACCACGCTTGACCGGTTCCAGTTCGTCGATGATTTCCATCGCGCGAATCTTCGGGGCGCCAGACAAGGTGCCCGCCGGCAGAATCGCCCGCAGTGCGTCCATCGCCGTCAGCCCGGCCTTCAGTTGACCGGTGACGTTGGACACGATGTGCATCACGTTGGAATAACGCTCGATCACCATTTTTTCAGTGAGTTTCACCGAACCGATTTCCGAGACCCGACCGGTGTCGTTACGACCCAGGTCGATCAGCATCAAGTGCTCGGCAATTTCCTTGTCGTCGGACAGCAGGTCTTTTTCCAGCGCCAGGTCGGCCTCTTCGTTGGCCCCGCGTGGGCGAGTGCCGGCGATCGGGCGCACGGTGATCAGGTTGTCTTCGACCCGCACCAGCACTTCCGGCGAACTGCCGACGACGTGGAAGTCACCGAAGTTGAAGAAGTACATGTAAGGCGTCGGGTTGAAGCAGCGCAGCGCCCGGTACAGATCGATCGGCGCAGCCTTGAAGTCGATCGACATGCGCTGGGACGGCACGACCTGCATGCAGTCACCGGCCAGGATGTATTCCTTGATGGTGTCGACGGCTTTTTCGTAATCGTTCTGGGTGAAACTGGAGCGGAATACCGGATCAGCCGATTGCTGCTTGCTGAAATCCAGGCCACGACGCGGGGTGATTGGCTGGCGGAGTTTTTCCAGCAGCGCTTCCAGCCGTGCCTGACCTTGCTCGAAGGCGTCTGCCTGCGACGGGTCGGCCAGAACAATCGCGTGCATCTTGCCGGCGAGGTTGTCGAACACCACCACCGCGTCGGAAACCATCAGCAGAATGTCCGGCACGCCCAACGGATCCGGGTTCGGGCACTTGCCCAGACGCTTCTCCACATACCGCACGCAGTCATAACCGAAGTAACCCACCAGCCCGCCATTGAAGCGCGGCAAGCCGGGGATGGTCGGCACGTTGTAGCGGGCTTTGAATGCTTCAACGAACGCCAGTGGGTCTTCGGCTTCGAGGCTTTCGATCTCGATGCCGTCGTGGGTCACGCTGACGTGATGGTCGTGAACCCGCAGCACGGTGCGGCACGGCAGGCCGATGATCGAGTAACGACCCCACTTCTCCCCGCCCTGCACCGATTCCAGCAGGTAGGTATTAGGTTCGTCAGCCAGTTTGAGGTAGATCGACAACGGTGTGTCGAAGTCGGCCAGGGTTTCGCAGGCGAGCGGGATACGGTTGTAGCCGGCAGCGGCCAAACGCAGGAATTCTTCGCGGATCATGGGGTAGCCTCGTGGCTTGAGGTGCTAACAGTCAGGTATGCAAACGCGCCGGTAGGCCGGCCAGGAACAAGTCAGGCGCGCCAACGCCAGCGGGCCAGGGCCTTGATGACTTTCATCCAGAGTTTGCGAGTGACCACCACGATGGCGTTTCCAGAAGGGGGTTGAGCAACGTCGGGCAACGTTATCTCAGCGGCCGGATCCAGGCAACCGCGAATTAGCATGCGCAGATCGTCGATCACCAGTGCCGGTGACTCTTCGGCAATCGGCCGGCCGTGATTGTAGCCGTAACTGAGCGCCACGCATTTAACGCCCGCCGCTTTCGCCGCCAGCACATCGCTGCGCGAATCGCCGATGAACAAGGATTGCGACGCCGGGATGTTGGTCATTTTCATCACGAAAAACAGCGCGGCCGGGTCGGGTTTTTTCTGTGGCAGGGTGTCGCCACCGATGATCAAGCGGAAATAACGACCGATCTTCATCTGATCCAGCAGCGGCGCAACGAAGCGTTCCGGCTTGTTGGTGATCAGCGCCATCTCGACACCCTGTTTGTGCAGCCATTTCAAGGTATCGCGTACGCCGGGGTAGACCACCGTCAGCTCATGGCTTTGGGCGTAGGCCTCCATGAAAATTTCCAGCGCACCTTCGGCCTCAGCGTCATCTACCGCCGAATGGTCGATGCCACCGGCCAACGCGCGACGAACCAACACCGGAGCGCCGTTGCCCACCCACTCACGCACCGATTCGATGCCGGCAGGTTTTCGCCCGAGTTTGAGCAGCATGTTATCCACAGCCGCTGCGAGGTCGGGGACCGAATCGACCAGAGTGCCATCCAGATCGAACATCACCAGCCGCGGCAGACGCCCCGGGAACAGCTGCTCAAAGCCACTCATGGGCGAGCCAGTGCCAGTTCGGAACGCATCTTTTCAATCACCTCTTGGTAATTCGGTGCATTGAAGATCGCCGAGCCGGCGACGAAGGTGTCGGCGCCAGCAGCGGCGATTTCACGAATGTTGTTCACGTTCACGCCGCCGTCGATTTCCAGGCGGATATCGCGGCCGGAAGCATCGATCAGCGCCCGCGCTTCACGCAGCTTGTCGAGGGTGCCGGGAATGAACTTCTGCCCGCCGAAGCCCGGGTTGACGCTCATCAACAGGATCATGTCGACCTTGTCCATGACGTACTTGAGCACGTCCAGCGGAGTCGCCGGGTTGAACACCAGACCCGACTTGCAGCCACCTTCGCGGATCAGTTGCAGGGAACGGTCGACGTGCTGCGTGGCTTCCGGGTGGAAGGTGATGTACGTCGCGCCAGCCTCGATGAAGTCGCCGACGATGCGGTCCACCGGGCTGACCATCAAGTGTGCGTCGATCGGCGCGGTCACGCCGTACTTGCGCAGGGCCGCGCACACCATCGGGCCGATGGTCAGGTTCGGCACGTAATGGTTATCCATGACATCGAAGTGCACGAAGTCGGCGCCAGCGGCCAGGACGTTGTCCACTTCTTCACCCAGGCGGGCGAAGTCGGCGGAGAGAATCGACGGAGCAATTACGAAGGGCTGCATGACGCACCTTTTTTGAGCAGAATCACGATGGCGCGCATTGTATACCGCATGCTTTGGCGCGCGCACTGTGACCGCGATGATCAGTACGCCGCTCGGTAAATCTTCTCGATATCGACGGCACTCAGTTTGCGCGGATTGTTGCGCATCAGGCGCTCAATCCCCGCGGCTTCCACGGCCATGGCCGGGATAGCATCTTCGGGAACACCAAAACTGCGCAGCCCCGGCGGGATTTCTACCGCTGCGCAAAGCGCGGTCATCGCCTCCACGGCTTTGTCGGCCGCTTCATTGGTGCTCAGATGAACGGTCTTCACCCCCATGGCTTCGGCAATATCCTGCATTCTCTCGACGCAAGCCATTTTGTTCCAGGTCATGACGTACGGCAGCAGCAAGGCATTACTGACCCCATGGGCAATGTTGAAACGGCCGCCCAGCGGATACGCCAGCGCATGCACCGCACCGACCCCGGCATTACCGAAGGCCATGCCGGCCATCAGGCTGGCGGTGGCCATGTCTTCGCGGGCCTGGAGGTTGGAGGGATTGGCGTAGGCCTTGGGCAACGCTTTGGCGATGAGTTTGATGGCGCCGATGGCCAATGCGTCGGTGATCGGCGAGGCATTCACCGACAGGTAGGATTCGATGGCGTGCACCAGTGCATCAACGCCACTGGCAGCGGTGACGCTGCGTGGGCAGGTCAGGGTCATTTGCGGACTGACGAGCGCCACGTCCGGTAATAGATAGTCGCTGACGATGCCTTTTTTTAGCTGCGCAACCTTATCGGAGAGAATCGCCACATTGGTGACTTCCGAGCCGGTACCGGCGGTGGTCGGGATGGCGATCAGTGGCGGGCCTTTGCGCGGCACCTGGTCAATGCCGAACAGATCCTCCAGCGCCCCGTGATAGCCGGCGTAGGCCGCGACACTTTTGGCGATGTCAATGGCACTGCCGCCGCCCAGGCCGATCAGTCCGTCGTGTCCGCCCTCGCGGTAGACCCGCATGCAGTCTTCGACGATGGCGATCTCCGGGTCTGGCAGCACGCGGTCGAAAATTTCGTAAGTTCGGTCGCCCAACTGCGCCAGCGCCAGCTCGACCGTGCCGGACTTGACCAGTGCGGCATCGGTGACGATCAGCGGGTTGTCGATGTCCAGGCGTGTCAGTTCAGCCGCCAGTTGCTCGATGGCATCTGCGCCGGTGATCAGTTTGTGAGCGATTTTGAAAGAGGAAAGACTCATGTGCGCAGCCTCTTATAGATAGGGGAGCTGGGCACAATAGTAGCTGGGGATTGGGGTTTGTCTGCTATTCAGGGCGTGAATGACCATACCCGTAGCCTACCGATCGTTCCCACTCTGCGTGGGAACGATCATTGCGGGTGGGTCAGACCTGGGCGGTACGCAGTTTCTCGCTGCGCCCACGCAGCCATTCCAGGGTCAGCAGCAGGATCACCGAGAAGGCAATCAGCAACGTCGCCGCCGCAGCGATGGTCGGGCTGAGGTTTTCGCGGATGCCGCTGAACATCTGCCGTGGCAGGGTCGCTTGTTCAGGGCCGGCGAGGAACAGCGTCACCACCACTTCATCGAACGAAGTCGCGAAGGCAAACAGCGCACCGGAAATCACCCCCGGCGCAATCAGCGGCAACGTCACCCGACGAAACGCCGTCAGCGGCGAAGCACCCAGGCTCGCAGCGGCACGCACCAGATTTTGGTTAAACCCCTGCAACGTCGCCGACACCGTGATGATCACAAATGGCACGCCCAACACCGCATGCACCACGATCAGCGAGAAGAAGCTGTTACCCAGCCCTAGTGGCGCGAAGAACAGGTAACTCGCCACCCCGATAATCACCACTGGCACTACCATCGGCGAAATCACCAACGCCATCACCAGCGGTTTGCCCGGAAAGTCGCCACGGGTCAGGCCGATCGCCGCCAGCGTACCGAAGATCATCGCCAACACAGTCGCCGCCGGAGCGACGATGATGCTGTTTTTCAATGCCCGCATCCATTCCGCCGAGGCGAAAAAGTCCTGATACCACTGCAGCGAAAAGCCTTGTAGCGGGTACACCAGGAAACTCCCGGAGTTGAACGACAGCGGAATGATCACCAGCACCGGCAGAATCAGGAACAACAGAATCAAGCCGCAGAGTATCCGCAAGCTGTAGAACCACGCCCGCTCGATGGGCGACATATAAGGACTCAGCATTTCGTTCCCCTTAGCTCAGGCGCAGGCGACTGGCGCCCACCAGCCAGTTGTAAATCAGATAAAGCACCACGGTCGCCAACAGCAGCAGCCCACCGAGTGCGGTCGCCATGCCCCAGTTGATACTGGTGTTGGTGTAGAAGGCGACGAAATAGCTGACCATCTGATCGTTCGGGCTGCCCAGCAAGGCCGGGGTGATGTAGTAGCCAATCGCGAGGATGAACACCAACAGGCAACCGGCGCCGACACCGGCATAGGTCTGCGGGAAGTACACCCGCCAAAAACTGGCGAACGGGTGGCAGCCGAGGGAAATCGCGGCGCGCATGTAGGTGGGTGAAATGCCTTTCATCACGCTGTAGATCGGCAGGATCATGAACGGCAGCAGGATGTGCACCATGGAGATGTAAACCCCGGTGCGGTTGAACACCAGCTCCAGCGGCTTATCGATGATGCCCATCGCCATCAGACCACTGTTGATCAGTCCGCCCGATTGCAGCAGCACGATCCACGCGGCGACGCGCACCAAAATCGACGTCCAGAACGGCAGCAGCACCAGAATCATCAGCAGGTTGCTTTGACGCGACGGCAAATTCGCCAACAGGTAGGCCAACGGATAAGCCAGCAGCAGGCAGATCGCGGTGATGACCAGCCCCATCCAGAAAGTCCGGGCGAAGATGTCGAGGTAGATCGCCTGATCCGGGGTAGCCGGCGCCACCTCGCCGAGGTCATCGATGCGGTGATCGACGGCTGCCAGCAGGTAGTACGGGGTAATGTTGCTGGTGTTGCGGCGCACGGCTTGCCAATAGGCCGGATCACCCCAACGCTCGTCGAGGCCTTCCAACGCTTCTTTATAAGAGGCCGGTTCGGTGGCGAACGGCAAGGCGCGGGCGGTTTTGGTCAGCAGGCTGCGGTAGCCGGCCAACTCCATGTTCAAGCGTTTGGACAGGTCGCCCAAGGTCTGATTCTTGCGGGCTTCAGCGAGGTCTTCGCTGGCCGCCTTGTAAACCGGTTCAGCGGGTAGACCGCGGCCATCCCAACTGGCGATGGCCACCACGGTGCGCGGCATGCCGCCGACCACTTCCGGGTTACCAACGCTTTTGTAGAGCAGCGCCACAATCGGCACCAGGAACACCAGCAGCAAAAACAGCACCAGCGGCGCGATCAGGGCCTGGGCCTTCCAGCGGTTGATCCGCTCGGCATGCTTGAGCCGCTGCTTCAAGGTGGGGTCGGTGCCCGCGTTCAGGGGAACGGCGATAGCCATGGCGTACTCCGGAAATCTTTGATCGTTACAGAGGCATACAAACAACCTGTGGGAGCGAGCTTGCTCGCGATGGGGGCATTACATTCAACATCAATGTTGACTGCCCCACTGCTATCGCGAGCAAGCTCGCTCCCACAAGGATTGCGGTGTTCAAACCACCGGGGATTGTTTACTTCGCAGCCCAGGAATTGAAGCGCTGCTCCAGTTGCTCGCCGTTGTCAGCCCAGAAGCTGACGTCGATCTGCACCTGGTTGGCGATGTTTTCCGGGGTGGTCGGCATGTCTTTCAGGACATCCTTGTTCAACAACGGTACGGCCTGGATGTTGGCCGGGCCGTAGGCGATGTTTTCCGAATAGATCTTCTGCTGCGGCGGCTGTACCGAGAACGCGATGAATTTCTTCGCCGCTTCGGCACGCGTCTTGTCCAGACCTTTTGGAATGGCCCATGCGTCGAAGTCGTAGATACCACCGTTCCAGACCACTTTCAGGTTGCTTTCTTTCTGCACGGCAGCGATCCGGCCGTTGTAGGCCGAGCTCATGACCACGTCACCGGAAGCAAGGTATTGCGGCGGTTGTGCGCCGGCTTCCCACCACTGGATGCTGGGTTTCAGCTCATCGAGTTTCTTGAACGCGCGATCCTGACCGTCTTTGCCGGCCAGTACTTTGTAGACGTCTTTCGGCGCAACGCCGTCGGCCATCAGAGCGAATTCCAGGGTGTACTTGGCGCCTTTACGCAGGCCGCGTTTGCCCGGGAATTTCTTGGTATCCCAGAAATCCACCCAGCTGGTCGGTGCGCTTTTCAGCTTGTCGGCGTTGTAGGCCAACACGGTCGACCACACGAAGAAGCCCACGCCGCAGGGCTGGATAGCGCCTTTGACGTAGTCTTCGGATTTGCCGAACAGTGCAGGATCCAGTTGCTCGAACATGTCTTCGTCGCAACCGCGAGACAGTTCTGGCGATTCAACTTCTACCAGGTCCCAGGACACGCTCTTGGTGTCGACCATGGCTTTGACCTTGGCCATTTCACCGTTGTACTCGCCCGCCACGATCTTGCCGTTGCCTGCCGCTTCCCACGGTGCGTAGAAGGCTTTGACTTGCGCTGCCTTGTTCGCCCCGCCAAAGGACACCACGGTCAGGTCCGGGCCCGCCGCCATCGCGTGTGCCGCGCCGATCATGCCCATGACCAAAGCGGTGAATTTCAGGGATCTCAACATTTATTGTTCTCTCCACGTGCAGGGTTGGTGTAGCAGGGGGCGATCAGTTCGCCTCTAGAAGTGGGTCGAGCGCGCGAACGTGTTCGACCTGCCAGCCAAGCGGTACCACGTCGCCGACTGCCAGCGCGGGATCGAGCTCGGCAATCGGTTGTTTCACGAAGAAGTCGGTCTTGCCGCAGACTTCCAGGCGAACCCGGACGTGGTCGCCCAGATAGATGAATTCCGCCACCCTCCCTGAGAAGCGGTTGACACAGGATTCGCTCGAGCCGTTGAGGCTGACGCGTTCCGGGCGAATCGACAGCGTGACGGGTTCGCCGGTCTTGCCGACGTTGACGGCCAGGGCTTCAACCTTCTCACCGCGACCGAGCTCCACCACACAGCGGTCGCCGGTATGGCTGTGCAAGCGGCCGTTGAGGCGGTTGTTCTCACCAATGAAGTTAGCGACGAAGGTATTTTTTGGCTCTTCATAGAGACTGCGTGGCGCGGCGATCTGCTGGATTTCACCCTGGTGGAACACCGCCACACGGTCGGACATGGTCAGGGCTTCACCCTGGTCGTGAGTCACGTAGACCACGGTCACGCCAAGTCGCTGGTGCAGATGCTTGATCTCCATCTGCATGTGCTCGCGCAGTTGCTTGTCGAGTGCGCCGAGGGGTTCGTCCATCAGCACCAGTTGCGGCTCGAACACCAACGCCCGGGCCAGAGCCACGCGCTGTTGCTGACCGCCGGAGAGTTGCGCCGGGTAGCGCTGGGCGAACGCATCGAGCTGGACCATGCTCAGGACCTTTTTGACCTTGTCGCTGACATCGCTCTTGTTCAAGCCGCGCACGGTCAGCGGGAACGCCAGGTTCTCGGCAACGGTCATGTGCGGGAACAGCGCGTAGTTCTGGAACACCATGCCGATGTCACGCTTGTGTGGCGGCACGTTGTTGATGGAACGCCCGGCAAGCTGGATTTCGCCTGCGGTCGGCGTTTCGAAACCGGCGAGCATCATAAGGCTGGTGGTCTTGCCGGAGCCAGACGGCCCGAGCAAGGTTAGGAATTCGCCTTTGCGAATCTCCAGGTTCAGGTCTTTGACGATCAGGTACTCGCCGTCGTAGCTTTTTTGCACTCCACGAAAGCTGACCAGAATATCGCTGGCCCCTGCGCTTGAATCGACCTGGCTCATACCCACACCTTTGTTGTGATGACTGCTGTGGACTAAGCCTAGTGGACGCTGCTGACCACGCAAATCGGGGCGCAGGAGAGAATGGCCTCAGCGGGATGGAAGGTTGGGGGTAGGGATTGCCCTACAAGGATGGCGGGATTGGATAGAAGCGGCGGCGAATTTGAAGCTGCAAGCCGCAAGAATGGGCAAAAGCGGCTTTGCAGGATGTCGTAAATGGGCATGCGACCACTATCCCTGTGGGAGCGAGCCTGCTCGCGATTGCGGTCTGACATTCAACATTAATGTCGACTGATAGTCCGCTATCGCGAGCAGGCTCGCTCCCACAGGGGACAGCGGTGTTCTTAGAGAAGTTTGTGCTCCATCGCGTACTTCACCAGTTCCGCCAGGGAGGTGATGTTGAGTTTCTGCATCAGCCGCGCCTTGTGGGTGCTGATGGTTTTGCTGCTCAAGGCCAGTTGCTGGGCGATGTCGTTGACGTTGGCGCCCTGAGCCAGGCGTTCGAACACCGAGAACTCACGCTCCGAGAGCAATGAATGCAGCGGCCGCGAATCGGTCAGGCCGACCTCAAAGACCATGCGGTCAGCCAGGTCCGGGTCGATGTAACGCCCGCCGGCCGCGACTTTGCGGATCGCCGTCAGCAGCAGCGCCGGATCGCTGTCCTTGGTCGCGTAGCCGGCGGCGCCGACCTTCAACGCGCGGGCGGCCATTTGCGCTTCGTCGTGCATCGACAACACCAGGATCGCCGGCGGATTGTTCAGCGCGCGAATCCGCGGAATCGCTTCCAGACCATTGACTCCAGGCATGGAGATGTCCAGCAAGACCACTTCGCAGGGAACATGACGCAAGGTCTCGAGCAACTGCTCGCCATTGCTCGCCTCCCCTACTACCAGCAAGTCCTTGGCGAGGCCGATCAGTTGCTTGATACCTTCGCGGACGATGGTGTGGTCTTCGGCTACCAGTACACGGATCACGTTCTTCTCCAGATTCAGGATCATTCGCGAGCAGGCTCGCTCCCACATTTGATCGGCGACGTACACAAGCCCCCTGTGGGAGCGAGCCTGCTCGCGAAGGCGTCAAACCAACCACCACAAATGTTTCAGGCTGTATCCACCGGCACACTCACAATCAGGGTCGTACCCTCCCCCAGATCACTCTCAAGCGACAACTGCCCGCCCATGATCAGCACCCGCTCACGCATGCCGACCACCCCAAAGGATGTCGCCCTGCCGGTGGCGGGGACAAATCCTACGCCATCATCGCTGACGGTCAGACACAACTTGTCGCCCTCAAGGGCCAGTGTCAGTTCGACAGTATGCGCCTGGGCATGGCGCATGACATTGGTCAGCGCTTCCTGAAGGATCCGGAACAGGCCAATGGCCTTGGCATCGCTGAGCGCCGGCAAATTATCCGGCACCTGCACCAGACACGGAATTTGTGTACGCGCCTCGAAGCGCCGGGCCTGCCATTCGATGGCTGAGGCGATCCCGGCATCGAGAATCGGTGGCCGCAAAGCAGTGGCCACATCGCGTACCAATTGGAACAGCTGAGCGATCAAGCGCTTCATGCTGTTCAGTCGCTCGTTCAGACCGGGGTCGAGCTGGGCGTAGGCCAGTTCGCACATGGACGTTTCGAGCTTCAACACGGTCAACATCTGACCCAGCTCGTCGTGAACTTCCCGGGCGATGCGAGCCTTTTCCTCTTCCCGCACGCTCTCCAGGTGCGCGGACAACTCACGCAGTTGCTCCCGGGAGCTGGCGAGTTCCAGTTCGATGCGTTTGCTCTCGCTGATGTCCCAGACGATCCCGTCCCAGACATACGCGCCATCTTCGAGTCGACGGGTAATGGCCTTGATCTCGGCCCAGCGTTGCTCACCCTGACGAGTCAGGATTCGCCCTTGCCACGACCAGTCACTGTCGGTGTCCAGCGCATGGTCTTGAGTCTGGTGATAACTGGCCTTGTCGTCCGGGTGCACCAGGCTGCGCAAGCCTTTATCACGATGGGCCAGGGTGGCTGGCGAGTAGCCCGACAGGCTCTCGCTGCCTTCACTGATGTAGGCAAAATCGATCTGCCCTGTCACCGGTGCTCGCTCCAGTCGAAAGACCAATCCGGGAACGTTGGCGGCAATCCCTTGCAAACGTGCTTCGCTTTCCTGCAACGCGGCGAGGGCACGGCGGCGCTCGGTGACGTCATTGAGGTACACCACCAGATATTCGCCATCGCGAAACCGCAAGAAGCTCAGCGAAACATCCGCTGGCAGGATGCTGCCATCCGCCCGCACACAATTGGTTTCGAAACTTTGCGGCCCCTCTTCGCTGGCGCGGGCACGTTTCCACAGGTTCAACCAGCGGTCCATGTGCAAGTCAGGTTCGAAATCAATCAACGGCCTGTCGATGATCCCGCCCGCCGGATAGCCCAGCATGGTTTCCGCCGCGCGGTTGGCGTAGCGCACGTGGCTGTCCCAGTTGACCCAGAGAATGCCGACGGTGCTCTGATCGATGGAAAACTGCGTCAGCCGCAAAGCCTCTTCGCTGGCGGCACGCAAGGCAATGTCTTCGCGCGCCGCCAGCAGCCGATGCTCCAGACTGTGCTGTTGCCGGCGCTGCCAGAACACGATGGCCATGCTGCTGAGCGTCAACACCAGCAACAGCAGGCAGAGGTTTTGCCAGAAACCCGGAGACTCGGTCAGTCGCGGGTACTTGGGTTGCAGCCATTGATTGTGCAGTTGTTCCAGGTCTTTCGCCGGGATCGCCCGCAGCGCGCTTTCAACGATACCGGCCAGCTCCGGCCAGTCCCGCCGCGTGGCCACTCGCAGCAATTGCGGCAGGCCGATGTCACCCACCACTGCCAGCCCGGCGAACTCCGGCTCGGCAGACAGGCGTCCCAGTTGCGCTTCGTCGACGACGGCATAACTGGCTTGCTGACTCAGCAACAGTTGCAGTGCCTGACGCTCGATCGGTACGCCTTGAAGGTTCAGGTGAGGGTAATTGCTGCGCAGGTAATCGGCGGTAGCACCGGGCATGCGCACGGCGACGCGGGTCTGGCGGTCGAGTTTTTCCAGCTCCACCACGCCGGCGCCTTTCTGGTCGCTGACCACCAGTTGCGGGACCCGCATGTACGGATCGGAAAACTGCCAGAGGCGCAGCCCTCCCGGTGTTTGCGTCAGCCCCGGAGCAATGTCGATTTCGCCCTCGCGCGCCGCGGCCTCCAATTGCGCCAGATCGGGAAAGTTACGCCAGCTCAGCTCGACCTTGAGCGCCTTGGCCAGCCATTTCATCAACTCGACGTTAACCCCGGACAGACGCTGCAAACGCCGATCGTATTGGGCATAAGGCGCTTGCAATACCAGCCCGACGCGCAATTCGTCGTGCTGCGAGAGCCATTGTTGCTGGCCCGCGGACAACGACACGACGTGCACCGGTGGCGCGGGCGCCGCCCATCCCATCAAGGGAAACCACAAACAGCCGATAACCCACAGGCAGTGAAAACGCATCATCGAAATCTCACACACTGACAAATACTGACCAACCCATTAGGCTGCCGGAATAACTTCTGGCCTGGAATATCCGATGCCCCCTGTCTACCGCCTGGCACTGCCAGCATTGTGCCTGTCGCTGATCCTGCCTTGCGCCTTTTCCGTCGAGGCGGCCGATCCGGAACCTGCTGCGCAAACACCCGCAGAAGAAAAACCGGCGGAGCGTCAGCCGCTGCTTGAGCGTAGTCAGGAAGAAGCGGCGGCACTTGTGCGAAAAATCCCTGCTCAAGAACAGCAACAACTGCAAGCGGGCCCCGATACCTTTCTGGCCTTGTGGAAACCGGCGAATACCGCCGAACCCAAAGGCGCGGTGATTATCATCCCGGGCGCCGGCGAAACAGTTGACTGGCCGCAAGTAATCGGTCCATTGCGACATAAATTGCCCGACGCCGAGTGGAGCAGCCTGAGTATCACCTTGCCCGACCTGCAAAGCGATGCCATTGCGCCACGTATTGCAGAAGTCGCCCCAACGCCCAAAGCCCCTGACGCAGGCAGTAAAGACTCGACCACGGCAGCACCCATCGAGCAAGCGGCGGGCGGTGAAGCGGATGTGGCGGACAAGGCGATCGCCGAAACCACCGAGGAACAGGACAAAGCCGATGCCGAGCGCATCTTCGCCCGCATTGACTCTGCCATCGCCTATGCCGAACAGCAAAGCGCTCGCAGCATCGTGGTATTGGGTCATGGCACCGGTGCTTACTGGGCGGCGCGATACCTGAGCGAGAGGCAGCCATCGCAAGTAGAGAAATTCGTGATGGTCGCCGCGCAAACGCCCGTCAAGGCAAAACCCGAGCTGGTCGAATTGACGCCAACCTTGAAACTGCCTACTGCCGACATCTTCTATATGGATAAGCCGCAGGATCGCAATTTGGCGCTGGAGCGCTTGCAGGCCAGCAAGCGATTGAAAACTTCGGGGTTCAGCCAGGTGTCGCTCAAGGCGTTGCCTGGTAATACCAAAGCAGAGCAGGAACAGCTGTTTCGCCGGGTGCGTGGGTGGTTGAGTCCTCAGCCAGCGACAGACTGAACAACCGCGTTGCCCGCGATGGCGGCATCACAAACAACACCAACCTTCCCTGCTACCGAAAATCCCGCCGCTGACGAATCAACGTGTAGGCATTGTGCAGTTCGCGAGTCTTGTCGGTGGCCTCACGCACCTGCAACGCTGATGCACCACTGCCGGCAATCTTGTCTGGGTGATGGCGGCTGAGCAGACGCCGATAGGCACGTTTGATCTGCGCAGGCTCGCTGGTGGCGGACACGCCCAACAGTCGCAGGGCGTCCTGATAAGTCACAGTGCTGGTGACCAGTGGCCGTTTCTGCGGCGAGTAGTCGCTTGCCAACGCCTGTACTTGATGGGGCGTCCACCCCAGCCATTTGCCCCATTGGGCAATCAGCTCAAGTTCACTGCCGCCGGCACGACCATCAGCCCAGACCATCCGCCAACAGGCGCGCAAGACGCCTTCTGCCGCATGCGGTTGAGCACTCAAGCGGCGCAGATACCCGCGCAACCGGTCGTGTCCCGACTTGCCCCGATTGAACGCGGCAATCGCCCGGCGCTGCGCCGACTCGCTCATTTCCAGCGAACGCATTTCCTGACGAGCCTGCTGAATGTGGCCATCCAACACCCGCCCGTCGCACTTGGCCAGCCGTCCCAACAACACAAACAGCAACTCATCGTTGCGTAACACCGGGCGACCACCCAGCTTTTCTCGCAAGTGCCCCCAACTTCGCAGGTTCAAACGCCGATCCAGCGCCTGCCCCAACAAGGCGCCGAGCATGGCCCCCGGAATGCTGGCTATGGCAAAGCCCGCTCCGGCTCCAATCAGAGTCCCTGGCCACAGCATGTCAGCGTCTCGCTTCTATCAAAGTTTCAACTTCAGCCAGACGTTCATGAGTGCCGACATCCACCCAGTGTCCATTCAGGTGTTCGCCGGTTACTTGTCCATCGGCCATGGCTTTGCGCAGCAGCGGTGCAAGCTTGAAGGCGCCGGCCGAGCACCCGTCGAACAGCTGCGGATGCAGGACGGCGATGCCGCTATAGGTCAGGGTTGAGGTGTCCGGCAGACCGTCGCGCACGTGTCCGTCGACCAGACTGAAATCCCCGGTCGGGTGATGGGCCGGGTTGTCCGCCAACACCAGGTGAGCGAGCCCGACGATAGGCTGATGCAGAACGCTGAAGTCGTAGTCGGTCCAGATGTCACCGTTGACCACCACAAAAGCCTCATCACCCAACAGCGGCAATGCGCGGAAAATCCCGCCGCCGGTTTCCAGCGGCTCACCTTCCGGCGAGTACTGAATACGTACGCCGTATTGCGAGCCGTCGCCCAGGTAATTTTCGATCTGCTGGCCGAGCCAAGCGTGATTGATCACAACCTCGGTAAACCCGGCAATCGCCAAGGCCTTCAAGTGATACTCGATCAACGGCACACCGCCAGCGCGAACCAGTGGTTTTGGCGTGGTCAGGGTCAACGGGCGCATGCGCTCGCCTTTGCCTGCCGCCAGAATCATCGCCTTCATGCATTTGCTCCAGCGCGCAGACTGGCCAGCAACACATCCAGTTCAGCCAGTTCAGGACGACGGGCGATCACGGCGTCTATATAAGCAAAGAAACGAGGCACATCACCCAGGTACCGCGGCTTCCCATCGCGGTGGCAGATGCGGGCGAAAATGCCGATCACTTTCAGGTGACGCTGCACGCCCATCAGGTCGCTGGCACGCAGGAAATCCTCGAAGTCGGGTTGAACCGGGATCCCGAGATCGCCTGCCTGTTGCCAGTAATCTTCCAGCCAGCTGTGCACTCGTTCTTCGGGCCAACTGAGGAACGCGTCCTTGAACAGGCAGGTCACGTCGTAGGTCACGGGGCCATAGACCGCATCCTGGAAGTCCAACACGCCGGGATTTGGTTCGCTGAGCATCAGGTTGCGCGGCATGTAGTCGCGATGCACCAGGACTTTCGGCTGCTCCAAGGCACTGTCGATCAACAGGTCAGTGACGTTCTGCCAAAGTATTTGCTGAGCGGAATCGAATTCGATGCCCAACTCGCGCTTCACGTACCACTCGGGGAACAATTCCAGCTCGCGCCGTAGCAAGGCCACGTCATAACTTGGCAACGGTGCAACCATCGGCAATTGCTGAAAAGCCAGCAGTGCCTGCAGGGCATCCTTGAACAAATCGTCGGCATTTTCGCTGTCAATCACGTCCAGATAAGTCTTGTTGCCCAGGTCATTGAGCAAAAGAAATCCGCGTTCGAGATCTTCGGCGTAAATTTCCGGTACGTTAATTCCGGATTTCGCCAGTAAAAAAGCAATATCCACGAAGGGTTTACAGTTTTCCTGGGGCGGTGGCGCGTCCATTACGACGAAACTTCTGCCCTCGCCTTCCCAGCGGAAATAGCGTCGAAAACTCGCATCACTACTGGCCGCGGTCAACGTGGCCGGGGGTACGACGCCCCAGCCTTGTTCTGCAAAGAGGATAGCCAACTGCTGATCGAGCCAAACTTTCAGGTGTTGCAAACGTACATCTTGGTCAGGCATTGCAAGGGTCTCCGACGGCGCTAGCCGTCAAGCGGGTCATGCTTTATTATCCAGCATCTTTTTCAGACCATCGAGAGGCGTGCGGCCCACACCGCGGGCAGATGGCACGCAGGAAGCCCGGACTAATAAGATGGCATTGAAATCCCCCGCGTTTCGTAAAAAATTTCCGTTGTTGGTAACCGGCAGTCTGCTGGCCCTGCAACCTCTAGCCACTTCGTTCGTGGTCGCCGCGGAACAGTATGACTGCTCAGTCTCTGCTTCGGGTGCCTGGGACTGTGCGCCAAAAGCGCCTGCGGCGGCATTGCCACCGCGCCCCACCCATGACGGCAGCGCAGTCACCGCCAATGGCGAGCCTGCAGCCGAGACCGGCGCCAGCGAAGACACCGGTGCCAAGCCTGTTCTCGTTACCGAGTCCAAGGGCCGCGGCCTGAAGTCGCGTAGTGCAGACTACAGCCACCTCGACTGGGTTCCACGTGAGAACCTCACGGCAGCGCAATTGGCCGAAACCGGTCCTTACTGCGCTGGTTCCTATATCGAACCGATTCGTCCTGGCATGAATGACAAGACGAATAAAAGTGACGCCCCGACCTATCTCGGCGCCAAGGCCTCCCGCTATAAGCAGGATGAGCAGATCGCTACTCTGGCCGGTGACGTGGTCATGCGTCAGGGCAGCATGCAGATCGAAGCCGACGAAGCGAACCTCTACCAGGCCGAGAGCCGTGGCGAACTAAGCGGCAACGTGCGTGTTCGGGACAACGGCGCACTGATCGTGGGCGATCACGCCGATGTGCAGCTCGACACCGGTGAAGCCAAGGTCGACAACGCCGAATACGTGATGCACAAATCCCGTATCCGCGGTAACGCGCTGTACGCCAAACGTGCCGAGAACGCGATCATCCGCCTCAAGGATGGTACGTACACCACGTGCGAACCGAACAGCAATGCCTGGCAGCTCAAGGGCAACAACATCACCTTGAACCCGGCCACCGGTTTCGGTACCGCGACCAACGTGACGCTGCGGGTCAAGGACATTCCGGTTCTGTACACGCCGTACATTTACTTCCCGATCGACGACCGTCGCCAGTCCGGCTTCCTGCCGCCGACTATCGGCACCGGCACCGATACCGGCTTCCTGCTGGTCACACCGTATTACTTCAACCTGGCACCCAACTACGACGCCACGTTGTACCCGCGCTACATGAGCAAGCGTGGCATGTTGGTGGAAGGCGAGTTTCGCTACCTGACCCCGTCCAGTGAAGGTCAGTTCGGCGCTGCGTATCTCAATGACGAAGACACTGATCGCAGCAAGCAGACCGATTACCAGAAAAACCGCTACATGTATAACTGGCAGCACAAGGGTGGTCTGGATTCGCGGGTCCTCACGCAAGTCGACTACACCAAGATCAGCGATCCTTATTACTTCCAGGATCTGCAAACTGATCAGATTGGGGTGAAAAGCGAAGATTATGTGAACCAGCAGGGGTCTGTTACCTATCGCGGCGACAGTTACACCGCTCGCCTCAATGCCCAGGCGTATCAGCTGGCGACCGTATCGAACATCACTCCGTATAACCGTTTGCCGCAGATCACCTTCAACGGTGCACTGCCGTATCACCCGAACGGGCTGGATTTCTCGTACGAAACTGAAATCGTGCGATTTGACCGTGATCTTGAAACCGGCACCTTCACCGATGAAGACGGCGAAGTTTCCCCGCGTCTGGACACGAACGTCGCCGGCCTGGCGCGCGCCACTGGCGATCGTCTCAACCTCAAGCCAGCTGTCAGCCTGCCGCTGAACTGGACGTATGGCTTCCTGAAGCCATCGCTCAAGTACCAGTACACGCAGTATCAGCTGGATCTGGACGGTACCGGGAAAAACCAGGTTGCCGCGCAAAACGCGGAACAAGACAAACTCAACGGCACCTTTGGCACCAATCAGAATCGTGGCGTCCCGATTGCCAGCATCGACAGTGGCCTGTACTTCGATCGCGACACCCAATGGTTCGGCAAGAACTATCGCCAGACCCTTGAACCGCGCCTGTTCTACCTCTATGTCCCAGAGGAGGACCAGGAAGACATTCCAGTCTTCGACACCAGCGAATACACCTTCAACTATGCGTCGTTGTTCCGCGACAACCGCTTCTCCGGCGCCGACCGCGTCGGCGACGAGAACAAACTGTCGCTGGGCGTCACCAACCGCTGGATCGAAGACAATGGCTTCGAACGTCAACGCATCAGCGTCGGCCAAGCCTTGTACTTCAAGGATCGTGAAGTCCAGTTGCCGGGCATCGATGCAAAAACCCGCGACGATGCGCAGGCTAATGTCTCCCCGTATGCGCTGGAATATGAATACCGCTGGAACCGTGATTGGCGCACCACGGCCGATTACAACTGGGACCCGGACAGCCGCAGCCCTCGCTCAGGCAGCGCGATGTTCCATTACCAGCCTGAAGACAACCCGAACAAGGTCATCAACGCCGGCTATCGCTATCGCAACGATCAGGTCCGTTACGACCAGAACACCGGTAAATGGTCGGTGGGCGGTGGTGACTACGGCACCCCGGGCCAACCTGGCTACGTGAAGGACTACTACAAGATTCAGCAGCACGATTTCTCGGTGATCTGGCCGATCGTGCCGCAATGGAACGCTATCAGCCGCTGGCAGTATGACTACAACCGTAACCGTACCCTGGAAGCTTTCGGTGGTTTCGAGTACGACAACTGCTGCTGGAAACTGCGCCTGATCAACCGTTACTGGGTTTCGTATGACGAGTTCAGTCAGAACGCCCCGGAAAACGAAAAAGGCGACCACGGCATCTTCCTACAAATTGTTCTGAAGGGACTCGGCGGCCTCACCGGCGCCAAAGTAGAGAGCTTCCTCGACAAAGGCATCCAAGGTTATCGTGAACGTGAAGACCAAGCTTTCTGATTGTCTGCGCCCGCTGATGCTGGGCGCGCTGTTCCTGGGTACCGCGGCCAACGCCGCGGTACAGTCCATCGATAAAGTGGTGGCCATTGTCGACAACGACGTGGTCATGCAGAGCCAACTGGACCAACGTGTTCATGAAGTTCAGCAAACCATCGCCAAACGCGGTGCTGCCGCGCCGCCGCCCGGGGTGCTGGATCAGCAGGTGCTTGAGCGTCTGATCGTCGAAAACCTGCAACTGCAGATCGGCGAACGTTCCGGCATCCGCATTACCGATGAAGAACTGAACCAGGCTGTCGGCACCATTGCCCAGCGCAACAACATGACTGTGGATCAATTCCGCGCCGCCCTGACACGCGACGGTCTGTCTTATGACGACGCTCGTGACCAGATTCGCCGCGAGATGATCATCAGCCGTGTACGTCAGCGTCGGGTGGCCGAACGCATCCAGGTTTCCGAGCAGGAAGTGAAGAACTTCCTCGCATCCGACCTCGGCAAAATGCAGTTGTCCGAAGAGTTTCGCCTGGCCAACATCCTGATTCCTACGCCGGAAAGCGCCAACTCCGACGCCATTCAGAATGCCGCCAAGCAAGCCGACGCGGTTTACCAGCAGCTCAAGCAAGGCGCTGACTTCGGTCAGTTGGCTATCGCCAAATCCGCCAGCGAAACCGCACTGGAAGGCGGCGACATGGGCTGGCGTAAAGCCGCTCAATTGCCACCTCCGTTCGATCGCATGCTAAGCACTATGACTGTTGGCGACATTACCCAGCCAATGCGCACGCCGGGGGGCTTCATCATCCTGAAGATTCTCGACAAGCGTGGCGGTGAAACCCAGGTGCGCGACGAAGTGCACGTGCGTCACATCCTGGTCAAACCGAGCCCGATCCGCGACGAAGCAAAGACCAAGGCTCTGGCTGAGTCGCTCTACACCCGTATCGAAGCGGGCGAAGATTTCGGCGAACTGGCGAAAAGCTACTCGGAAGATCCGGGTTCTGCCCTCAACGGCGGCGACCTGAACTGGATCGACCCGAACGCGCTGGTCCCTGAATTCCGCGAAGTGATGGCCAAGACCCCGCAAGGTCAGCTGTCCAAGCCGTTCCAGACCCAATACGGCTGGCACGTCCTGGAAGTCATTGGCCGTCGCGCTACCGACAGCACCGCCCAGGCTCGTGAACAGCAAGCGATGACCGTATTGCGTAACCGCAAATACGACGAAGAGCTGCAATCCTGGCTGCGTCAGATCCGTGACGAAGCGTATGTAGAGATCAAACTCCCTGGTGCAGACCAGGCAGTGCAGTGAAACCCAAACGTTTCGCGCTGACACCCGGCGAACCGGCCGGCATAGGTCCTGACCTGTGCCTGCTGCTAGCCTCGCAGCCCCAGCCACACCCCCTGATTGCCATCACCAGCCGCGAGCTGCTCCTTGAGCGGGCCGCGCAGCTGGGCGTGGTTGTCGATTTGCTGGCGGTCACACCGGATAACTGGCCGGATGTACCCGCGCCAGCCAACAGCCTGTACGTCTGGGATACGCCGCTGAACGCCAAGGTCACCGCCGGGCAACTGGACAAGGCCAATGCGGCTTTCGTGCTGGAAACCCTGACCCGTGCCGGCCAAGGCTGCCTCGACGGGCATTTTGCCGGCATGATTACCGCGCCCGTGCACAAGGGTGTAATCAACGAATCCGGTATCGCCTTTTCCGGGCACACGGAGTTTCTCGCCGACCTGACCCATACCGCGCAAGTGGTGATGATGCTCGCGACGCGCGGTTTGCGCGTGGCGCTGGTCACTACTCACCTGCCCCTTCGCGAGATTGCCGATGCGATCACGCCGGAACGGCTGGAACGGGTTACGCGAATCCTGCACACCGATCTGCAAGAAAAATTCGGCATTGCCCAGCCACGCATCCTGGTATGCGGGCTCAACCCCCATGCCGGTGAAGGCGGACACCTGGGCCATGAAGAAATCGACATCATCGAACCTACATTAGAGCGCCTGCGCGGCGAGGGCATGGACCTTCGCGGTCCCCTGCCCGCCGACACTCTGTTTACCCCCAAATATCTGGAGCACTGCGACGCGGTGCTGGCGATGTACCACGACCAGGGTCTGCCCGTGCTGAAGTACAAAGGCTTCGGCGCGGCAGTCAATGTGACCCTCGGCTTGCCTATCATCCGCACGTCGGTCGACCACGGCACCGCCCTGGACCTGGCCGGCAGCGGCAAAATCGACACCGGCAGCCTGCAAGTCGCCCTGGAAACCGCCTACCAGATGGCCGAGACCCGTTTATGACCGAGCATTATCAACACCGGGCGCGCAAGCGTTTCGGCCAAAACTTCCTCCACGATGCCGGCGTTATCGACCGCATCCTGCGCTCCATCCATGCCAAGGCCGAAGATCGCCTGCTGGAAATCGGGCCGGGCCAGGGCGCCCTGACCCAGGGCCTGCTTAACAGCGGAGCCCAGCTCGACGTTGTGGAGCTGGACAAGGACCTGATCCCGATCCTCAACCAGCAGTTCGCCGGCAAGAGCAACTTCAGCCTGCATCAGGGCGATGCGTTGAAGTTCGACTTCACCAGCCTGAACGCAACACCGGGTAGCCTTCGAGTCGTAGGCAACCTGCCGTATAACATCTCTACACCGCTGATTTTTCACCTGCTGCATAACGCCAGCCTGATCCGCGACATGCACTTCATGCTGCAAAAGGAAGTGGTCGAACGCATGGCGGCAGGCCCTGGCGGCGGCGACTGGGGTCGCTTGTCGATCATGGTTCAGTATCACTGCCGGGTTGAACATTTGTTCAACGTTGGTCCGGGCGCGTTCAATCCGCCGCCGAAGGTCGATTCGGCCATCGTGCGCCTGGTACCCCACGCGGTACTTCCGCATCCAGCCAAAGATCACAAAGTGCTGGAGCGCGTCGTTCGCGAAGCGTTCAACCAGCGCCGCAAAACCCTGCGTAACACCCTGAAGCTGCTGCTGAGCAACGCCGAAATCGAAGCCGCTGGCGTCGATGGCAGCCTGCGTCCCGAGCAACTCGATCTGGCCGCCTTCGTGCGCCTGGCCGACAAGCTCAGCGAACAAGTCCTACAGAAGCCTGCGGACATCTGACTGTCCTTAAGCGTTATCGGGTAGGACGCCAGACGCGATGTCTGGTTTACTACCCGATACTTGGCCTAGACTGAAATCCATCAGCTACGCCCCGCGTCCCGCTTCGTTTTTAAGGCCTCTTGCATGTCCGATCCTCGTTATCAGGTCGACGTCAGCGTCGTCACCCGCTATCTGGCAGAACAATCGCAACCCGAGCAAAACCGCTTTGCTTTCGCCTACACCATCACCGTGCACAACAATGGCGAGTTACCGGCCAAGCTGTTGTCGCGGCACTGGGTGATCACCGATGGTGACGGGCATGTCGAAGAGGTTCGCGGTGCTGGCGTTGTTGGCCAGCAACCGTTGATCAAGGTGGGCGAGAGCCACACCTACAGCAGCGGTACGGTCATGACCTCCAAGGTCGGTACGATGCAGGGCACCTATGAGATGGTCGCCGACGACGGCAAGCACTTCGACGCCATCATCGCTCCATTCCGTCTGGCGGTGCCCGGAGCCCTGCACTGATGGCGACGTATGCTGTCGGCGACTTGCAAGGCTGCCTTGAAGCCCTGCAGTGCCTGCTCAAAAAAGTCGCCTTCGACCCGGCAAAGGATCGTCTGTGGCTGGTGGGCGATCTGGTCAACCGCGGCCCGCAGTCTCTGGAAACCTTGCGCTTCCTCTATAGCATTCGCGAATCGCTGGTGTGCGTGCTCGGCAATCATGACCTGCACTTGCTGGCCGCCGGGCAAAACATCGAACGCCTGAAGAAGGCTGACACCCTGCGCGAGATTCTGGGAGCGCCCGATTGCGCGCAATTGCTGGAATGGATGCGCCAGCAAAAGCTCATGCACTACGACGAACAGCGCGACACTGCCCTGGTCCATGCGGGCATACCGCCCCAGTGGTCGCTGCGCAAGGCCTTGAAATGTGCCGCCGAAGTCGAGACTGCGCTGCGCGACGACAACCTGTTCCCCGCCTACCTCGATGGCATGTACGGCAACGATCCGGCGAAATGGGACAACGCCCTCACAGGTGTGACACGCCTGCGGGTAATCACCAACTATTTCACCCGCATGCGTTTCTGCACCGCCGAGGGCAAGCTGGACCTCAAGAGCAAGGAAGGTCTCGACTCTGCGCCACTGGGCTACAAACCCTGGTTCCAGCACAAGGAGCGCAAGACCAAAGGCCTGAAGATCATCTTTGGCCACTGGGCCGCGCTGGAAGGCAACGTCCAGGAACCAGGCATTTCGGCCCTCGACACCGGCTGCGTCTGGGGCGGCGCCCTGACGCTGATGAATGTCGACACCGGTGAGCGCCTGTCCTGCAAATGCGACGAGCATGGCCATGCTGCCGTACCACCAGTCGCCCCACGAATTTCCGAACAATCGTCAGCCAGCGCCCCGCGCTAGACTGCGCTTTCAGCCGAGCCACAGGAGCCCGCCATGAGCGAATTCAAACGTATCCCCCCGGAACAGGCCCAAGCCCTGCGCGAACAAGGCGCGGTGGTGGTCGATGTCCGCGATCCGGCAACTTTTGCTGCACTGCACATCGCCGGATCGAAGCATCTGGACAACGTTTCCATCTCGGATTTCATCCGTGCCGCCGATCTTGATGCACCGATTGTGGTGGTCTGCTATCACGGTAATTCCAGCCAGAGCGCGGCGGCGTACCTGATCAGCCAGGGCTTCTCCGACGTCTACAGCATGGATGGCGGTTTCGAGTTGTGGCGTACGACTTATCCTTCGGAAACGGCGCAAGGCAGTTCCGAATAATTTTTTTGTAACGCGCAAGCCCCGGCCCCCGCGGGCTCGCGCGGTGGCAGACGAACGGTCTGCCACAACTAATTACGTATCTCGCCTTTACCTCCCGAATAAGCAACTATCCTTAAGCGCAGGCCATCCAAAACAGGGGAGAGCCGGTACACCGGCGTGCGGGTCATCGGGAGTAGCTTTCGGGGTCGTCAGCTTCGAAAGAGTTCTGGGGGGTAAACAGCGACTGCATATTCGGTCGCTGCCAGCATCGACTGAATGATCCGGCGTCGGCTCCACGTATCGAGCGAGGTGACGTCATGAGTATCTTTAGCCACTTCCAACAACGCTTCGAGTCCACACGCCAGGAAGAACTCTCGCTGCAAGAGTATCTTGAACTGTGCAAAAGCGACCGCAGCGCCTACGCCTCCGCCGCCGAGCGTCTGTTACTGGCCATCGGCGAGCCGGAGCTCCTCGACACCTCGGCCAACTCGAGGCTGTCGCGAATCTTTTCCAACAAGGTAATCCGCCGCTATCCGGCCTTTGAAGACTTCCACGGGATGGAAGAATGCATTGACCAGATCGTGTCCTATTTCCGTCATGCCGCTCAGGGTCTGGAAGAGAAGAAGCAGATTCTCTATCTGCTCGGCCCAGTGGGTGGCGGTAAATCGTCCCTGGCCGAGAAGCTCAAGCAGCTGATCGAAAAAGTGCCCTTCTACGCGATCAAGGGCTCGCCGGTGTTCGAATCACCTCTGGGTCTGTTCAACGCCACCGAAGATGGCGCGATCCTCGAGGAAGACTTCGGCATTCCACGGCGCTACCTCAACACCATCATGTCGCCATGGGCGACCAAGCGCCTGGCCGAATTCGGCGGCGACATCAGTCAGTTCCGCGTGGTGAAACTCTATCCGTCGATCCTCAACCAGATCGCCGTGGCCAAGACCGAACCGGGAGATGAAAACAACCAGGACATCTCGGCACTGGTGGGCAAGGTCGATATCCGCAAACTCGAAGAATACCCGCAGAACGACGCCGACGCTTACAGCTACTCGGGCGCACTGTGCCGGGCCAACCAGGGCCTGATGGAATTCGTCGAAATGTTCAAGGCGCCGATCAAGGTGCTGCACCCATTGCTGACCGCCACCCAGGAAGGCAACTACAACAGTACCGAAGGTCTGGGGGCGATTCCGTTCACCGGGATCCTGCTGGCCCACTCCAACGAATCGGAATGGCACACCTTCCGCAACAACAAGAACAACGAAGCCTTCATCGACCGGATCTACATCGTCAAAGTGCCGTACTGCCTGCGGGTCAGTGACGAAGTGAAGATCTACGACAAGCTCTTGTTCAACAGTTCGCTGGCCAAGGCTCACTGCGCGCCTGACACCCTGAAGATGCTCGCCCAGTTCACCGTACTGTCGCGCCTCAAGGAGCCGGAAAACTCGAACATCTACTCCAAGATGCGCGTGTATGACGGTGAAAACCTCAAGGACACCGATCCGAAGGCCAAGTCGATCCAGGAATACCGCGACAACGCCGGTGTCGACGAAGGCATGAACGGCCTGTCGACCCGCTTCGCGTTCAAGATTCTGTCGAAGGTGTTCAACTTCGATCCGCACGAAATCGCCGCCAACCCGGTGCATTTGCTCTACGTGCTGGAACAGCAGATCGAACAGGAGCAATTCCAGGCCGAGACCCGCGAGCGTTATCTGCGCTTCCTCAAGGAATACCTGGCACCGCGTTATATCGAATTCATCGGCAAGGAGATCCAGACCGCTTACCTCGAGTCTTACAGCGAGTACGGCCAGAACATCTTCGATCGCTATGTGCTGTACGCCGACTTCTGGATTCAGGACCAGGAATACCGCGACCCGGAAACCGGAGAAATCCTCAACCGCGTAGCGCTGAACGAAGAACTGGAGAAAATCGAAAAACCGGCTGGCATCAGCAATCCGAAGGATTTCCGCAACGAAATCGTCAATTTCGTACTGCGCGCCCGAGCCAACAACAACGGCAAAAACCCGACCTGGCTCAGCTACGAAAAACTGCGGGTGGTCATCGAGAAGAAAATGTTCTCCAACACCGAGGACCTGCTGCCGGTCATCAGCTTCAACGCCAAAGCCAGCAAAGAGGATCAGCAGAAGCACAACGACTTCGTCACACGGATGGTCGAGCGGGGCTACACCGACAAACAGGTACGACTGCTGTCCGAGTGGTACCTGCGGGTCAGAAAATCACAATAACCCGCTGCCGGTCAGACCGGTTGTCGTCAGCCAGAGGCCTGTGTACGCATTTTCTGTTACACAGACCTCTGGAAGGTGTTCGAAAGTCGGTAGCGAGGTTCAGGCAGCGTCCAAAAGCGCTTGGGGGAGCGTGAATATCCCTTGGCACCGGTCCGATGTTGCATAACCGCTCGCCCCTTTCAGGACAGCTTCTAAGGAGCAGTCATGAGCTATGTGATCGACCGACGTCTCAATGGCAAGAACAAGAGCACGGTGAACCGTCAGCGGTTTCTGCGGCGTTACCGTGATCACATCAAAAAGGCTGTCGAAGAGGCGGTCAGCCGGCGCTCCATTACCGATATGGAACACGGCGAACAGATCAGCATCCCCGGCCGCGACATCGACGAGCCGGTGCTTCACCACGGTCGCGGTGGCAAGCAGACCGTCGTGCACCCGGGCAACAAGGAATTCACCAGCGGCGAGCACATTGCCCGCCCGCCCGGAGGTGGCGGCGGCAGAGGCCCCGGCAAGGCCGGCAACTCGGGCGAAGGGATGGACGAATTTGTCTTCCAGATTACCCAGGAGGAATTCCTCGAATTCATGTTCGAGGACCTTGAGCTACCGAACCTGGTCAAGCGTAACCTGACCGGTACCGACACCTTCAAGACCGTTCGTGCAGGGATCAGCAACGAGGGCAACCCGTCGCGGATCAACATTATCCGCACCCTGCGCTCGGCCCATGCACGGCGAATCGCCTTATCCGGCAGCAGCCGGGCAAAATTACGCGAAGCCAAGGATGAACTGCTGCGACTCAAGCGGGATGAACCGGACAACTTCGGCGATATTCAGGAAATCGAAGCAGAAATCGAAAAACTCAGCGCGCGCATTCATCGCGTGCCTTTCCTCGATACCTTCGACCTCAAGTACAACCTGCTCATCAAGCAACCCAACCCCAGCTCCAAGGCGGTGATGTTCTGCCTGATGGACGTATCCGGCTCCATGACCCAGGCGACCAAGGATATCGCCAAGCGGTTCTTCATCCTGCTGTACCTGTTTCTCAAGCGTAACTACGACAAGATCGACGTCGTGTTCATCCGCCACCACACCAGTGCCCGGGAAGTGGATGAAGAAGAGTTTTTCTACTCCCGCGAAACCGGCGGCACCATCGTTTCCAGCGCCTTGAAACTGATGCAGGAGATCATGGCCGAACGTTATCCGAGCAACGAGTGGAATATCTATGCCGCCCAGGCCTCCGACGGCGATAACTGGAACGACGACTCGCCGATTTGCCGCGACATCCTGATCAACCAGATCATGCCGTTCGTGCAGTACTACACTTACGTTGAGATCACCCCCCGCGAACATCAGGCCCTGTGGTTCGAGTACGAACGCATTGCCGAAGCCTTCTCAGACACTTTTGCCCAGCAACAATTGGTCTCGGCCGGCGATATCTATCCGGTCTTCCGTGAACTCTTCCAGCGCAGGTTAGTGACATGACCGCCAAAGAGCAGAAGCGCCAACCCATTTCCACCGGCTCCGAATGGACATTCGAGCTGATCCAGGCCTACGACAAAGAAATCAGTCGTCTGGCGGCCCGTTATGCCCTGGATACCTACCCCAACCAGATTGAAGTGATCACCGCCGAGCAGATGATGGACGCCTACGCCTCCGTCGGCATGCCGCTGGGTTATAACCATTGGTCCTACGGCAAACACTTCCTCAGCACCGAGAAGTCCTACAGCCGTGGGCAGATGGGGCTGGCCTACGAGATCGTGATCAACTCTGATCCGTGCATCGCCTATCTGATGGAAGAAAACACCATCTGCATGCAGGCATTGGTCGTTGCCCATGCCTGCTACGGGCATAACAGCTTTTTCAAAGGCAACTACCTGTTCCGTACCTGGACTGACGCCAGTTCGATCATCGATTACCTGGTGTTCGCCAAGCAGTACATCATGCAGTGCGAAGAGCGCCACGGTATCGATGCGGTGGAGGACCTGCTGGATTCCTGTCACGCCCTGATGAACTATGGGGTCGATCGCTACAAACGTCCGTATCCGATCTCCGCCGAAGAAGAACGTCGCCGGCAAAAGGACCGGGAAGAGCATTTGCAGAAACAGATCAACGACCTGTGGCGGACCATTCCAAAGGGTGCGGACAAGTACAGCGACAAGGACAACGCGCGCTTCCCCGCCGAACCTCAGGAAAATATCCTCTACTTCATCGAAAAACACGCACCACTGCTTGAGCCATGGCAGCGGGAAATCGTGCGGATCGTGCGCAAGATAGCCCAGTATTTCTACCCACAACGCCAGACTCAGGTGATGAACGAGGGTTGGGCCACGTTCTGGCATTACACCCTGATGAACGACCTGTATGACGAAGGACTCGTCACCGATGGCTTCATGATGGAATTTCTGACATCCCACACCAGCGTGGTCTATCAACCCGGCTTTGACAGCCCCTACTACAATGGCATCAACCCCTACACCCTGGGTTTTGCCATGTACCGGGACATCCGCCGCATGTGTGAACACCCTACCGAAGAGGACTATCGCTGGTTCCCCGAGATTGCCGGCACCGACTGGCTGTCGAGCATCAAGTTCGCCATGAGCAGCTTCAAGGATGAAAGCTTCATCCTGCAGTACCTCTCACCCCAGGTGATCCGTGACCTGAAGCTGTTCAGCATTCTCGATGACGACCAGAAGGACGACTTGCTGGTGCCGGCCATTCATGACGAAGGTGGCTACCGCATCATCCGTGAAACGTTGGCGGCGCAGTACAACCTGGGCAATCGCGAACCCAACATACAGATCTACAGCATTGACCGGCGCGGCGACCGCTCCCTGACCTTGCGTCACCAGCAACACGACCGCAAACCGCTGGGAGAATCCACCGAGGAAGTGCTCAAGCACCTGCACCGTCTCTGGGGCTTCGACATTCACCTGGAAACCCTGCAAGGCGACCAAGTGATGAAAACCCACCATGTTCCGCCCAGAAGCGAGCATGCTGAAGGCGATTACGGCCGACTGGACCTTGCCGTCATCCATCTTTGATTCTGTTTCTGCCTCCGTTAGTTCGACGCAAAGGTTATTCTGTCGAGCTAATGGAGGTTTTTTATGCGGATTTATAAAGTTGGCGGTGCGGTACGCGATCGCCTGCTGGGCAAGCCTGTCACCGATATCGATTGGGTCGTGGTCGGCGCCACCACCGAAGAAATGCTCGCCAAGGGCTTTCGCCCGGTGGGCGCCGATTTCCCGGTATTTCTTCACCCCAAAAGCGGTGAGGAATACGCCCTCGCCAGGACCGAACGCAAAAGCGGACGCGGTTACGGCGGTTTTACCTTTCACGCCAGTCCCGAAGTTACCCTCGAAGAAGACTTGATCCGTCGCGACCTGACGATCAATGCCATGGCTGAAGACGATCAGCAGCATCTGACTGATCCGTACGATGGTCAACGCGATCTCGAAGCACGTGTTCTTCGCCACGTTTCTCCGGCGTTTGCCGAAGATCCTCTCCGTGTTTTGCGTGTTGCCCGCTTCGCCGCGCGCTATGCGGAACTGGGTTTCACCGTCGCGGACGAAACCCTGGAGCTGATGCGCCAACTCAGCGAATCAGGCGAACTGGAGGCCTTGACCGCGGAACGCAGCTGGAAAGAAATCTCCCGCGCACTGATGGAAAATAAACCACAAGTGTTCATTGAGGTGTTGCGCAAGTGTGGCGCGCTCAAGGTGTTGATGCCAGAAGTCGACGCGTTGTTCGGCGTACCGCAACCCGAAGCTCACCATCCGGAAATCGACACTGGCGTGCACACTCTGAGCGTGTTGGAGCAAGCGGCGCTGAACAAACAACCGCTGACCGTGCGCTGGGCCTGCCTGCTGCATGACTTGGGCAAAGGATTGACGCCCGAGGAGGAATGGCCGCGGCACATTGCTCACGAGCACAAGGGTTTGAAGCTGATCAAAGCGGTCAACGAACGCTTCAAGGCGCCGAAAGATTGTCAGGAACTGGCGCTGTTGGTGGGCCAATATCACACCCACGGCCATCGCGCCCTGGAGCTGAAGGCGTCGACTTTGCTGGAGTTGTTGCAGAGTTTTGATATCTACCGCCGACCGCAGCGGTTCGAAGAATTTATCGCGGCGTGCGAGATGGACGCGCGCGGGCGCAAAGGTCTGGAGCAGCGAAGTTATCCACAGGCGGATTATTTGCGCGGTGCAGCGACTGCGGCTCGGAGCGTGGCGGTTCAGCCATTGCTGGAGAAGGGGTTCAAGGGGCCGGAGCTGGGCGAGGCAATCAAGCGCGAACGACTAAAGGCGTTGAAAGCCTACAAAGAAGCGGCGTCAGCCTGAAAAGCATCGCGGACAAGCCCGCTCCCACAGGTACGGCGTCGACCTTGTGGGAGCGGGCTTGCCCGCGAAGGCGTCATCCGCATCACAACAGTTTTGAAGGGGTCAGCTGCTCACCGCGCCACTCAAACGCCACCGGCGCCAACACCTGATCGATCTGTGCTTCGCTCCACAACGTCGCAAAGCTTTTGCCTACGCCCGGATGCACCCTGTCCGGCGCAATCAACGACAACGGCCACAGCACGAAGGCATTTTTCAGAATTTCGGCGCGAGGGAGGATCAATCCATCGAAATTGCCGACCAGATCGCCGAACAGCAAAACGTCGATATCCAGCGGCAAACCCTTGCGGTCCGGCGCATAACGGCCGTTGTCTGCTTCGATGAATTTCAACCGGCGGTCCAGCTCCATCAGCGACAGGTCGGTGTAAGCCGAAATCACGAAGTTGAAGAACGGTCCGCTCTTGATCCCCACCGGCTGGCTTTCGAACACCGCAGAGCAGCGCATATCCACCAGAAAGCCCGCCAAGGCTTCCAGCGCGGCCTGCAAATGGGATTCACGCTCGATATTGCTGCCGAGCCCGAGATACACCTGAGTCAGCGACATCCGCGCTCGATCTCCACGCCCACACCGCCAGTGGCGGCCGGGACAGCACCCGGCTTGGTCAGCTTGAGGCGCACCCAGGTGATTTGGAATTCGCTCATCAGCACTTCAACCAGACGCTCGGCAAAGGTCTCGACCAGCTGGAACTGCGCCTGCTCGGCAAAAGCCTGGATACGCGACGAAACGCTCGCGTAATCGAGTGCCAGTGTCAGGTCATCACCAGCGGCGGCCGGGCGATTATCCCAGGCGAAACTCAGGTCAAGACGCAAGCACTGTCGGATGCCTCGTTCCCAGTCGTAGGCACCAATCACGGTGTCGACTTCCAGGCCCTCGATAAACACTCTGTCCAAGCACTTTTCTCCGCTGCACGACAAGGGCGCAATGCGCCGTTAGAATCAGGGCGTCCTCGCCCGGAATAGTTAGCATGTTTTGGTTATTGGCGACTCTCGCCTACCTGCTCGGCTCTCTGTCCTTCGCCATTTTGCTCAGCCGCCTGACGGGTACCCCCGATCCGCGAATGAGTGGCTCGGGCAATGCCGGCGCTACCAACATGTTGCGCCTGGCTGGCAAGAAACTCGCCGTCCTGACCTTATTCGGTGACCTTTGCAAAGGCCTGCTGCCAGTACTGATCGCAGGTTTCGCGGGCCTTTCGCTGCAAGAACAGGCCTGGATCGGCGTCTGCGCCGTCATCGGTCATCTGTTCCCGTTGTACTTTCGCTTCCGCGGCGGCAAGGGTGTCGCCACCGCTGCCGGAATGTTGCTGGGCCTCTACCCGCCAGCCTTACTGCTGGCGGTATGCGCCTGGCTTCTGACGTTCTACCTGACCCGTACCAGCTCACTGGCGGCCTTGATCGCAACGCCTCTGACCCTGCCGCTGCTTGCATGGCAGGAACCGGCGGCACTGCTGCCCATGAGCGCACTCACGGGCCTGATCGTCTGGCGCCATCGTGGCAATCTACGCGACCTGTTTGCCGGGCGCGAACGGCATTTTTAAATACCGCGCATGAGCTCCGCTCATCACAACCCCGACAATTGCTCCATTGGCCAGCGCGCCTGCACGCTGATTGCCAGGCTTTCGTGCTGCCCGGCCTGCAAGCGCTGGCAGCCAGCAAACGCAATCATCGCGCCATTGTCGGTGCAGAACTCGGGACGGGCATAAAACACATCGCCCTTCATGTCGCCGAGCATTTTCTCCAGTGACGTGCGCAGTGCCTTGTTGGCGCTGACGCCCCCAGCGATTACCAGACGCTTCATACCAGCCTGTTTCAGGGCACGCTTGCACTTGATGGTCAAAGTCTCCACCACGGCCTGCTGGAACGCCAGTGAGATGTCGCAACGGGCTTGATCGCTGTCGTCCCCGGCTTTGACACTCTGCTGCCAGGTGTTCAAAGCGAAGGTTTTCAAGCCGCTGAAGCTGAAAGCCAGGCCCGGGCGGTCGCACATCGGACGCGGGAAGAGGAAACGTCCTGCAACCCCTTGCTCCGCCAGCCGAGCGATTTCCGGACCACCCGGATAATTGAGGCCCATCATCTTGGCGGTCTTGTCGAAAGCTTCGCCCGCGGCGTCGTCCAGGGTCTCGCCCAAGAGTGTGTATTGGCCGATTCCATCGACCTGAACGAGCTGCGTATGACCGCCCGACACCAACAAAGCGACGAACGGAAATTCCGGCGGTTGCGACTCCAGCATGGGGGCTAGCAAGTGACCTTCCATGTGGTGCACACCCAGGGCGGGAATGCCCCAGGCAAAGGCCAGCGCCTGAGCGCAGGAAGCGCCTACCAGCAAAGCCCCGACCAGGCCAGGACCCGCGGTGTAGGCAATGGCGTCGATCTCGGTCGGCACGCAGTCGGCCTCGGCCAACACCTGACGAATCAAGGGCAGCATGCGTTTGACGTGATCGCGCGAGGCCAGCTCCGGCACTACGCCGCCATAGGCGCGATGCAGGTCTATCTGGCTGAACAGCGCGTCGGCCAGCAGGCCGCGTTCACTGTCGTAAAGTGCGACACCGGTTTCGTCGCAGGAGGTTTCTAATCCCAGTACTAGCATGGGTTTGCGCCTTGTTTAGGCTGAATTCGAAGGCGCGCATAATAGTCGCCATGGGATGCCCCGACTAGCGGTTTTCGATCAGAGGCTTTGCATTCCGGGCGATGAGGGGTTAACATCCGCAACCCTTAAAAACCGACGTCTTCAAGTGCTCTTTTGCCACGAGGATGTTGACCCCGGTAATGAATGAAGGTAGCTCTGGATGCCAGCCGTCAAAGTAAAAGAGAACGAACCCTTCGACGTAGCTCTGCGTCGTTTCAAGCGCTCCTGCGAAAAAGCCGGTGTACTGGCTGAAGTTCGTAGCCGCGAATTCTACGAGAAGCCTACTTCTGAGCGTAAGCGTAAAGCAGCAGCCGCTGTTAAGCGTCACGCCAAGAAAGTTCAGCGCGAACAGCGCCGCGCCGTTCGTCTGTACTAATACACAGACGTTCGTAGCAAGCTTCTGCCAAGCCCGGCCCTCAGCCGGGCTAATGGCATTTGCGGACATCGCTTGATGCTTCACCGTCGAAGCCGCAGACGCGACCGAGACAAACTTGCTTCACAGCGTCAGACCTGGCTCTTTTGCCAGCGGTGCACGTCTTTTCTGACGAGCCTTCCAAGGCTACTGACGAGCACACCCACTGATTCCTCTCACGACGATCAGCCCAAGGCACCTTCTTGCGTGCCAGCTTATGAGCTATCCGAGACCATCGACTGGTCGCAGCGGATTTCAGCGCAATACTTTCAATTAGTCGAATACTGATTGGTACTAACGTCAGTGGATTTTCGGCAGATACACTTCCCGACAGCGATTACGCAGACGACACCGGTCGAGCCGCACATTTTGCGCGCCTCAAACAACGACCCGCGTTCGGCCGCCCTTCGTTTTAGGTCCATTTCAGCGCAGACGACGAGAACGCCATGGCCGGGCTAATTCCCCAGAGCTTCATTGACGACCTTCTGAACCGCACCGACATCGTCGATGTGGTCAGCTCGCGCCTGCAAATGAAAAAGGCTGGCAAGAACTACACCGCCTGCTGCCCGTTTCACAAAGAGAAAACCCCCTCCTTCAGTGTCAGTCCCGACAAGCAGTTCTATTACTGCTTCGGCTGTGGCGCTGGCGGTAACGCCCTCGGCTTCATGATGGACCACGACAACCTGGACTTCATCCAGGCTGTCGAAGAACTGGCCAAAGCCGCCGGCATGGAAATCCCCCGCGAGGAAAGCGGACGGCCGCACAAACCCCGGCAGCCGACCGATTCGCCGCTGTACCCGCTGCTCACCGCCGCCGCCGACTTTTACCGCCAGGCACTGAAAAGCCATCCATCGCGCAAAGCCGCCGTGGATTACTTGAAAGGTCGCGGCCTGACAGGCGAAATCGCCCGGGACTTCGGCCTCGGCTTTGCTCCACCCGGCTGGGACAATCTGTTCAAGCACTTGAGCAGCGACACCCTGCAACAAAAAGCCATGGTCGATGCCGGCCTGCTGATCGAAAACGCCGAAACCGGCAAACGCTATGATCGTTTTCGCGACCGAGTGATGTTCCCGATCCGCGACAGTCGCGGGCGCATCATCGCTTTCGGCGGCCGGGTACTGGGCGACGACAAACCGAAATACCTGAACTCACCGGAAACCCCGGTATTCCATAAAGGCCAGGAACTCTACGGCCTTTATGAAGCGCGCAAGAACAACCGCAACCTCGACGAAATCATCGTCGTCGAAGGCTACATGGACGTCATCGCCCTCGCCCAGCAAGGCCTGCGCAACGCCGTCGCCACGCTAGGAACGGCCACCAGCGAAGAGCACTTGAAGCGACTGTTTCGCGTCGTGCCCAACGTGCTGTTCTGCTTCGATGGCGATCAGGCTGGCCGTAACGCCGCGTGGCGAGCATTGGAGGCCACCCTGCCCTGCCTGCAAGACGGGCGTCGGGCGCGCTTCCTGTTCCTGCCCGAGGGCGAAGATCCGGATACGCTGGTCCGCTCCGAAGGCACCGATGCTTTCCGCGCGCGAATCAACCAGCACGCCCAACCTTTGGCGGATTACTTCTTTCAACAGCTGACCGAAGAATCGGACCCACGCTCGCTCGAAGGCAAGGCCCACATGGCCACCCTCGCCGCGCCGTTGATCGATAAAGTCCCTGGCGCGAACCTGCGCATCCTGATGCGTCAGCGCCTGACCGAAATTACCGGGCTTAGCGGCGAAGCCGTGAGCCAGCTGGCGCAAAGCGCTCCCCAGGAAGCGCCACCGGCGTATAACCCCAGTATCGATTACGACGCCATGCCGGATTACAGCGACTACCATCAGCCGCAGGCACAAGAGATGTACGTGCCGCAGCAGGAATGGACGCCGAAGAAACCCGGCGCCGGCGGCAAGAAGTGGGACAAAAAGCCCTGGGACAAGAACGGCAAACGCGGCGGGGATCGCGATCAACAGAGCGCCCCGCGCACACCGATTGCAGTGGAAGCCCCAACTTTAATCGCGCTTCGCACTCTCATTCATCATCCCGAGCTGGCCGGCAAGGTAGAAACCGCCAATCACTTCGCCAATGAGAGCAACACTTATGCGCAACTGCTGGTTGCCCTTGTCGAGGCCGTGCAAAAAAATCCTAAGCTAAACTCAATTCAGTTGATGGCCCGCTGGCACGGTACTGAACAGGGACGCCTTCTCAAAGCATTAGCGGAAAAGGAATGGCTGATTAAAGGCGACAACCTTGAACAACAGTTTTTAGACACCATTAATAGGTTATCAGCAGGTCAACACACGGATAGCCTGGAAGCACTTATCAGAAAAGCACGGCAGCCAGGACTGACCGCGGAGGAAGCAATTCAGATAGCAAATCAGATGCGCGACCTATTAAAACGCAATATGGCTGTATCAAACCCGACCTCAACTGGCGCGTGAGGTCATAGCTCAGGTATAATCCTCGGCTTGTTTTTTGCCCGCCAAGACCTTCAGTGGATAGGGTGTTATGTCCGGAAAAGCGCAACAGCAGTCTCGTATCAAAGAGTTGATCACACTTGGTCGTGAGCAGGGTTACCTGACTTACGCGGAGGTCAACGACCACCTGCCGGAGGATATTTCAGATCCGGAACAGGTGGAAGACATCATCCGCATGATCAATGACATGGGGATCAACGTATTCGAGGTTGCGCCAGATAAGGATTCCCTTATGCTGGCCGACGCCGATACCGACGAAGCCGCGGCCGAAGAGGCAGCAGCAGCGTTGGCAGCGGTCGAGACCGACATTGGTCGCACCACCGACCCAGTGCGCATGTACATGCGTGAAATGGGTACGGTAGAGCTCCTCACACGTGAAGGCGAAATCGAAATCGCCAAACGTATTGAAGAGGGCATCCGCGAAGTGATGGGCGCAATTGCGCACTTCCCTGGCACGGTTGACCATATTCTCTCCGAGTACACTCGCGTCACCACCGAAGGTGGCCGCCTGTCCGACGTCCTGAGCGGTTATATCGACCCGGACGACGGCATTGCGCCGCCTGCTGCAGAAGCGCCACCGCCGACTGATCCGAAAGCCGTGAAAGCGGACGACGATACTGACGACGATGAAGCCGAAGCCAGCACCGATGACGAAGACGAAGTCGAAAGCGGTCCGGATCCGGTCATCGCAGCACAGCGTTTTGGCGCTGTCTCCGATCAGATGGAAGTCACCCGCAAGGCGCTGAAAAAGCACGGTCGTGGCAACAAGCTGGCAATTGCCGAGCTGGTGCTGCTGGCTGAGCTGTTCATGCCGATCAAACTGGTTCCGAAGCAATTCGAAGGCCTGGTCGAGCGTGTTCGCAGTGCCCTGGATCGTCTGCGTCAGCAAGAGCGCGCGATCATGCAACTGTGCGTTCGTGATGCTCGTATGCCGCGTGCCGACTTCCTGCGCCAGTTCCCGGGCAACGAAGTCGACGAAAGCTGGACCGATGCACTGGCCAAAGGCAAAAGCAAATACGCTGAAGCCATTGGTCGCCTGCAACCGGACATCATTCGTTGCCAGCAGAAGCTGACCGCGCTGCAAACCGAAACCGGTTTGACGATCGCCGAGATCAAGGACATCAACCGTCGCATGTCGATCGGTGAGGCCAAGGCCCGCCGCGCGAAGAAAGAGATGGTAGAAGCGAACTTGCGTCTGGTGATCTCCATCGCCAAGAAGTACACCAACCGTGGCCTGCAATTCCTTGATCTGATCCAGGAAGGCAACATTGGCTTGATGAAAGCGGTGGATAAGTTCGAATACCGCCGCGGCTACAAATTCTCGACTTATGCCACCTGGTGGATCCGTCAGGCGATCACTCGCTCGATCGCCGACCAGGCCCGCACCATCCGTATTCCGGTGCACATGATCGAGACGATCAACAAGCTCAACCGTATTTCCCGGCAGATGTTGCAGGAAATGGGTCGCGAACCGACCCCGGAAGAGCTGGGCGAACGCATGGAAATGCCTGAGGACAAGATCCGCAAGGTATTGAAGATCGCTAAAGAGCCGATCTCCATGGAAACCCCGATCGGTGATGACGAAGACTCCCACCTGGGTGACTTCATCGAAGACTCGACCATGCAGTCGCCAATCGATGTCGCCACCGTTGAGAGCCTTAAAGAAGCGACTCGCGAAGTTCTGTCCGGCCTCACTGCCCGTGAAGCCAAGGTTCTGCGCATGCGCTTCGGTATCGATATGAATACCGACCACACCCTCGAGGAGGTTGGTAAACAGTTCGACGTGACCCGTGAACGGATTCGTCAGATCGAAGCCAAGGCGCTGCGCAAGCTGCGCCACCCGACGAGAAGCGAGCATTTGCGCTCCTTCCTCGACGAGTGATCACAGAACCCCCGGCCCAGGCCGGGGGTTTTGCTTTCTACAGATAAAATCCCCCGCACTTCCCCCCCGCCGAATTGCCCGTCTACACTCGAAACATTCCCCCGAGCCATAACGAGACCGTTATGCCCAGAATGCCGACCGTGCTTTTTTTGCTGTCGCTACTGACCTGGACCGCAACGGCTGGCGCGCTGACTCTCACCGACGAAGAACGTAGCTGGCTGACGGCTCACCCGGACTTGCGCCTGGGTGTCGATGCGTCATGGCCACCCTTTGAGTTTCGTGACGATCAGGGCCGCTATCAGGGCCTTGCGGCGGACTATATCGACCTGATCCGCCAACGCCTGGCCATTAAGCTCACGCCTATCGAGCCGGTCAGCTGGACGGTTGTCCTGGAGCAGGTCAAACAAGGCAAGCTGGATCTGTTGCCGGGTATCATGTCGACCCCCGAACGCCAGGCTTACCTGTCATTCACCCGTCCCTACCTGGACTTTCCGATTGTCATCCTGGCCCATGTCGGCGGCCGCCAGCCGCGCAAACTCGAAGACCTGTACGGGCTGAAAATCGCCGTGGTGGAGAACTACGCCCCCCACGAACTGCTGCGCACTCAACATCCCGACCTGAATCTGGTGGCAATGCCCAACGTCAGCTCGGCATTGCAGGCGCTGGCGACCGATGAAGTGGATGCCGTGGTGGGTGATCTTGCCTCCAGTGTCTGGAGCCTGCGCCAACTCAAGCTCGACGGCCTCTATGTCAGCGGCGAGACACCCTATCGCTATCAACTGGCCATGGGTGTGCCCCGGGACAACAAAATCCTGGTAGGCATTCTCGACAAAGTCCTGGCGGACATGACTCCGGATGAAATCAACACCATTCAGGAGCACTGGGTCGGCAACGTCCTCGATCATCGGACTTTCTGGTCCGATCTGCTGGTTTACGGCCTGCCGGGTTTGCTGGTGCTGATCATCGTGCTGGCGGTCGTGATCCGGATCAACCGCCGACTGAGTTCGGAAATCGCTCGCCGGGTCGATCTGGAACAGGAGCTGCGCAGCAGCGAATACCACTACCGCGGGCTGGTGGAGAGTCTTTCGGCCATCGCCTGGGAAGCGCGGATCACCGATTTCACCTACAGCTATGTGTCGCCACATGCCGAAGACCTGCTCGGCTATCCGTTGTCCCATTGGCTGATTCCGGGCTTCTGGCGCAATATCATTCACCCCGCCGACCTGACCCGCGCCCAAACCTTTTGCGATCACGAAGTACTGGCCGGGCGCGATCACAGTCTCGATTACCGAGTGATCACCGCCGACGGCCGCTGCATTTGGGTGCGCGATATCGTCAGCCTGATCGAACACGGCCATGAGCCGGTGATGCGCGGGCTGATGATCGACATCAGTGACGCCAAGCGCACCGAAGAAGCCTTGCGCCTGTCGGAACAGAAATTCGCCTCGGTGTTCCAGCAATGCCCAGACATTCTGGTCATCGCACGACTCTCCGACGGCTGCCTGCTGGAGGTCAACGAAGCGTTCGAAGAACAGATCGGCCTCAAGGCCGAGGACGTCATCGGCCAGACCGCCACCGACCTGAACATCTGGGGCATAGCCGGCGTTGGGCCGGGCTTGTTGCAGCGGTTGCAGGCCGGCAGCATCCGCAACCTGGAGATGCCCTTTCGCCGTAACAATGGCCAGGTATTTACCGGCCTGATCTCCGCAGAACCGTTCGATCTCGATACGACCCCGGCACTGGTAGTGGTCGTGCGGGACATCAGCCAACTCAAGGAAACCCAACAGCAACTGCAAACCTCCGAAGAGAAATTCGCCAAGGCCTTCCATGCCTCCCCCGACGGCTTGCTGCTGTCCCGGCAAAGCGACGGTTTGCTGCTGGAGGTCAACGAAGGCTTCAGCCGCATTACCGGCTTCAACAGCGCGATGTCTGTGGATCGCTCGGCCCTGGAGCTGGGGATCTGGGTCAATCTCAACGAACGCAAACAGATGCTCGACCTGCTGCACCGGGACGGTTTCGTCCGCGACTTCAGTTGCCATATCCGCCGCAGCGATGGGCAGATCCGACTCTGCGAGGTGTCCAGCCGTCCGCTGCCGATTGGCGATGAAGATTGCATGTTGACGATCGCCCGGGACATTACCGAGCGGCACTTGATGCAGGAAAAACTGCAGCAGGCTGCCACCGTGTTCGAGAGTACCGCCGAGGGCGTGTTGATCACCGACATTCAACAACACATCAGCGCGGTCAACCGCGCGTTTACCGAAATCACCGGCTACAGCGAGAGCGAAGCACTGGGGCATACCCCTCGCCTGCTCGCCTCGGGCCTGCACGACAGCGCGTTCTATGCCGCGATGTGGCATCAGTTGACCGCCGAAGGTCACTGGCAAGGCGAGATTTCCAACCGACGCAAAAATGGCGAGCTCTACCCGAGCTGGCTGACCATCAGCGCGGTCCGCAACCGCGACAGGTTCATCACCCACTTTGTCGCCGTGTTTGCGGACATTTCCAGTCTCAAGCACGCCCAGGCCAAACTCGACTACCAGGCGCACCACGATCCGCTCACCGGCCTGCCGAACCGCACACTGTTCGAGAGCCGACTGCTCACCGCGCTCAACAACCAGCAGGAAAACGGTGGTCAGGGCGCAGTATTGTTCCTCGACCTGGACCGTTTCAAACACATCAACGATAGCCTCGGTCACCCGGTCGGCGACCTGCTGCTCAAGGGCATTGCCGTGCGTCTCAAGGAGCAACTGCGTGATATCGATACCGTGGCGCGCCTGGGTGGCGACGAATTCATCATCCTCCTGCCCGGCCTGCAACAAGCCAGCGACGCCGACAACATCGCGACCAAGCTGCTCAATTGCTTCGCAGCGCCGTTCCAGGCCGGCGTGCACGAGTTTTTCATCAGCGCCAGCATCGGCACCAGCCTTTATCCCAAGGACGGCTGTGACGTCGCCACACTGGTCAAGAACGCCGACGCGGCGATGTACCGCTCCAAGGCCAAGGGCCGCAATCGGGTCGAAAGCTATACCCGCGACCTCACCGCTCAGGCCAGCGAACGAGTGGCGCTTGAGCACGAACTGCGCCGCGCCATCGAGCGCAACGAGCTGCACCTCTACTACCAACCGAAGATCAGCCTCGATGACCATCGCCTGGTCGGCGCCGAAGCCCTCATTCGCTGGCGCCACCCGACCTTTGGCGATGTGCCACCGGAACACTTCATCCCGCTGGCCGAAGAAAACGGCATGATCCTGCAAATCGGTGACTGGGTACTCGAAACCGCCTGCCGGCAGATGTACGAATGGAACCAGGTCTACGAATGCCTCGGCCCGCTGTCGGTCAACCTCGCGGGCGCCCAACTGCGTCAGCCGAACCTGCTGGGCCGGATTGAACAACTGCTCAAAGACAACCGGCTCAGACCCGATTTCTTGCAACTGGAAATTACCGAAAACTTCATCATGAGCCAGGCAGAAGAAGCGCTCGCGGTACTGCATCAACTCAAACACCTGGGCGTACAACTGGCGATCGACGACTTCGGCACCGGCTACTCATCGCTGAGTTACCTCAAACGTCTGCCGCTGGACATTCTCAAGATCGACCAGTCTTTCGTCCGCGGCCTGCCGGATGATCCCCACGACGCGGCCATCGTTCGCGCGATCATTGCGCTCGGTCGCAGCATGCAATTCACCATCATTGCCGAGGGCGTCGAAACCCTCGCGCAACAACAATTCCTCGCTGCGGAAGGCTGTGAGCAGATCCAGGGCTACATCGTCAGCCTGCCCCTTCCCCCCAACGAATTTGCCGCGACGTTTCTTCGTACAGCCGTATTGGATTTTTCGGATAGCACAGCCGAGAAACCGTCGCTATAATCCGCGACCTACTGAGGGCCTATAGCTCAGTTGGTTAGAGCAGAGGACTCATAATCCTTTGGTCCACGGTTCAAGTCCGTGTGGGCCCACCAAACAAGAAAGCCGCGCAAATGCGCGGCTTTTGCGTATCTGACGTTTAATCTTGTTTGCTTGCAGTGTCGCAATATCGGATGACGCCCTAAGACCTTGTAGGCAAACTCCGAAACTTGCGCTTGGGCACTTTGCTGCCTGTTGGGCTTTTCTTCGACGGGATACTCTCCGGACGTCGCTGACCATTCAGCGATCGGGCTTGGAAACCCGTCGAACCGTAGCGCAACAGCACCCCATCACGACTGCAGACGTTTTATACGACTGCGAAACCTGTGTTATGGCGGCTGTGCGTGGGACGTCTTCGGGCGTGCCGGTTCCTTGGTTCCCGGTTTTCCAACCTGCGTACAGCCGTCACCCATTCGCTTGGAAACGAATGTGCCGGCTCCTTGAACCCAGGAGATTGAGCACGACCAAAACAAACCCGTCCGAACCTTCAGAACTGAAAACCATCGGCTTCACGCCGTTGATTTATTGCTCGAATCAAGCGCTGTTCAACGTCCGCGCGGGCGTCCCGATCAGCGATGCGCTGGCCCAGGCTTCCGATCTGCTGTTCCTCGCCAAAGCGCTCGCCGTGGATGCCGCCTACACAAAAGACACCGACCGCCACGCCTGGGCCGCGCACTATCTGACGGCAATGAGCAATGCGGTGATTGACGATGTGGTGAAGGTGCTGACACGAACTCCTGTTCAGACAAAACGGAAAGCCAACCAGCCGAACAACACATAACCACACCCGAGTTGAAGATTCCCAAAAAGGGACTTATCGCTCCCTTTTTGGGACCTGTCGAGCATGCAACGGTCAGTCGTTATTTTCTGTGCTGACCAGTATCACTGCAGTTGTCAGTCCGAACACTTAACGCCGGAATGGCCTGCACTGATCGCAGCTGTTCAAGCATTTCCCCCGTCAGCACCACCTCATACGTATCCGCCGCCCTACCCCATTGCTCCACGATGACCATGCCGTCTACCAGCGCTCCTGCCAATTCGGTAATCGTATCGGCCAATGCCTCCACGATTGTTTGAGTCCGCAACCACACGCGATCAGTAATTTCTTTGAGCTCAGCCGCTATGCGCTCAGACGACGCTGGATCCGTATCGGGGTAGGCGAGATTGCGCAGCAAATGCCGTATCTCCCTTATTTTTGCGTAGTCCTGTTCCGAACCGAGCTCTCCTTTGAGGATGGCTGCTGCTTTGGACTTATCGACGCGTTTCCTGGACGAATGTTTTGAAGGTAAGGTCTGCGCCATAGCGCCAGCAAAGAGGACCATCATCCTTTCTTCCAAATGCTCCTTCATCGCACCTATCGACGAAATGGATCGCGCCAAGGTAATGGAAGCCCCACCGTGATGCCTTAAGTCCATGGTCACTGTCAGGGTCACGCCGCCCGTAGCAAACCCCAAGGCCCGGGCCATTACGTAGTGCCCCATTTCGTGATGTGCAATCTGCAATGCATGGTCCCGTACAACGGGCGGCATCTTCTTCGTCATGTCCATTGCCTCGCTTCCCTCGATTGCGCATTCGACTACGAGTGACTGTTGCTGTCCATCTTGTCATCCCGCCGATGGCGTAGCGCTCAGCCAAAAAAGCCGCGCAATTGCGCGGCTTTTTCGTACCTGCGATTCAGCCTTTACTTAGGCAAGGCGTACGCAATCACGTAGTCCCCACGATCCGTCGACTGACGCGCACCGCCGACAGTCAGCAGGATGTACTGCTTGCCGGTCTTGGGCGAAACATAGGTCATTGGCCCGGACTGGCTGCCGACAGGCAAACGAGCCTTCCAGATCTCATTGCCGTTGCCGGTATCGAAAGCACGCAGGTAGAAATCCTGAGTGCCCGCGAAGAACAACAGGCCCGATTGTGTAGCCAGAGAGGCGCCGAGAGTCGGCATGCCGATCGGGATCGGCAGGTGCATGCGGATGCCCAGCGGCCCGGTGTCCTGCACGGTGCCGACGGGAACCTGCCACATCAGTTTGTGGGTCTTCAGATCGATGGCGGACATCGTGCCGAACGGCGGTTTCTGGCACGGAATGCCAGCCGCCGAGAGGAAGCGTTCGCGCATGGCACCGAACGGCGTGCCTTCTTGCGGCACGACGCCCATTTCGATACCGCTGGCTCCGGCGCCGATCTTGTCGCGCGGGATCATGTAGTTGGCCAGGCCCAGGCGCATGTCGTTGACGAACATATAGTGGGTGTTCGGATCTACCGAGACGCTGCCCCAGTTCATACCGCCCAGGGAGCCCGGGAATTGCAAGGCACGGTCCATGCCCGGCGGGGTGTAGACGCCTTCGTGGCGCATGCCTTTGAACTGGATGCGGCACATCAACTGGTCGAACGGCGTGGCACCCCACATGTCGGACTCGGTCAGGGTCTTATTGCCGATTGATGGCATGTCCACCGAGAACGGCTGGGTCGGCGAGTAGCGTTCGCCGGGCACATTCCCCTGCGGCACGGGACGCTCTTCGACGCGGGCGATCGGCACACCGGTTTCGCGGTTGAGCAGGAAGATCTCGCCCTGTTTGGTGACTTGCGCCAGGGCCGGCTGCATGCCGCCCTTGTCGTCCGGCACGTCGTACAGCAGCGGTTGTGCAGGCAGATCGAAGTCCCACAGATCGTGGTGAGTGGTCTGGAAGTGCCAGCGCACCTGGCCAGTCTTCACGTCGATGGCGACGATGGACGAGTTCCACTTGTCATCGAATTCGGTTCGCTGTCCGCCGAAGAAGTCCGGTGTGGCGTTGCCGGTTGGCAGGTACACCAGACCGAGTTTGGCGTCGTAGGACATGGCCGACCAGACGTTCGGTGTGCCACGGGTATAGGTCTCACCGGCCGGCGGACGTTTGGTGGTGTTCGGGTTTCCCGGATCCCACGCCCAGACCAGTTCACCGCTGCGCACGTCAAAGGCACGGACTACGCCTGGCGGCTCGCCGGTGGAATAGTTATCGGCGACGCGGCCGCCGACGATTACTACGTCTCCTGCGACCAGCGGGGTTGAAGTCTGCTGGTAATAACCGGGCTTCACTTCGCCCATGTCAGTTGTCAGGTCGACTGTCCCTTTGTTGCCAAACTCTTCACATGGCTTGCCGGTGTCGGCATTGATGGCGATCAGACGCGCATCGCCGGTCGGCAGAAACAGACGTTTCGTACAGGCAGTGGGCTGATTATCCGTGGGAGCCAGGGATTCGGAATAACCCAAACCCCGGCAGCGTTGCCAGTTTGGTGCAGTGCCTTGCGGGTCGAACTTCCAGCGTTGGACTCCGGTGTCGGCGTCCAGGGCAAAGACTTTTCCATACGCGGTGCAGGTGTAGACCGTGTCGCCGATTTGCAGCGGAGTGTTCTGGTCTTCAGCGCCGGCGCCTGTGCTTTCAGGAATGTCACTGGTGCGGAAAGTCCACGCCACCTGCAACTTGTCGATGTTGCCTTTGTTGATCTGATCCAGCGCGGCAAAGCGGTTGCCAGCGGTGGTATTGCCCCAATGGGCCCAGTCTTTCTGCTCGGTGCCCGGTGCGACCGGTGTTACCGCAGGTTCAGTGCTGGCCTTGACCACATGGGTCGGCACGAACATGTAGGCGAGGGTTGCGACGACACCGATGCCCAGAATGCCGGCCAGACCGTAAGCGCCACGGCCCGCAGTCGCGCCCGAAGCACGCACCAGGGTCGGATAGATCAGCGCGACAACCAGACCGATCACCGCGAATGTCAGCACGCGCGAGACCAGCGGCCAGTATTCCAAACCGGTGCCCCACACCGCCCAGATCGCGGTCAGGATCAACGCCAAACCATATAGCCACGCGCCCAGCGGTTTACAGCGGGCGATCATCAGCCCGCAGACCAACATCGCCAGGCCCATCAGCAGGAAATACCAGCTACCGCCGAGTGAGATCAGATAGCCGCCGCCACCCGCCAGGCCAAGCCCGATCAAAGCAATCAGGACACCCAGTCCCAACAGCAACCATTTACTGCCGCCGGCAGCCCCAGAATTATTCATGTCGAAATTTTCCCCATTTGTGACAAGCGCGGAATAATGTACCACCTAGTTACTTATGGCAAATTGTCGCAGGTAGAAATGGCATGAACGGTACTAAGACTAGATCAAACATCCACTGCGCGGGATGTGCCTGTAACATGCGTACCCATTGATTTGTGCCGCTGGAGACACCCTTGCCTGACACTCGCCCGCCCGTTCTTGACGAAATCGACCGCCAATTGATCGCGGCCCTGCAGATCAATGCCCGCGAGAGCGTAGCCACGCTTGCTCGGCAATTGGGCATCGCTCGCACTACCGTCACTTCGCGGCTGGCGCGCCTGGAAAAAGCAAAGGTCATCACCGGTTACGGCGTGCGTTTGGGTCAACGCGTGGTGGATGGTGGATTGCAGGCGTACGTCGGGATTACCGTGCAGCCGCGCTCGGGCAAGGAAGTGCTGCGTCGGCTGAGCGCGATGGCTCAGGTGCAGCAACTGTGTGCGGTGAGTGGCGAATTTGATTACGTGGCGTGGTTGCGTACTGATTCGCCGGAGCAGCTGGATCAGTTGCTTGATCAGATTGGCAGTGTCGACGGGGTGGAGAAGACAACGACGTCGATCATCTTGAGTAGCAAGATTGATCGGGGGCAGCCGGTTTGAGTTTTTGCCGATAGCTCTTTGGTGTCTGGGAGGGCCTCATCGCGAGCAAGCCCGCTCCCACATTGACGGTGTGCAGGAATCTATCGTCATTCTGATCAAACAATTAGCAAAACGACGACACTTTGCGTCTTATTAACGTGTTCTACGCTCTCTAGAATGGCTGCCATCTTTTCCTATACTCAGATGCGCATTCCGCGTCGGGTCGCCAGCAAGGTCAGCCATGAACAAGAACAATCGCCATCCTGCAGACGGTAAAAAACCAGTCACCATTTTCGGCCCGGATTTTCCTTTCGCCTTCGACGACTGGATCGAGCACCCAGTTGGCCTGGGCAGTATTCCTGAGCACAACCACGGTGCCGAAGTCGCGATTGTCGGCGCCGGCATCGCAGGTTTAGTAGCTGCGTACGAGTTGATGAAACTGGGCCTCAAGCCTGTCGTCTACGAAGCCTCGAAAATGGGCGGTCGCCTGCGCTCCCAAGCATTCAACGGTGCTGAAGGCATCATCGCCGAGCTCGGCGGCATGCGTTTCCCGGTGTCATCCACTGCGTTCTATCACTACGTCGACAAGCTCGGCCTGGAAACCAAACCTTTCCCGAACCCGCTGACCCCCGCTTCGGGCAGCACGGTGATCGACCTGGAAGGCAAAACCCATTACGCACAGAAACTGGCGGATCTTCCTGCACTGTTCCAGGAAGTAGCCGACGCCTGGGCGGATGCACTGGAGGCCGGCTCGCAGTTCTCCGATATTCAGCAAGCCATCCGCGACCGCGATGTGCCACGCCTCAAAGAGCTATGGAACACCCTCGTTCCGCTGTGGGACGACCGCACGTTCTATGACTTCGTTGCCACTTCCAAAGCCTTCGCCAAACTCTCGTTCCATCACCGCGAAGTGTTTGGCCAGGTTGGTTTCGGCACCGGCGGCTGGGACTCGGATTTCCCGAATTCGATGCTGGAAATCTTCCGCGTAGTCATGACCAACTGCGACGATCACCAGCATTTGGTGGTCGGCGGCGTTGAACAAGTGCCGCTGGGCATTTGGCGTCACGTGCCGGAACGCTGCGTGCACTGGCCTGAGGGCACCAGCCTCAGTTCACTGCACAGCGGCGCGCCACGCTCCGGCGTGAAGAAAATCGCCCACGCAGCGAACGGCCGATTTACGGTCACCGACAACTACGGCGACACCCGCGAATACGCAGCGGTGCTGACCACCTGCCAGAGCTGGCTGCTGACCACCCAGATCGAATGCGATGAAACGCTGTTCTCGCAGAAGATGTGGATGGCCCTGGACCGCACCCGCTACATGCAATCGTCAAAAACCTTCGTGATGGTCGACCGCCCGTTCTGGAAGGACAAGGATCCGGAAACCGGCCGCGACCTGATGAGCATGACCCTCACTGATCGCCTGACCCGTGGCACGTACCTGTTCGACAACGGCGACGACAAGCCCGGCGTGATTTGCCTGTCCTACTCGTGGATGAGCGACGCGTTGAAAATGCTTCCGCATCCGGTGGAAAAACGCGTGAAGCTGGCGCTGGATTCGTTGAAAAAGATCTATCCGAAAGTCGACATCGCCGCACGGATCATTGGCGATCCGATCACCGTGTCCTGGGAGGCCGATCCGCACTTCCTCGGTGCGTTCAAAGGCGCCCTGCCCGGCCACTATCGCTACAACCAGCGCATGTACGCGCACTTCATGCAGGCTGACATGCCGGCCGAGCAGCGCGGCATCTTCATCGCCGGTGATGATGTTTCGTGGACGCCTGCGTGGGTCGAAGGCGCGGTGCAGACCTCGCTTAACGCGGTGTGGGGCATCATGAAACACTTCGGCGGTGAAACTCACGCCGAGAACCCGGGTCCAGGAGATGTGTTTAACGAGATCGGCCCGATCGCCCTGCCCGAGTAAGAGGAATCCCGAATGCGCGTAGCCCTTTACCAATGTCCACCGCTGCCCCTGGATGTCGCAGGTAATCTGCAACGTCTGCATCAATTGGCGCTGGAGGCCAAGGGCGCGGATTTGCTGGTGCTGCCGGAGATGTTTTTGACCGGTTACAACATCGGCGCCGATGCGGTCAGTGTGCTGGCGGAAGTGCACAACGGTGAGTCGGCGCAACAGATCGCGCGCATTGCCAAGACGGCCGGGATCGCCATTTTGTATGGCTACCCCGAGCGCGCCGAGGACGGGCAGATCTACAACGCCGTGCAGTTGATCGATGCCAATGGCGAACGCCTGTGCAACTACCGCAAGACTCACCTGTTCGGCGAACTTGATCACTCGATGTTCAGCGCCGGGCCAGATGAGTTTCCGCTGGTTGAACTCAATGGCTGGAAGCTCGGTTTCCTGATCTGCTACGACCTGGAGTTCCCGGAAAACGCGCGACGCCTGGCTCTGGCGGGCGCCGAGCTGATCCTGGTGCCAACGGCGAACATGATTCCTTATGACTTCATTGCCGACGTCACCGTCCGTGCGCGAGCCTTCGAAAACCAGTGTTATGTGGCCTACGCCAACTACTGCGGCAACGAAGGCGAGATCCAGTATTGCGGCCAGAGCAGTATTGCCGCACCGGATGGCAGCCGGATTGCTCAGGCCGGCCTCGATGAAGCATTGATTGTCGGTGAGCTGGATCGCCAGTTGATGGTCGACTCCCGTGCCGCCAATCGCTACCTCCTCGATCGCCGGCCCGAGCTGTACGGTGAGCTGAACAAGCGCTGATCACCCGTTATCCGCTAGCATTAGCGCTTCTCTGTTCTGGAAGTGCTCATGCCTGCGCTGAATCACCCTCGCCCTCACACTGAAACCCTGGCCAACGGCCTGCGGGTGACGCTGCGTCATGCGCCCGAGTTGAAGCGCTGCGCGGCTGCGTTGCGGGTCTCCGCTGGCAGCCATGATGTGCCGCTGGCCTGGCCCGGACTGGCGCATTTCCTGGAGCATTTGCTGTTTCTCGGCACGAAGCGCTTTCCTGCGGCACAAGGGCTGATGGCCTACGTCCAGGGTCATGGCGGGCAGGTGAATGCGCGAACCAGTGAACGCACCACGGACTATTTTTTCGAACTACCGCCTCAGGCTTTTAGCGGTGGGCTGGAGCGTCTGTCAGACATGCTCGCCCATCCGCGTATGAATCCGGACGATCAGCGGCGGGAACGGGAAGTGTTGCACGCAGAATTTGTTGCATGGTCCCGTGATGCGGCCGCCCAGCAGCAATTCGCGCTGTTCGATGGGATTTCGGCGGCTCACCCGTTGCGCGCGTTTCATGCCGGCAACCGCTACAGCCTGCCGGTGCCGCAACCAGAGTTTCAGCAAGCGTTGCAGGATTTCTATCAGCGGTTTTATCAGACTGGGCAGATGTCTTTGAGCCTGGCCGGGCCGCAGAGTCTCGATGAATTGAGGGTCATGGCCCTGAGCTTTGAAACCGAGATTCCTGTAGGAGAAAAAACCCGGCAACAAGCGCCTCCACCTCTGATGGATTCTTCGGGCAACAGTTATCAACAGGCCGGTGAGCATCGACTGGATGTGCTGTTTGCCTTCGAAGCGCTGCCCGATTCATCTCCCGAAGCGCTGGCGTTCCTTTGCCATTGGCTGAACGCCACAAAACCCGGTGGGCTGCAGTCTGAATTGCGAGAGCAGAGGTTGGCTGACAACCTGAAAGCTGTGCCGCTTTATCAGTTCGCCGGACAAGCCTTGTTGCACATCGAGTTCACACTGCCGGCCAACGCGACGCAATCGAAGATCCGCAAGCAGCTACTGGATTGGTTGGGGTTCTTTACCTCTCGGCAAGACTGGGCTGGATTGCGCGACGAATACACCGCCCTGCTCCAGCGCCAACAACAAGTCAGCGGTGCCTTGCAATTGGCGCGACTGGATAGCGAACAGCGTGAAAACAGGTTATCCGACTCCGGCGTTACTGCCCTGAAGGACATCCTGAAACAAATCGGCGCTGTGGATAACTTCAGCGGCCCATGGCAACTACCGACACCCAATCCGTTTTTACGTACAGAACCTCCGGTCACCCATGCCGGACTGATTCGTGGCCAAACCAGCAAACACCGAGGCCTGCGAACGTTTGCCCAGGACCGTTCGCGCAACCGTCGAGAAAGTTCTGCGATGCAGTTCAGTCAGGCATTGCCGGATAACACTGATGAAGGCGCGATTTATCTGCGCTGGCGACTGGACTCGGCACCTCGTAGCAACCTTCAGGCAAGCCTGGAAAACCGTCTGCAACCATTGCGTGAAGATGCTCGTCAGGCGGGAGTCGATTTTTCCTTCAGTGCATCAGGAAATGAATGGCTGTTGAAGTTGACGGGACTACAGGAAGCGATGCCGATCGTCCTCGAACATGCGCTGAAAGAACTGACAAAACCTGTCGCCGGTTTCTCACAGGAAGTCCCGGCGCTGATGCCGATTCGACAGCTGCTCAAAGCGCTGCCCGATTATTGCCTCGAGCGCACAGCCGACTCGGACGACTTGACGCAACTTTGGTCGAGCGCACGCTGGGATGGTCTGGCGACCGGGCTGTCCGCCCAGACACAAGCGGCGATGGGCTTGGCACTGAGTCGAGTGCCTGGCACGGCGGACAATCAGCCACCATCGCCCTCCTCGATCAACTCACAGCATCTGTGGAGCACTATCGATACCGGCTCCAGCGAACACGCGTTGTTGCTATTTTGTCCGACGGCAACCCAGGACATCTCCGACGAAGCTGCCTGGCGCTTGCTTGCTCACGTTTGCCAAACGCCGTTCTACCAGCGCCTGCGGGTAGAACTGCAACTTGGCTATGCGGTGTTCAGCGCCCTGCGGCAAATTCATGGGCAGACCGGGCTGCTGTTCGGCGTGCAATCACCGAGCGTCGCGCCTCTGGATCTGCTGGAACACATCGAACATTTCCTGAACGGATTGCCGGTGATGATCGACGGCATTGATGACGCGACCTTCATTGGCCAACGCCAGGCACTGGCCGATCAATTCGACAGCGCGGCGCTCCCCAATGCGCAGGCCGCCGAACTACTCTGGCAGGGCAAACTGGCCGGCCACTCGTCGGATTATCTGACGCAACTGCCTCGGGCGACGCTGATGGTCGACCATCAGGCCCTGTTGGCTGCTGCCCGGCGCCTGATCAACGCCGAAGGCGGCTGGCGCTGTCTGGCCAGCGGGCCTTGCCCGAACTCGCCTTGGCAAGCGACAAAATGATCATTACCGGTGCTGCAATTAGCTTTCTCAAAGATTCACGGCCAATCACCCTGAAATTTTGAGTAACATAGCCACCTAACTATCTGAACATCTCCGACTGGAGGTGGACTATATGTATAGATCTCAACTGTCCCATCACCTGAAGGAGCGCTCCTATGTCCTGGTCCAAACCTGCTTACACCGACCTGCGTATCGGCTTTGAAGTCACCATGTACTTCGCAAGCCGCTAAGTTTGTCGCGTGGTTCAGCGCCTCGGTCTGCCGAGGCGTTTTTATTTTCAGTATTCAAATGATGGAGCGGCCATGTTTGTCCAGATTCTAGGTTCCGCCGCCGGCGGCGGTTTCCCCCAGTGGAACTGCAACTGCGTGAACTGCGCAGGTTTTCGCAACGGCAGCCTGCGGGCCCAGGCGCGTACCCAGTCGTCCATCGCGATTTCCGATGACGGCGTCAATTGGGTGCTGTGCAACACCTCACCGGACATTCGCGCCCAGCTCCAGAGTTTTACCCCGATGCAACCGGGCCGCGCCCTGCGCGACACCGGTATCAGCGCGATCATCCTGATGGACAGCCAGATCGACCACACCACCGGCCTGCTCAGCCTGCGCGAAGGTTGCCCACATCAGGTCTGGTGCACCGACATGGTCCACGAAGACCTGAGCACCGGTTTCCCGTTGTTCACCATGCTGACCCACTGGAACGGCGGGCTGACCTGGAACCGCATCGAACTCGACCGCAGTTTCACCATCCCGGCCTGCCCGGGCCTGCGCTTCACGCCATTGCCCCTGCGCAGCGCCGCACCGCCTTACTCGCCACACCGTTTCGACCCGCATCCGGGCGACAACATTGGCCTGATCGTCGAAGACCTGAACACTGGCGGCAAACTGTTCTACGCACCGGGCCTGGGCAAGGTTGACGCGCCGCTGCTCAAGATCATGGCCGGCAGCGATTGCCTGCTGGTGGACGGCACGATGTGGGATGACGACGAAATGCAGCGTCGTGGCGTCGGGACCCGCACCGGTCGGGAAATGGGCCACCTGGCGCAGAACGGCCCCGGCGGCATGCTGGAAGTGCTGGAACAACTGCCCAAACAGCGCAAAGTACTTATCCACATCAACAACACCAACCCGATTCTCGATGAGGATTCGCCGGAGCGTGCGGAACTGGCGCGGCGCAATGTTGAAGTGGCGTATGACGGCATGAGTATTGCGCTGTAAGAAGCCCAGACCGCTGCGCGGTCTATCGCGAGCAAGCTCGCTCCCACAGGGATTTGTGGTAACCCCATCCAATGTGGGAGCTTGCTCGCGATGAGGCCAGACCAGACACCAAGAATCCACCGGTTGTTACCCGGAGAACCGAAATGACTGACACCGCAATGTCCCCCGCCGAATTCGAAGCCGCCCTGCGCGCCAAGGGCGCCTACTATCACATCTATCACCCCTATCACGTGGCGATGTACGAAGGCCGGGCAACACGCGAGCAGATCCAGGGCTGGGTCGCCAACCGGTTCTACTATCAGGTGAACATTCCCCTGAAAGACGCCGCAATCCTCGCCAACTGCCCGGACCGCGAGATACGTCGTGAGTGGATCCAGCGTTTGCTGGACCACGACGGCGCCCCTGGCGAAGACGGCGGCATCGAAGCCTGGCTGCGTCTGGGTCAAGCCGTCGGCCTCGATCCGGATCAGCTGCGTTCCCAGGAATTGGTCCTGCCCGGCGTACGTTTCGCCGTGGACGCCTACGTCAACTTCGCCCGCCGCGCCAGTTGGCAGGAAGCCGCCAGCAGCTCGCTGACCGAGCTGTTCGCGCCGCAAATCCACCAGTCGCGCCTCGACAGCTGGCCGCAGCACTACCCGTGGATCGATCCGGCCGGCTACGAGTATTTCCGTACACGTCTGGGCCAAGCGCGCCGCGACGTGGAACACGGCTTGGCGATCACTTTGCAGCACTACACGACGCGGGTCGGCCAGGAGCGCATGCTGGAAATTCTCCAGTTCAAACTGGACATTCTTTGGAGCATGCTCGATGCCATGAGCATGGCCTATGAACTGAATCGCCCGCCGTATCACAGCGTGACCGAGCAACGGGTCTGGCATAAAGGAATTACCTTATGAGTTTCGATCGCAGCAAGACCCCAACTTGGCGCCAGGGCTACCGCTACCAGTACGAACCGGCGCAAAAAGGTCATGTGTTGCTCTACCCGGAAGGCATGATCAAACTCAACGAAAGCGCTGCGCTGATCGGCGGTCTGATCGACGGTGAGCGTGATGTCGCGACGATCATTGCCGAACTGGACGCGCAGTTCCCCGGCGTGCCCGAGCTCGGTGAAGACATCGAGCAATTCATGGAGGTCGCCCGTGCTCAGCACTGGATCGAACTTGCCTGATTCCGCAGCAGTCAAGTTGCCGTCAAAACCCGAAATCGGCTTGCCGCTGTGGCTGCTGGCCGAGCTGACCTATCGCTGCCCGCTGCAATGCCCGTACTGTTCCAATCCGCTGGATTTCGCTGAACAAGGCAAAGAGCTGAGCACCGAGCAGTGGATCAAGGTGTTCCGCGAAGCGCGGGAGATGGGCGCGGCGCAGTTGGGCTTTTCCGGCGGTGAACCGCTGGTGCGCCAAGACCTTGCCGAGCTGATCGCCGAGGCGCGCAAGTTGGGTTTCTATACCAATCTGATCACCTCTGGCATCGGCCTGACCGAGCAAAAAATCAGCGACTTCAAGAAGGCCGGCCTGGACCACATTCAGATCAGCTTTCAGGCCAGCGACGAGCAGGTGAACAACCTGCTGGCCGGCTCGAAAAAGGCCTTCGCGCAGAAGCTGGAAATGGCCCGCGCAGTGAAGGCCCACGGCTACCCGATGGTGCTGAATTTCGTGACCCATCGGCACAACATCGACAAGATCGACCGGATCATCGAGCTGTGCATTGCCCTTGAGGCGGACTTCGTCGAACTCGCCACTTGCCAGTTTTACGGCTGGGCGCAGCTCAATCGGGTTGGTCTGTTGCCGACCAAGGAACAACTGGTCCGCGCCGAGCGGATCACCAACGAATACCGAGCCAAACTGGAAGCCGAAGGGCATCCGTGCAAACTGATTTTCGTCACGCCTGACTATTACGAAGAACGCCCGAAAGCCTGTATGAACGGCTGGGGCAGTATTTTTCTGACCGTCACGCCGGACGGAACCGCCCTGCCCTGTCACGGTGCCCGACAGATGCCGGTGCAATTTCCCAACGTGCGCGACCACAGCATGCAGCACATCTGGTATGACTCGTTCGGCTTCAACCGCTTTCGCGGTTACGACTGGATGCCCGAGCCGTGCCGTTCCTGCGACGAGAAAGAAAAGGACTTCGGCGGCTGCCGCTGCCAAGCGTTCATGCTCACGGGTGACGCGAGCAACGCCGACCCGGTGTGCAGCAAGTCGGAACATCACGGCGTGATCCTCAAGGCCCGCGAAGAAGCCGAGCACGCGACCCAGACCATCGAACAACTGGCCTTTCGCAATGAACGAAATTCACGACTCATCGCTAAAAGCTGAACCCCTCAGCGCTGCCAAGGCTGTTGCGGCCGGCATCGATTTCGCCGAGTTACAGGTCGGCCGACATGGCCTGTTCTGGAACGAGTACCGCCCCGAAGACGCCGCCTGCCGAATCTGGCATTGGCGCGAAGGGCAGGCTGTTTGTCTGACACCGCCGGGTTTCAGTGCGCGTAGTCGGGTGTACGAATATGGCGGCGGTGCGTTTTGTCCGACTGATGACGGGGTGGTTTTCGTCAACGAGGCAGACCAGCAGCTTTACAGCCAATCGTTGCAAGGCGAAACGCCTGAGGTGCTGACTTCAGGTGAATGCCGTTACGGCGATCTGCAGTTTGCCAACGGGCAGGTGCTTGCGGTCGAAGAAAACCGCAACCGGCACCGTCTGGTTGCTATCGATCTTGCTGACGGTGCGCGCCATTCGTTGGCCGAAGGGGCGGACTTTTACGCTGCGCCGACACTGAGCCCGGATACCCATCGCCTGGCTTGGATCGAATGGAGCCGCCCCGACCAGCCATGGACCGCGACCCGCCTGATGGTTGCCGAACGCCAGAGCGAGGGTGGTTTTGGTCCGCCGCGTTGTGTGGCTGGCAACGTGTCAGAAGAATCGCTGCAACAACCCAGATTCGATGAAGGCGGCCGTCTGTATTGTCTGACGGATCGTGGCGGTTACTGGCAGCCCTGGGCTGAGTCGACGGAGGGTCTGAAGCCGTTGCCCAGTGCCGCAGCCGATCACGGGCCCGCGCCCTGGCAGTTGGGTGGCAGCACCTGGTTACCGCTGAGCGAGGACACTTATCTGGCCAGCTGGACCGAAGGCGGTTTTGGTCGCCTGGGTCTTTGCGGTGGCGCCAGTGAAGACTTCACCGGCGACTACAGCCGATTCCGCCACCTCGCCCTGGATGAGCAGTTCATTTATTGCATCGCGGCGTCGCCTGTCAGTTCGTCGGCGGTCATTGCCATCGACCGCCAAACCCGGCAGGTCAAGGTGTTGGCTGGCGGTGTCGCGCCGTTGCCGGCCGAACAGATCAGCGTTCCACAAACCCTGCGCTACCCGAGCGGTTCAGGTGAGGCTCACGGTTTCTTCTACCCGGCGATGACCGGGAACGCGAAACCGCCGCTGGTGGTGTTCATCCACGGCGGCCCGACCTCGGCTTGCTACCCGATGCTCGATCCGCGCATCCAGTACTGGGCACAACGCGGCTTCGCCGTGGCTGACCTCAACTACCGGGGCAGCAGCGGCTACGGTCGCGCCTATCGACAGGCGCTGCATTTGAGTTGGGGCGAGGTTGATGTGGAAGACGCTTGTGCCGTGGTCGCCTATCTCTGCGAACGGGGGTTGATCGATGGCGACAAAGCGTTTATTCGCGGCGGCAGTGCGGGCGGTTACACCACGCTTTGCGCATTGGCTTTCCACAAGGTATTTCGCGCGGGTGCCAGCCTGTATGGCGTGAGCGACCCCGTCGCATTGGGCCGCTCAACTCACAAGTTCGAAGGCGATTATCTGGATTGGCTGATCGGCGACCCGGTGCAGGATGCCGAGCGCTATGCCGCACGAACGCCGCTGCTGCATGCGGGCAACATCAGCGTGCCGGTGATTTTCTTTCAAGGCGAACTGGACGCCGTGGTCGTGCCGCAACAGACCCGCGACATGGTCACGGCGCTGCAGGACAACGGCATTCTGGTCGAAGCGCATTACTACGCGGACGAGCGTCACGGCTTTCGCAAGGCCGGCAATCAGGCCCATGCACTGGAGCAGGAGTGGTTGTTTTATCGGCGGGTGATGGAATTAGTGGACTGAAGTCCGCGCTCATCGCAGGATTTGTGGCGCCTCATTCGCGACAGGCTCGCTCCCACAGGGATTTCTGTACACCACAGATCTATTGTGGGAGTGAGCCTGCTCGCGAAAGCAATCTAACTGGCTCTGCGAAACTCAGCGCTTGGCGATGATGTACACCGCATGCACGATCCCTGGAATGTAACCGCACAACGTCAGCAGAATATTCAGCCAGAAAGCCCCGGCGAATCCGACTTGCAGAAACACACCCAGTGGCGGCAACAGAATGGCGATGATGATTCGAATAAAGTCCATGGGACAGCTCCTGGTTGGGGTTGGCTCGTGTGAACCATACAACTAATCGACCAATACCGTTCGTCAGGGTTCAGTAACGTCATCCGAACGTCGAACCTCCACGGTGAATTGAGCCGACAAAAAAACGCCCCACACCAAAAGAATCAGGCATGGGGCGACGCGTTATACCGCGAGACGGTTCGGGAATTCGTGTAGGGCGGGTCTGATCAGACGGCAATCCCTTTGCGGCACTGCAGTTGCGCAGTACGCACACGAGAAAAGGCGCGGGCCAGACGCAGGAGCATTTCGTCGATGTTGGCCTTGCTGACGGTGAGAGCGGGCGTAAAGCGCAGGCAATCGGGTTGTGGAGTATTGATCAACAATCCTTCGTACAACGCAGCTTTGACCACAGCGTCAGCAGAATCGTCGGACAGGGTGAGGCCCCAGAGCAGCCCTTGCCCGCGCAATTCACCGTGACCATAGCGATGGGACAAACGCTCCAGGCCCTCGCGCAGGTGCTGACCGGTCTCTCTCACATGATCGAGAAAGCCCTTGTCCTGGACGGTATCGAGCACGGCAAGTCCGGATGCTGTCATCAGTGCATTGCCATGATGGGTACCCATCAGTTCGCCAACGTCGAAACAGCAAGCCCTGCCTCGCGCCAGCAAAGCCGCCAATGGCACGCCACCGCCCAACCCTTTGCCGAGGATGACGATATCTGCCCGCACGCCGTAGGACTGTTCAGCGAGCAAGGTGCCGCAACGACCGACACCGGTTTGCACTTCGTCGAAGATCAGCAGAATGCCAAGGTCACGACACAGGCGCTCGACACCTTTGAGGTAATGCTCGGTGGCCGCAATCACCCCGGCTTCGCTCTGGATCGGTTCAAGCATGATTGCCACGGTCTGAGCATCCACTGCCGCATGCAACGCGGGAAGATCATTGAACGGAACGTGACTGAAGCCCGGAAGCTGCGGCTCGAAACGATTAGTCAGATTCGAACTGCCCGAGGCTGAAATCGTCCCCAGACTACGGCCATGGCAACCCTGACGGGCAACGATGATTCGTGAAGCACCACCGCGATGCCGCTGGCCCCATTTGCGCGCCAGTTTGATCGCTGCTTCACAGGCTTCGCTGCCGCTGTTGAGCAGGTACGCCTGATCACTGCCGGTGCTGGCGCAGAGGCGCTCGGCGAGGTTGAGCATGCCGCGGTTATGCAGACCGAAACCGGGGTTGATCAGCGCCTGAGCCTGCGCCGCGATGGCGTTGACCAGTACCGAAGGGCTGTGACCGAGGCTGTTGGCCCCGACACCCTGTGAGAAATCCAGGTAGGCGCGGTCATCGCTGTCCCATAACCAGGAGCCTTGGCCGCGCACAAAAATCTGTTTCGGCCGCTCGACACTGGGCATCAGGCACTCGCTGGAAAGGTTGTCGTCTTTGGACGGCTGGAAGGTGTCCGCGACCAAGTCATCAAGGGTCGGTGGATTGCGACGCAAGTTGAACAAATTCATTTGATCAAACCTCGTGTGAGGTTTTTTGCCTTACCTATGTAAACACCATCGAAGTAAACGGTATTCATCGTGCTCTGTGGCCCTGTAAGCCTTGTGAATGCGGTTAGACTAGGCTCAGGCAAGGCGTTGAGCCATTTCGATTTCCCAGTATTTTCGATAAGTGTTACTTATGGATTTCAAGCAACTGCGTTATTTCGTCGCGGTCTATGAAGAAGGCCATGTGGGCCGGGCCGCCGAGCGACTTTCGATCTCCCAGCCTGCGCTGTCCCAGCAGATCCGCCACCTTGAACAAAACCTCGAGGTGAGCCTGTTCGAACGCAGCAGCAAACGCCTGCTGCCGACCCTGGCCGCCCACACGTTGTACAACCATGCCCTGCCCTTGCTCGACGGCCTGCAACGGGCGCGCGAAGCCTTGGGCAATTTCAAGGGTCAGGCGCTGCGCACGTTGGCCATTGGTGTATTGCAGACCGTGCACACCAGCCTGGTGCCGCAGATGCTCGAACGGGTACGCAAGGCGCAGCCGCATCTGGTGGTGCAGATCTATGAACTGACGGGACTGGAAATCGAGCGGCGCTTGCTCAATGGCGCTCTGGACATCGGCATCAGCTACCTGCCACCCCGTCAGCCGGGATTGCACGGCGTGATGCTGTACGAAGATGAACTGACCCTGGTCATCCCGGCGGATCATCCCTTGCGCGAATTCAAGAAAGTCTCCATGCGTCAGGCTGCCGAGTTGCCTATGTTGCTGCTGGGTGAAGAATTTCAGGTGCGACAAATCTGGCAGGCACAATTGGCAAGCCTGGGCCGACGCCCACAGGTGCAAGCTGAGCTGAATAATATGGCGGGGATTCTCGACAGCCTGCCGCACACGCGACTGGCGACGGTGCTGCCCGGGCGATCGCAACAGGCACACGGCAACAAGGAACTGTTATGGAAACCACTGAGCGAGCCACGGGTGCCGCTCAAAGTCGGTTTGGTGTGTCGGGATGTGCAGCGGCAACAGGCCTCGCTGGCGTTGTTGCGTACCTTATTGGAAGAAGTCATGAACAGGCCGGATGAGCGCTTGAATAGCCCGGCGACACTGGATGGGATGAGCTGAACACTTTTCTGCGGACAAAAGAAAACCCCGCCGAAGCGGGGCTTTGCAGACTGTTTCCCTGACATCCATTTCACTCCGCCGTCCTGGCAGAATCCTACGTGTCCGTATTGTTGCTTTGCGCTTTCCTGCGCGACGTCCATGTGAAGTAGATTAGCTGTGGATCCAATCTTCGCATAGGGGGAAAACAGCAGTACGTCATGTAAGAGAATGCTTACATGACGTTACGTTGTCAGAACTGCCCTGCGTCCAGCAGGAACAGCGACTCGCTACCGGCCTTCACCGACGCACTCAACGAGTGAATGCGCGGCAGCAGGCGGGCGAAATAGAACCGCGCCGTGCCCAGCTTGCTCGCGTAGAAATCATCCTGCGCTTCCTTGCCGAAGGCGGCCTTGGCCATCAGCGCCCACATGTAGGCGTAAGCCACGTAACCGAATACTTGCAGATACTCGACCGACGCCGCGCCGATTTCATTCGGGTTGTTTTTCGCGCGATCCAGCAACCACGCGGTCAGCTCATCAAGAGTCGTCACCGCGTCGTTCAGCGGTTTGGTGAACTCCGTCAGGTCAGCACTGGCGGTCGCGGTGAAATGGCGGATCTCGTCAGCGAACAATTGGTAGAACGCGCCACCGGTGCCGACGATCTTGCGTCCTACAAGGTCCAGCGCCTGAATGCCGTTGGTGCCTTCGTAAATCTGGGTAATACGCACGTCGCGCACCAGTTGCTCCTGGCCCCACTCGCGGATGTAACCGTGGCCGCCGAACACCTGCTGGCCGTGAACCGTGGTTTCCAGACCCAGATCGGTCAGGAACGCCTTCGCCACTGGAGTCAGCAAGGCCACCAGGTCTTCCGCACGTTTGCGGGTGGTCGCGTCTTCGCTGAACTTGGCGGTATCCAGTTGCATGGCCACGTAAGTCGAGAAGGCCCGGCCGCCTTCGTTCGAGGCTTTCATGGTCAGCAGCATGCGCCGCACGTCCGGGTGAACGATGATCGGGTCAGCGACCTTATCCTTGTTCTGCGCGCCGGTCGGCGAACGGCTTTGCAGACGGTCGCGGGCGTATTCGACGGCGTTCTGGTAAGAGCGCTCGCCGGTGGCCAGGCCTTGGATACCAACGCCCAGACGCTCGTAGTTCATCATGGTGAACATCGCCGCCAAACCCTTGTTCGGCTCGCCGACCAGATAACCCACGGCCTCGTCAAAGTTCATCACGCAGGTCGCAGACGCTTGAATGCCCATCTTATGTTCGATCGAACCGCAGCTCAAAGGGTTACGCGCGCCCAGGCTGCCATCGGCATTGACCATGAACTTCGGCACCAGGAACAGCGAAATGCCTTTCGGCCCCGCCGGTGCATCCGGCAGTTTGGCCAGCACCAGGTGGATGATGTTCTCGGTCAGGTCGTGTTCACCGCCGGTGATGAAGATCTTGGTGCCGCTGACTTTGTAGGAACCGTCGGCCTGAGGCTCAGCCTTGGTGCGGATGATCCCCAGGTCGGTACCGGCGTGCGGTTCGGTCAGGCACATCGAACCGGCCCAGACACCGGCGTACATGTTTGGCAGGTACGCGGCTTTCAGTTCGTCGCTGGCGTGGGCATTGATCGACAGGCAGGCGCCGGCGGTCAACATCGGGTACAGACCGAAGGACAGGCTGGCGGAGTTGACCATTTCTTCGACCTGCGCCGAAACGGCTTTGGGCATGCCCATGCCACCGTAGGTCGGATCGCCACCGACACCGACCCAGCCGCCTTCAGCGTAAGTCTGGTAAGCCTGTGGGAAACCGGCCGGCGTGGTGACGACACCGTCCGCCCAGTGGCAACCTTCTTCGTCAGCCGCACGGCTCAGGGGCGCGATGCTTTTGCTGGTGACCTTGCCGGCCTCTTCAAGAATGGCTTCGACCGTTTCAGCATCGACAGTCTCGGCCAGCGCAGGCAGTTCGGCCCAGAGTTTGGCGACCTCGAAAACTTCATTGAGGACGAAGCGCATATCGCGCAGGGGCGCTTTGTAGTCAGCCATGGCAAACCTCGCAAGATCTAAACAGGTGATTCGTACGAATGGTTTTTTCGTTGGGTCCGAGTGTAACCCAACAACTTTTGCGACACATAGGGTCAGCCTGTGACTGCTTTGTAATTCTTAGTCATCGACTATTCAGTCATAAAAAAACCCGCAAATACGCGGGCTCCTTTGTCACTGGTTTAACAGACTAAAGCGCAAATAACTCCGCTGGCAGCTTCATCAGGCAATCACTTCCGGCCTCTATCGCCACCCGATGAGCGGCAGTGCGTGGCAGCAAACGCTTGAAGTAGAACTCGCTGGTTGCCAGTTTTCCCCGGCAATAATCGGCATCACCGCTGCCCGCGTCGAGTTGCGCCTGGGCCACCAGCGCCATGCGCAGCCACAGATAGCCGAGGATGATGTAACCGCTGTACATCAAGTAATCCACCGACGCAGCACCGACTTCGTCGGGATTTTTCATCGCGGCCACGCCGACTTTGGCGGTCAACTCGCCCCACTGCTGATTCAGCCCATTGAGTTGCGCCACATAGCTGGCCAGTTGTGGATGCTCGGCATTCGCCACGCAGAATTTGTGGACAATCCTGGTGAAGCCACGCAGCAATCTGCCTTGACTGCCAAGCACTTTGCGCCCGAGCAAATCCAGCGCCTGAATGCCATTGGTGCCTTCGTAGATCGGTGCAATCCGGCAGTCACGAACCAGTTGTTCCATACCCCATTCTCGGATGAAACCGTGACCACCAAACACCTGCATGCCGTGGTTGGTCACTTCCAGCCCGGTGTCGGTCATGAAGGCCTTGCAGATCGGCGTCAGGAATGCCAACAGGTCTTCGGCATCCTGCCGCGCCGTTTCATCCGGGCTCAGATGGGCAACATCCAGCAACTGTGCGGTGAAGTACGTCAGCGCCCGATTGCCTTCGTTGAAGGCCTTCATGGTCAGCAACATCCGGCGCACATCGGGATGAACGATGATCGGGTCGGCGGCTTTTTCCGGTGCTTTCGGGCCGGTCAGCGAGCGCATTTGCAGACGGTCGTTGGCGTACTTGATCGCGCCCTGGAAGCTCGCCTCGCCCAAACACAGGCCCTGCATCCCGGTGCCGAGACGAGCGTGGTTCATCATGGTGAACATGCAGTTCAGGCCTTTGTTCGGCTCACCGATCAAAAATCCCTTGGCACTATCAAAGTTCAGCACGCAGGTAGCCGAGGCCTTGATGCCCATTTTGTGTTCGATCGAGCCGCAGGAAACGCCGTTGCGCTCGCCGGCTTCACCCTCGGCATCGGGTAGGAATTTGGGAACGATGAACAGGGAAATGCCCTTGGTGCCTGCGGGAGCATCCGGCAGTTTCGCCAACACCAAATGAATGATGTTGTCGCTCATGTCGTGTTCGCCGGCCGAGATGAAGATCTTGCTGCCGCAAATCGCGTAGCTGCCGTCGGCTGAAGGGACGGCGCGGGTTTTGATGATGCCCAGGTCAGTGCCGCAATGCGCCTCGGTCAGGCACATGGTGCCGGTCCATTGGCCAGCCGTCAGCTTGCTCAGGTAGGTGTTCTTCTGATCTTCGGTGCCATGGGCGTGGATGGCCGACATCGCCCCGTGAGTCAGGCCGGGGTACATGCCCCACGAGGTATTACTCGATCCGACCATTTCACTGATGACCAGGCCCAGTGAACTTGGCAAACCCTGGCCCCCATACGCCGGATCAGCTGCCAGACCGTGCCAGCCACCCTCCACGTACTGTGCGAAGGCTTGCTTGAAGCCTGTAGGCGTTGTCACCACGCCGTTGTCGAAATGGCAGCCTTCTTCGTCGCCGCTGCGATTCAACGGTGCCAGAACGTTCTCACAGAACTTCGCGCCTTCTTCGAGGATCGCATTGACCATGTCCGGGCTGGCGTCAGTGACGCCCAGCGTGGCGTAGTTGGTGTGGAAGTCGAAGACGTGGTCGATCAGAAAGCGCATGTCGCGCAGGGGAGCTTTGTATTCGGGCATGGTCGTTTCTCCGTCAGCAGATCGTTCAAACCTACTGCCGCTCACCCGCCCTCACAATCACAGTCCAGACGCTGAATGCGCCATCATCACTCAACCCGCAGCGGCGTCCATGCGCACCGCGCCACGACGGTTCTGACCGAACGCGATCACGCAGTTTCGCCCGGCCCCCTTGGCGCTATAGAGTGCCTCGTCGGCGGACTTGAGCACTTTTTCAGGGGTGCGCTGATCAAGTCGTTCGGCGACGCCAATGCTGACGGTCACCGACACACTTGAGGCGCTTGAGCTCGCGCGACGCTGTTGCCCCTGTTGATCGTCCTGGGGACGACTGTCCTGATTGCGCAGGTGAATGTTGTAGGTGGCAATGGACTCGCGGATGACTTCCAGGTGCGGCATGCATTCTTCGAGGGTCTTGCCCGCGAACACCAGAGCAAATTCCTCCCCCCCATAGCGATACGCCTTACCGCCTCCGCCGATTTTCGACAGTTTGCTGGCGACCAGTCGCAGCACCTGGTCACCCACATCATGGCCGTGGGTGTCGTTGAATTTCTTGAAGTGGTCGACGTCACTCATGGCCAGCACGTAATTGCGCCCCAGCCGCTGCATGCGCTCGTTCAAGGCGCGGCGGCCCGGCAGGCCGGTCAGCTCGTCGCGGAACGCCATTTGATAGGCTTCGTGGGCAACTGCGGCAGCGATCATCAACATCACCTGGCTGCACATGATGTTGAGGGTGAACGGCAGGATGAAGGTTTTCGGCAACATCCAGAACAACCCGAGCAAGCCCACCAACTGTGCGGCGTGCAAGGGTCGTGGGTTGCGCCAGTATTGCCAGCTCAGCAACACAAAAGCGGCGATGAACACCGGATAGGACAACTGAATGAGGCTCATCCAGGCGCCATGCAAAGCAGGCCAACGAATCTCCGACAGCCACATCAACAGCGCCTGTGGGTAACTTTGTTCCAGCCCCAGTGCCACGCTGCCAAAAGCCAATAACACGGCAAAACGCGCCACCATGTCCTGAAACAGATGGGTGCGTTCCTGCCAGGCGGCGAACACGCCAAACAATAGCGGCAGCAACAGACAACACAAATGAAAGACCACGGCGGCGTCCTCGCGGACCTTGCCGTTGTCGCGGTAGTAGTCAGTCTGGGTGTCGAGCAGAAAGTAGGCGATGTACACCGTGACCATCAGAAACAGCTCACGCTGACGTCGGTAAACCGCGCAGTAAGCACCGCCGAGCAACAGCACCAAGGTGGGCAGCACGTTGAACAGCGATGTGAAGAAGACGTTCAGATCCTTGACGTAGGCAGCCGCAAGCCCCGCAACCAGAAGTAGAAGTGACGGCAGGAAATGACTGAAACGTACTGCGGAAGAACGAGACAAGGGTAAAGCTCCGACCCGGCAAACAAGGATGGCATTGTGCCTTCTCTTCGGGCGACATGTCACATCGCCACCCTCTTTAACGGCAGCAACGGCATTCTTCTTAGCGTTTTAGTCAGGAATATTTAGGCATTGATATCGCGCACAAAAAAGCCGCTGCTCCCGAGGAAGCAGCGGCTTTATGAAGTGACGGCGTTGGGCTTAGTAACCCAGTGCGAAGTCTTCTTCTTTCATGTCCATAAGGTTGTTGGCGCCCGACAGCATGGTGACAACGTGAGTGCGGGTACGCGGCAGGATGCGCTGGAAGTAGAAACGCGCAGTCTGCAGCTTGGCGGTGTAGAACGCCTCTTCGGAAGTACCGGCAGCCAGTTTTTCTGCAGCCAGACGCGCCATGTCAGCCCAGAAGTAGGCCAGGCATGCATAACCGGAGTACATCAGGTAGTCCACCGACGCCGCGCCGACTTCTTCGCGGTCTTTCATGGCTGCCATACCGACCTTCATGGTCAGCTCGCCCCACTCTTTGTTCAGCGCAGCCAATGGCTCGACGAACTCTTTGACCGCTTCGTTGCCTTCGTTGGTCTGGCAGAACTTGTGGACGATCTTGGTGAAGCCTTTGAGCGCCTCGCCTTGAGTCATCAGCACTTTACGGCCCAGCAGGTCGAGTGCCTGGATGCCGGTGGTGCCTTCGTACAGCATCGAAATGCGGCTGTCGCGAACGTTCTGCTCCATGCCCCATTCGGCGATAAAACCGTGGCCGCCGTAGATTTGCACGCCGTGGTTGGCGGATTCAAAACCGACTTCCGTCATGAAGGCCTTGGCGATCGGCGTCATGAAAGCCAGCAGTGCGTCTGCTTTTTTCTTCTCTTCTTCATCCACGCCGTATTTGACGATGTCGACTTGCTTGGCGGTGAAGTAAACCATCGCACGGTTGCCTTCGGCGAACGCCTTCATGGTCAACAGCATGCGACGTACGTCAGGGTGAACGATGATCGGGTCAGCGGCTTTCTCCGGCGCTTTCGGGCCCGTCAGGGAGCGCATCTGCAAGCGATCGCGAGCGTATTTCAGGCCGCCCTGGAAGCCGATCTCGGCGTGAGCCAGACCTTGCAGCGCAGTGCCCAGACGCGCGGTGTTCATAAAGGTGAACATGCAGTTCAGGCCTTTGTTCGCCGGGCCGATCAGGAAACCGGTGGCCGCGTCGAAGTTCATCACGCAGGTGGCGTTACCGTGGATGCCCATTTTGTGTTCCAGGGAACCGCAGGTCACCGCGTTGCGCTCGCCGATCGAACCATCCGCGTTCGGCATGAACTTCGGCACGATGAACAGCGAGATACCTTTGGTGCCGGCCGGGGCATCCGGCAGACGTGCCAGCACGATGTGGACGATGTTGTCGGCCATGTCGTGTTCACCGGCCGAGATGAAGATCTTGGTGCCGGAGACTTTGTAGGAACCGTCAGCCTGAGGCTCGGCCTTGGTGCGCAACATGCCCAGGTCGGTGCCGCAGTGCGGTTCGGTCAGGCACATGGTGCCGGTCCACTCGCCGGAAACCAGCTTGGTCAGGTAGGCGTCTTGCTGCTCAGGCGTACCGTGCTCGGAGATCGTGTTCATCGCGCCATGGGACAGGCCCGGGTACATGCCCCACGACCAGTTGGCTTCGCCAATCATTTCGCTGACCGCCAGACCCAGAGACTCCGGCAAGCCCTGGCCGCCGTGCTCTACGTCGTGGGCCAGGCTTGGCCAGCCGCCTTCGACGAATTGCTTGTAGGCTTCTTTGAAGCCCGTCGGGGTTTTAACGCCGGACTCGCTCCAGGTGCAGCCTTCGGTGTCACCCACGCGGTTCAGCGGGGCCAGCACCTGCTCACAAAACTTGGCGCCTTCTTCGAGAATGGCGTCAACCATATCCGGAGTTGCGTCTGCGCAAGCCGGAAGGCTCTGATAGTGCGCTTCGTAGCCGAGCAGTTCGTCACGAACGAAGCGAATATCACGCAAGGGGGCCTTGTAGTCAGGCATAGCAATAAACCTCTGCTGATGTAACCGGGAATGAACGACCGCGTTGATTTGTTGTGACGGTCAAACAGTTGTTTGAAACATACGTTTACGCCCAAATCTTGTCAAGCGCCGATCTTTTGCCGTTCGTCATCACGCGTAGGGATCGCCAGACATTGAGCAACGCAACACCGTTGACAGAGCAACACGCGGTGCAGGAAAGATTAGTTGAGGGAGAAGGACTTACGCAGAAAAACGCCGCGAATAGTCGCGGCGTAGAAAGAGCGGATTCAGCGAGGGATCAAGCGAAGGTATCAATCAGCGTGCCGAGCACTTCATCGGAAGCCTTGGCGACTTTGGCGCCAAGCTCAACCTGAAACTTGCCTTGGGACATCTCGACCATATTGCTGGCCAGGCCCGACTGCTGACTGCGGTCGACCGAACGCAGACGATCGACCTGAACCTCGGAAGACTGGCTGGTCACCGAACGTTCGATCGTCGTGTTGGCGATCTGGCCAGAGGCCTGATCGACACGGTTCTGCCCTGTCTGAATAGTGCTCAGACCGGCATAGAAAGCGGTGTTTCCTGAGATTTCCATGGGAGAACTCGTCCTTGCGAAGGATCAACAGCGGCCATTGAAGCAGACCTGCTGACAAAAGGCCCGACAAAAACCCTAATGGCAGAGTGCCTTCTCATAGTCAAAACCCAAAAACCCACAGCCGGACAACTTCAGTCCAGCAGATCCAGTTGCAGATGCTCGGCCACCGCTTCGGCCGTCATCAACTTGAGTTTCGGCACCCGTCCAAGGCACGGCGCAGGAATCCGTTCGGCCAGCGTCGCGAGGTTCTCTTCCAGACGCGAAGTTTTCGGGTCGATGATATTGGCCACCCACCCCGCCAGCTGCAATCCGTCCTGAGCAATGGCCTCGGCCGTCAGCAACGCATGATTGATGCAACCCAAGCGCACGCCGACCACCAGAATCACCGGCAGATCCAACGCCATCGCGAGGTCAGACAGATTGTCCTGATCCGCCAATGGCACGCGCCAGCCACCAGCACCTTCAATCAAGGTGAAGTCCGCCTGCATATCGAGAATCTGCTGCATCGGCGCCAGCAAGGATTGCACGGTCAGTGCCACGCCGGCCTCCCGCGCGGCCAGGTGCGGAGCGATCGCCGGCTCAAACGCCACAGGATTGACCTGTGCATAAGTCAAAGGCACCGAGCACTCCGCCATCAGCGCCAGCGCATCGGCATTGCGCAAGCCCTTGGGCGTGACATCGCAACCGGAGGCCACCGGTTTGCCCGCCGCTGTGCTCAAGCCCGCTGATCGTGCAGCATGCAGCAAACCTGCGGCCACGGTGGTCTTGCCGACATCAGTGTCAGTACCGGTGATGAAATAGGCTGCGCTCATAAGGGTTTCTCCAAAACGGCGTAGACCACTTGATAAGTCGCCGGCAAGCCCTGTGCCTGACGAAACTGCTCATAAGCCTCGATCAAGCCGAGGATCCGTGCCCTGCCGGTCAAACCACCCGGCCGACCGGGGTTCAGGTTGTGCGCACCCAGCGCCTTGAGTTCATGAGTCAGGCTGCGTACATCCGGGTAATGCAGCACATGAGGACGGTTTTCCAGGCTCGCGACCTTCAAGCCGCTGCCGGCGCAAAGCTGTTGATAAGTCCCGAACTCGCGGAAGCGGTTGACGTGCACCATGCCATCCACTTGACGCCAGCTGTCACGCAGCTCAAATAACGTGCCCACGCACAGACTAGCAAACGCGAAAACACCACCCGGTTTCAGCACCCGATGCGTCTCGCTGAGCACCGAGGCGAAGTCCGAACACCACTGCACCGCCAGGCTGGAGAAGATCAGGTCGCAGGTCGAATCCTGCAAGGGCAACCGCTCGGCATCGCCCGCGATGAAATGCGTTGCACCACCCAACGGCCGGGCGTGATTGAGCATGCCTTCAGCGATGTCGAGCGCCACGCCGTGACCGGCAGGAAAACGCTCACCCAACACACGACTGAAATGCCCGGTACCGCAGCCCAGATCCAGCCAGCGACCTGGCACAAAATCACCCGGAAAACGGCTCAATAACTGGCTGCCAACATCACGCTGCAATTCGGCCACGCTGTCGTAGCTCGCCGCCGCGCGGGAAAAGGACGCCGCCACCTGGCGTTTATCGGGCAAAACGCCGGGCAGGTTGGGAAGGGATAGATCAGTCATCACCAGACTCATGCAAAAAGGCCTGGATCGCCCCCGCCACACCGTGAGGGTCTTCCAGAAGAAACGCGTGACTGGCCCGTTCAATCAGGCCGATTTCGACATCCGGCAGCAACGCCAACAAGTCCCCCGCCGCTTCAGCCGGGACCAGCCCGTCGAGGCCGGCGAACAGGTGCAATTGCGGACCGCGGAATGCTTGCAACGCTTGGCGGGTGTCCAGTTGTGCGAGGACTTCCAGGCCGCTCATCAACGCCGGGGCAGAGGAATGCGGCGCACCACCGAGCAACAGTCGCGACAACCCGCGCGGGTCTTCGGAGCCCTGAGCGCAAAGCAGCGCGAACCGCTTCAACGTCATGCGTGGATCAGCCTTGCAGCCGGCCATAAATGCGTCGAATGTTTCGCCGGGCATCGCGCTCGGCCATTGCTCATGGGCGACAAAAGAGGGATTGCTCGCCAAGGTCAGCAAGCCGCAACAACGATCACCGCGTCGCGCCGCCAACTCGGACGCGAGCATGCCGCCCAGGGACCAGCCGCCGAGCCAGACATCCTGAGGCACAGTCGAATCGAGCTCATCGAGCCATTCTTCAAGATCGCTCGATTCCAGTTCCGGCAACGGCTCAATCTCGACTCGCAGGTGTTCATCCAACCCCTGCAAGGCTGTCGCCAAAGGCTCCAGCGGCGAAATCCCGAGGCCCCAGCCGGGCAGCAGAATCAAACGATTACGCATGGCTTGGCTCCGGTCCCAGTTGTTGAAAACAATCGGCCAGTCCATTTAACAATAGCTGCACCTGCGCTTCGCTGTGGGCGGCGGTCAGGGTCACACGCAGACGGGCGCTGCCGGCGGGCACGGTGGGTGGGCGAATCGCCGTCACCATCAGGCCCCGTTCGCGCAGCATTTGCGACAGTCGAACCGCACGCCCGGCATCGCCGATCATGATCGGCTGGATCGGCGTAAAGCTGTCCATCAACTCCAGGCCGATCTGCTCGGCCCCGTGGCGGAACTGGCGAATCAACGTTTTCAGATGTTCACGTCGCCAATGCTCGGTACGCAGCAACTCAAGGCTTTTCAGCGTCGCGCAGGCCAGGGCCGGTGGCTGGCTGGTGGTGTAAATGTAGGGACGGGCGAACTGGATCAGGCTCTCGATCAACTCTTCGCTACCGGCCACAAAAGCCCCGGCCGTACCGAACGCCTTGCCGAGGGTGCCGACCAATACCGGTACATCCTCCTGACTCAAACCGAAATGCTCGACGATCCCGCCGCCATTGGCGCCCAGCGGACCAAAACCGTGAGCATCATCGACCATCAACCACGCGCCTTTGGCCTTGGCTTCCCGGGCCAGCGCAGGCAGGTCGGCAATGTCGCCGTCCATGCTGAATACGCCGTCGGTGACGACCAGGGTATTGCCGGTCGCCTTTTCCAGACGCTTGGCCAGACTCGCCGCATCGTTGTGCAGATAGCGATTGAAGCGCGAACCGGACAACAAGCCTGCATCCAGCAAGGACGCATGATTGAGCCGGTCTTCCAGCACCGTATCGCCCTGCCCGACCAACGCGGTGACCGCGCCGAGGTTGGCCATGTAACCGGTGGTGAACAACAGCGCGCGCGGCCGGCCGGTGAAATCGGCCAGGGCCTCTTCCAGCGCATGATGCGGGCGGCTATGGCCGATGACCAAATGCGAGGCCCCGCCGCCGACGCCCCATCGGGTCGCGCCGACGCGCCAGGCTTCGATCACTTGCGGGTGATTGGCCAGGCCCAGGTAGTCGTTGTTACAGAACGCCAGCAACGGCTGACCATCGACCACCACTTCCGGGCCTTGAGGGCTTTCAAGCAATGGGCGTTGGCGGTAGAGATTTTCGGCACGACGGGCAGCAAGGCGTGCGCGGAGATCGAAAGACATGCAGGCCTCGACTATCAAATGACACATGTCCCCTGTGGGAGCGGGCTTGCCCGCGATGGCGTCGGTCCAGTCGACATCAATGTTGAATGTCAGTCCGTCATCGCGGGCAAGCCCGCTCCCACAGGGTTTTGCATTCCTTCAGAAGTATCAGCGAAGGATCAGACGGCGGCGTTATAGAACTGCTCGCTGCTCTTCTGCTCAACCAGCGCTTGTTCGATAGCCGCCTGGTGCACTTCATCAGCGTGTTCTTCGCGCGCTTCCGGCAGGATCCCCAGGCGCGAGAACAGTTGCATGTCCTTGTCGGCCTGCGGGTTGGCGGTGGTCAGCAGTTTGTCGCCGTAGAAAATCGAGTTGGCACCGGCGAAGAACGCCAGGGCCTGCATCTGCTCGTTCATCGCTTCGCGGCCGGCGGACAGGCGCACGTGGGATTGCGGCATCAGGATACGTGCGACAGCCAGCATGCGGATGAAGTCGAACGGGTCGATATCGTCAGCATTTTCCAGCGGCGTACCGGCGACTTTCACCAGCATGTTGATCGGCACCGATTCCGGATGCTCCGGCAGGTTGGCCAGCTGGATCAGCAGGTTGGCGCGGTCATCAAGCGACTCGCCCATGCCGAGAATGCCGCCGGAGCAGATCTTCATCCCCGACTCACGCACGTAGGCCAGCGTTTGCAGGCGCTCGCCGTAGGTGCGGGTGGTGATGATGCTGCCGTAGAACTCCGGCGAGGTGTCGAGGTTGTGGTTGTAGTAATCGAGGCCGGCGTCTGCCAGGGCGACAGTCTGGTCCTGATCCAGGCGACCGAGGGTCATGCAGGTTTCCAGGCCCATGGCTTTCACGCCTTTGACCATTTCCAGCACGTAAGGCATGTCTTTGGCCGACGGATGTTTCCACGCCGCGCCCATGCAGAAACGGGTCGAACCGATAGCCTTGGCGCGAGCGGCCTCTTCGAGGACCTTCTGCACTTCCATCAGCTTTTCTTTTTCCAGGCCGGTGTTGTAGTGACCGGACTGCGGGCAATATTTGCAATCTTCCGGGCAAGCACCGGTTTTGATCGACAGCAGCGTCGACACTTGAACCCGGTTAGCGTCGAAATGCGCGCGGTGCACGGTCTGCGCCTGGAACAACAGGTCGTTGAATGGCTGAACGAAGAGTGCTTTGACTTCGGCCAAAGACCAGTCATGACGCAGGGTGGCAGTGGTGCTGGCGCTCATGGGTGTTTCCTTTGTTTTATGCTTGGCAAGCGGCCGGGGGATGGAATACCCACAGACGCGACACGGATGTTCGGCATATTTAAGGAAGAGTGATGCGCTGTCAACCACGATACGATGGACCGGTTTACATCTGGTTAAAAAACGAACAAATCTGTTTGCTTTGCGGCGAAGCATCCGATGAAAGGACACCGATCTGCACGGCTTGTGAAACCGATCTGCCCTGGCTTGGCGACCATTGCCAGACCTGCGCCCTGCCCTTACCCGCGCCTGGGCTGACGTGCGGCCAATGCTTGAATCAACCGCCGTCCTTTGAACGGGTCGCAGCGCCGTGGACCTACAGCTTTCCGATCGACAGCCTGATCACCCGCTTCAAGCACAACGCGAAATGGCCGTTTGGCCGTCTGCTCGCCGAAATTCTCGCTCAGTTCCTGCAACATCGCTTCGATGAAGACCTCGACCGGCCAGACGCATTGATCCCGGTACCGCTGGCCCCCAAACGCCTGCGCCAACGAGGTTTCAACCAGGCCGCGATGCTCGCTCATTGGCTCAGCGCCAGCCTCGACATTCCGAGCGATGAACGGTTGTTGTCGAGGACTCAGGACACCAGCGCGCAGCAGGACCTGAATGCCGATGAACGCAAAAAGAACCTGCGCCATGCTTTCGCCCTCGCGCCGGAGGCGCCCATCAAGGGTCGTCACCTGGCGCTGGTGGATGACGTGCTGACCACCGGCGCCACCGCCCAGGCCCTGGCTCGCTTGTTAATGAACGCTGGCGCCGCGCGGGTCGACGTCTATTGCCTGGCCCGCACGCCCAAACCCGGAGATGGAGCCTGACTTGACTCCCGAGGCCCAAGCCGCCAACGTCCTCCCCAACGTCACAGCCCAAAGCGTCTTGTCATGTCCTTGCCTACGTTGTTGTCCCAGCACATTGCCCGTCGTCCGCAGCGCATCGCGTTGTTGCAACACATCGCCGAGCAGGGCTCGATCACCCGCGCCGCCAAAAGCGCGGGCCTGAGTTACAAGGCCGCTTGGGATGCCATCGATGAGTTGAACAACCTCGCGCAGAAACCGCTGGTGGAACGCAGCGTCGGCGGCAAGGGCGGTGGCGGCGCCAAACTTTCCAGCGAAGGTGAGCGCGTGTTGCGCCTGTATCAAAAGTTGCAAGCCTTGCAGGCCCAAGTGCTGGAAGCCGCTGAAGATGCCAGCGACCTGGATCTGCTCGGTCGACTGATGCTCAGAACCAGCGCGCGCAATCAATTGCACGGCAAGGTCTCGGCAATCGAAACCCAGGGGCGCAACGACCTGATTCGCCTTGAATTGGCCGAAGGCTTAAGTATCGATGCACAGATTACCCACGACAGCACCCTGCGCCTGGAACTGGAAACCGGCACCGAAGTAGTGGCGCTGATCAAGGCCGGCTGGCTCGACTTGCTGGGCGTTGAGGATGCTGCAACCGCAGGACACAATTGCCTGAAGGGCATTGTCGAGGAAATCCTCGACGCCGAAGACGGGCCCAGCGAAGTGCGCATCGGCCTGCCCAATAGCCAGACACTCTGCGCGCTGGTCGAGCCGCTGCACTTGAAAAACCTCGGTCTCGCGGCCAACAAACCGGTGCTGGTGCAGTTCGCCCCGTCCAACGTTTTGCTCGGCATCCCGCTCTAGCTCCGATTCTCCGCAACCTTTGCAGCTGCCGAAGGCTGCGTTCGGTATCTACAGGGATCGCGGCAAGACAACTGCAACAAAACCTTCATCAACCATCATTAAGGTGACTGCAAAAACCCGCAGGGAGCCTGATGTGAGCCTATTAGAAGACAACCAATCCACCGACCTCGAGAATATGGTCGGCCTCAGCCGTCGTGGCTTCATCAGCGCGGGCGCCCTGTGCGGTGCAGCCATGTTCCTTGGCGGCAACCTGCTGAGTCGCAGCGTGTTGGCCGCCAGTGTCAGCGCCGGCTCCAGCAAACTGTTGGGTTTCGACAGCATTCCCGCCGCCACCAGCGACGCCATCAGCCTGCCGCCCGGCTACAACTCTTCGGTGTTGATCAGCTGGGGCCAACCCCTGCAAAAGAATGGCCCGGCGTTCGACCCAAGTGGCAACGGCACCGCCGAACATCAGGAAGTCCAGTTCGGCGACAACAACGATGGCATGAGCCTGTTCGAGTTTCCCGGTGATGAAAACCGGGCGTTGATGGCGATCAACAACGAATACACCAACTATCGCTACCTCTACCCTCACGGCGGCATGCCGCAATCGGCGGACGAAGTGCACAAGGCGCTGGCCTGTGAAGGCGTGTCGGTGATCGAAGTGCAGCGCAACAAAGGCCAGTGGCAATTTGTTCAGGGCTCGCGCTACAACCGGCGCATTCACGGTAACGCGCCAATCAGCCTGAGTGGCCCGGCCGCCGGTCACGAACTGCTGAAAACCAGTGCCGACCCGCACGGCAAGAATGTCCTCGGCACCTTCCAGAACTGCGCCAACGGCAAGACGCCGTGGGGCACTTATCTGACCTGCGAAGAGAACTTCACCGACTGCTTCGGCAGCAGCAACGCCGAGCAAAAATTCGACGCCGCGCAGAAACGCTATGGCGTGGTGGCGGCCAGCAAAGACATCAACTGGCATCAACACGATCCACGCTTCGACCTGGCGAAGAATCCCAATGAGCTCAACCGTCACGGCTGGGTGGTGGAAATCGACCCGTTCGATCCGCAATCGACACCGGTCAAGCGCACCGCCCTGGGTCGTTTCAAACATGAAAACGCCGCCCTGGCCGAAACCGGCGATGGTCACGCCGTGGTGTACATGGGCGACGATGAGCGCGGCGAATTCATCTACAAATTCGTCAGCCGCGACAAGATTAACCACAAAGAACCCAAAGCCAACCGCGACCTGCTGGACCACGGCACCTTGTACGTGGCGCGCTTCGACGCGGGCGACGGCAACGCCGATCATCCAAAAGGCCAGGGCGTGTGGATCGAGTTGACCCACGGCAAGAACGGCATCGACGCCAGCAGCGGTTTTGTCGATCAGGCCCAAGTGATGATTCACGCGCGCCTCGCCGCCAGCGTGGTGAAAGCCACGCGCATGGACCGTCCGGAATGGATCGTTGTCAGCCCCAAGGATGGCCAGGTCTATTGCACACTGACCAACAACGCCAAGCGCGGCGAAGACGGCCAACCGGTGGGCGGGCCGAACCCGCGTGAGAAGAACGTCTACGGGCAGATCCTGCGCTGGCGCACCGACCGCGACGATCACGGCTCGAAAAGCTTTGCCTGGGACCTGTTTGTGGTGGCCGGCAACCCGGGCGTGCATGCCAATACGCCGAAGGGTGGCTCGTCGAACATCACGCCGCAAAACATGTTCAACAGCCCGGATGGTCTGGGTTTCGACAAGGCTGGGCGGTTGTGGATTCTCACCGATGGCGATTCGAGCAATGCCGGTGATTTTGCGGGCATGGGCAACAACCAGATGCTGTGTGCCGACCCGGTGACCGGGGAGATTCGTCGTTTCATGGTCGGACCGGTGGGCTGTGAGGTCACGGGGATCAGTTTCTCGCCTGACCAGAAGACCTTGTTTGTCGGGATTCAGCATCCGGGGGAGAACGGTGGGTCGACGTTCCCTGAGCATTTGCCTAATGGCAAGCCGCGGTCGTCGGTGATGGTAATTTCCCGGGACGATGGCGGGATCGTCGGCGCCTGATCGGCCGCCATCGCGGGCAAGCCCCCTCCCACAGGTCATGCGCCAATATTGAAATCGCGCCTATCCTGTGGGAGCGGGCTTGCCCGCGATGGCGTCTGCCCAGACAACACACATCTCAAGCCCGCCCCCTAAAACATCCCCGTCTGCGCTACCATGCTTGGCCGGACGCGGCAGCCTGCTGCGCGCAGGAGTCAGCATGGCCCACCCGTTTGCAACCCTCACCCCAGACCTCGTGCTCGATGCCGTCGAAAGCATCGGGTTTCTCAGCGACGCTCGCATTCTGGCGCTCAACAGCTACGAGAACCGTGTCTACCAGGTCGGCATCGAAGACTCCGAACCGCTGATCGCCAAGTTCTACCGTCCGCAGCGCTGGACCAACGAAGCGATTCTCGAAGAGCACCAATTCACCTTCGAACTCGCCGACTGCGACGTGCCGGTGGTGGCGCCGATGGTTCACAACGGTGCAAGCCTGCACGAACACAACGGTTTCCGTTTCACCCTGTTCCCCCGCCGCGGTGGCCGTGCGCCGGAGCCGGGCAATCTCGATCAGCTGTATCGCCTGGGCCAATTGCTCGGTCGCCTGCACGCCGTCGGCGCGACAAAACCGTTCGAGCACCGTGAAGCACTGGGGGTGAAGAACTTCGGTCATGACTCGCTGACGACCTTGCTCGAAGGTAATTTCATCCCTCGCAGCCTGCTGCCAGCTTTCGAGTCCGTCGCCCGCGACCTGCTCAAGCGTGTGGAAGAGGTCTACAACGTTACGCCGCACAAGAACATCCGCATGCACGGCGATTGCCATCCCGGCAACATGATGTGCCGCGATGAGATGTTTCACATCGTCGACCTCGACGACTGCCGCATGGGCCCGGCAGTGCAGGACATCTGGATGATGCTGGCCGGTGATCGTCAGGAATGTCTCGGTCAGCTGTCGGAATTGATGGACGGCTACAGCGAGTTCCACGACTTCGATCCGCGGGAACTGGCGTTGATCGAACCGCTGCGAGCCTTGCGCCTGATGCACTACAGCGCCTGGCTCGCCCGTCGCTGGGACGACCCGGCGTTCCCGCGCAGTTTTCCGTGGTTCGGTACGGAGCGCTATTGGGGGGATCAGGTGTTGGCGTTGCGCGAACAACTGGCGGCACTCAACGAAGAACCCCTAAAACTCTTCTGACTCACCCTGAAACCCTGTGGGAGCGAGCAAGCTCGCTCCCACAGTTGTTCGTGTTCACAATTAACCAACCTATTCAGGTACGACATTCGTCGACAAATCTCCTTACAATCCCCCTCTTTAGTTAGCTGCCTAAGCAAGGATTCTGCATGCAAGCCGCCAACCCGCGTCGCGGGTACATCCTGGGCCTGAGTGCCTACATCATCTGGGGAATTTTCCCGCTCTACTTCAAAGCCATCGCCAGCGTGCCCGCCGTGGAAATCATCATCCATCGGGTGCTCTGGTCCGCGCTGTTTGGTGCGTTGCTGCTGATGGTCTGGAAACATCCTGGCTGGTGGCGTGAACTGCGTGACAATCCGAAACGGCTTGCGATCCTGGCCCTGAGCGGCACGCTGATCGCCGCCAACTGGCTGACCTACGTCTGGTCGGTAAACAACGGGCGCATGCTTGAGGCGAGTCTCGGTTACTACATCAACCCGCTGGTGAACGTGCTGCTGGGCATGTTGATCCTCGGTGAGCGGTTGCGGCGCATGCAATGGCTGGCCGTTGGCTTGGCGGCGGCCGGCGTCGCGCAGCAGGTTTGGCAAGTCGGCAGCCTGCCGTGGGTGTCGTTGGTGCTGGCGCTGACCTTCGGCTTCTACGGTTTGATCCGCAAACAGGCGCCGGTCAAGGCGTTGCCGGGCCTGGTGGTGGAAACCTGGATGCTGGTACCGATTGCGGTCGCCTGGTTGCTGTTCAATCCAGGCGCAAGCAGCGCACAAGCCGAGTTCTGGACGACATCCGAAGCCTGGTGGCTGGTGGCCGCCGGGCCAATCACGCTGGTGCCGCTGGTGTGTTTCAACGCCGCAGCACGGCATTTGCCCTACACCACGCTCGGATTCCTCCAGTACCTGGCGCCCACGCTGGTGCTGTTGCAAGCCGTTCTGCTGTTTGACGAACACTTGTCGTCCAGCACGCTGGTAGCGTTCATTTTTATCTGGGCAGGCCTGGCGGTTTATAGCATCGATGCCTGGATCAGTCTGCGCCGTCGCAGTTGATCAAAAAACATACAAACCTCCGCAGACCACGTCTTCCGTGGCCTGCATCGATCCTTCCCAAGGTTATCCACAGCGTGATCCCCGCCGTTTGTGCGCAACTTGTTGAAACTGCTGGTTTTTTGATCAGTTCCTGAAGAACCCCGGCCGACGTGGCCTGGCGGGCTGTCTCTACAGGTTATCCACAGGCAGGTGCACGTATAACCTGGATAACCTTTCAGGGTTCACTGCGCAGCACCAATTCCACCATCAAATCGTCCGCCAGGGTTTCCAGGCGCGATTGCAGCACATCCAAGGACAACGTCAGCGGCACCGCGAGAATGGCTTCGGCGTGGAACAACGGCTCGCTACTCATGGGTGCCGGACGTACTTCGGTCACCAGACTCTCCAGGTTCACTCCCTGCTCACTGAGCAGACGCGTGATGTCGCGGACGATTCCCGGTCGGTCATTGCCCACCAATTCCATCGCAATCGGTTTCCAGGTGCAGGATTGCTCAATGCCGCTCTCGGCGATCAGCACGCGAATGCCATGTGCGGACAACGCCTTTAGGGCATCCACCAGTTCATCGTAGGCCTCGGCCGGCACGCCCACGCGAAGAATCCCGGCGAACTGGCCGGCCATGCGCGACATGCGGCTCTCCAGCCAGTTGCCGCCGTGCTCGGCTATGCATTGGGCAATGCGCTCGACCTGCCCAGGCTTGTCCGGAGCGAATACAGTAAGTACGAGGTGGTCCATGGCGCAGCCCTCTTTTGTTATAGAAAAAGAAGTATAGGCAAAGGTGGTTGCTGCGCTGAATCGGCTGACGCCTTCGCGAGCAGGCTCGCTCCCACAGGTTCTGCGCTGTACCTGTGGGAGCGAGCCTGCTCGCGAATGAAGGCACCGCCGATCCACTTGGGAAAAACAAATCGTGTACAAGTTTTGATATTTAACTGGAACAATCCAATAGTTTTTTGAGAACATCTCGCTCCCCGACGTGACTGCAATGCGTCACGGGGTCGCAGAACGACGTAATTAGTCTAATTTTCACAACCGCAATTCATCATGTAGTATGCCGCAGCGCGCACTACATAACGTTGGATCGATGTCTGCCACAGGCGCAGCCACAACCCTGAAAGCCCCGTCAGCAAGGCCCCAAGCCGTTGATTGGACCGAACCCAGCCGCCCGCAATGGCATGTACTGGCAGACGGGTTTGTGGTTTAAATGGCCAGAGGCTTCATTGTCAAAATTGAAGAGCTGAAAAGCGAAATAGCTGAGCAGAGTGAGGCAAGCAATGACTGAACACGTTCAAGTCGGTGGCCTGCAGGTCGCCAAAGTCCTGTTCGACTTCGTGAACAACGAAGCCATTCCCGGTACCGGCCTCACCGCCGATAAGTTCTGGGCCGATGCCGACAAGGTCATTCATGACCTGGCGCCGAAGAACAAAGCCCTACTCGCCAAACGCGATGATTTCCAGGCACGTATTGATGCCTGGCACCAGACTCGTGCGGGTCAAGCGCACGATGCTGTGGCCTACAAAGCCTTCTTGCAAGACATCGGTTATCTGCTGCCAGAAGCGGCTGATTTCCAGGCAACGACGCAAAACGTCGATGACGAAATCGCCCGCATGGCCGGTCCACAGCTCGTGGTTCCGGTGATGAACGCCCGCTTCGCGCTCAATGCCTCGAACTCCCGCTGGGGTTCGCTGTATGACGCGCTCTACGGCACCGATGCCATCAGCGAGGCTGACGGCGCGGAAAAAGGCAAAGGCTATAACAAGGTTCGCGGTGACAAGGTGATTGCCTTCGCCCGCGCCTTCCTCGACGAAGCCGCGCCATTGGCTGCCGGCTCCCATGTCGATTCCACCGCTTACAAAATCGTCGACGGCAAACTGGCGGTCGCCCTTAAAGGTGGCAGCAACAGCGGCCTGCGCAACGATGCCCAGCTGATCGGGTTCCACGGCGATGCATCGGCACCGACCGCGATCCTGCTGAAAAACAACGGCCTGCATTTCGAAATCCAGGTCGATGCCAGCACCCCGGTCGGCCAGACCGACGCGGCCGGCGTCAAAGACATCCTGATGGAAGCCGCGCTGACCACGATCATGGACTGCGAAGACTCCGTCGCCGCCGTCGATGCCGATGACAAAGTGGTGATCTACCGCAACTGGCTCGGCCTGATGAAGGGCGATCTGTCGGAAGAAGTCTCCAAGGGCGGTCAGACTTTTACCCGCACCATGAACGCCGACCGCACTTATACCGGTGTCGATGGTAAAGAACTGAGCCTGCACGGCCGTTCGCTGTTGTTCGTGCGCAACGTCGGTCACCTGATGACCATCGACGCGATCCTCGACAAAGACGGCAACGAAGTGCCGGAAGGCATTCTCGACGGTCTGTTGACCAGCCTCGCGGCGATCCACAGCCTCAACGGCAACAACTCGCGCAAGAACAGCCGCACCGGCTCGGTCTATATCGTGAAGCCGAAGATGCACGGCCCTGAAGAAGCCGCGTTCACCAACGAGCTGTTCGGTCGCGTTGAAGAGGTGCTGGGCTTGCCGCGCAACACCCTCAAAGTCGGGATCATGGACGAGGAGCGCCGTACCACGGTCAACCTCAAGGCCTGCATCAAGGCTGCCAGCGAGCGCGTGGTGTTCATCAATACCGGTTTCCTCGACCGCACGGGCGACGAAATCCACACTTCCATGGAAGCCGGCCCGATGGTGCGCAAGGCCGACATGAAAGCTGAAAAGTGGATTGGCGCCTACGAAAACTGGAACGTCGATATCGGTTTGAGCACCGGTCTGCAAGGCCGCGCCCAGATCGGTAAAGGCATGTGGGCCATGCCCGACCTGATGGCGGCGATGCTCGAACAGAAAATCGCCCACCCGATGGCCGGCGCGAACACGGCGTGGGTTCCATCGCCCACCGCCGCCGCGCTGCACGCGCTGCACTACCACAAGGTCGATGTGTTCGCCCGTCAGGCCGAACTGGCCAAACGTGCGCGCGCTTCGGTTGACGACATCCTGACCATCCCGTTGGCCGTCAATCCCGACTGGACCCCAGAGCAGATCAAGAATGAACTGGACAACAACGCCCAAGGCATTCTCGGTTACGTGGTGCGCTGGATCGATCAGGGCGTGGGTTGCTCGAAAGTGCCGGACATCAGCGACATCGGCCTGATGGAAGACCGTGCGACGCTGCGGATTTCCAGCCAGCACATCGCCAACTGGCTGCGTCATGGCATCGTCACCGAAGAGCAGGTCATGGAAAGCCTCAAGCGCATGGCGCCTGTGGTTGACCGTCAGAACGCCAATGACCCGTTGTATCGCCCGCTGGCACCGAACTTCGACAGCAACATCGCCTTCCAGGCGGCGGTCGAACTGGTGGTTGAAGGCACCCAACAGCCGAACGGCTATACCGAGCCGGTGCTGCACCGTCGCCGTCGCGAGTTCAAGGCTGCCAATGGCCTGTAACTAAGCGCCGACGCCGGACAAAAAAAGCCCTGATCGAAAGATCAGGGCTTTTTGGTTTGAGGTTGATCGTTCCCACGCTCTGCGTGGGAACGATCAACCTAAACATCCATTCCCAACTCGTGCTTGACCAGCGCCAACAGCTTGTCGGTATCGACAGGTTTGAGCAGGAAGTCGACCACGCTCAAGTGCATCGCAGCGATCGCGTCTTGTACATCGGCGTCACCGGAAACGATGATGATCGGCATAGCCGCTCGCACCGATTCACGAACCTGACGAATCAGGTCCAGACCATCGACATTTCCCATCCGCAGATCGGTAATCACCAGGCCAATCGATGGTTTCTCGTCCAGCATCTTGAGTGCGGTTTCACCACTGGCAGCCGTCATGCAGCGAATACCACCCAGAGCAAGAATCTCCGACAGCAACTCCCGTGCGTCTTTATCGTCGTCGACGATCAGTACCCGTTGCGGCGGTAGATCGGGTTCCAGCATGACGGCGCTCAGCGCCTCGCGCTCGGCGTCACTCAAAATATCGTGGTCGGACATGGCGCTTTCTCTACATTTCATACAATCGTCTGGCTCATTCGTCAGACATCGCCAGTAGGACCTTCAATGTGCACTTCGTCGGAAAGTTCTCCTATAGCCAATGTAGGAGGTTTTTCTGATAGTTGCGTCAGACATTTCCTAACTTCCGACACCTGCATTGCCTACCTAGACTTACGTCCAATGGGCACCCTGCGCGCAGGGGCCGACCATGGCTGAGTCATCCGACAACAACAATTCAAAAAAAGACTGCGGTAATGGTTATGAGTAAAGAGGATGCCTTCACACAGGCAGGGAAAACCGCGGTGTTGCAGAACATCCAGGGCACTTTGCAGTTCCTTCAGCGCTTCCCGCCCTTCAATCAGATGGAACACGCCCACCTGGCGTATTTGGTCGAACAATGTCAGCTGCGTTTTTATGCGCCCGGCGAGGGCATCATCAAACCCGCCGACGGCCCGGTTGAGCATTTCTACATCGTCAAACAAGGCCGGGTCGTGGGTGAGCGTCCGCACACCGCCAAGGGCGGCACCGAAACCACCTTCGAAATCGCCGCCGGCGAGTGTTTTCCCCTCGCCGCGCTGCTGGGAGAACGTGCGACTCGCACCGAGCATCTGGCCGCCGAAGACACCTTTTGCCTACAGCTGAATAAGCTGGCGTTCATCAAACTGTTCGCGCTTTCCAACGCGTTTCGCGACTTTGCCCTACGCGGCGTAAGCAGCCTGCTGGATCAGGTCAACCAGCAAGTCCAGCAAAAAGCCGTGGAAACCCTCGGAACTCAATATTCGCTCAATACCCGTCTGGGTGAATTGGCCATGCGCCATCCGGTGACCTGCAGTCCTGCCATGCCGTTGCGCGAAGCCGTGACCCTGATGCACGAGCAGCAAGTCGGCAGCATTGTGGTGGTCGACGAACATAAAGCGCCGCTGGGGATTTTCACTCTGCGCGACCTGCGCCACGTGGTGGCCGACGGCACTAACGATTTCAACGAAGCTATCGAGCGCCACATGACCCGGGCGCCGTTTTACCTGTCGCCGGACCACAGCGCCTTCGATGCGGCGATTGCGATGACCGAGCGGCATATCGCCCACGTCTGCCTGGTCAAGGACCATCGCCTGTGCGGCGTGGTCTCGGAACGCGACCTGTTTTCCCTGCAACGGGTCGACCTGGTGCACCTGGCGCGGACCATCCGCAGCGCCCAGCGCGTTGAAAACCTGGTGGCGATGCGCGGCGAGATCGGCCAACTGGTCGAACGCATGCTGGCCCACGGCGCGTCTTCGACCCAGATCACGCACATCATCACCCTGCTCAACGATCACACGGTGTGCCGGGTGATCGAGCTGACCCTCGCCGAGAAAGGCGACCCCGGCGTACCGTTCAGTTGGCTGTGTTTCGGCAGCGAAGGCCGCCGCGAACAGACGCTGCACACCGATCAGGACAACGGCATTCTGTTCGAAGCCCGGGATGCCGCCCACGCGGCCGAGATTCGCGGCAAGTTGTTGCCCATCGCCCAGCAGATCAATCAGAGCCTGGCGCTCTGCGGCTTTACCTTGTGCAAGGGCAATATCATGGCCGGCAACCCCGAGCTGTGTTTGTCCCGGGCCGAATGGGCGCGACGTTTTGCGGCGTTTATCCGCGAGGCCACGCCGGAGAACTTGCTGGGTTCGACCATCTATTTCGACTTGCGCGTGGTCTGGGGTGACGAGCAAGGCTGCGAGCAGCTGCGTCAGGGGATTCTCGATCAGGTGAATGACAACCGGTTGTTCCAGCGAATGATGGCCGAGAATGCCCTGCGCAACCGACCGCCCGTGGGACGTTTCCGTGAGTTCGTACTGGCTCGCAAGAATGGCGAGAAAGCCACTCTGGACTTGAAAGTCCAAGGGCTGACGCCGTTTGTCGACGCTGCTCGCCTGCTGGCGCTCGCCCACGGCATCGAAGCGAACAACACCCTGGAGCGCTTCCGACAGCTAGTGGACAACGAAGTGATCGAACGTCTGGACGGTGCGGCCTACGAAGAGGCGTATCACTTCATCCAGCAAACCCGCATGCAGCAACATCAGCTACAGACTCGGGAGAATTTGCCCTACTCCAATCGGGTCGATCCGGACAGCCTCAATCACCTTGATCGTCGAATCCTGCGTGAATCCCTGCGCCAGGCTCAACGCTTGCAAAGCAGCCTGGCCCTGCGGTATCAGCTATGAGCCTGTTCTCATGGCTGCGCCCGGCAGGTCCGGCTGTACCCGACGAACTGCAGCAACGTCTGGAACGCTTGCCGACGGCCCTCGCGCTGAGCGAATGCAGCCTGCGTGAACAACGCTGGGTGGTGCTCGACCTGGAAACCACCGGGCTGAACCTGAACAAGGATCGCGTATTGTCCATCGGCGCGGTGGTGATCGAGGACGGTGCGATCGACTTCAGTCAGCAGTTCGAACGCACCTTGCAGTGCAGCGAACTCAAACTCGGCCCCAGCGTCCTGATTCATGGCCTGGGTCCCAGCGCGATTGCCGCTGGCAGCGACCCGGCGCAAGCCTTGCTCGAATTCATGGAGTTCGTCGGTGGCAGTCCGGTGTTGGCGTTTCATGCGCCGTTCGACCAGCACATGCTCGGGCGCGCCTTGAAGGATCATCTGGGCTACAAATTGCAGCATGTGTTTCTGGATGTGGCGGATATCGCGCCGTTGCTTTGCCCTCAGGCGCACATTCGCGAAGCCGGCCTGGATGAGTGGATTGACTGGTTCAAGCTCGAAGTGTTCGAGCGTCACAATGCCAGTGCCGATGCGCTAGCCACCGCAGAGTTGGCGCTGATCCTGTTCAGTCGCGCGCGGCAGCAGCAAATTCACAGTCCGGCGAATCTGCAACAGCGCCTGAATCAGTGGAAACGACGCCAGCACACACATTCCTTCTGAATCTGCGGCGCTTGTTCGGACGCCTTCGCGGCGATCCGACGAGCCCGCTCCCACAGGTTTTTTCGAGAACGACTCAGAACCTGTGGGAGCGTGGCTTGCCCGCGATGAACGATAACGCGGTCCAATTGAATACACGCCAATAAATCCACCTGACCAGTGGCCAATTGCTTACCTCTCCCGCCTCTGCCACAATCGCGAACAATTCTCGTTAGTTAACACTTCCCAATCGGTGATGCTGCGTGTCGTCAGTCCAAAGCCCTCAGAGTGAGCTCGTCGGTGCGTTATATCGCGACCATCGCGGTTGGCTATTGGCTTGGCTTCGACGCAATGTGGCCTGCCCGCAACGGGCCGAAGACCTGAGCCAGGACACCTTCGTGCGGCTACTGGGCCGTGATGAACTGAAGGAACCTCGCGAACCGCGGGCGTTTCTGGTGGCGATCGCCAAGGGCCTGCTGTTCGACTACTTCCGCCGCGCCGCGCTGGAGCAGGCTTACCTCACCGAGCTGATGCTGATCCCCGAGGGCGAACAACCGTCGGTGGAAGAACAGCAAATGATCCTCGAAGACCTTAAAGCCATCGACCGCCTGCTCGGCAAGCTCTCGAGCAAGGCCCGGGCAGCATTTCTCTATAACCGTCTCGACGGCCTCACCCATGCGGAAATCGCCGAGCGTCTGGGTGTGTCGGTGCCGCGGGTTCGTCAATACCTGGCCCAAGGCATTCGTCAGTGTTACATCGCGCTGTACGGTGAGCCGGTATGAACCCGGTCAGTTCCAAACCAGTGTCAGCGCAAGTGCTGGATGCCGCGATTGCCTGGCAATTGTCCCTGGATTCCGGCAACCCGGTGGAGCGCGAAGAGTTCGCCAAATGGCACGCCGCTCATGAAGAACATGCCCGTGCCTGGCGTCAGTTGGGCATGCTCGACCAGCGATTCAGCGTCGCCAGCGGACCGGCCCGCACAGCCTTGTTGCAATCGCGCGAAAGCATTCGCCGGCGCGTGCGCAAATTGGGCAGCGGCGTCGCCAGCATTGTCGCGGTGATCGGGTTGGCGCTGTTTGCTGGTGATCGCTATCTGCCGGTCGACTATTGGCTGGCCGATCAACGCACCGCCACCGGCGAGCAACGCACGTTGCGCCTGAGCGACGGCACGCTGGTCAACCTCAATACCCACAGTGCCGTGGACGTGCGTTTCGATGAAAAGCAGCGGCTGATCGTCCTTCAGGAAGGGGAAATCCTCGTCGAAACCGGCCACGGCGATGCCCGGCCGTTTATCGTCGAAACCCGCGAAGGCAGCATGCGCGCACTGGGCACGCGGTTCCTGGTCAAGCGTGAAGAAGAAGGCACGCGCCTGAGCGTGTTGAAGTCAGCGGTGGCCGCTCACCCGCAATCGAGCCCTGAAGAACAGATTCTGCGCGAAGGCCAGCAAGTGTTGATGCGCAGCAATGGTCTGGGGCCGATCATCGCGCTCAACCTCGGCGCAGATGCCTGGACCCGAGGCATGCTGGTGGTGGACGACACGCGGCTGGAAGACTTGGTCCATGAACTTGGTCGCTATCGCCGCGGGTATTTGGGTGTTGCACCCGAGGTCGCCGACCTGCGAATCACCGGCAGCTTCCCGCTGCATGACACCGACAAGGCGTTGAGCGCGCTGCTGCCGACCCTGCCGGTACAGATTGAACAGCACACGTCTTGGTGGGTGACGGTGGCGGCGAAGACTGAGGCTAAATGATCGTTCCCACGCTCTCGTGGGAACGATCTTGAACAACACCCAACTTGTTTACTGAATCGAAATTATTTTCAATCAGCCCTATCACTTTTGAATTCTCGTTCGGCACCTAGGTAATTGAGAAGTATTCCCTTTCAGGAGCCGCTGTATGTCCCGCTCGCTAGACACCTTGTTGCGCCCCAGTTTGCTGGCGGTCGCCATTGCCCTTTGCGCCCCCCTGGCCAGCAGCCAGCTGGTTGCCGCTGAACAGGCGTCCAGCGTTCGCGCCTACAACCTGCCGGCCGCGCCACTGGCCAGCACCCTCAATCAGATCGCCAGCCAGGCGGGCCTCGCGTTGTCGTTGAATCCATCGCTGGCTGCGGGTAAAACCTCGGCTCCGGTCAAAGGCCAATTCGACGGCGCCGGCGCCCTGCGTGAAGCCTTGCTCGGCACCGGTCTGCAACTGGAACAGAGCAGCACTGGCACCTTCAGCCTGGTGGCCGTGCCCGAGGGTGTGATGGCCCTGCCGGAAACCAGTGTGATCGGACAGCAAGCGTATGAAAGTGCCTGGGGCCCGGCTGCGGGTTATGTTGCGACCCGCACTGCTGCAGGAACCAAAACCGATACTGCCATCGTCGAAGTACCGCGCTCGATGACGGTAATCACCCGTGAGCAACTGGACGAGCGCCAAGTGCTCAACCTCAATGACGCTCTGCGCTACACCGCTGGCGTACAGAGCAGCGGTTATGGTTCCGACTCCCGCGCCGACTGGCTGCGGGTGCGCGGCTTCGACCCGACCCAGTTCCTCGACGGCCTGCCGCTGCCGAAAGGTTCGTTCTCCAACCCGAAAGTCGAGCCGTGGAACCTCGAGCGCATCACCGTGCTGCGCGGCCCGGCCTCCTCGGTTTATGGCCAGACCCCACCGGGCGGCATGCTCGACATGGTCAGCCGTCGCCCGCAGGCTGAAAGCGCCAATCAGGTCGAATTCCAGGCCGGCAGCAACGAACACAAGCAGATCAACTTCGACAGCACCGGCAAGATCGATGACGAAGGCAAATTCCTGTACCGCGTCAGTGGCGTGGCGCGCGACAGTAATGCACCGGTCGACCATATCCCGGACAAGCGCTACAACATCGCGCCGAGCCTGACCTGGAACATCAACGAAGACACCAGCCTGACGTTCATTTCCCAATACACGCGTGACGATACCGGGATCACCGGTCAGTTTCTGCCGTTGCAGGGCACCAAACTGGCAGGCAGCAAGATTTCCCACCACAAGAACCTTGGCGAGCCGGATTGGGACTTTTACGATCGCACCTACTACGCGCTGGGTTATGCCTTCGAACATCGCCTGAACGATATCTGGCAGTTCCGCCAGAACCTGCGCTACACCAAAAGCGACCTGGCATTTCAGGCGGTGAACGTCGGCACCTTCAACACTGTCGACGCTGATGGCAACGTCAATCGCGAGTCCGGCATCGTCAATGAAGACATCAGCCAATTCGCCGTCGACAACAATTTCCAGGCGGACTTCCAGACAGGGGCCATTGACCATACGCTGCTGCTGGGACTCGATCACCAGCGTTCGAACACCAATTATGAATGGCTGTACGGCGGCTCTTATACCTACGGCGCCGACGGCAGTATCACCGGCAGCAACGTGCCTGCGATCAACATTCATCGTCCGGTGTACGGCCAGGACATGTCCAACGTCAGCTATTTTGCGTTGCAGGATTTCAGCCAGAAGACCTACCAGACCGGCCTTTACATTCAAGACCAGATGGCACTCGACAACTGGCGCCTGACGCTGGGTGGTCGTGAAGACTGGGTCCATACAGGCACCACTTTTCACAACAGTGGCGATGCCACCAGCACCCAGCGCGACAAGGCTTTCACCGGCAACGTCGGGCTGAGCTATGTGTTCGACAACGGCGTGACACCTTACATTTCCTACACCGAATCATTCCAGCCAACCTCCGGTGCTGCGGTTGCTGCCACGCAGTCGTTCAAGCCAACCGAAGGTCGTCAGTATGAAGTGGGTGTGAAATTCCAGCCCGTGGGCAGCAACACCCTGCTGACCGCTGCGGTGTACGACCTGCGCCAGCAAAACGTAAAAGTCACGGAAGGCAGCTTCACGCGTTCGGTCGGCGAATTGCAGGTTCGCGGTCTGGAACTGGAAGCCACTACCGAAGTGACGGATAACCTCAAGCTGGTCGGTTCCTATACCTATACCGATACCGAAATCCGCAAAGGCCTGCCCACTGAAGTCGGCAACCGCATGGCATTGATCCCGCGCAATCAGGCCACCCTGTGGGGAGACTACACATGGCATGCAGGGCTGCTCGACGGTTTTGGCGTGGGTGCCGGTGTGCGATATGTCGGCGATACCTACGGCAACACCGCTAACACCGAAGTCGCCCACGTCGGTTCCTACACTGTTTACGACGCGGCGATGCATTACGATTTGGGTCGCATGAACAGCAGCATGAAGGGTGTGACAGTTGCCGTCGAAGCCAAGAACCTGTTCAACAAAGACTACTTGTCCAACTGCGACGGTTACTGGTGCTACTACGGGGACGAGCGCAATGTCGTTGCCAGCGTGAATTACAAATTCTAAGACGTTAGAAAACTGTCACCGAAGGGCCGCCTGAACTGCGGCCCTTTTGCCTTTGGAAACCCGTGATGAAAAGCAAAACAATTCGCAGCTGGTCCTTCGTCCACACTTGGACCAGTCTGATCTGCACGGTCTTTCTGCTGATGCTGGCGCTGACCGGCTTGCCGTTGATCTTCCACCACGAAATCGACCACCTGCTGGGCGATGCCGCTGAGTTGAAGGCAATGCCGGCGAACACCCCGCTGCTGAATTTGCAGCAATTGGTGCAGGCGGCTGAAAAGCACCGTCCCGGCGAAGTCATGCAGTATTTCGGCTTCGACGAAGACGAGCCCAACGCCGCGATCGCGATCATGGCAGCCACTGCCGGCACCGAGCCGAATTCGTCTCACACCTTCATGCTCGACGCCCGCACCGGTGAAGCGCTGGAGATGCCGTCGGCCAACGGCGGCTTCATGATGATCATGCTGCGCCTGCACGTGGACATGTTTGCCGGCCTGCCGGGCAAGTTGCTGCTGGCGTTCATGGGGCTGATGTTTGTCGTGGCCATAATTTCCGGGACGGTGCTGTACCTGCCATTCATGCGGCGCGTGAAATTCGCCACCGTGCGTCAGGACAAATCCACCCGCCTGCGCTGGCTCGACTTGCATAACCTGATCGGCGTGGTGACCCTGACCTGGGCGCTGGTGGTCGGCGTGACCGGCGTCATCAGTGCCTGCGCCGACCTGTTGATTGCCGCCTGGCGCAACGACAGCCTGAGCGCGATGGTCGCGCCATACCGTGACGCTCCACCGCTGACACAACTGGCGCCAGCGACCCGTTTGCTCGATATCGCCAAGGAAGTCGCACCGGGCATGCAGCCGGATTTCATCGCTTTCCCCGGCACACGATTCTCCAGCGAACACCATTACGCGGTGTTCATGAAAGGCAGCACTCACCTGACATCGCACCTGCTGACACCGGTACTGATCGACGCCAGCACCCTGCAAGTGACCGCCGTGGCCGAACGGCCGTGGTACATGGACGCCATGGGCATGTCACAACCGCTGCACTTCGGTGACTACGGCGGCATGCCAATGAAAATCCTCTGGGCGACGCTCGATGTGCTGACGATCATCGTGCTCGGCAGCGGGGTTTACCTGTGGGTGGTGCGGCGCAAGGCTGCCAAACCTGCGCTTGAACAAGCAGAGGCTCAAGCATGAGGCCAAGGCAGTCGAACTTCTGGAAAGTCTTCGCCACCCCCACGGTCATCGCCCTGCTCAGCGCCGCCGGGTTATTTGCCGCGCTGTTGGGGGATGGCGTGTGGGACGCGTTGAGCTGGCTTGGCCTGGGCGTTCCCGCCGCTCTCGCGCTGCGCGGCCTGCTGCAACGTCGCTGACGCAAACGGTCCGATCGCAACCCTCGTAACAGCTGCCGAGCCCGCGAGGCTCGACAGCTGCTACGAAATCAGTCCGCCTCGAAATCGGGTCGCCTGGTTCCACATGTGCCGCTTGAGCTCCCGGGTCAACGCGCTATGCTGCCCAGCACTGCCACCGACCGAGACGCTGCCATGTCCGCCCCCAGCATGACCCTGATCCACAACCCTTTGTCGCCGTACGTTCGCAAAGTCATGGTGCTGCTGCACGAGACCGGACAACAGGACCGCGTGGCACTGCAAGCCAGTGTGCTCAGCCCGGTCAGCCCGGATCTTGCCCTCAACGAAGACAACCCGTTGGGCAAGATTCCCGCCCTGCGCCTGGCCGACGGCAACGTCATCCATGACAGCCGGGTGATCCTCGATTACCTCGACCACCAGCACGTCGGCAACCCGCTGATCCCCCGCGATGGCTCGGCCCGCTGGCGCCGCTTGACCCTGGCCTCCCTGGCCGACGGGATCATGGACGCCGCGGTGCTGATTCGTTATGAAGTGGCCCTGCGCGCCCCGGAGAAACACTGGGACGAGTGGCTCGATGGCCAGCGCGACAAGATTCGTCGCGCGCTGGCGCTGCTGGAAAAGGACGCGATCGCCGAGCTGACCAGCCATTTCGATGTCGCTGCGATCAGTGTGGCGTGTGCGTTGGGCTACCTGGATTTGCGCCATCCGGATCTGCAATGGCGCACGGCGAATCCGCAGCTGGCGGCCTGGTATTTTGAGGTGAGTCAGCGGGCTTCGATGCTGGCGACAATGCCTAAGGTCTAGGTTTTCGCCGACGCTACGGGCCTCATCGCGAGCAAGCTCACTCCCACCGTTGATCGGTTGTGTGCACAAACTTTGTGTTCATTGGAGATCCCTTGCTCGCGATGGCACCACAGCGGATCCACTGGAAACAACACCGCAACCCGCGTCGCCAGCCCTTCCCCTTCTCACTGATCCTCGCGCAATCCCAACGACCGGTTCATTCCACCGCTCCGATATCAAACTCCAGTGGCTTCACCGATTTCTGCCCAATCCCGTACCCGTCCAGCTTGCGCGTCAGCACCATGAACACGCCCAGCAACCCAAACAACAGCAACGAGCCCATCAACAGCGCGTAATCCTCGGCGCTCAACAATCCATAAAGCAGGCCATACAGCGCCGCCAACCCCGCCGACAGCAGATACGCCAGGGCGAAGCCGATGTGTTCGGACAGTGACAGCAACAGCAGGTAGAAAAACGCCAGAGCGACACCCACCAAGGCGTATTGCACAGGGTGTACCGCCAGGCTTTTGAACACTTCGAAGAGGAAGAATCCAGCAAAGGGGAATATGAAGCATGGCGTCCGAGCCCGGCAGTTAAGTGGGCGAACGGTGCTCCAGGGCTGATTCGCCGTCAATCAGCAGTCGGGTTTGTCTGCCGTGAAGCGTCGCGCCGGGTTCACCGCCGCACCGAACTCACGCAAGGCTTTGGCGCCGATCAACAGCGGGTAGTTGAAGCTGCTGCGGTCGGTGAGGTTGACCTCCACCGTGCGTTTGACGTTGCCCAGGCACAGCTCCAGATCGACGACCGGACGTTTGGTGGGTGCGCTCTCGTCCTTCTCGTCCTCGTCTTCTTCGGAGCGGGTCTTGATCTTGCTGATCCGCGCGATCTTGTGTTCGTAGACCTTGTTGCTCGCGTCTTTGGTGCCGAGGCGGAAGCGCACCCACTCGTCGCCGTCGCGGGTGAAGGTCTCAATGTCCTTGGCCGACAGCGACGCAGTCAGGGCGCCGGTGTCCATTTTGGCCTTGAGGACTTCGCCGCCGATTTCCGGCAGCGCGATATATTCGTAGCGCCCGTACAGGGTCGGCTCAGCAGCCAGGACTGGCAGTGCCACGAGGGAAAGCAGTGCAAGGAGGGATTTCACGTAATGGGCTTCCTTGAAGAGTGGGCTGCGGGATTTTAGACCGTTATACGCATGATCGTTCCCATGCTCCGCGTGGGAACGATCGGTTAGGCCAAACATACCGGTTCGAAAGTGAAACATTTGTCGTCACCGATTTGGCCTTCCGCCCGAAGCTGCCTATCATGGCGCGCCCAAAAGCTTTCAAGAGTTACTTATGCGCCGCCTGCTCACCGGCTGTTTCGTTACCCTGCTGCTGTTGCTCAACACTTTGGTCCTGTTCGGCCCGCTGATGCTGTTCGCCTTGCTCAAGCTGGTCCTGCCCGGGCGCTTTCGCGATGTTGCCTCAGGGGTGGTGATGTGGATCGCCGAAACCTGGGCCGAAATCGACAAGCTGATCTTCCGGCTGTGCATCCCTACTCAATGGGACATTCGCGGTGGCGATCATCTGCGCCGCGACACCTCGTACCTGGTGATCAGCAACCATCAATCCTGGGTGGATATTCCGGCACTGATCCAGACGCTGAACCGACGCACGCCGTTCTTCAAGTTCTTTCTCAAGAAAGAGCTGATCTGGGTGCCATTCCTGGGACTGGCCTGGTGGGCCCTGGATTACCCGTTCATGAAGCGCTACACCAAGGCGTTTCTGGCGAAAAACCCTGAACTGGCCGGCAAGGATCTGGAGATCACCAAAGCGGCGTGCGCGTTGTACAAGCGTCAGCCGGTAACGGTGGTCAATTATCTGGAAGGTACCCGGTTCACTGCAGCGAAAAGTGCCCAGCAGCAGTCACCCTTCACTCACCTGCTCAAACCCAAGGCGGGTGGTGTGGCGTTTGTGTTGGCGGCGATGGGCGAACAGCTGGACGCCGTTCTGGATGTGACGGTGGTATATCCGAACCAAAAGATTCCGGGGTTCTGGGATCTGATCAGCGGCAACGTGCCGCGGATCATTATCGACATCAAGACCCGCGAGCTGGACCCGGCGTTGTGGCAAGGCGATTACGAAAACGATCCAGTGTTTCGCGAAACGGTCCAGAACTGGGTCAACCAGCTCTGGATCGAGAAGGACCTGCGCATCGACGCGTTGCGCGCCGAGCGCCGCTGAATCAGATACCGGAACCGGTGCCTGCGCCCCAGATCCCGCCCAGGTTTTGCAGCAGTGAACCGCCGACGCCCTGCTGACCGAAAAACTGCAGAAGCACGGGGGCAAACAGGCCGATCATGCCAGTGTCCATGCCCAATGCGCTGAAGGCACTGTTCAGGTCGTTGGTGTTACTCACGTTGCCCATGAGGTTGTCCAGGCCTGCCGATTTACCGGACGAGCCAAGCAAGCCGCTGAGGACACCCAGTTCACCGCCACCGGACAGCAACTCGATGCCGGGCACGCTTTTGGCCAACTCCGAGTAGTCGGTCGAACTCAATTGATTCTTCGCCAGACCAAGCATCGCCCCGGCACCGCCAATGGCTTGTTCTGGCGTCACGTTCAATTGACTGAGCGCACTCAGCAGACCGGCCGTCTGCGAAGTCGGCGCGGCCGCGGCGGCGTCATCGCCCTGCGTGCCGGAGAGGGCATTGGCCGCATCGAACAGGCTGAACTGAGCAAAGACCGGACTGGCTGCCAGACACATCAGCGAAGCCAGTGCAAAACCGCGTGAAATCTTCATCCAGACATCCTCAAGTGCCATGAAAACCGCCCGGCAATGGGCAGCGAAAAATCGTGTGTTGGACTGGCATCCAGAGGGATTGTTCCCAGCCTTGGCGAGTCCCTGACGAACAGTCGAAAAAGAACTGACCGAGCGTGAGAACGATCATTCCAGTCATAAAAAACGGCGCCCCAAGGGTCGCCGTTTTGTTTTGCCAGAAGCCTTTACGCTGCGCTAAACAGTTTGTGCGGATCGATCACAAACTTCTTCGGTACACCCGCATCGAACTCGCCATAACCACGTGGCGCGTCATCCAGGCTGATGACTTCCACGCCCACGATGTCGGCAATGTGAATGCGGTCCCACATGATCGCCTGCATCAGCTGGCGGTTGTACTTCATGACTGGCGTCTGGCCAGTGTGGAAGCTGTGGGATTTGGCCCAGCCCAAACCGAAGCGGATGCTCAGGCTGCCCATCTTCGCGGCGGCGTCGACTGCACCCGGATCTTCAGTCACGTACAGGCCTGGGATACCGATTTTGCCGGCAACCCGAACCACACCCATCAGCGAGTTGAGCACGGTGGCCGGAGCCTCGTGTTTCACGCCGTCATGGCCGTGACCACGCGCTTCGAAGCCCACGGCGTCGACGGCGCAATCCACTTCTGGTTCGCCCAGCAGTGCAGCGATTTGTTCGTGCAGCGGGGTGTCCAGGGACAGGTCGGCGATTTCGAAACCCTGAGCCTTGGCGTGCGCCAGGCGGACGGTGTTGACGTCACCGATGATCACCACCGCTGCGCCCAACAGGCGAGCGGAAGCGGCAGCGGCCAGACCGACAGGACCGGCACCGGCGATGTACACGGTGCTGCCCGGACCAACGCCGGCCGTCACTGCGCCGTGGTAACCGGTCGGCAGGATGTCGGAGAGGCAGGTCAGGTCGCGGATTTTTTCCATCGCACGATCGCGATCCGGAAGTTTCAGCAGGTTGAAGTCGGCATACGGCACCATCGCGTATTCAGCCTGACCGCCGGTCCAGTCGCCCATGTCGACATAACCGTACGCACCGCCCGGACGCGCCGGGTTAACGCTCAGGCAAACACCGGTGTGCATCTCTTTGCAGGAACGGCAGCGCCCGCAAGCGACGTTGAACGGCACCGATACCAGGTCGCCAATCTGCAGGTTCTCGACGTCGCTGCCCTTCTCGATCACTTCACCGGTGATTTCGTGACCCAGTACCAGGCCGGTTTGAGCCGTAGTACGACCGCGCACCATGTGCTGATCGGAACCACAGATGTTGGTGGAAACCACGCGCAGGATGACAGCGTGATTAATCTTCCTGCCGCGCGGGTCCTGCATTTTCGGATAGTCGATTTTCTGTATTTCGACTTTGCCATCGCCGAGATACACCACACCACGATTGCCAGACATGCTTTCACCTCGCTGTTGTTTTTATGTAGCGGTCGCGTCGCCATGGATCGGCGGCGCGTTGATTGCTCGGGTTGTTGCCTGTGTGTCTTGTGTTGTCTGTTATGGCCCCATCGCTGGCAGGCCAGCTCCCACAGTGATTCGGGTGAGCACAGGATTTGTGAACAACCCAAAACCCTGTGGGAGCTAGCCTGCTAGCGATGGCGATCTAAAGAACGACGGTGCGATTGGCGTTCAAAAACACTCGTCTTTCAATGTGATAACCAACGGCCCGGGCCAACGTCAGTCCTTCGATATCCCGCCCCTTGGCGATCAAATCTTCCGGGTAATGACTGTGGTCCACGACCTCGACCCCCTGGGCGATGATCGGGCCTTCGTCCAGGTCGTTGTTGATGTAGTGCGCCGTAGCGCCAACCAGTTTCACGCCCTTGTTGTAGGCCTGGTGATAGGGCTTGGCGCCCTTGAAACCCGGTAGCAGGGAGTGATGGATGTTGATCGCCTTGCCGTCGAGTTTGCGGCACAGCTCTGGCGACAGGACTTGCATGTAACGGGCAAGGATCACCAGTTCGGCGCCAGACTCTTCGATCACCTGCAAGACCTGACGCTCCTGCGTCGGCTTGTCGTTCGGGTCGAGCGGGAAGTGGTAGTACGGAATCTGGTGCCAATCGGCCAACGGTTTGAGGTCCGGGTGGTTGGAGACCACGGCGGCCACGTCCATCGACAACTGGCCGATGCGCTGGCGGTAGAGCAAATCGTTGAGACAGTGATCGGCCTTGGAGACCATGATTACCACTTTTGGCCGGTAGTTCGGTGGCGTCAGTTCGAAGATCATGCCGAAGGCTTGGCCGCGTTCTTCGAGGCCGGCGCGGAAGGCTTGCTCGTCGAAGCCGTCCGGCTGGCGGAATTCCACGCGAATGAAGAAACGGCCCGAAAGCCGATCATCGAAGGAATGGTGCTCGGTGACGTAGCAGCCCTGCTCGAACAGAAAGCGGGTCACCGCGTCCACGGTGCCGAGAACGCTTGGGCAGTCGGCGGTCAGAATCCATGTGTCTGGGGCGCGGCTCATAGTGCGGTGACTCCTATCTGATCGTTCCCACGCTCTGCGTGGGAACGCCGCCATGGACGCTCTGCGTCCGCTTTGGGACGCGGAGCGTCCCGGGATGCATTCCCACGCAGAGCGTGGGAACGATCATTACGCCTGAACGCTAAGGCCGTATTCGGCGGCCGCATCCTGCAACCACAACCACCAGTAATCCGAGAAGCTGCGACGAATCAGCAGCTCCCAGGTGTCTTCGGAGGTATGGCGGATCACCAGTTGCGACTTGGCAAACACGGTGCCGACGGCCTTGCCCACCGGAAAGCTGTTGGGGTGCACGTCGTAGCTGGTGGACTTCATCAGCACCTGGCGCACGTTCGGGCCGCTCAGTTCGAGGAGCTGCTGGCCGCCGCTGACGTTGGTGATCGCGATGTGCAGGTCGCCCAGCGCTTCACGCAGTTTTTGCTCGGCGGCGAATTCTTCACCGGTCGGCACGATCAGCAGCCATTCATCCGGCCCCATCCATTGCAGGCTGGTTTCGCCTTTGACGATGACGGTGAGCGCGCCCGGCAATTCGATGCCGAGGGCTTTGTGCACACCGGCAGCGAACGCCGCATCATGGCCATCGCCACGGATGGTCAGGTGGCCGAGGAGTTTTTTCTCACGCACGATCACGCCGGCGCTTTTGCGACCCTTGCCCACCAGGCTGGCGAGGTCGGCGTGATGCAGCGACGACTCGGCCTTGGCCCCGGTGGTTGGGCGTTGTTGGTAAACATTGGCTGCGGTCATAAAGCACCTTTCCTAAATTCTGTTGGTCCTGTGGAGGCTGTTCTGCCGCCATCGCGAGCAGGCTCGCTCCCACATTTGACCGCGATCTCCTGTGGGAGCGAGCCTGCTCGCGATGGCGGTAGCAGGCACCCCACAGGACCCGAAGCCATTAGATGTTCTGGCGATCCCCTTTCGGATCGAAGAACACCGAAGAAACGATTTCCGCTTCGATCACGCTGCCATCGGCCAGCGGTGCGAACACGCGCTCGCCGATACGCTTCAACCCGCCTTTCACCACACCCATGGCAAACGAATAGCCGAGAGAGTTGTGCAAGTAGCTGGAAGTCACGTGGCCCACCATGGTCATCGGGATGGTTTGCTTGGTGTTGAACACCAGTTGCGCACCTTCCGGCAGCCATTTGGTCGGATCGATCGGCTTCAGGCCCACCAGCTGTTTGCGCTGGTCACGCACGCAGTCTTCACGGTTCATGCCACGCTGGCCGATCCACGAGAACGGTTTGGTGCGACCGACACACCAGCCCATGTTCAGGTCATCCGGAGTCATCGACCCGTCAGTGTCCTGGCCAACGATGATGAAACCCTTCTCGGCCCGCAGCACGTGCATGGTTTCGGTGCCATACGGGGTCAGGTTGTACTGCTTGCCGGCCTCGACGATTTTTTCCAGCACGCCCATGGCGTAGTCGGCCTGAACGTTGACTTCGTACGACAGCTCACCGGTAAACGAAATCCGGAACACCCGCGCTGGTACGCCGCCGACCAGACCTTCTTTCCAGGTCATGAACGGGAACGCTTCGTTGGTCAGGTCTATGTCGGTGACTGCGCTGAGCAGCTTGCGGCTGTTCGGCCCCGACAGGGTCATGGTTGCCCAGTGATCCGTCACGGAGGTGAAGTACACCTTCAGGTTTGGCCATTCGGTCTGGTGGTAGATTTCCAGCCATTGCAATACGCGTGCAGCGCCGCCAGTGGTGGTGGTCATCACGAAATGGTTGTCAGCGAGACAGGCTGTTACGCCGTCGTCGAACACCATGCCGTCTTCTTTGCACATCAGGCCGTAGCGCGCCTTGCCCACGTCGAGCTTGGTCCAGGCGTTGGTGTAGATGCGGTTGAGGAACTCGCGCGAGTCCGGGCCCTGGATGTCGATTTTGCCCAGGGTCGAGGCGTCCAGCAGGCCGACGCTGTCGCGCACGGCTTTGCATTCGCGTTTCACGGCGGCGTGCAGGTCTTCACCGTTTTTCGGGAAGTACCAAGGGCGCTTCCATTGACCGACGTCTTCAAACTCGGCGCCGTTTTTCACGTGCCAATGATGCAGCGCGGTGTGACGGACAGGCTCAAAGATGTGCCCACAATGACGGCCGGCCACGGCGCCGAATGTTACCGGCGTGTAGTTCGGACGGAACATGGTGGTGCCCATCTGCGGGATGGTCACGTTCAGCGAACGGGCGGCAATGGCCAGACCGTTGACGTTGCCGAGCTTGCCCTGGTCAGTGCCGAAGCCCAGCGCGGTGTAGCGTTTGACGTGCTCGACCGACTCGAAGCCTTCGCGGGTCGCCAGTTCGATGGCGGCAGCGGTGACGTCGTTCTGCAGGTCGACGAATTGCTTCGGCCCGCGCGCGGTGCCTTTTTCGTGAGGCACCTGGAACAGCGCCAATGTCGGTTCTTCCAGACGGCTCAGGGCTTTCGGCAAGGCGCCTTCGACCACGCTGAAACCGGCTTCGCTGGCGGCGCGAGCACCACCTGCAAAACCATCTACCAGGGAATCACCGAGGCCATAGACGCCGTTGATGCCACCCACGCATACGCGTTTCTGCGGTGCTTCGCCCGGTACGAAACCGAGGATGTCTTCACGCCAGGTCGGCTTGCCGCCCAAGTGCGAAGCCAAGTGAACCACCGGGCTGTAACCGCCAGACGTCGCGACGAGGTCGCAATCCAGCCATTCGCCAGGACTGGTAACAGCGTGACCTTTGACATCAATCGCAGCGATGCGCGCCGCGGTCACGCGCTTGGTGCCGCGAGCCTCGATCACGGCACTGCCGGTCAGGATGCGAATGCCTTTGGCGCGTGCTTCTTCCACCAGCGCACCGCGCGGATTGCTGCGGGCATCGGCGATGGCGACGACTTGCAGGCTGGCGTCGAGCCAATCCAGAGCAACGCGATAGGCGTGATCGTTGTTGGTCGACAGCACCAGTTTTTTGCCCGGTGCCACGCCGTAACGGCGCACGTAGGTGGAAACAGCGCCGGCGAGCATGTTGCCCGGCACGTCGTTGTTGCCGTAGACCAGCGGACGCTCGCACGCGCCGGTCGCCAGGACCACACGCTTGGCGCGAACCCGGTGGATGCGCTGACGCACTTGGCCAATCGGGGCGCGGTCGCCGAGGTGATCGGTCAGGCGCTCGTGAATGGTCAGGAAGTTGTGGTCGTGGTAACCGTTGACCGTGGCGCGCGGCAACAGCAGCACGTCCGGGGTGTTTTTCAGCTCGTCGATAACGCTGGCGACCCACTCGCTGGCAGGCTTGCCGTCGAGGCTTTCGCGGGAGTCGAGCAGGCTGCCGCCGAACTCTTCCTGCTCATCGGCGAGGATTACGCGGGCGCCGCTGCGGGCAGCCGCCAGTGCAGCGGCCAGTCCAGCCGGGCCACCGCCGACGATCAGCACGTCGCAGTGCTGGTTCATGTAGTCGTAGGTGTCCGGATCGTTCTCGGTCGGCGAGCGGCCTAAACCTGCAGCCTTACGGATGTATTTCTCGTAAGTCATCCAGAACGATTGCGGGTACATGAAAGTTTTGTAGTAGAAGCCCGGCGGCATCAGCTTGCCGCCGACCTTGCCGAGAATCCCCATCATGTCGTTGTTCACGCTCGGCCAGCCGTTGGTGCTGGTGGCGACCAAACCTTGATAGAGCGCTTGTTGCGTAGCGCGTACGTTCGGGATCTGCGTGGCTTCGGTCGCGCCGATCTGCAGCACAGCGTTCGGCTCTTCGGCGCCAGCGGCGAAGATGCCGCGCGGACGGGAATACTTGAAGCTGCGACCGATGATGTCGACACCGTTGGCCAGCAAGGCTGCGGCCAGGGAGTCGCCTTCAAAGCCTTTATAGGTCTGGCCGTTGAAGGTGAAGCTCAGCACTTTGTTGCGGTCGATCCGTCCGCCGTTGGACAGGCGATTGATCTGGCTCATACCTTCTCTCCCAGAGCCGTGGCGGCCGCTTTCGGGCTATCGGTCTTGTCGGTGAATTGTGGCTTGGTGCCGATCTTGTAAGTTTCGAGAATCTCGTAGGTCACGGTGTCGCGGGTGGCGTTGAAATACTGACGGCAACCGGCGACGTGATCCCACAGCTCGTGGTGCAGACCGCGAGGGTTATCGCGGAAGAACATATAGTCGCCCCACTCCTCGTCGGTGCAGGTAGTCGGATCCAGTGGACGCGGGATGTGCGCCTGGCCGGATGCGTGGAATTCCTCTTCGGAGCGCAGCTCGCCGCAGTGAGGACAGAAGATATGCAACATGGGGATTTCTCCTGTTAGTGGGCAACCGCAGCAGCGCCGTGTTCGTCGATCAACGCACCGTTGTGGAAACGGTCGATGGAGAAAGGTGCAGCCAATGGGTGCATTTCACCCTTGGCCAGACTCGCGGCAAACACGTTGCCCGAGCCAGGTGTTGCCTTGAAGCCACCGGTGCCCCAACCGCAGTTGAAGAACATGTTCGGGACCGGGGTTTTCGAGATGATCGGGCACGCATCCGGCGTGGTGTCGACGATGCCGCCCCACTGACGGTTCATGCGTACGCGGGACAACACCGGGAACATCTCGACGATGGCCTGGATGGTGTGCTCGATCACCGGGTACGAACCACGCTGGCCGTAGCCGTTGTAGCCGTCGATACCGGCGCCGATCACCAGGTCGCCCTTGTCGGACTGGCTGATGTAACCGTGTACGGCGTTGGACATGATCACGCTGTCGATAATCGGCTTGATCGGCTCGGACACCAGCGCTTGCAGCGGGTGGGATTCGATCGGCAGACGGAAACCGGCGAGTTTGGCCATGTGCCCGGAGTTACCGGCGGTCACCACACCGACGCGCTTGGCGCCGATGAAGCCTTTGTTGGTTTCAACGCCGATGCACACGCCGTTTTCCTTGCGGAAACCGATCACTTCGGTCTGTTGAATCAGGTCAACGCCCAAGGCGTCGGCGGCACGGGCAAAGCCCCACGCCACGGCATCGTGACGAGCCACGCCGCCGCGACGCTGGACGGTGGCGCCCATGACCGGGTAGCGCGTGTTCTTGGAGCAGTCGAGGTACGGAATCTCGTCAGCCACTTGTTTGGCATCGAGCAGTTCGCCGTCCACGCCGTTAAGGCGGTTGGCGCTGACCCGACGCTCGGAATCACGAATGTCCTGCAGGGTGTGGCACAGGTTGTAAACGCCACGCTGGGAGAACATCACGTTGTAGTTCAGGTCCTGGGACAGACCTTCCCACAATTTCATCGCGTGTTCGTACAGGTGCGCCGACTCGTCCCACAGGTAGTTGGAGCGAACGATGGTGGTGTTGCGCGCGGTGTTACCGCCGCCCAGCCAGCCTTTCTCGACCACGGCCACGTTGGTGATGCCGTGCTCTTTGGCCAGGTAGTAGGCGGTCGCCAGACCATGCCCGCCACCGCCGACGATGACCACGTCATAGACCTTTTTCGGGGTCGGCGTGCGCCACATCTTCTGCCAGTTTTCGTGATGGCTGAGGGAGTGTTTGAAGAGGCCGAAGCCCGAGTAGCGTTGCATAGTCATTTACTCCAAAACCGCGCTCAGCGATAAACCGGGAAGTCCGCGCACAGTGCCGAAACTTGTTGCGCAACATTGGCCTCGACATCGGCGTCGCCGAGGTTATCGAGGATGTCGCAGATCCAGCCGGCCAGCGTGATGCACTGGGTCACCTTGAAGCCGCGAGTGGTCACCGCCGGGGTGCCGATGCGCAGGCCGGAGGTTACGAACGGCGACTGTGGATCGTTCGGAACAGCGTTCTTGTTCACGGTGATGTGGGCACGACCGAGTGCTGCATCTGCCTCTTTGCCGGTGAGGCCCTGACGGATCAGGCTGACCAGGAACAGGTGGTTGTCGGTACCGCCGGACACTACATCGTAGCCGCGTTTGATAAATACGCCGGCCATGGCCTGGGCGTTGTCGATCACTTGTTGTTGGTAGGCCTTGAAGCCAGGCTCCAGCGCTTCCTTGAAGCACACCGCTTTACCGGCGATGACGTGCATCAGCGGGCCGCCCTGTGCGCCGGGGAATACCGCGGCGTTGAGTTTTTTCTCGATCTCTTCGTTGGACTTGGCCAGGATCAAGCCGCCACGCGGACCGCGCAGGGTCTTGTGGGTGGTGGTGGTGACCACGTCAGCGTACGGCAGCGGATTCGGGTACAGGCCAGCGGCGACCAGGCCGGCAACGTGGGCCATGTCGACGAACAGCAGCGCACCGACCTTGTCAGCAATCTGCCGGAAGCGCGGGAAGTCGAGGGTCTTGGAGTAAGCCGAGAACCCGGCGACGATCATTTTCGGCTTGCACTCGACGGCCAGACGTTCAACTTCGTCGTAGTCGATCAACCCGGTCTTGGTGTCGATGCCGTACTGCACGGCGTTGTAGAGCTTGCCCGAGGACGATACTTTCGCGCCGTGGGTCAGGTGACCGCCGTGAGCCAGGCTCATGCCGAGAATGGTGTCGCCCGGCTGGATCAGGGCCAGGTAAACGGCGCTGTTGGCGGAAGAACCGGAGTGCGGCTGCACGTTGGCGTAGTCGGCGCCGAACAGCTGCTTGGCGCGTTCGATGGCCAGTGTTTCAACTTTATCGACGTGCTCGCAGCCACCGTAGTAACGCTTGCCCGGATAGCCTTCGGCGTATTTGTTGGTCAGGCCGCTGCCTTGCGCTTCCATGACGCGTTTGCTGGTGTAGTTCTCTGACGCGATCAGCTCGATGTGATCTTCCTGGCGTTGCTCCTCGGCATTCATCGCCGCCAGCAGTGCATCGTCGTAACCCTTGATCTGGTCTTGCTTGCTGAACATCGCGTCTCTCCCAGCGGCATCTCTGCGCCATTCGTCTCGGTAAGGCACTGGCGTTTTCGACAGTGCCCTTTGATGCGATGGTATGACCGGCGCAGACAGGTCAAATGCCTACGGACGCCACGCAAAGGTGCGTTTACGACATGGCGGGAAATGGCATGCCGAACATAACCTTCGAACCAGCGAAGATCCCCTGTGGGAGCGAGCCTGCTCGCGATAACGGCCTCACATTCAACATTGATGTTGCCTGAGCTGCCGCCATCGCGAGCAGGCTCGCTCCCACAGGGTCAGGCGATGACCTGACGTATTGCGAGCAGCAGTAGAAAATGCATCGGATAGAGCGCATAAGCCCAGCGACGCATCGGTGGTGGTGGCTTGAAAGACTGGGCGTATCGCAACAAGAGTAGCCCGAGCAATGGCGCAATCAGACAAGCGGCGATGCCGAGGATGGCGGAGTTGCTACCCAGTCGGGCACCGTAATACAACACTTGCCATTGATTAGCCGCCAGGCAAACCAGCCCCGGCAGCAGGCTGAAATACCAGGGCCGCCCGATCACCAGCAACATCGCCAACGGCAACAGCACGCCGAAGAACCCGAACATCAGGCGCTCAGAGAACAGAGCTGCCAGCAGCAAGGCGCCTGCCGCCAACAGTCGCGTTTGCAGGGTTCGTCCCTGCCAGCCACGGGCCACCAGCAATCCCAGCGCCAACGTGGGCAGCACGTTCAAGGTGTCGATATCAGGAATGAACATCCGGTAGGGAATTTCGCTGACGGCGCTAAACAACAGCAACCATCCCAAGTACCGCCACTGGCCGTCGGTCGACACTGCTCGCGTCCGAGCCAGATTGGCGGCCATTGCCAGACAGAACCACGGGAACGCCAATCGTCCCGGCACATACAGCAGATCGACGGAATAGCCGACATATCGCAGGTGATCGATCACCATGCTCAACAGCGCCAGCCACTTAAGCAGATCCAGTGCCCCATCCCTTTGCGTCATGTGCATAATTGCCCGTCGTCTTTGTATTGTTCTGTCAGACGCATCGCGTGTGCTCCCCGGATGATCTTCGGTAAAGTGCGCACCATCATTGACCACGAGTCGCTTCACCATAAGCGCCTCGACCACGGAAAGCAGGGCCATGACCGATAAGAGCCAACAATTCGCCAGCGACAACTATTCCGGTATCTGCCCTGAAGCCTGGGCTGCCATGGAACAGGCCAACCACGGCCACCAGCGCGCTTATGGCGACGATGAATGGACCGCCCGCGCGTCCGACGATTTCCGCAAACTGTTTGAAACCGACTGCGAAGTGTTCTTCGCCTTCAACGGCACTGCGGCCAACTCACTGGCCCTGTCGTCACTGTGCCAGAGTTACCACAGCGTGATCTGCTCGGAAACCGCCCACGTCGAAACCGACGAATGCGGCGCACCGGAATTCTTTTCCAACGGTTCCAAGCTGCTCATCGCCCGCACCGAAAACGGCAAGCTGACCCCGGAATCGATCCGCGAAATCGCCCTCAAGCGTCAGGACATTCACTACCCGAAACCGCGCGTGGTGACCCTGACCCAAGCGACCGAAGTCGGCAGCGTCTACACCCCGGAAGAAATCCGCGCCATCAGCGCCACCTGCAAAGAGCTGGGCCTGAACCTGCACATGGACGGCGCACGCTTCTCCAACGCCTGCGCTTTCCTTGGCTGCTCGCCAGCGGACCTGACCTGGAAGGCCGGCGTCGACGTACTGTGCTTCGGCGGCACGAAAAACGGCATGGCGGTGGGGGAAGCAATTCTGTTCTTCAACCACAAGCTGGCTGAAGACTTCGATTACCGCTGCAAACAGGCCGGGCAACTGGCGTCGAAAATGCGCTTTCTGTCGGCGCCGTGGGTCGGGATTCTGGAAAACGACGCCTGGCTCAAATACGCCAAACACGCCAACCACTGCGCGCAGTTGCTGGCGGAACTGGTGAGCGACATTCCAGGCGTGGAACTGATGTTCCCGGTGCAGGCCAACGGCGTGTTCCTGCAACTGTCGGAACCGGCCATCGCCGCACTGACCGCCAAGGGCTGGCGCTTCTACACCTTCATCGGCAACGGCGGCGCACGCTTCATGTGCTCATGGGACACCGAAGAAGAACGCGTGCGGGAACTGGCGGCGGATATTCGCGAAGTCATGTCCCGCTAACCCCCCGCCGACCCACTGATCGTTCCCACGCGGAGCGTGGGAACGATCAGTGGCGACTGGAGAGTTGGTCTACATTGATTGGCGAGCCGTTCCATCCGCTCAGATAACAATAATCAGGAGCGCACGCATGTCTTTACAAGGCAAAACCCTGTTCATCACCGGCGCCAGTCGCGGGATCGGTCGCGAAATTGCGCTACGCGCCGCACGGGATGGGGCCAACATTGTGATTGCCGCCAAAAGCGCCGATCCCCACGCCAAACTGCCGGGCACGATTTTCAGCGTGGCCAAGGAAGTTGAAGACGCGGGCGGCAAGGCGCTGCCGTTGCAGGTGGATGTTCGCGATGAACTCGCGGTACGCGAGGCGCTGGCCCGGGCCCACGAACATTTCGGCGCCATTGATGCGCTGATCAACAATGCTGGGGCGATCAAGCTGACCGGGGTTCAACACATCGAGCTCAAGCGCTTCGACCTGATGCACCAGATCAACACCCGCGCCGTGCTGCTGTGCAGTCAGGCTGCCCTGCCCTATCTGAAAAAAACCAGTGGTCACATTCTTAACCTGTCGCCACCGTTGAACCTGGCGACGAAATGGTTCGCCCAATACAGCCCCTACACGGTGACCAAATACGGCATGAGCATGCTGACCCTGGGCATGAGTGAGGAATTTGCCGGTTATGGCATCAGCGTTAATTCGCTGTGGCCGCAGACGATGATTGCCACCGCCGCCATCGAATTTCAGCTCGGCTCACGCGAGTCCTTCAAACACGCACGAACGCCGGCGATCATGGCGGATGCCGCCCATGCCATTCTGGACAGCAGCGGTCGCAGCATTACCGGGCGGTTGCTGATTGATGAGGAAATTCTGGGTGAAAACGGGGTGACGGATTTTGAACAGTATCGGTTTGCGCCCGACACCACCGACCCGCTGATGCCGGACCTGTTTGTCGACTGAAGAAAAACAACCGATCAGAAAAGATACAAAACCTGTGGGAGCGAGCCTGCTCGCGCAGGCGTACTGACATTCAACATTGATGTTGACTGATCCGGCGCTTTCGCGAGCAGGCTCGCTCCCACAAGGGATTGGCGTTGCTTAAAACTCGATGCGCACGTCACCCTTCGGCACGCTGCAGCACGAAAGAATGAACCCTTCCGCTTCGTCTTCCTCGGTGATCCCGCCGTTGTGCTCCATTTCCACCTCGCCGCCCAGCTTCATCACCTTGCACGTCCCGCAAATCCCCATCCCGCAAGCCTTCGGAATCAACAGACCCAACTTGGCAGCGGCGGCGTGAACGGTTTCCCCCGGCGCCACACGAATGCTCTTGCCGGACGCAGTGAACTCCACCTGGTGCAGGTCCGCGACGTCGATATCCGGTGCGTCTGCGGCGATTTCGGCTTGTTCCACCGCATCGGCGCGGGCTTCCGGTGGCGTAGCACCGAAAGATTCCTCGTGATAACGCGACATGTCGAAGCCGACCGCTTCGAGCATGTGCTTGATTGCGTTCATGTACGGCGTCGGGCCACAGCAGAAGACTTCCCGCTCAAGAAAGTCAGGCGCCATCAGTTCGAGCATCTTGTGATTCAGGTAACCGCGATAACCGGCCCACGGCTCGCCCAGACCGTGCTTTTCGCAGATCAGGTGCAGGCTGAAGTTATCGATCCGCGACGCCATGTGTTCCAGTTCGCGGTGGTAAATGATGTCTTTGGGCGAGCGGGCGCTGTGGATAAACACCATGTCGACATTGCCGTTGGTGTCATAGAACCAGCGCGCCATCGACATGACCGGCGTGATGCCGACGCCACCGCTGAGGTACAGCACCTTCGGCGCGGTGAAGTCCATGGCGTTGAACAGCCCGACCGGCCCGTGCACCGCCAGCTCCTGGCCTTCGTGCAGGGTGTCGTGCAGCCAGTTCGACACCTTGCCGCCCGGCACGCGCTTGATGGTCACCGAAAAGCTGTACGGCACCGACGGCGAGCTGGAAATGGTGTACGAGCGCATGATCGGCACGCCTTCGATTTCCAGCTCCAGGGTGACAAACTGCCCCGGCTTGAAAAAGAACAGGATCGGCTGGTCAGCCATAAAGCAGAAGGTGCGCACATCCCAGGTTTCCTGGATGACTTTGACGCAACGGACGATGTGTCGACCATTGGCCCAGGTCTGGGTGGTTACCGGATTCAGGAAGCTGTTGGACATGCTGTTCTCCACCGCCGATGGTCGGCCTTATGTTGGCGATTCTGCGTAACGAGCGAACCACCCATTTACCTATCTGCGACATTCACATACTTATCGCGACCAGCCCCCAATTACCGGGGGTTGCGCGTCGGGAACAGATTGGGCCATGTCGCCCATGGATAAGGTTCCGGACAACGCCGGCCCCACACTCGCTCCATACCAAGACACAATCTTTACACCCTTGCGTAGCAAACCTGATTAGCCACTTTCGCCGGCCACACAGAATGGCCATGAGGATCAAATCGATGGACGTCACCGCAAAAATCAGCCTGGGCGATCCGCTGGAACCCGCACGCAAGGCCACCGCGCAGATGCTGCAAGAGCGCGAGCGCACTTTCTCGCTGCCGCAGCCGTTTTACTCTGACGAGCGGCTGTTTGATATCGACATGCAGGAAATCTTCCAGAAAGAGTGGTTGATCGCCGGCATGACCTGCGAGATCCCGACCAAGGGCAACTACCTGACCCTGCAAGTCGGCAAGAACCCGATCATCGTGATTCGCGGCGCCGAAGGCGTGGTGCATGCGTTCCATAACGTCTGCCGCCACCGTGGTTCGCGGCTGTGCACCAGCGAAAAAGGCAAGGTCGCCAAGCTGGTCTGCCATTACCACCAGTGGACGTATGAGCTGGACGGTCGTCTGTTGTTCGCCGGCACCGAAATGGGCGCCGACTTCGACATGAAGCAGTACGGCCTCAAACCGGTGAACGTGAAGACCGCTGGCGGCTATATCTTCATCAGCCTGTCGGAGAATCCGCCGGCCATTGATGACTTTCTGTCGACGCTGAACCATTACATGGAACCGTACGACATGGAGAACACCAAGGTGGCGATTCAGACCACCTTGTTTGAAAAAGCCAACTGGAAACTGGTGCTGGAAAACAACCGCGAGTGCTACCACTGCAACGCGTCGCACCCGGAACTGCTGAAAACCCTGCTGGAATGGGATGACATCACCGACCCACGCGCCGACCAGGCCTTCAAGGACCACGTCGCGGCCTCCGCCGCTGCCTGGGAAGCCGAGAAAATCCCTTACGCCCACGCAAGCTTCGGTTTGCGTAACCGCATCGTGCGCATGCCGCTGCTCAAAGGCACCGTGTCGATGACCCTGGACGGCAAACAAGGCTGCGCCAAACTCATGGGCCGGATCAAAAACCCGGATCTGGGCTCGATGCGCATCCTGCACCTGCCGCACTCCTGGAACCACTGCATGGGCGACCACATCATCGTGTTCACGGTGTGGCCGATCAGCGCGCAGGAAACCATGGTCACCACCAAATGGGTGGTCCACAAGGACGCGGTGGAAGGCGTGGACTACGACGTGGAGCGCATGCGCCAGGTCTGGGATGCGACCAACAACCAGGATCGTCGCCTGGCCGAAGAGAACCAGCGCGGCATCAACTCCACGGCTTACCAGCCTGGGCCTTACTCCAAGACCTATGAGTTTGGCGTGGTGAACTTTGTGGATTGGTACAGCGAGCGGTTGCTGAACAACCTGGGGGCAGAGCCTGCGCCTTACCTCAAGGGCGTGCCGGTTCAGGGCTAACGTCAAAAGCTTCGCGAGCAGGCTCGCTCCCACACTGGATCTATGTGCACTGATGATCCCTTGTGGGAGCGAGCCTGCTCGCGATGACGGCCTACCCGTCACCACAAATCAATGGGCTGACGAAGACCACCGCACCGACCCATCCTCCCCAATAAACGTCTCTTCGATGTTTTCCCCCACCAGCCGCACCTTCACATAACCGTTCAACACCCGATCCGGGTACGCCTCATCCCGCGCATTTTGCGTTTCCGACCACAGCACCCGCGTATGCCCGTCCAACTCGCTGGCATTGCCATACGGAATCGCCCCGTGCCCGGCGCAGCGTGCATGCAAACCGCCCTGAGCCGCGTAGCAGATGCCGTTGTGCAAATGCCCCCAATACCAGTAATCCGGCTCCCGCCCCAAGGCGTCACACACCGTTTGATACAGCGCGGTCTTGTTGTGCCCGGAGATATCAAAACCCTGGTGGTGGCTGAGCACCATGATCTTCTTGCGCTGGGGCAGGTCTTTCATCCAGGCGATCTGCTCCTTGTTCAGCGTGCCGTCCATGTACAGGTTGATCGCATCGGAGGCGTACGCGCTGTCGAGCCCGACCACCAGCCAGTCGTCGTTGTACAACGCGAAGTAACTGGTGCCCTGCTGCGCCGGAAAACGTTCGGCCAATTCCTTGAAGTAGCCGTGGGCGCCGCTGTACATCTCGTGGTTGGAATTGAGGGTAAACGAGCCGTGCTTGCCCATGGGCCAGCCGACCATGTCGACGTCTTCCTGGGAGTGGGTGCCGGCGTAATACACATCCCCCAGGTGAACGGTGAAATCAGCCTGGGCCAGTTGCATCTGATTGGCCACCGCTACCGCCGGGGCGTGGCTGTCGAACGGTCCGGTGCCCCAGTCGCCAGCAATCGCCAGGGTCACGTCGCTGTCCATTTTCATCAGCGCCGGGTTGGTGGCGAACGGTGCGTGATGGCGCAGGTTCTCGATCCACTTCAGCAGCGCCTCGCTCCACAGCAAATCCAGCAGCTCCCATTTACGACAACCGAGCAGGCTGCCGTCCTTGAGCACCCGGGTTTGCAATTCGTCTACCGATTGCGGCAAGGGAGCGGCGTTGCCGATGTGCAGGATCGACAAACCGTGGGACAACTCCCACGGCACGCTCGGCTGATCGTCGGGCAAGTCGCCGTTTTTGAGCACGTATTGCGCCTGATCGTGACCCCGTTGCAGCAGCGCGACGATCGCCTCGAACTCCTCGGGCTCGAGATCGCTGATGAGCTTTTTCCAGGACATCTCCAGCCGCGTGAACAGCCCGTGCAGGCGCAGCTTGACCTTGTCGTATTCATGCTCCCAATGAGTGACGAGTGACATGTCGGTATTCCTCCATCCGTAGTGGGATTACAGGGTTTTCATGAACTCGATGAGCGCCCGCTTATCGAGTTCCGACAGCTGCGTGCCGTACAGGTGGCCACCGTTGTGGTTGCCCTCCAGGCGCGTGTCGTATTCAAAGTCCGCCGAGGCTTTCATTTGCTCACCACTGGTGACGAAGCCGACCTTGACCTGGTCGTACACATCGGAGCCGGTGAAGAACACCTGCGGCCGCTGTTCCGGTGGTTGCAGCAAATCCCACAGGGTCGGCACCGAACCGTTGTGCAAGTACGGCGCACGCAACCAGACGCCGTCGGTCGGCGTGTTGCTGTAGCTCTGGGTCTTGCGGTAGGCGCCAAAATCGAACGGCGATGTCTTGAAGCCGTGAAAGGCCGTCACTAAACCTGTGGTGAACGAGTTCAGCCGATGGGGATCGGTGCCCAGTTCATCAATGTTGGTGGTGACCTGACCGGTGTCGGCGCGACCGAAATCATGGCAACCGGCGCAGTTGGTTTCCCAGACCGGTTTGCCCTGGGCAGCCTTGGCCTGATCCAGCGCGAACGGCCAGGCCGGTGATTTGTGGCCCAGCAGCCAGTTGGTCACCCGGTTGAAACTGGCTGGCAACACTGATTCCTGCGTCGCGCCCACGGCCATGGCCGCCGCGTAGTTGCGCTCATGGATGTCGTTGTTGTTGCCGTCCCAGTGCAGGTACAGCGACTCCCGGGGTTTCTGGTTCCAGACTTGCGGCAAGTCGACGGTGCCGATGGTCGAGTCATCCGGGAAGCCGAACACCACCATTTTTGTCGGGTTGAAGGTGTCGGTCCGCCCCGGCCCTTGCGGCGCGCGCAGTTGCTGCCAGGCATAGGCCTGTTTCTGCTTGATCAGCGCGCTCGTGGCCATCGGGATGATCAGGTAGCGGTTGTACAGGCGTTCGAAGAACCCGAGCTGGAACTTGCTGTTGATCGCGGTCATCACCGCGTCGGTGGTGAATTTCGGGTCGCTGGCGCAATCGTAGGCGAACCACTGGAAGGCCTGCAGTTGCAGGGTATTGGCCGGCGCAGTGGCCACCGGGATCGCGACATCGCTGGTATTGGCCCGATAGGAGCCGGTGTGGCACAGGGCGCAGTTGGGCTCCACGGTCGGGTAGCCGATCTGCCGCTTGGCCATGCCGATGGGCAGGTCATTGCCATTCTCGTAGAGGAAACCGAAGACTTCGTAGCCGCCGGGTTTTGGCATTTTCTCCGGGCACATCTGCGGCAACACGGCAAACAGGTAATAGGGAATCCGCGCTTCGATACCCAGGCCAATGGCGGCGTATTTGTAGTGATCTTCGTCGGAGGCGTATTGCTCTGCCGGCACCACCCGCAGCATCTGGTACCAGGTCTGGTAACCGATGAATCCCAGCGCCAGCACCACGACCAGCGTGGCGACCTTGAAGCTGTGCCGCTGCCAGCGTCGCGCCCAACCTGCGCGCCATTCCCGCCCGCCGTCGCGAAGCAACGCCAGCGGTCGATTGGCCGGAGCGCTGCCCAGGTACAGCAGGATCCCGAGGATCAGGAACATGCTCAGATCGCCCATCAGCATCGGCACGAACACCTGAGCCTGATTGCTGGTGTTGATCAGGTAGATCCAGAACGCTACGGCGACCAATCGCGACAACACGCACAGCCACGAATGCACAACGTATCGTGGTGCGTTGAAGCCTGACGGCATGTAGAACAGGCTGATCCCCACCAGCAGCATGCCGGCGTTTTCCAGCCACGGGTCGGAGAGTTGCGGTGGCATCCCGAGCAACGAGGTCAGCAGCGCCGGAGCGAAAAGCGCCGGGATTGCGAAGACCATGTTCATCACGATGCCTAGCCAGATGAAGCGTTGAAACCAGCGGATGTAACTGTCCATATCATCCTTTTCCTTCTAATCCTGAACACCGTCCACTGTGGGAGCGAGCCTGCTCGCGATAGCGGTGTGTCAGGCGACATCAATGTTGACTGTGCCGCCGCTATCGCGAGCAGGCTCGCTCCCACAGGTTGTGTGACAAATTTCCAGCCACCGGCAGTTCTAGCCGAGGGCAGTTTTCTCCAGGTGTTGCAGGATGATCGGGTACACATCGACCACCGCATCCTTGCCGAACATGCAATCGATATGGCCGTAACCCGGCACCACATGCCGGCTGTAGCGCTCCGGCCCATGCACCTTGCACACCCGCTCGTAAGTCTTGAGCGTGCTTTCCGGCAGGTAGCACTGGTTGTCCGCGCCGCTGATAAAGCAGATCGGCATGCTCAGCCGGTCGAAGTGCGGCATGTAGACATCCTCGCCCTTGAAGTCCACCAGATGCCCTTTGCGCACGATCAGCGCCAGGTGCTCGAAGGTGTGCATGTTCGACTCGCCGAACAGCTCGTGCAGGTTGTCGTGCAGGGTTTCATTGAGGGTGTCGTGGCGATACAACGATGCGTACATGAAGGTGATGCGGTGGCACACCGGGTTGGTGCAGTAGCCCTGCGCCTCGATCCGGGCATAGCCGTTGAGGGCTTTGTCATAGAGTTTGTTGAACCAGTTTTCCTTGTTGTCGGCGTACGCCGTGAGGGATTTGATGCCAATGGCGTCGAGCATGCCTGGCAGGTGCAAACCGGCCTTGAGCCCGGTGGCCGTGGCAACCACGGCATCTGCCGCGATCTGCGAACAGACCACCGAACGCACGCCCTGCAACCCGGCCAGCAATGACATGAAGAAGGTTGTCGCGCCGTAGCAGTGCACCACGCACTGGACGTCTGGTGCTGTGGTTTCCTGCTGGATCTGCGCGATGGCAGCCTTGAAGTCGTATTGGGCGATCTGGTCGCCGTTCCATTCCTTCTTGCTGGCGGGCAGCAGGATGCTCACTCGCAAGTCCAGTAACCAGACGTCGTACTCGTGCTTGCACAAGTACTCCAGCAGGTTGGTCTGGATGGTGTCGGTCGAGAAAATATTCGAGCCCACCCCCAAGCCATGAACCAGCATCACCGGTCCTTTGCTGCCGCCCTGATAACGGGTCAGGCGCAGCTCGACGTTGTCTTCGGTCTCGAAGAAGTGCACCACTGGCGGCGGCGCATCCAGCGGTCGTTTGAGCCGTGGCGGTGCGTCGGGATTGAAGTAGATGTCACCCGCAAACACCCCGCCGTAGCTCTCCCAGAGAATCCCGGCGAAGAACTTGCCGAAGCGCGCCAACCCATCGATGCGCTCGCGCTCATTGCGGGCATTGAGCACCTTCATGGTGGTCATCTGCTTGGCGAAGTCGGTCGGATGGATGTGCATCACCCCCGACCCGATAACCTCGCCGGTCTTGTCCGGCCCGCGATAGAGCGTCACGTAGAGGGTACTGGTGTCGTGCCAGATGTTCAGCACGCCGTTGTCTTCCGGCACGGTTTTGAAGGCGCTGAAGAAATAGTCGTTGCCGTCCTCGGCGGTCAGTTTCATGTCGTACTTCATGTGCCGTACGCCGACCTGTTCCTGATACTGCTCGAACAGGTTGAACACGCCGTTACTTGCCGTCAACGGCTGCGGCGACAGGCTTGGAGCGTTGACCGTCCCCACCAGCGTCGCGGCGTGCTCCGGCTCCTTGATCATGCGATTGAGGTCGTTGGCGGTGATGGTCAAGGTGAAATCGATGGGCGAGTTGTCCGCCTCACCGCGCTTGGCCGCCGCTTCGTAGACCTTCAGGTCAGTGCTCTGGGCCGCCGTGAACGCCCGGGAGAAGTAGCCTTTCATGGTTTCGGTGAACTGCACGCCAAGGGTCGGTGGCGCCACTTGTTTGCGCGGCGCCGAAGGTAGCGTGTAATCGATTTGCCACCCGCGATCGGCGGCCAGCAGGCCCATGTTGCGCTCACTCACCGCCGAAATAGTCAGCAGCGGATTCACGGCCAGCGACGTCGGGATAACCGCGCCGTCGGTCACATACAAACCGGCATACACATCGGTGCCGCTGGCCCCGCTGAACACCTGGCCCTTGTGGTTGACCACGCCCTGCCCCGCGTCCTCGCCCATGACGCAACCGCCCAGCGGGTGAACCGATACGATGCTGTGCTTGAGCAGCTTGGTCCAGATCGGATTTTCGACCCAGATTCCGCCCAGCGCCTTGGTGCTCTGTTGCAGCCGCTCGTTGCCGATCTTCACGTTCTCCTGTTCGCCGACGCCCGGCCAATCGATGCGCAGCTGATCCTTGCTATCCAGCACCATGCGGCCCTTGCCGTTGTCGTGGCTCATGATCAGGTACGTCTGCATGTTGTGCAGTGCGCCGTAGTACGGTCCACGGAGGAAGCTTTCGGCTTCGCGCTCCTTGTACTTCATTTTCGCAGTGAAGCCGTCGTCGGTAGGTACGCCGATCAGCTCGGCGAACCCGGCCATGCTCGGCACCATCGGCCGCCCGAGAGCGCCGGGGATCGAGCCTTCTTCGATGACCATCCGGCTGCGCCAGTCGCCTTCGGTGCGCATGTCGATGACCGAGGTGATGCACGGGCCGACCGGGTGCAGTTCCTTGGCCGGATGCGCGCCGAAACCGATGCCGTTGATCGGTTGCTCGCAGTTGTGGCCGAAGCCAAGGATGTCACCGTTGCCGCTCATGTTTTCCCCGAGCTGGCCGGACATCGACAGGCCTTTATCCCGGGAGCGCAGAAGGATTTCAGTAGAGCCCAAGGTGCCGGCGGAAACGACCACGATGTCGGCTTTGACGAACAACGTCGGCGCGGAAAACTTCTCGCGACCACTGTCCAGGTACTGGAAGTGCACGATCCAGCCATCGCCGTCGCGTTCCAGATGCCGCACCTCGGCCTGACAGAAAATCTCCGCGCCGTGATTCCAGGCGTCCGGCAGGTAGTTCATCAGCGTGGTGTTCTTGGCCTTGTTGTTACAGCCCGAAACGCAGTCGCCGCAGTGGTTGCAAGGTAATTGCTCGACGCCGACGTGGTTGAGGTTGTTCGGCAGTTTGTCGAAGGTCACGTTGATCGGCGGCTTGTAAAAATGCGCGCCTTGCTTGAGGTAATCCGCCGACTTCTTGTTGGCTTCGAGTTTGGGCAACACCGGCGACGTGTTGGGGTACGGCATGGGTTTGAGCATTTCCCGAGCCCGGGCATAACCGTCCTTGAGCAAGGTGTCGCGATGTTCACGCACCGCCAGTGGCCAGCGCGGATCGTCGAATACGCCGGGCTCCGGCTCCAGGGCGACGTTGGCGTTGATCAGCGATGTACCACCCAGGCCGCAACCGACCACCACGTTCTGCTGGGCGTTGACGTGCAAGTCGAACAACCCGGTGCGCGAGCCGATGTGACCATCCGGGTCATGCACCTGCAACTCCTCGGTCGCCGCCAACATCGTGTTGGGGTACTCGCCGGGCTGCATTTCGCGACCGCGTTCCAGCAGGCAAACCCGCTTGCCGGCGCGAGACAGGCGCGACGCAGCGATCCCGCCGCCGTAACCCGAGCCTATGACGATCACGTCGTAATGTTCCTTGATGTCGCTGATGGGCGTTGCGATCCGTGTCATGGGTCTATTCCTCTGTCAGGCAGATGGGCAACTCTGCGGTTGCCTGCAATCAATGGGCGAACGAATACCTGGCCACTGAGTGAACTCAGCGGCAGTAAGCGGGTGTCATTGGAAAAGGTCAGGCGCTATAGACGAGCACGCTGATTGGCGGCGTGCCGGTGAATACGTTTGCGCAACAAAGCTGCCGGCGTGGGCACGCAGGTTATGCAGAGAATGGGGGGCGAGCGGTGTGGCTGGCTATCCATCACGCGTTCTCCCTTGAACCAGATGTGGATAAGTGGCGGCTGTCCTTGTGTGCCCTGAGAGTGAAGACAGCGGACAGTTCGAAGTCAAGGAGCGACTTAGAACTGTATGAAATCTGATCTATTGCGTTCAGGCCTATACCGGACGTGGCTTGCAGGGTTTCGCGAACAAGTTATCCACACCTCCACCCACAGTTAATGGGGACAAGTGTGGATTTCGTGGAAACTTTCTCCACAGAAACTGAAGAAAATCCGTGACTTATCCAGTAGTAGGGTTTTCAAGAGCAATTGGTTGTTTTTTGATCGAAAGGCTGTAAGTCACGTATTACATGGCCTTCAGAGGATGGCGAACACCTTATCCACAGAAGCGCCAACAGACTTTGGGGGCAACTTGGGCGGATCTGTGGAAAACCGTTGGAGTCCGCGATAAATCGGGGTTTGCGCGAGGTTTATCAGCTTAAAACGACGATTTGATCGTTTTTTGATCAGCTGCCTGATAAGCCCGCTTTATATGGCCTGTAGAGGACAGCGAACATCTTATCCACAGATGCGCTAACAGAGATTGGGGGCAAGTATTGGCTCGCTTACAAAGTTATCCTCTGGAAAAAGCCTGAAAAAACCGCAAGTTAGGCTGGTTGTTTTTTGTACGAAGGGTCGCAGGGCTTGATTTACATGGGATGTAGCGAAGGGCGAACATGTTATCCACAGAAGCGCTAACAGGGATTGTGGGTAAATGCATAACAACTGTGGGAGCGGGCTTGTTCCCACAGGGATTGGATTCGACTTTACGGCCGATACATCAAATAGGCCTCACCCGTAACCCGAATCATCGGATGGGGCGTGATCTGGCAGGTATCAACGATACGAAAGCCATGTCGCTCGTAAAACCGGCGGGCGCCGGTGTTCACGGCGTAGTCGATCAGGCTCAAGCCATTGAGCTCCAGTTGGTTGGCACGGTCGTAAGCGTAGGCGAGGAACTGCTTGCCCAAGCCCTGGTTTCGCCAGCCTTCATGAAGCGCGAGGCTGGAGATGTAGAGGGTGTCGGGGATTTCCATTTTGGCGTACGGCGCCAGCACGGGATCGGTGACGGGAGCGGCCAGCGGATCGTGACGCATCACATAGCTGTGCATCATGCCGATGACGTTTCCCCCTGCCTCGGCGATGAGGCAGTTCTGCCAGGAAAAATCCACGCCTTCACGCGCATAGCGACTGGCACCGACATCCAATAGATCCTGACCGGGTTGCGCCAGTTGGCTCCAGATGTAATCCGCAGCACCTTCTGACGAAATCTGGAACAAGCGAGCAATCTCCCGCGCATCCGCGCGCAGGGCAGAACGAAATTCAACGGTCATTACTTTCTCCGACGGGATGATAGCGAGCGTCCTTCACGCTCAGCGTTTCAGGCAGGCAAAGAGTCCCGGGCGGCATTCCCACGCAGAGCGTGGGAACGATCACGGTGTGAAGATCAGCGGACTACGCCTTCTTCGATCAGCAACTTGAGGATCGCCTCGGCACCTGCTTGCGCAGTCACGCCTTTAAGCACTTGCCCGCCACCGCCGCTGGCCTTGGCCGTCGCGGCTTTCATCCGGTCCGCGCCGCTCTTGGCCTTGATCACTTTCAAGCGTTTAGGCCGTGGCTTGGCCGGTTGCAGCGTGGCGACCGCCAGCAGTTCATCGTCGATCACTTCGACTTCATCTGCCTGCAACACCCCGCGTCGGGCCGGGCCGTAGGCGCTCTGCCGAGGTTTCGGTGCAGCGTTATCCACAGTGGCGAGGAACGGCAGCCGCACTTTCAACCGACGGCGTTGACCGCGAGGCAAGGCTTGCAGCACCAGCGCTGAACTGCCGTCGATGGATTCAACTTGAGCCAGCCCTACCACCAGCGGCCAGCCCAGGCTTTCGGCCAGCAAAAACGGCAACATGCCCGAGCCTTCGCCGGTTTCCGCCTGACTGCCGGTCAGCACGACCTGCGCCCCGGCGTCGCGCAAATAGGCGGTCAATGCTGGTAGTGCATCGGCGCCTGAAGGTTGTTCAAGCACGTGCAGCTGTTCCAGGCCCATGCCCAGATACGCGCGCAACGCCGGTTCGGCGACGTCGCCGGCATGCAGCACTTGCAGGTTATCCCCAGCCAGCTGCAGACCCAGCTCCACCGCCCGCGCATCCTGCTCCGCGCGACGTGGCCGGCCGGAGGTCGGGTGGGCGCCGATGGACACCAAGCTGATGATTTTCGTGCTCATAACCCTTTCCTTTCCTTAAGCCGCATCGCGCTTGGCTTCGTTGCGGTAAGCCTCTACCGCCGCGATCAAGGCTTGAAGAATCTCAGCGCTCTCGCCGACCACCGACAGGTCGGCCCGTTTGATCATGTCGCAGCCTGGGTCGAGGTTGATCGCCACCACCTTGTCGCAGGCACCGATGCCTTGCAGGTGCTGGATCGCCCCGGAAATCCCAACCGCCACGTAGACCCTTGCGGTGACCCAGGTGCCGGACGCGCCGACCTGACGGTCACGGGCCATGAAGCCATCGTCCACCGCCACTCGGGACGCGCCTTCGGTAGCGCCCAACGCCTCGGCCGTCCTGTGGAAAAGTCCCCAGTCCTTGACCCCGTTGCCGCCGGAGAAGATGAACTCGGCTTCGGCCATCGGAATCGCCGCCGGGTCCACCGCTACCGCGCCCAAATCCTCGATGCGCGACAAGCTGCGCGCGACAGCTGTGGATAACTCCACCGGCAAGGCTTCGTGACGGGTTTCGCTGACCGGTTCGGCGCACTCGACGGCAGCCAGAATCAAGCGTGCCACCGGGCGCGCAAGGTCTTGCAAACCGGCACCGGCGCGGCCGATGCATTCCTGATCCTTGACTTGCCAGACCCGCGTGGCCGGGCGTTCGCCCAGTGCTGCGGCAAAGCGCCGACCCAGTTCACCACCGCCGCTGCGGCTGTCGGGCAGCAACCAGTGACGCGGGCTGAACTGGTTATCCACAGCCCGCAGGCCCTGGACCCGTTGTTCCGGTGCATAACCGCTGAATTCGTCGCCATCCAGCACCAGCAAGCGATCAACGCCAGCGGTGGCGAAAGCGTTTTCTTTGTGTTCACCGAAGACTACGGCCAATACAGCGCCGTCCTTGCCGGCCAATTGATGAGCCAGGCCCAGCAAGTCGCGGTCGTGACTGCTCAAGCGGCCGCCGACCATGTCCGGCACCACGCTGATGTAAAACGCAGGTGCCGGCACTTGATGCAGCGGCAACTGCACTTCAACCGCGGCCGAGCGTTTGCTCGCCCCGCCCTGTTGAGCGCCGCTGCGGTCAATGCGTTTGATGCCGTTGGGACCGATAAAACCGATGCCGTGCAGATTCTTGCGGATGACGCCGTTAGGCCCCATCCAGCTGTGTTGCGCCGGCTGCATGGCCGCGTGCAGCGGGTGCAGGCGATTGCGGGCGATCCATTCGGCACGTGGGTCGCGGCGGATAATGTCGCTCATCAGTGGGCCTCCGCAGGTTCACGTTGGGCCGGTGCGGCCGGTTTGCTCGGCGTCGCGTCTTCGAGCAACGCGTCGGCCACCAGTTCGGCGATGTCCTTGATCAAAGGGCGAGGTTCGACCACGCCTTCGAGCATCGCGGTGCACTGCGGACAACCCACGGCCACCAGTTCGGCACCCGTTTCGCGGATGTCTTCCATGCGCATGTCGGGGATCCGTTGTTTGCCCGGGATGTCGGTAATCGGCGCACCGCCGCCACCGCCGCAGCAGCGCGAGCGGAAACCGGAGCGTTGCATTTCTTTCACTTCAATCCCGAGGGCACGCAGCACTTCACGCGGCGCCTCGTATTCGCCGTTGTAGCGGCCGAGGTAGCACGGGTCGTGATAAGTCACGCTGCTGCCTTTGTGCTGGCCGAGGTTCAGGGCGCCAGCGCCGATGATTTCCGCCATGTAGGTGCTGTGGTGCTGCACGAGGTAGTTGCCGTCGAAGGCGCCGTACTCGTTTTTAAGCACGTGAAAGCTGTGCGGATCGCAGGTGACGATGCGGTTGAAGCTGTACTTGGCCAACGTCTGGATGTTGCGTTTGGCCAACAGCTGGAAGGTCGCTTCGTCACCCAGACGTCGGGCCACGTCACCGCTGTCGCGCTCTTCAAGGCCCAGCACCGCGAAGTCGACCTTGGCCGCTTTCAGCACTTTGACGAAGGCGCGCAACGTGCGCTGGTTGCGCATGTCGAAAGCACCGTCGCCGACCCAGAACAGCACGTCGACCGCTTTCTTCTCGCTGAGCAGGTTCAGGTTCAAATCCGCCGCCCAGTTCATCCGCCCGCCCGGCGCGAAGCCGCCAGGGTTGTCAGTGGCGATGAGGTTTTCGAGGACGTCGGCGCCCTTGTTCGGGGTCGCGCCTTTTTCCAGGGTCAGATGGCGGCGCATGTCGACGATGGCGTCGACGTGCTCGATCATCATCGGGCACTCCTCGACACAGGCGCGGCAAGTGGTGCAGGACCACAAAGTTTCAGCGTCCACCAGACCGTTGACGATCGGTTGATGCGGGTTGCCGGCGTGTTCGCCAATCGCCTTGCCTGGATACGGACTGCCGGCGAATTTGGCGTCAGTACCGCCAGCCAAACCAACGACCATGTCCTGAATGAGTTTTTTCGGGTTCAGCGGCTGGCCGGCGGCGAACGCCGGGCACGCGGCTTCGCACTTGCCGCACTGCACGCAGGCGTCGAAGCCGAGCAGTTGGTTCCAGGTGAAATCCTTGGGTTTTTCCACGCCCAGCGGCGCGGTTGGGTCGTTCAGGTCCAGCGGTTTCAAACCGGTGGAACGGCCGCCGCCAAAACGCTCGGCGCGACGGTGCCAGGCGAGGTGCAAAGCACCGGCGAAGGCGTGCTTCATCGGCCCGCCCCAGGTCATGCCGAAGAACAGTTCGCTAACGCCCCACAGCACGCCGACGCCGAGGATCGCAGCCACCACCCAACCGCCGAAGTTTTCCGGGAGGATGCCCGCCACCGGCAAGGTCAACAGGAAGAAGCTCGCCGAGAACGCCAACAGGCTTTTCGGCAGACGCATCCATGGCCCTTTGGAAAGGCGAGCCGGTGGGTTGCGACGACGCAGGAACATGAAAATCGCACCGACGAACATCACCGCCGAGGCAATCAACAGGGCAACGCCGAGAATGCGACTCTGCAGGCCGAAACCGTGAACCAGGATCGCCAGCACAATGGACGCCACCGCACCGCCAGCCGTGGCGACGTGAGTGTTGGCGATGTATTTGTCCCGTGCGACGACGTGGTGCAAGTCGACCATGTAACGCTTGGGCATGGCGAACAGGCCGCCGATCAGGTCGACCTTGGAGGCCCGGCCTCGGCGCCACATAGCCACCCGCCGCAACGCGCCGAGGACGGCAAGTCCGGTGGCTGCGAACAACAGGATTGGAAGAAGGGTGTTCAACATGGTGGAGCTCCCAAAGACCTCGGGGTCTTGCAGGCCAAACTACCTGGATGCCTTGCTCGATTCCTGTGGGAGTGAGCCTGCTCGCGATTCAGACGCCGCGGTGCCTCAGGCAAACCGCGTTATCGTTCATCGCGAGCAGGCTCACTCCTACAGGGTTATCCACAAGCTCTTAGAAATCCTTGCACAACCGCAGCGCGTCATAGATCGCCGCGTGGGTGTTGCGCTGGGCCACGCAGTCGCCGATGCGGAACAGCAAGTAGCCGTCGCCCGCCTGGCTCAATGAAGGTTGTGGCTTGATTGCGAACAGGGCCTCGATGTCCATCTGGCCTTTGTTGCGCGAGCCTTCCTTCATGGCGTAGTAGATTTCTTCGTCCGGACGCACGCCGTTTTCGACGACGACCTGGTCCACCACCCGCTCCTCTTTGGCGCCGGTGTATTCGTTTTCCAGTACCGCGATCAGCTTGTCGCCTTCGCGGTAGACCTTCTCCAGCATCATGTCGCCGGTCATGATCACTTCTTTGGGGTACATGCTGCGGTAGTACGTCGGGAACGATGTGCCGCCAATCGCCACGCCCGGTTTGATGTCGTCGGTGACGATCTCCACCTGGCTGCCCTTGTCGGCAAGGAAGTCCGCCGCCGACATCCCGGTGAACTCGCAAATGGTGTCGTAGACCAGCACGTTTTTGCCCGGCGCGACCTTGCCATCGAGGATGTCCCAGCTGCTGACCACCAGGCCTTCAGCCGCGCCCCAGTGCTCGTTCTGCTCCAGGAATGGATGACCGCCGACGGCGAGTACTACCACGTCCGGACGCAGGTCGAGAATGGTTGCCGCATCGGCTGCCACGCCAAGGCGCAAGTCGACTTTCAAACGCGCCAATTCCAGCTGGAACCAGCGGGTGATACCGGCGATCTGGTCCCGTTGCGGGGCTTTCGAAGCGGTGGTGATCTGCCCGCCGATGAATTCTTTCTTCTCGAACAGGGTCACGTCGTGGCCACGTTCGGCCGACACACGCGCCGCTTCCATCCCGGCAGGACCGGCACCGACCACCACAACTTTGCGCTTCACACCGGTCGATTTCTCGATGATGTGCGGCACGCCCATGTATTCACGGGAGGTTGCGGCGTTCTGGATGCACAAGACGTCCAGGCCCTGGTACTGACGGTCAATGCAGTAGTTGGCGCCGACGCATTGTTTGATCTGGTCGATCTGGCCCATTTTGATCTTGGCGATCAGGTGCGGGTCGGCGATGTGGGCGCGGGTCATGCCGACCATATCGACGTAACCGCCTTCCAGAATACGGGTCGCCTGGTTCGGGTCCTTGATGTTCTGCGCGTGCAGTACCGGAACCTTGACCACTTCCTTGATACCGGCTGCCAAATGCAGGAACGGCTCCGGTGGATAACTCATGTTCGGGATAACGTTGGCCAGGGTGTTGTGGGTATCACAACCCGAACCGACCACACCGATGAAGTCGAGCATGCCGGTGTCGTCGTAATACTTGGCGATTTGTTTCATGTCCTCATGGGACAGGCCATCCGGATGGAACTCGTCACCACACAGGCGAATACCGACACAGAAATCCGGGCCCACTTCGGCCCGTACGGCCTTGAGCACTTCCAGGCCGAACTTCATCCGGCCCTCAAAGGTGCCGCCCCATTCGTCGGTACGCTTATTGACCCGTGGGCTCCAGAACTGGTCGATCATATGCTGATGCACCGCGGACAGTTCAATACCGTCCAGGCCACCGGCCTTGGCACGACGTGCAGCCTGAGCGTAGTTGCCGATCACTCGCCAGATTTCTTCCGGCTCGATGGTTTTGCAGGTAGCACGGTGCACCGGTTCACGAATGCCCGACGGCGACATCAGGGTTGGCCAGTTGAAGCCGTCCCAACGCGAACGACGCCCCATGTGGGTAATCTGGATCATGATCTTGGCGCCGTGCTTGTGCATGGCGTCCGCAAGATTCTGGAAGTGCGGGATGATGCGGTCGGTGGACAGGTTCACCGAACTCCACCATTCCTGTGGACTGTCGATGGCCACCACAGACGAACCACCGCAAATCGCCAGGCCGATCCCGCCCTTGGCTTTCTCTTCGTAATACTTGACGTACCGGTCGGTGGTCATGCCGCCGTCGGTGGCGTAGACCTCGGCGTGCGCGGTGCTGAGCACGCGGTTGCGGATGGTCAGTTTGCCGATCTGGATCGGCTGGAACATTGCTTCGAAAGCCATGGCGGGGTCCTCGACTTACAACGGCTTGACGGTGAACAAACCGTCGTCGTGGCCTTCTTCGGAGCCACCGTAGACTTGTTCGGCGACGGTGCGAATCTTGCTGCCACGGGCTTGCAGAATCTGGTCCATGGCACCGGCAAACCAACCGGTGAACATGTAGTCGACCTTGCGCCCGACCTTGCCGTACACGTAGACGAACGCCGAGTGTTCGAGCTTGACGCTGGCGGTGCCTTTGTCGAGGTCGATGTCCTGAATCTTGAACAGGCCCCAGCCGCGTTGCGACAGACGTTTCATGTAGTGCTCGAATACCGCGACACCTTCCAGGCCGTGGCATTCAGCTTCTTTTTCACACCAGTGCCAGGCGGATTTGTAGCCGGCCTTGTAGAGGATTTCGGCGTAGGCGTCGGCGCCCAGCACTTCCTCGATGCCCATGTGGTTGTTGACGAAGAAATGACGCGGTACGTACAGCATTGGCAGGGCGTCGGAAGTCCAGACACCCGTTTCGCTGTCGACTTCGATTGGCAATTGCGGGGCGATCTTGGCCATGGAAACTTAACTCCAGAAAATTTTTGGTGTTGCCCCCGGCACGGACGGCCGGGGGAAAGGATTCAGAGGTGCTGTGGCTTACTCGCCCCAGACGTCCTTTAGGACATTGACCCAGTTCTCGCCCATGATCTTGCGCACCACGCGCTCGCAATGGCCGCGCTTGAGCAGCGTCTCGGTCAGGTTCGGGAACTCGCCGACGGTGCGGATGCCCAGCGGGTTGATGATCTTGCCGAAGCTGGTCAGACGGCGGGCGTAGCCCTTGTCGTGGGTCAGGTATTCGAAGAAGTCCTGGCCATGGCCCTGGGTGAAGTCGGTGCCGATGCCGATGGCGTCTTCGCCGACGATGTTCATGGTGTATTCGATGGCTTCGGCGTAATCGTCGATGGTCGAATCGATGCCTTTGGCCAGGAACGGCGCGAACATGGTCACGCCGACGAAACCGCCGTGGTCGGCAATGAATTTCAGTTCTTCATCGGATTTGTTGCGCGGGTGAATTTTCAGACCCGACGGCAGGCAATGGGAGTAGCAGACCGGTTTCTTCGATTCGAGGATGACTTCTTCGGAGGTTTTCGAGCCGACGTGGGACAGGTCGCACATGACGCCGACGCGGTTCATCTCGGCGACGATTTCGCGACCGAAACCCGACAGGCCGCCATCGCGCTCGTAGCAACCGGTACCGACCAGGTTTTGGGTGTTGTAGCACATCTGCACAATACCGACGCCCAGCTGCTTGAACATCTCGACATAGCCGATCTGGTCTTCAAAGGCGTGGGCATTCTGGAAGCCGAAAAGGATGCCAGTCTTGCCCTGCTCCTTGGCTTTGCGGATGTCGGCGGTGGTGCGCACCGGAATCACCAGGTCGCTGTTCTCGCGGATCAGCTTCTGGCTGGCGGCGATGTTGTTGACGGTGGCCTGGAAGCCCTCCCACACCGACACGGTGCAGTTGGCCGCGGTCAGACCGCCCTTGCGCATGTCTTCAAACAGCTCGCGGTTCCACTTGGCAATAATCAGCCCGTCGATAACGATGCTGTCGGCGTGCAATTCGGCTGGGCTCATCAGGCTGTCCCCTATTAGCGATTCATGCGCCGAATCGTATGCCGGCGCTTTGGGGCCAGCATATGCCTGAGGGAGGGGGCAGCCGGGTGCAAAAACGACAGGGGGTTTGCCGAAAGCGTCAATCCGCGACAAAGGGTCGTCGCCGGACGTCATGAGCCACCTGTTCAAGGGCCTGCGCATGGGCCAGAATTCGCGCCATTACTGGATGCTTTACTGGAAAAAGGGGCGGCGGCGCAATGAAATCGATCTTCCTGGCTTTGGCACTGATAGCGACCGGCGTACACGCGGCTGAAGAGGCCGACGATAACCCCTGCGACAAAGTCGAAAACGAGGTCCAGACCCTGGAATGCTCGGTCTACAGCAGAAGCGCCGCCGAAGACCTGCTGAGCGAAAACTACAAGAGCCTGGCTGATCGCATGCAAATGCTCTACGAAAAGAACCCGGCGCAACTGACCGACATCACCGCCAAGCTCAAGGCGGCTCAACAGCAGTGGTTGAAGACGCGTGACGCGGATTGCGCAGTTGAAGCGTTCCCGGCGACGACCGGTAGCAAGGCGTTCACTATTGCGCAGAATGACTGTGTGGCGCGGATGAGTGACGAGCGGTCGGAGTTTTTGGAGTCGATTGGGCAGGAGTAAGCACAAATCCCAGCCAACCATACCTGTAAGCTGAACACCTTCTGCCAGTAAAGGAATTCAAATGAAAATCTGCGGCATCGAAATCAAAGGCAGCGAAGCCATCATTGCCGTGGCCTCCCTCGACGATCAGGTCCTGAGCCACATCCCGCTGAACACCAAGAAAATCGCCCTCGACGATGACGACGAAGCCGCGAACGTCAAAGTCTTTGCCGCTCAGGTGGCGTCGTTTGTGCGGGAAAATTCCATTGATCGGATCGCGATCAAGAAGCGCAGCAAGAAGGGTGAGTTTGCCGGTGGGCCGACCACGTTCAAGATCGAGGGCGTTTTCCAGCTGCTGGAAAATTGCGAGGTCACGCTGCTGTCGCCACAAACCATCAATGCGCAGAACAAGAAATTCGACTTCGAACTGCCGGCCACGCTGAACAAGTATCAGCATGAAGCGTTTAAAGCGGCCTGTTCGGCGCTGATGAAGAAGTAAGGCCCACAGCAGATCAAAACGGTGGGAGCGAGCCTGCTCGCGATAGCGGTGGATCAGTCGACATCAACTTGAATGACCGACCGCCATCGCGAGCAGGCTCGCTCACACAGGGTTCTCTGGTGTTGTCAAAACTTAAGTTCAGACCAGTTCCCGGCCATCCCCCAACCGCCGCCGATCCTCTCGCGGACACCGCTCAAACCGCGCCCGATAGCTGCGGGTGAAGTACGACGGTGATTCAAACCCGCACGCAATACTCACTTCCAGCACGCTCATATCGGTCTGGCGCAACAACTGCCGGGCCTTCTCCAGCCGCAAGCGCAGGTAGAAATTGCTCGGTGTGTCGTTCAGGTGCAGGCGAAACAACCGCTCCAACTGCCGTCGCGTCACCTTGATCGACTCCGCCAATTCCAGCGTGCTCAGCGGCGGCTCGCTGTGCTGCTCCATCTCGCCAATCACGTGAACAAGTTTCTTGTTGCTGATGCCATAACGCGTGGCGACTTCCATGCGCTGGTGGTCTTTGCGCGGTCGGATACGGCCGAGTACGAATTGTTCGCTGACCTGGATCGCCAGTTCCGGGCCATGGGCCTGACCGATGAGGTCGAGCATCAGATCAATCGATGCGGTACCGCCGGCAGAGGTGATGCGCCGGCGGTCGATCTCGAACAGTTCCTGGGTGACGCTCAGCTGTGGATAGGACTCCTTGAAGGCGTCGATGGCTTCCCAGTGCAGAGTCAGGCGATGACCATCGAGCAAGCCGGCCTCGGCGAGGACGAAGCTGCCGGTGTCGATGGCGCCGAGGGTCACGCCTTCGTTGTCCAGTCGGCGTAGCCAGTGCTCCAGAGACGGGGTGGCGAATTTCAGCGGCTCGAAGCCAGCGACCACCAAAAGAGTCGCACCTTTTTTCAGCGGCTCCAGCGCCGCATCGGCGTTAACCGACATGCCATTGCTGGCCAAAACCGCACCGCCATCGGCGCTTAGTACGTGCCAGCGATACAGCTCGCCGCGAAAGCGATTGGCGACCCGCAACGGCTCGATGGCCGAGATAAAACCGATGGCCGAGAAACCCGGCATCAACAAGAAGTAGAAATCCTGGGACATGGAGCGCACTCGCTTAGCAGGTAAAAAGAGGCCAGGTAACGAGAGGGCGGGTAGCGTGTGGACGTTGATACGCCACTTGCACCCGGCATTCAAGAGCACAGGTCGCTGCAGTGCAAGAGCTGGTCGCCGCAGTGCGCTTTCATAGGGGCTTAGCTGCGTAACTTGTCATCACCGGCGCACGAAGATGCCGGAACCCACAATAACGTCTGCCGAGGAACCCGACATGAAACGACTGATCAGCAGCTGTGTTCTTGCACTCAGCGGTACCGCTTTCTTGAGCGCCAGTGTCATGGCGGCCGAACCCGCATCGTGCCAGAACGTACGCATGGGCGTAGTGAACTGGACCGACGTGATCGCCACCAGTGCCATGACCCAGGTCCTGCTCGACGGCCTCGGCTACAACACCAAACAAACCAGCGCCTCCCAGCAAATCATCTTCGCCGGGATCCGCGACCAGCGCCTGGACTTGTTCCTGGGCTACTGGAACCCGCTGATGACCCAGACCATCACCCCGTTCGTCGATGCCAAGCAGGTCAAGGTGCTTGAGGCGCCAAGCCTCAAGGACGCCCGCGCCACCCTTGCCGTACCGACTTACCTCGCCGACAAGGGCCTGAAAACCTTCGCCGACATCGCCAAGTTCGAAAAAGAACTGGGCGGCAAAATCTACGGCATCGAGCCAGGCTCGGGCGCCAACACCCAGATCAAGGCGATGATCGCCAAGAACCAGTTTGGCCTCGGCAAGTTCCAACTGGTCGAATCCAGCGAAGCCGGCATGCTCGCGGCGGTGGATCGCGCCGTGCGGCGCAAGGAAGCCGTGGTGTTCTTCGGCTGGGCGCCGCACCCAATGAACGTCAACGTGCAAATGACTTACCTCACCGGCAGTGAAGACGCCCTGGGCCCGAACGAAGGCATGGCCACCGTCTGGACCGTTACCTCGCCGAACTACGCCCAGCAATGCCCGAACATCGGTCGCCTGCTGAGCAACCTGACCTACACCGCCGAAGACGAGAGCCGGATGATGCAGCCGCTGCTGGATCACAAGGACGCCTTCGAATCAGCCAAGCAATGGCTGAAGGATCACCCGCAAGACAAGCAACGCTGGCTCGAAGGCGTGACCACCTTCGATGGCAAACCAGCGGCTGAAAACCTGAAACTGACGACCAAATAAACCTGATTGAACCACCGCCTCGCAGCCCGACCGGGCTGCGAACGGAATCATCACGCCTGCAAGGAACCCGCCTCATGAACCACGACGTCATCATCACCTGCGCACTCACCGGTGCTGGCGACACGACCAGCAAGAGCCCACACGTGCCGGTCACCCCGAAACAAATCGCCGCGGCCGCCGTGGAAGCCGCCAAGGCCGGAGCCACGGTCGTTCACTGCCACGTTCGTAACCCCGAAACCGGCAAATTCAGCCGTGATGTAGCGCTGTATCGCGAAGTGATGGAGCGCATCCGCGAAGCCGACGTAGACATCATCGTCAACCTTACCGCCGGCATGGGCGGCGACCTGGAAATCGGCGCCGGTGAGAACCCGATGGAGTTCGGCCCCAACACCGACCTGGTCGGCCCGCTGACCCGTCTGGCCCATGTTGAAGCACTGCTGCCGGAAATCTGCACGCTCGATTGCGGCACCCTGAACTTCGGCGACGGCGACACCATTTACGTGTCCACCCCTGCCCAGCTGCGCGCTGGCGCCAAACGCATTCAAGAGCTGGGCGTGAAGGCCGAGCTGGAAATTTTCGACACCGGTCACCTGTGGTTCGCCAAACAGTTGATCAAGGAAGGTCTGCTCGACGACCCGCTGTTCCAGCTCTGCCTGGGCATCCCGTGGGGCGCACCGGCCGACACCACCACCATGAAAGCCATGGTCGACAACCTGCCTGCCAATGCAGTCTGGGCCGGGTTTGGCATCGGTCGCATGCAAATGCCGATGGCCGCGCAAGCCGTGCTGCTGGGCGGCAACGTGCGGGTCGGCCTGGAAGACAACATCTGGCTGGACAAGGGCGTGCTGGCGACCAACGGCCAACTGGTCGAACGCGCCTCGGAGATCCTCAGCCGTCTTGGCGCTCGCGTTCTGACGCCGGCTGAAGGCCGGGAAAAAATGGGCCTGACCAAGCGCAGTTGACCCTTACACACTTTCCCCCTGTGGGAGTGAGCCTGCTCGCGATAGCGGTTTACCTGCCTCAATTGATGCATCGGATGTACCGACGCCATCGCGAGCAGGCTCGCTCCCACAGTTTTTTCCGAGCCAAATTCAGGAAGTGACCATGAGCTTTATCACCGAAATCAAAACCTTCGCCGCTCTGGGCAGCGGTGTCATCGGCAGCGGTTGGGTGTCCCGCGCCCTCGCCCACGGCCTCGACGTGGTCGCCTGGGACCCGGCGCCTGGTGCCGAAGCGGCCCTGCGCAAGCGCGTCGCCAATGCCTGGGGAGCGCTTGCGAAACAAGGCCTGGCACCCGGCGCATCGCAGGATCGACTGCGCTTTGTCGCGACGATTGAAGAATGCGTGCGTGATGCGGACTTCATTCAGGAAAGCGCCCCTGAGCGTCTGGACCTGAAACTGGAACTGCACAGCAAGATCAGCGCCGCGGCCAAGCCCGATGCGCTGATCGGTTCAAGTACGTCGGGCCTGTTGCCAAGCGAGTTCTACGAGAATTCGACGCACCCGGAACGCTGCGTGGTCGGGCACCCGTTCAACCCGGTTTACTTGCTGCCATTGGTCGAAGTGGTCGGCGGCAAAAACACCGCGCCTGAAGCCGTTCAAGCGGCGATGAAAGTTTACAAATCCTTGGGCATGCGCCCGTTGCATGTGCGCAAGGAAGTGCCCGGGTTTATCGCTGACCGCTTGCTGGAAGCGCTGTGGCGTGAAGCGTTGCACCTGGTCAACGACGGCGTGGCGACCACCGGTGAGATTGACGATGCGATCCGCTTTGGCGCGGGGCTGCGCTGGTCGTTCATGGGTACGTTTTTGACTTACACCCTGGCGGGTGGCGACGCGGGCATGCGCCACTTCATGGCGCAGTTCGGTCCGGCGTTGCAATTGCCGTGGACATATTTGCCGGCGCCGGAGCTGACCGACAAGTTGATCGATGATGTGGTGGATGGCACCAGTGAGCAGTTGGGCACGCACAGCATTTCGGCGCTGGAGCGCTATCGTGATGATTGCTTGCTGGCAGTGCTGGAGGCGGTGAAAACCACCAAGGAAAAGCACGGGATGGCGTTCAGCGAGTAACTGCGCACTGATCGTTCCCACGCTCTGCGTGGGAATGCAGCCCGGGACGCTCCGCGTTCCAAAGAGCGGACGCAGAGCGTCCATTGAGGCATTCCCACGCGGAGCGTGGGAACGATCATCCCCGATCCTGCCTGGAGAGAATCATGCCCACCCTCACCACCTACCAAACCAAAATCATCCCGGATTGGGTCGATTACAACGGCCACCTGCGCGACGCGTTCTACCTGCTCATCTTCAGCTACGCTACCGACGCGCTGATGGATCGCCTCGGCATGGACAGCAACAACCGCGAAGCCAGCGGTAACTCGCTGTTCACCCTCGAACTGCACCTCAATTACCTGCACGAAGTGAAGCTCGACGCCGATGTTGAAGTGCACACCCACATCATCGGCCACGACGGCAAACGCCTGCACCTCTATCACAGCCTGCATCTGGTGGGCGATGACAAGGAACTGGCAGGCAACGAGCAAATGCTGCTGCACGTCGACCTCGCCGGGCCGCGATCCGCGCCGTTCTGCGAAGAAACCTTGAGCAAGCTGCAAGCCATCGTCGCTGAGCAAACCGGCCTTCCCGCCCCCGCCTACATTGGTCGAGTGATCGCTTTACCCCCCCAAAAATAACAAGGAGATCGCCATGAACACCGCCGCCGCTTTTGCCGACTTCCGTACCTACCCGTTGATCAGCGCGTTAACCGCCGTGCAAACACTGACGGATCGAATTCAAGTGAAGTGGGCCGACGGCAGGGTCAGCCCCTTTCATCATCAGTGGTTGCGCGACAACTGTCCGTGCCCGCTGTGCGTCTACACCGTGACCCGCGAGCAAGTGCTGGAAATTGTCGACGTCGAAGAAAACCTGATCGCGACTCAGGCAAGCGTCGATGCGCAAGGATGCCTCTGCGTCGACTGGCAGGACGGCCACCTCAGCCGCTTCGATCCAGGCTGGTTGCGCGCCCATGCCTATGACGATGAATCCCGCGCCGAACGCCGCGCCCCCAAGCCGAAAAGTCAGCTGTGGGACAACCATCTGAAGCTGCCGGTGTTCGAGTATCAGGCGTTGATGAATGACAACGACGCGTTGCTGCAATGGCTGCTGGCGGTGCGCGATATCGGCCTGACCCAGGTCCGTGGCGTGCCCACCGAACCGGGTTCGCTGAAGCTGATTGCCCAACGGATTTCCTTCATCCGCGAGAGCAATTTCGGCGTGCTGTTCAACGTGCAATCCAAGGCCGATGCCGACAGCAATGCCTACACCGCTTTTAACCTGCCGTTGCACAGCGATTTGCCGACTCGGGAGCTGCAACCGGGGCTGCAATTTCTGCATTGCCTGGTGAATGACGCCGAGGGTGGCGAGAGTATTTTCGTTGATGGTTTTGCCATCGCCGAAGCCCTGTGCCAGGAAGATCCCGAGGCGTTTAAAGCCTTGTGTGAAATCCCCGTGGAGCTCCGCAACAAAGACCGCCACAGCGACTACCGCTGCCTCGCACCGATCATTGCCCTGGATGCATTGGGGCAGGTGTCGGAAATCCGCATGGCGAACTTTCTGCGCGGCCCGTTCGATGCTTCGGTCGAGCAGATGCCCGCTCTCTATCATGCCTACCGCCGCTTTATTGCGATGACCCGGGAAATGCGATTCCGGGTGATGACGCGGTTAAATCCCGGCGAAATGTGGTGTTTCGACAACCGCCGCACCCTCCACGCCCGCAACGCTTTCGACCCCGCCACCGGCGCCCGGCATTTTCAGGGGTGCTATGTCGATCGTGATGAGTTGTTGTCGCGCATCCTTGTGTTGCAACGCTAGACCGCGTCATCGTTCATCGCGAGCAGGCTCACTCCCACAGTTGACCGAGTTCTAACAGGAGAATGCGGTCGAATGTGGGAGTGAGCCTGCTCGCGATGGCGTCGGCTCAAACACCTCATTCCTCCCTGATTCACAGGCAAAAAAAACCCCGATCAAGCCGTGACAGGATCGGAGCTGAGGAGGGTACTGTTGAGGAGCCGTTGCGCGAGGGTGACCAAACCTTCGTGAAGCCAGCTGATCCCAGTGTGCCCACTCTCCCTTCTCGCAAGTTAGCCGAAAACGACCTGTTCATAGGTATTGCGGCCATTGCGACAAATCGTCCTTGCCGCCACTCCGTACCCCTACGAGAATCGAACCACGACACCGTTCCCTGAAGAAGGATTGCGTCATGATGTATGCCGATTTGATTGACCAGGAAGACCTGTTGGGCCAGCTCAAGGCGTTAGGGTTTGCAGTGCCCCCTGGTGCAACCGCCGAGCAGGCCTGCGAATGCGCGGTACGGGGTTTGAACAACGAACGGGCAACGGAACTGCGGACCATGGTCAAGCAGATGTACACCAGCAGCGCGACCATCCTGCCGGCCGTGCGCCAAGCCATCGACAGGCAATTGCTGCCCGCGTTGGCGGAGTATCAGCAGAGCCGTAGCGCCTGAGTATCGCCTCGCCATGATCGTTCCCACGCTCTGCGTGGGAACGATCAGAGCGTCAGAGCCTTACGCTGGCAAACGTCGACTCGTTGCGCGCCTGACTCAACGCCGACAACGGCCCGGACAACGGCGACAGCACCAACGCTTGCGGCAGCGGCATCATCGCCACTTGTTGCGTGGTGTTGGAACCTACGCGCTCGTCACGCGGTGGAATGCCGAAGTATTCGCGGTAGCACTTGGAGAAGTGCGGCGTGGAAACGAAACCACATACCGACGCCACTTCGATGATCGACATCGGTGTTTGCTTGAGCAGTTGCCGAGCACGGATCAAACGCAGTTTCAGGTAGTAACGCGACGGCGAGCAGTGCAGGTATTTCTGGAACAGCCGCTCCAGCTGACGACGCGACACAGCGACGTACACCGCCAGTTCGTCGAGGTCGATCGGCTCTTCCAGGTTGGCTTCCATCAGCGCGACGATTTCCTGCAACTTCGGCTGGTTGGTACCAAGCATGTGCTTGAGCGGCACACGCTGGTGATCCTGCTCGTTGCGGATGCGCTCATAGACGAACATTTCCGAGATGGCTGCCGACAGTTCACGACCATGATCGCGGCTGATCAGGTGCAGCATCATGTCCAGCGGCGCGGTGCCGCCGGAACTGGTGAAACGGTTACGGTCGAGGGTGAACAACCGGGTGCTCATGGCCACACGCGGAAACGCTTCCTGCATAGCGGCCAGGCATTCCCAGTGCACGCTGCAATCGAAACCGTCCAGCAGGCCGGCGCACGCCAGGGCCCAGCTGCCGGTACAAACAGCACCGAGACGGCGCGACTGACGCGCCTGGCTTTGCAGCCACGACACGTGTTCGCGAGTAACAGTGCGCTGGATGCCGATTCCGCCGCAGACAATGATGGTGTCCAGGGCAGGCGCTTTGTGCATGGAGCAGTCGGGGGTGATCTGCAGACCATCACTGGCCCAGACCTGACCACCATCGACGGTGAGTGTGGTCCAGCGATACAGCTCGCGACCGGACAATTGGTTGGCCATGCGCAGGGGTTCGACTGCGGAGGCCAGAGAAATAAGCGTGAAATTGTCCAGCAGCAAAAAGCCGATGGATTGAGGCGCACGGTTCTGGGGTTGGGCCCCGGAGTTGAACGTCGTCATCGCGGTATCTCCTCACACAAAGCGGGTGATGGCCTCAGGCGGAGGCTCTTGTTATTGCCATCGTTCTCGCGTGGAGACGGGCTTTGTAATGACAGAGCAAATGCCATGCCTAAAATTGAATGGCCGTTCAATAACTCCTGAAAACGACGTCGCGGCGCGTCTATATAAGCCGCGCCGTGAGTGGGGGTTATAAGTGCCATCAATGGAAGCAAACGCTCTGTTCCGTAGCGCGTGAGCAAATCGGTAGCACTTGTGGGAACAGGGCTGCGACGTGCTGGAGAAGAGTGTCACCACAAGCACGGGTGACAGGCGGTAATGGCCAAACTGGATCCTGGCTTTCGGGAAGTCGCTTATCTGTAAGCGACGCTCCAAAACGTGGCGCGTTTTGATTTCGGTGTTCACTTGGCGCGCAGTTTTGACTGGTCTGACACTATCGCTGGCAAGCTCCCACAAGGTTCTGCTATGTCGCATAGATAGCCTTCACACCAGAGATCCCTGTGGGAGCTGGCTTGCCAGCGATTGGGGCGACGCGGTATCAACACTCAACCGCACTCACCGCCAACCCGCCCCGCGATGTCTCTTTATATTTGTCATGCATATCCGCCCCGGTATCACGCATGGTGCGGATCACCCGATCCAGCGAGATAAAGTGCTGACCATCGCCCCGCAACGCCATCTGCGCGGCATTGATGGCTTTCACCGCGGCAATCGCATTGCGCTCGATGCACGGCACTTGCACCAGCCCGCCGACCGGGTCGCAGGTCAGGCCGAGGTTGTGTTCCAGGCCGATTTCCGCCGCGTTGCACAACTGTTCCGGCGTGGCGCCGAGAATCTCCGCCAACCCAGCCGCCGCCATGGCGCAGGCTGAACCGACTTCGCCCTGGCAGCCGACTTCGGCACCGGAAATCGAAGCGTTCTTCTTGCACAGAATCCCTACCGCCGCCGCACTGAGGAAGTAGTCGACGACGTTGGCGTCAGTCACCACCTCGCTGAACTTCATGAAGTAGTGCAGCACCGCCGGAATAATCCCCGCCGCGCCGTTGGTCGGTGCCGTGACCATGCGCCCGCCCGCGGCGTTTTCTTCGTTGACTGCCAGGGCGAACAGGTTGACCCACTCCATCGCGCTCAGCGTCGAGCCGATCACGTTGGGTTTGCCCAACTCCTGCAGACTGCGATGCAGTTTGGCCGCACGACGGCGCACATTCAGGCCGCCGGGCAGGATGCCTTCGTGCTTGAGGCCTTGGTCGACGCAATCCTGCATGGCGCGCCAGAGTGTCATCAGGCCGGCGCGAATTTCCTCTTCGCTGCGCCAGACCCTCTCGTTGGCCATCATCAATTCGGCCACGCGCAGGTTGTGTTTCTGGCAGAGGCTGAGCAGTTCGACGGCGCTGGAAAAGTCATACGGTAATACGGTGCGATCCAGATCGACCACGCCGCTGGAGGCCTGTGCCTCATCGACGACAAAACCGCCGCCAATGGAATAGTAGGTGTCGCGATGCAGCTCACCGTGATCGCCTTCGACGATCAGGGTCATGGCGTTGGGATGGAATGGCAGGTTTTCGTCGATCAGACGCATGTCGCGGCCCCAGATGAACGGGACCGACAGGCGACCGTCGAGCAACAGCGTGTGAGTTTCGCGCAGGGTTTCGATGCGAATACCGATTTGCGACGGATCGATCGCATCCGGCCACTCGCCCATCAGCCCCATGATCACGGCGTTATCACTGCCGTGGCCGATGCCGGTGGCCGACAACGAACCATAAAGCTGAACTTCAACGCGCCTTACTTGTTCCAAAAGACCCTGCTCACGCAAACCTTGCACGAACAACGCCGCGGCCCGCATAGGCCCCACGGTGTGAGAACTGGAAGGGCCAATGCCGATTTTGAACAGGTCGAAAACGCTGATAGCCATTACTGCCGAACTCCTGGATGTGCCAACTCCAGACGCAAAAGCGCCCAGTGACGGAGCTGCTACGCTCAAGCTGCAATCCGTCGGGATGGCCGCATCATCAGGCTTTTACCGTGTCGTTCGACGTCTCACACCGACGCACTCATGCTCACCAACGCCGCGGGCCTTTTACGCTGCGTTTTCGCCGTTTTTTTGCGGTTCAGGTGGGCAAACGGGGCTGAAAAAAGCTGTAAACGACGTCACCGACACTGGATGCGACCATCCCTGTACTGGATACGACGCCCCCTGTAGGCGTCAGATTTTCACTGGTACATGATCGTATCGACTCGATTGCAAGGCGCCGTGGTAGAGCTGTCTCCAAAACGCCATCCAACCGCAACCTATAAGTGCGGTGGTCCAGTCGGAACACTGCCAAAAAAAACACCAAGGAGTCCATCCATGAAAGGTTCCCCGTCGTTGTTGTTGGCCGCCATGCTGAGTCTGCCGTTTCTGGCGCAAGCCGCAGAACCGGCTCAGTGCGATACCGTAAACTTCTCCGATGTCGGCTGGACTGACATTACCGCAACGACCGCGACCACCAGCGTCGTCCTCCAGGCGCTGGGCTACAAGACCAAAACCACGATGATTTCCGTGCCGGTAACCTACAAGTCCCTGGCTGATGGCAAGAACATGGACGTGTTCCTCGGTAACTGGATGCCGACCATGGAAAACGACATCAAGGCTTATCGTGATGCCGGCACCGTGGACGTCGTACGCACCAACCTCACAGGCGCCAAGTACACCCTCGCCGTGCCGCAAGCGCTGTACGACAAAGGTCTTCACGACTTCGCCGACATTCCGAAATTCAAGAAAGAACTCGACGGCAAGATCTACGGCATCGAACCGGGTAACGATGGCAATCGTCTGATTCAGAGTATGATCGACAAGAACGCCTTCGGCCTGAAAGACGCCGGTTTCAAGATCGTCGAGTCCAGCGAAGCGGGCATGCTGTCGCAAGTCGACCGCGCCCAGAAACGGGACACCGCAGTCGTGTTCCTCGGCTGGGCACCGCACCCGATGAACAAGCGTTTCAAGATCCAGTACCTGACCGGTGGTGACGATTTCTTCGGCCCAGACTTCGGTGCCGCCACCGTCGCAACCAACACCCGCAAGGGCTATGCCCAGGAATGCAGCAACGTTGGTCAGCTGCTGAAAAACCTGGAATTCACCGTCGACATGGAAAGCTCGCTGATGGGCAACATCCTGGACGACAAAATGAAGCCTGACGCGGCCGCCAAGGCCTGGCTCAAGAAGAATCCACAGGTGCTCGATACCTGGCTCGCTGGCGTGACCACCATTGACGGTAAACCAGGCCTGGAGGCCGTGAAAGCCAAGCTCGCGCAGCCTTGAATTAAGAAGCACCGCTTACGCCGGGCGGGTTCGCTCGCCCGGGCTGTTTATTTCCTTGCATGCGGACGTTCACTACCATGCTGATTGATCAGAAAATACCCTTAGGCCAGTACATCGCGGGATTCGTTGAATGGTTGACGCAAAACGGCGCCGACACCTTCGACGCAATCGCCGTGTCACTGGAAACGATGATTCACGGCGTGACTTTTGCGCTGACCTGGTTCAACCCGCTGGCATTGATCGGCCTCATTGCGCTACTGGCTCACTTCATTCAACGAAAGTGGGGCCTGACCGTTTTCGTCATCGCCTCCTTCCTGCTGATCCTCAATCTGGGGTACTGGCAGGAAACCATGGAAACCCTCGCCCAGGTGCTATTCGCAACCCTGGTCTGCGTGGTCATCGGCGTGCCGTTGGGCATCGTCGCCGCGCACAAACCGATGTTCTACACACTGATGCGTCCGGTGCTCGATCTGATGCAGACCGTACCGACCTTCGTGTACCTCATTCCTACCCTGACCCTCTTCGGTCTGGGTGTGGTCCCGGGTCTGATCTCCACGGTGGTGTTCGCGATTGCCGCGCCCATCCGCCTGACCTACCTGGGCATTCGCGATGTTCCCGCAGAATTGATGGACGCCGGCAAAGCCTTTGGCTGCTCGCGCCGTCAACTGCTCGCGCGCATCGAATTGCCCTACGCCATGCCAAGCATCGCGGCCGGTGTCACCCAGTGCATCATGCTGTCGCTGTCGATGGTGGTGATCGCGGCACTGGTGGGTGCCGATGGCCTGGGCAAACCCGTGGTCAACGCACTGAACACTGCTGATATCGCCCTGGGCTTCGAAGCAGGCCTGGCGATCGTACTGCTGGCGATCATGCTCGACCGTATCTGCAAACAACCCGACGCTAAAGTAGGGGGTGACGCATGAGCATTATTCGGTTCGAAGACGTTGACGTAATCTTTTCGAAAGACCCGCGCGAGGCACTCAAACTCCTCGACCAAGGCATGACCCGCGATCAGATCCTGAAAAAGACCGGGCAAATCGTCGGTGTCGAAAAAGCCAGCCTGGACGTCGACAAAGGTGAAATCTGCGTACTGATGGGCCTCTCCGGCTCCGGCAAATCCAGCTTGCTGCGCTGCATCAACGGCCTCAATACCGTCAGCCGTGGCAAGTTGTTCGTCGAGCACGAAGGCAAGCAGATCGACATCGCCTCCTGCACCCCGGCAGAGCTGAAAATGATGCGCACCAAGCGCATCGCGATGGTGTTCCAGAAATTCGCCCTGATGCCTTGGCTGACCGTTCGCGAGAACATCAGCTTCGGCCTGGAAATGCAGGGCCGTCCGGAAAAGGATCGGCGCAAACTGGTGGATGAAAAGCTTGAGCTGGTGGGCCTGACCCAATGGCGCAATAAGAAACCCGACGAGCTCTCCGGTGGCATGCAGCAGCGTGTTGGCCTGGCCCGCGCGCTGGCGATGGACGCCGACATTCTGCTGATGGACGAACCGTTCTCGGCACTTGACCCGTTGATCCGCCAAGGTCTGCAAGACGAACTACTGGAACTGCAAAGCAAGCTGAACAAAACCATCGTATTCGTGAGCCACGACCTCGATGAAGCCCTGAAGCTCGGCAGCCGTATCGCAATCATGAAAGACGGCCGGATCGTCCAGTACAGCAAGCCTGAAGAGATCGTTCTCAACCCTGCGGACGACTACGTGCGGACCTTCGTGGCCCACACCAACCCGCTGAACGTTTTGTGCGGTCGCAGCCTGATGCGCACCCTGGACAACTGCAAACGCATCAACGGTTCGGTGTGTCTGGATCCGGGTGGCGATTCGTGGCTGGACCTGGCCGAAGGCAACACCATCAAAGGCGCTCGCCAGAACGGCGCGAGCCTGGACCTGCAGAACTGGATTCCTGGGCAGGCGGTTGAAGGTTTGGGTCGTCGGCCAACGCTGGTGGACTCGAACATCGGCATGCGCGACGCGCTGCAGATTCGATATCAGACGGGCAACAAGCTGGTGCTGCACGACAACAACAAAGTGGTCGGTATTCTCGGTGACAGCGAGCTGTATCACGCACTGCTCGGCAAGAACCTGGGGTAAGGCAGCAGACACAAAAAACGCCGCGAGAGGATCGCGGCGTTTTTGTTTATAGGGATATCGGGGCGTTGGTGTATCGGCGCTGACACCCCCTTCGCGGGCAAGCCCGCGATGAAAGCGACGCGGTGCTTCAGACAGAAACACCGCGCATTCTCACAACTCAGCTATAGACACGGCCAAGGAGCTGCCGATGGCTTTCAAACTGATCGAGCACGTCACGGGTGATCTGATCCTGAGTGAAGCCCATCAAGTCGTAATCCTGGCTGCCGTTGTGCAGGTACACCTCGGCACGGTAGTAACGTGCGCGCGGTTCATCAGCACTTTCAGCCGACACCATGTCGCTCGCCGCTGCCAGATAGCCGTCCAGGCTCACTTCGTAGACAAAAGGGTTGCCCTCTTCCATCTCGATGCGCACGCCCATGCAACGCTTCGACTTGCCCAGCAACGTTTGCACGTCCAGACCCTGAGCGCCCAATTGCGCAGCGGCATCTTCCAGCGCCGGGCTGACTTGTTTGTCCATAAAGCGCTGCACGATCGACTGATTCGGTTGCAGGTCCAGCTGAGTCAAACGCTCGCTGAAACCACGACGACCGCGCGCTGCGAGCTCCGCTTGCTCCTGTTCGATCTGCACGTCCTGGCGCATCGCCTTGTGCAAGCCGAACATGAAGAACACCAGCACCACCGAGAACGGCAAACCGGCCAGCACCACCATGGTTTGCATGGCTTCGAAGTTACCGGCGAACAGCAGGCCGATGGTCACCAGGGTAATCACCGCCGACCAGAAGATCCGCAGCCAGTGCGGCGCATCTTCATCGACGTTACCGCCCTTGCACGAAAGGTTGGCCATCATCACCGCGCCGGAATCCGCCGGAGTCAGGAACAGCACGAAACCGACAAAGATCGATACGCCGATCACAACCTTCGACGCCGGGTAATGCTCCAGCAACTGGTAAATCGCCATCGACGGCTGTTCCAGCGCCGTCTTCCCGAGTTCCACTGCCCCATGGTTCATCACCAGGTCCAGGGCCGAGTTACCGAAAATCGACAACCATGCCAGGGTGAAACCCAGTGGAATCAGCAGCACGCCAGCGACCAGTTCACGCACCGTGCGGCCACGGGAAATACGCGCGATAAACATGCCTACAAATGGCGCCCAGGAAATCCACCAGGCCCAGTAGAACAGGGTCCACAGGCCCAACCAGCGGTCAGATTTCTCGCTGTCGCCTTCGTACACATAGAGGTCGAAGGTCTTCAGCACCACGCCGTTCAGGTAGTCACCGATGTTTTGCACGAAGCCGTTGAGCAGGTGCAAGGTCGGGCCGAACAACAAGACGAAAATCAGCAGACCGCTGAACAGCACGATGTTCAGGTTGGACAAACGACGGATGCCGTTTTCCACGCCAGACACGGCAGCGATGGTCGCCACGGTGCTCATTACGATGATCACGATCAGCAGGTTGGTGTTGCTGTGTTCCATGCCGAACAGGTTTTCCAGCCCCGACGACACTTGCAGCGAACCAATCCCCAGGTTCGTCACCAGACCCAGCAGGGTCACAAACATGCCGAAGCCGTCCACCGCATGACCGGCCGCGCCTTTGACCCAACGCTCACCCACCAGCGGATACAACGCCGAACGCAACGCCAGCGGCTGGTTATGACGGTAAGCAAAGTACGCCACAGCCAGGCCGACCAACGCGTAAATCGCCCAGCCATGCAGGCCCCAGTGCAGGAACGTCAGCTGAACCGCCTGACGTGCCGCGAGGTTGCTGCCGGCCACGCCTTCCGGCGGGTTGAAGTAGTGGTCCAGAGGCTCGGAAGCACCGAAGTACAACAGCGAAATGCCGATCCCCGACGAGAACAGCATCCCCGCCCAGGCGCCGTAGCTGAAGTCCGGGGTGTCGTCCTTGCTGCCCAGCTTGAGTTTGCCGTAGGAAGAAAACGCCAGGCCGACCACAAAAACCAGGTAAGCGGCGATCACCACCATGTAGTACCAGCCGAAGCTGCGCGACAACCAGGCCTGGGCAATACCGAGCAATCTGCCGGCCTCTTGCGGGGCGATGATCAGAATGGCGGTCAACAACAGGATCAACGCGGTAGAGGTGTAGAACACCCAACCGTTGACCGTCACCTTCTCGGGCGGGGTCTTTATAAGAGAGGCAGAACTCATGGCACAGATGCTCCGGGCAGTGCGGGAGAAGAACACAAGGCAACGCGGTACCCGACCAATCGGTTAGTTGGCAGCCGACCGGCGGGTGATATAAAGACACCCCGAAAAAAGCCCGAAGCCCGGGAGCGCCAGTGCGCGGGGGTTTCGAGCGATTTCAGACGTCGTTTTTCCGCCAACTACGTGTAGGAAAAACCTGTAGGCAGCGACGAATTGTCGCAGATCTTATTCTTTGTTGATTGAACGTTCAATCAAAACAAAATAGACTGGCCTTCAATCCGATAGACGCTTTACGTCCGCCGGAAGGCCTAAGGAGATGTGCAAGATGCCCAAGGTCGGTATGCAACCCATCCGCCGTCAGCAGTTGATCGAAGCCACATTGCAGGCGGTTGATCAGGTCGGAATGGGGGACGCCAGCATTGCGCTGATCGCCCGTTTGGCCGGTGTCTCGAATGGCATCATCAGTCACTATTTTCAGGACAAGAACGGCCTGATCGCGGCCACCGCGCAGTATCTGATGAGTGTCCTCAGCGAGAACGTCACCGTGCGCCGTCAGGCGCTGACAGATGACAGCCCGCGGGCGCATCTGCAGGTGATTATCGAAGGCAACTTCGACGCCAGCCAGGTCAATGGCCCGGCAATGAAAACCTGGCTGGCCTTCTGGGCCACCAGCATGCACCACCCGTCTTTGCACAGGTTGCAGCGGATCAACGATCACCGTCTGTATTCCAACCTGTGCTGCCAGTTCCGCCGTGTATTGCCGCTTGATCAAGCGCGCAGTGCAGCCCGAGGCCTGGCAGCCCTCATTGACGGTTTGTGGTTGCGCGGCGCGCTGTCGGGAGATGCTTTCGACACCGAGCAGGCGCACCAGATCGCTTACGAATACATGGATTTACAACTGGCCAAGCAGGTGAGTTAGAGCACACAGAACCGCTCAGCACCTGAACTGCCACTGACCAGCGTTGCCAAGGCTTTAGGGCACGCCCGGTGGTTAACGCCAACTAACTTATGCACTTGCGAGGACTTTATGGCCCGTTTCGAACTGCAAAAACTCTACATCGATGGCGGCTACAGTGACGCCAGCAGCGACGCCACCTTCGAAGCCATCAACCCAGCTAACGGTGAAGTCCTCGCAACAGTACAGCGTGCGACCCAGTCAGACGTCGAGCGCGCTGTGGTCAGCGCCGAAAAGGGTCAGAAAATCTGGGCCGCGATGACCGCCATGGAGCGTTCGCGCATCCTGCGTCGTGCCGTCGACATCCTGCGCGAGCGCAACGATGAACTGGCCGCCCTGGAAACCCTGGACACCGGCAAGTCGTTCTCCGAAACCAAGTACGTCGACATCGTTACCGGCGCTGACGTGCTGGAGTACTACGCTGGTCTGGTGCCGGCCATCGAAGGCGAGCAGATCCCGCTGCGCACCACTTCGTTCGTCTACACCCGTCGCGAGCCGCTGGGCGTCGTCGCCGGTATCGGCGCGTGGAACTACCCGATCCAGATCGCTCTGTGGAAATCCGCACCCGCCCTGGCAGCCGGTAACGCGATGATCTTCAAGCCAAGCGAAGTCACTTCCCTGACCACGCTGAAACTGGCCGAGATCTACACCGAAGCCGGCGTGCCGGCTGGCGTGTTCAACGTGCTGACCGGCAGCGGCCGTGAAGTCGGCACCTGGTTGACCGAGCACCCGCGCATCGAAAAGATCTCCTTCACCGGCGGTACCGACACCGGCAAGAAGGTCATGGCCAGCGCTTCCGCTTCGTCGCTGAAAGACGTGACCATGGAACTGGGCGGCAAATCCCCGCTGATCATTTTCGACGACGCCGACCTCGATCGCGCCGCCGATACCGCCATGATGGCCAACTTCTACAGCTCCGGTCAGGTCTGCACCAACGGCACTCGCGTGTTCGTACCGACTCACCTCAAAGCAGCATTCGAAGCCAAGATCGCCGAGCGCGTTGCCCGCATCCGCATCGGCAACCCGGAAGACGAAAACACCAACTTCGGCCCGCTGGTCAGCTTCGCCCACATGGAAAGCGTGCTGGGTTACATCGCCAAAGGTAAGGAAGAAGGCGCTCGCGTTCTGTGCGGCGGTACTCGCCTGACCGAAGGCGAATTCGCCAAAGGCGCGTTCGTGGCACCGACCGTGTTCACCGACTGCACCGACGAGATGACCATCGTTCGCGAAGAAATCTTCGGCCCGGTCATGGCGATCCTGACTTACGACACCGAAGAAGAAGTGATCCGTCGCGCCAACGACACCGACTTCGGCCTGGCCGCTGGCGTTGTCACCAAAGACCTGAACCGCGCTCATCGCGTGATTCATCAACTGGAAGCCGGTATCTGCTGGATCAACGCCTGGGGCGAGTCCGACGCGAAGATGCCGGTCGGTGGCTACAAGCAGTCGGGTGTGGGCCGTGAGAACGGCATCAGCTCGCTGAACAACTTCACACGCATCAAATCGGTACAGGTCGAACTGGGCGATTACACCTCGGTTTTCTAAGGCGGTATTTGCTTCGCCTGCGAGGCCGTCATCGCCAGCAGGCTGGCTCCCACAGGAGTACGCATTCCAATGTGGGAGCCAGCCTGCTGGCGATCGAGTGCGCAGCACTCGCCGACCTGAACAATTTCAAAGAGGGTGCATTCAATGTCCCAAGAATTCGATTACATCATCATCGGTGCCGGCTCGGCCGGTAACACCCTGGCGACCCGTCTGACTGAAGACGAAGGCGTCACCGTCCTGCTGCTCGAAGCAGGCGGCCCGGATTACCGCTTGGATTTTCGCACGCAAATGCCGGCCGCTTTGGCGTTCCCGCTGCAAGGTCGTCGCTACAACTGGGGCTACGAAACCGATCCAGAGCCACACATGGACGGTCGCCGGATGGAATGCGGTCGCGGCAAGGGCCTGGGCGGTTCCTCGCTGATCAACGGCATGTGCTACATCCGCGGCAACGCGATGGACTACGACAACTGGGCCAAACTGCCAGGTCTTGAAGACTGGGACTACCTGAACTGCCTGCCGTATTTCCGCAAGGCTGAAACCCGTGACATCGGCCCGAACGACTATCACGGTGGCGAAGGTCCGGTCAGCGTGACCACGCCAAAAGCCGGCAATAACCCGCTGTTCAGCGCGATGGTTGAAGCCGGCGTGCAAGCCGGTTACCCGCGCACCGAAGACCTCAACGGTTACCAGCAGGAAGGTTTCGGTCCGATGGACCGCACCGTGACGCCAAACGGCCGTCGCGCCAGCACCGCTCGCGGTTACCTAGACATCGCCAAGAAGCGTTCGACCCTGACCATCGTCACCCACGCCCTGACCGACAAGATCCTGTTTGAAGGCAAGCGTGCGGTTGGTGTGCGTTACTTGATCGGCGCCGCTGAAGAACGCGTTGAAGCCCGCGCCCGCAAAGAAGTGCTGCTGTGCTCCGGCGCCATCGCTTCGCCGCAGATCCTGCAACGCTCCGGCGTCGGCCCGGCCGAACTGCTGAAAAAACTCGACATCCCGGTGGTCCACGACCTGCCGGGCGTGGGTGAGAACCTGCAGGATCACCTCGAGCTGTACCTGCAATACGCGTGCACCCAACCGGTCTCGCTGTACCCGTCGCTGCTCTGGTACAACCAGCCGGCCATCGGTGCCGAGTGGCTGTTCAACGGCACCGGCATCGGCGCCAGCAACCAGTTCGAAGCCGGTGGTTTCATCCGTACTCGCGAAGAATTCGATTGGCCGAACATCCAGTACCACTTCCTGCCGGTCGCGATTAACTACAACGGCAGCAACGGGGTGAAAGAGCACGGTTTCCAGGCGCACATGGGCTCCATGCGTTCGCCGAGCCGTGGTCGCATCCAGGCCAAGTCGAAGGATCCGCGCGAGTACCCGAGCATCCTGTTCAACTACATGGCCACCGAGCAGGACTGGCAGGAATTCCGCGACGGCATCCGCCTGACCCGTGAAATCATGCAACAGCCTGCACTGGACGCTTTCCGTGGCCGCGAAATCAGCCCGGGCATCGACGTGCAAACCGATGAGCAGCTCGACAAGTTCATCCGCGAACACGCCGAAACCGCGTTCCACCCGTCTTGCTCGTGCAAGATGGGCACCGACGAAATGGCCGTGGTTGATGCTGAAGGTCGTGTGCACGGCATGCAAGCCTTGCGTGTGGTCGATGCCTCGATCATGCCGATCATCACCACCGGTAACCTGAACGCGCCAACGATCATGATCGCCGAGAAAATCGCCGACAAGATCCGCGGTCGCAAGCCGTTGCCGCGTAGCAAGGCTGCCTATTTCGTAGCCGGCGATGCGCCGGTGCGTGGCAAGCCGCTGCGGGATGTGAGCCTGACCTCGCAGTAAACCCGCGTCACGGCCAATCGCGAGCAGGCTCGCTCCCACAGGTTCCGGGTTGGATTGCAAATGTGCGATCAACCCAAAAACCCATGTGGGAGCGAGCCTGCTCGCGATGGGGTCCTGACAAACACCACACATCTCTCGGCATTCCTTTTCCCACGCCGATCCAAGCTTGATCCTACCCCCCGCACCGGCCTAATCTAGCGCCACGCAAACGTTTCACCCCCCCTCGCAACATCGATACACCGCCACTCCATACCAAGGAGGTTCCCGAATGTTCGATTTCCACCCCCAGCTCAAGCAGCGCTTCGCTGCCTTGCGCACGGGCGCAGAATTCTTTTCGCTGCGTTATGTACGCGAGTCCGGCCAATACCTGTCGGTGCGCAAAAACGTTGCCGAACCTCCCAGCCTGAGCCGAGACGAAGGCGCGATGCTGACCGTTCGGGTCAACGGCGTCGAAGCCTACGCCGCGACCAACGACCTGTCCCGATCAGGCCTGCAAGCCGCCCTCGAGCGAGCCGAGCAACAAGCCCGCCGACTCAAGCCCCACGCCCTGCTCGACCTGCGCGAGCAAGCCGTTTCCAGCGACCGCGCCGACTACTTTTCGCCGAATCTGGACCAGCCCTTCCCGTCCCTGAGTGATTGCTATCAACTGCTCGGCGCCGAATCCGCGTCCGTGCCCAAGGACGAGCGACTGGTGAACTGGCAGGTGAGCATCGGCATCACCAACGTCGAGCAGATCTACCTCAACAGCGCCGGTGCCGAGCTGCGCCAGGCCCAACGTTTCGTCTACCCGAGTCTGGAAGTCACCGCCTACGACGGCCGCGACAGCCAGACTCGCAGCCTCGGCCGCGAAAACTTTGGCCAGCAAGGCGGCGCCGATGTCATCAGCCGTTGCGGCCTGGTCGGTGCCGGTCCGAAAGTTGCTGATCAAGCGCTGCAATTGTTGCTGGCGCCGAATACCCCGCAAGGCCCGCGCGACCTGCTGTTGATGCCGGACCAGATGATGCTGCAGATCCACGAGTCCATCGGTCACCCGCTGGAACTCGACCGCATCCTCGGTGATGAACGCAATTACGCGGGGACCAGCTTCGTCAAGGCAGAAGACTTTGGCAGCCTGCAATACGGCTCCAAACTGCTCAACGTGACCTTCGATCCGGACATCCCCGAGCAGCTCGCCAGTTATGGCCATGACGACGACGGCACGGCGGCAAGCAAACAGTTTTTGATTAAAGAAGGCTTGTTGCTGCGCCCATTGGGTGGCGCACTCTCGCAATTCCGGGCCGACATGGACGGCGTGGCCAACAGCCGCGCCTGCGGTTGGAACCGCCCACCGATCGACCGCATGGCCAACCTGAACATCGAGCCCGGCGAGCAACCGCTGGATCAGCTGATCGGCAATATCGAACACGGAATCATGATGTCGACCAATCGTTCCTGGTCCATCGACGATGCGCGCAACAAATTCCAGTTCGGTTGCGAATGGGCTCAGTTGATCGAAAACGGCGAACTCAAGGGCGTGGTGAAGAACCCCAATTACCGGGCGATTTCCGCGCAGTTCTGGAAGAGCCTCAGCGCCGTCGGCGACGCCAGCACCGTCAAGGTCCTGGGCACGCCGAACTGCGGCAAGGGCGAACCGAATCAGGTAATCCGCGTCGGCCATGCCTCGCCTGCCTGTGTGTTCAGCAACGTGGATGTGTTTGGGGGAGATGCCTGATGAGTACTTCAAAAAATCAGGCCGAGTCGTTCAAGGCTTTGGTCAATTGGTTGCGCGACGCCATGCGCGAACCGGAACAGTTCACCCTCAGCTACGCCGCCGAGTCGTCGGCCTTCGTGCGATTCAATCACGCCAAGGTGCGTCAGGCCGGTCAGGTGCAGCAGGCGAGTGTCGGTTTCAAACTGATCAATGAGGGTCGCCACGCCGACCTCAACATCACACTGGCAGGCGACCCTGAAGTCGACCTTGAGCGTCTGGCCGAAGGTCTGCAACAGTTACGCGAAACCTTGCCGCTGCTGCCGCAGGATCCGTACCTGCTGCTCAATCACAACGGTTGGCAGAGCAAGAATGTGCAGGAGCATCCGCTGCCGGACACCGAGCACGTGGTCGCTGAAATCACCCAGGCGGCTGAAGGGCTGGACCTGGTCGGTTTCTACGCAGCCGGGCCGATCAGTCGTGGTTTCGCCAGCTCCTCGGGTGCGTTCGGCTGGCATCAAGCCAATAGCTTCAACTTCGATTTCAGCCTGTTCCATGACAACGGCCAAGCGGTGAAAGCCAGCTACGCCGGGCACGACTGGAACAGCGAAGTGTTTGCCAAGCGCTTTGCGCAGGCTCGCGAGCAGTTGGCCTTTCTAGGCAGACCGCAACACACCCTCGCGCCGGGTCAGTACCGCGCCTATCTCGCTCCGGCAGCCTTGGGTGAAATCATGGACATGCTCGGCTGGGGCGGTTTCTCTGCACAGTCGATTGCCAGCAAGAGCAGTCCGCTGCAGAAGCTTTACGCAGGCGACAGTTCGTTCAGCCCGTTGGTGTCCGTCGATGAAAAGGTCAGCGGTTCGTTGAGCCCGGCATTCTCCGGCGAAGGTTATCCGCGCAGCGATCTTGGGTTGATCGTCAACGGCAAGGCCGGCGAACAAATGGTCAGTTCACGCAGTGCGGCCGAGTACGGCCTGACCGCCAACGGCGCCAGCGGCGGTGAAATGCCGAGCGCAGTGAACATGACGGCCGGTGCGTTGCCAGACGCTGAGATTCTCAAGCAACTGGGCACGGGGTTGTACATCAGCAACCTGTGGTACCTGAACTACTCGGATCAACCGGCGGCGCGCCTGACCGGCATGACGCGGTTTGCGACCTTCTGGGTCGAGAACGGCGAGATTCAGGCACCGGTGAGTACGATGCGGTTTGATGACAGTGCTTTCAGTTTGCTGGGGTCGCAGCTTGAAGCGTTGACTGAGGAGCGTGAGCTAATGCTGTCGGCCAGCACCTATAGCCAGCGGGCCACCGCCTCGGCGTTACTGCCGGGCGCGCTGATCAGCAAACTGACCTTGACCCTCTGACCCTGATCGTTTCCACGCTCCGCGTGGGAACGATCATCTCCAACAACAAGAGGTCCCATGCCCAACCGCCCGCCTCTCGACGCTGTCACCGCCCGCTGGGTGCCGTGGGTCGTCGCCATCGCGTTCTTCATGCAATCCCTCGACGGGACCATCCTCAACACCGCCCTGCCCGCCATGGCCCGTGACTTGGCCGAAGACCCGCTGCGCATGCAAGGCGTGATCATCGCCTACATGCTCACCGTCGCCCTGCTGATCCCTGCCTCGGGCTGGATTGCCGACCGTTTCGGTACCCGGAAAATCTTCTTCAGCGCGATCCTGCTGTTCAGCCTCGGCTCGTTGCTCTGCGCCCTGTCGAGCACCCTGAGCCAGTTGATTGGCGCGCGGGTGATTCAGGGCCTGGGCGGCGCGCTGATGTTGCCGGTCGGGCGACTCGTAGTACTCAGGGCGTACCCGCGCTCGGAGCTGGTGCGAATCATGGGTTTCATCACCATCCCCGGCCTGCTCGGCCCATTGCTCGGCCCGACCATGGGCGGCTGGATGGTGGAATACCTGACCTGGCACTGGATCTTCCTGATCAATCTGCCGGTGGGCGCCGTCGGTTGCTACGCCGTGTGGAAATTCATTCCCGACCTGCGTGGCAGCGAGCGCACGCGTTTCGACAGCCTGGGCTTTTTGCTGTTTGGTGCCGCGATGGTACTGATCACCGTTGCCATGGAAGGCCTCGGCGAACTGCATCTGCCACACTTGCGGGTGATGTTGCTGCTGTTTGGCGGCATGGCGTGTCTGGCGGCGTACTGGCTACGGGCCGGGCACATCGATAATCCGCTGTTCGCGCCGTCGCTGTTCAAGACCCGGACCTTCGCCGTGGGCATCCTCGGCAACCTGTTCGCCCGTCTTGGCAGCGGCGCCCTGCCGTTCCTCGTGCCGTTGCTGCTGCAAGTGGCGCTGGGTTATTCGCCGTCCCAGGCGGGGATGAGCATGTTGCCGCTGGCCGCTGCGGCAATGGTCGCCAAATCGGTGGCGCGACCGCTGATCGAACGCCTGGGCTATCGCATTGTGCTCACCGGCAATACGTTGGCGCTGGGGCTCATGCTGGCGAGCATGGGGCTGGTCAGCGAGCAGACGCCGTACTGGCTGCTGTTGGTGATGCTATCGATTCTGGGCGCGATCAACTCCTTGCAGTTCACCGCGATGAACACCGTGACCCTGATCGACCTCGACGACGCCAGCGCCAGCAGCGGCAACAGCTTGCTGTCGGTGGTCGCGCAATTGTCCCTCAGTCTTGGTGTTGCCTGCGCCGGCGCGCTGCTCGGCGGCTTCACCGCAGAGGTCGGTAATGATGGCGTGAACACGGTCCTGGGCGCGTTCCAGCTGACCTTCCTGACCGTCGGAATCATGGCGATGCTCGCCGCAACCATCTTCTCCCAGCTCTCAAAGGAAGACGGACGGCGCGTCAAACGTCCGGAAGAACACATCGAGCCTTAGGGCGAATGGCCACCGGGCTGGTACACTGCGCGACATTTTGTTTTGCAGGCCAGTCCCGTGACCACCATCGCCACCGCTTTTAATACTTTGCCGCTGTCCGCCGCCATGCTGGCTAACCTCGACTCCCTCGGTTATGCCCAGATGACGCCGATCCAGGCGCAAAGCTTGCCGGTGATCCTCAAGGGGATGGACCTGATCGCGCAAGCCAAGACCGGCAGCGGCAAGACCGCCGCCTTCGGTATCGGCCTGCTGAACCCGATCAATCCGCGCTTCTTCGGTTGCCAGGCGCTGGTCATTTGCCCGACTCGCGAGTTGGCTGACCAGGTCGCCAAGGAAATCCGTCGTCTGGCCCGTGCCGAAGACAACATCAAGGTCCTGACCCTGTGCGGCGGCGTGTCTTTCGGCCCGCAGATCGCTTCGCTTGAGCACGGCGCGCACATCATCGTCGGCACCCCGGGGCGCATCCAGCAGCACCTGCGCAAGGGTTCGCTGGTGCTCCATGGCCTGAACACCCTGATCCTCGACGAAGCCGACCGCATGCTCGACATGGGTTTCTACGATTCCATCGAAGAAATCATCGCCCAGACCCCGGAGCGCCGCCAGACCCTGCTGTTCTCCGCCACGTACCCGGTGGGCATCAAGCAGCTGGCGTCGAAATTCATGCGCACCCCTCAGATCGTCAAGGCCGAGGCGTTCCACGACGATACGCAGATCGAGCAGCGCTTCTACGAGATTTCTCCGGAAGAGCGTATGGATGCGGTGGTCAAAGTCCTCGCGCATTTCCGCCCGGCGTCTTGCGTAGCGTTCTGCTTCACCAAGCAGCAGGTTCAGGAAACCGTTGATCACCTGACCTCCAAAGGCATTTCCGCCGTCGGCCTGCAAGGCGATCTGGAACAGCGTGATCGCGACCAGGTGCTGGCGATGTTCGCCAACCGCAGTACGTCGGTATTGGTCGCAACCGACGTCGCCGCTCGCGGTCTGGACATCGATGCGCTGGACATGGTGATCAACGTCGAACTGGCCCGTGATTCGGAAATCCACATCCACCGTGTTGGCCGTACGGGCCGCGCCGGTGAGAAAGGGATTGCGATCAGCCTGGTCGCACCGTCCGAAGCCCACCGCGCCCAAGCCATCGAGCAACTGCAGAAGTCGCCGTTGAGCTGGGATCAGCTGGACAACCTCAAATCCCAGGGCGGTGCACCGCTGCTGCCGGTCATGAGCACGTTGTGCATCGGTGCTGGCCGTAAAGACAAGGTGCGTCCGGGTGACATTCTGGGTGCACTGACGGGCGATGCCGGTATTCCGGGCGCTCAGGTTGGCAAGATCGCGATTTTCGATTTCCAGGCGTATGTGGCTGTTGAACGCGGGATCGCCAAGCAAGCCTTGCAGCGCCTGAACGACGGAAAGATCAAAGGCCGTTCGCTGCGCGTTCGCATTTTGTAAGGACACTGTCTTTCCCTGTGGGAGCGAGCCTGCTCGCGATGGCGGACTGTCAAACAACATCTATGTTGAATGTGCAGGCCTCATCGAGAACAGGCTCGCTCCCACAGTTTGTTTTGTGGCGTCACATCAAGAGGACACCGTTTTGCGCTCTACCGAAGTCGTGATCATTGGCGCTGGCGCCGCAGGGTTGATGTGTGCGCTGACTGCCGCCGGGCGCGGGCGCAAGGTTATGTTGCTCGACCACGCCAACAAGGCCGGCAAGAAAATCCTGATGTCGGGCGGTGGCCGCTGTAATTTCACCAACATGTACACCGAACCGGGCAATTTCCTCTCGCAGAACGAACACTTCTGCAAATCCGCCCTGGCGCGCTACACCCAGTGGGATTTCATCGGCATGGTCGCCAAGCACGGCGTGCCATACCACGAGAAAAAACTCGGCCAGTTGTTCTGCGATAACAAATCCAGCGACATCCTCGAGATGCTCCTCAACGAGTGCGATCAGGTCGGCGTCAGCCTGCATCTGGACACCTCGATCCAGACCATCGAGAAACTCGAAAGCGGTTATTTACTGGACACCACGCTAGGCCAAATCACCTGCGAATCCCTGGTAATCGCCACTGGCGGCTTGTCGATCCCGACGCTGGGCGCGACCGGTTTCGGCTATCAGGTGGCCAAGCAGTTCGGCCACGACTTGCTGCCGACCCGCGCAGGTTTGGTGCCGTTCACCATTACCGATCAGCTCAAAGAGCTGTGCACCGAGCTGTCCGGTACGTCGGTGGATTGTCTGGTGAGCTGCAATGACCAGAGTTTCCGCGAGAACATTCTGTTCACTCACCGCGGCCTCAGCGGTCCGGCGATTTTGCAGATTTCTTCGTTCTGGGAATCCGGCGATACGATTGAGATCAACCTGCTGCCGGATCACGACGTACCGAGCTGGTTGCAACAGCAGCAAGCCGAACGTCCCAACAGCGAACTGAAAACCCTGCTCGGTGAAATCTTCACCAAGAAAATGGCCAACCTGCTGGCGGACAACTGGTTCGTCTCCAAACCGATGAAGCAATACACCCACGCGGAAATTGCCGACATCGCCGAAAAACTGGCGAGCTGGAAAGTCGTGCCGGCCGGCACCGAAGGCTATCGCACCGCTGAAGTGACACTGGGCGGCGTCGACACGCGCGAAGTGTCGTCCAAGACCATGGAATCGCTGAAAAGCCCCGGCCTGTACTTCATCGGTGAAGTGCTGGATGTCACCGGGCATTTGGGCGGTTTCAACTTCCAGTGGGCGTGGGCCTCGGGCTACGCGGCTGCGCAGTACGTCTGACTCACATAACCTGAATGTGAAATACGCTCAATTGTGGGAGCTGGCTTGTCGGGGCGCCGTATCGCTGCGATAGCGGTCTGACAGTCAGCATAGATGTTGAATGTGCTGGCTTTCTCGCAGGCAAGCCCGCTCCCACAGGTTTCTCTGCCATTCCCGATTTTTGCGATCAGCATTGAGCTCCAAGGAACAGATTTTGCTGTCAGATGTGATCGGCGCCATTGCGTCGACGTCATTACTGGCTCAATTTAGCGGCATTGCCTCGGAAGGCCTTCGCACTTCATGTCATCGACCCCATTTAGTCAGTCTCTGCGTCGCCTCTGGGCGCTGGATAAATTCAGCTACAGCGTGCGGGTATTCATCGCCCTGACCGGCAGCATGGCGCTGTGTTGGTATAAGGATGAAATGGGGCTGCTGATCCCGCTGTTCCTCGGGATTATCGCCAGCGCCCTGGCCGAGACCGACGACAGTTGGCAGGGCCGCCTCAACGCGCTGGCCGTGACGCTGGTGTGTTTCAGCGTTGCCGCCCTTTCCGTCGAATTGCTGTTCCCCTACCCCATCGTCTTTGTCATCGCCCTCGCACTGGCCAGTTTCGGCCTGACCATGCTCGGAGCCCTCGGTGAACGCTATGGCGCCATTGCTTCGGCGACATTGATTCTGTCGGTCTACACCATGATCGGCGTGGAACAGCGCGGCGGCGAGGTCACTGATTTCTGGCACGAGCCGGTGCTGCTGGTGGCCGGTGCGGCCTGGTACGGTCTGCTCTCGGTGCTGTGGCAGGCGATGTTCTCCAACCAGCCGGTGCAGCAGAGCCTGGCGCGGTTGTTCCGTGAACTGGGTTTTTACCTGAAGCTGAAATCGTCGCTGTTCGAACCGATCCGGCAGATGGATGTGGAAGCGCGGCGGCTGGAACTGGCGCAGCAGAACGGTCGGGTTGTCGCCGCACTGAACGTCGCCAAGGAGATCATCCTGCACCGGGTCGGCAACGGTCGGCCGGGCTCGAAAGTCAGCCGATACCTCAAGCTGTACTTCCTTGCCCAGGACATCCACGAGCGCGCCAGTTCATCGCACTACCCCTACAACGCCCTGGCCGACGCCTTTTTTCACAGTGACGTGATGTTTCGCTGTCAGCGTCTGCTACGCCAGCAAGGCAAGGCCTGTCGAGCGTTGGCCGAGTCGATCCAGATGCGCCAGCCGTTTGTCTATGACGCAAGCTTCGCCGAAGCCCTGAGCGATTTGCACGCCTCGCTCGAACACCTGCGCATTCAGAGCAACCCGGCATGGCGCGGATTGCTGCGGTCGTTGCGGGCACTGGCGGCCAACCTCGGCACACTCGACCGTCTGCTCAGCGACGCCAGCAACCCCGACGCCTTGGCCGACGCCACCGACAGCAGCCTGCTCGACCGCTCGCCACGCAGCCTCAAGGATGTGTGGATTCGCTTGCGCACGCAGCTGACACCGACGTCATTGCTGTTCCGTCACGCCCTGCGTTTGCCCCTGGCGTTGAGCATCGGCTACGCAATGGTGCATTTGATCCACCCGTCCCAAGGCTACTGGATCATCCTCACCACGCTGTTTGTCTGCCAACCGAACTACGGCGCCACCCGGCGCAAACTCGGCCAGCGGATCATCGGCACCGCCATTGGCCTGACCGTGGCCTGGGCGCTGTTCGACCTGTTCCCCAACCCGCTGGTGCAGTCATGCTTCGCAATCGCTGCCGGGGTGGTGTTCTTTATCAACCGCACCACTCGCTACACCCTGGCGACCGCCGCGATCACCCTGATGGTGCTGTTTTGTTTCAACCAGGTCGGGGATGGTTACGGGCTGTTCCTGCCAAGGCTGTTCGATACCTTGCTCGGCAGCCTGATCGCCGGGCTGGCGGTGTTCCTGTTCCTGCCGGACTGGCAGGGTCGACGTCTGAACAAAGTGCTGGCCAACACCTTGACCTGCAACAGCATTTACCTGCGCCAGATCATGCAGCAATACGCCGCCGGCAAAAGCGACGACCTGGCTTATCGGCTGGCGCGACGCAACGCCCACAACGCCGACGCGGCACTGTCGACGACACTGGCGAACATGCTGATGGAGCCGGGGCACTTCCGTAAGGAAGCAGACGTCGGGTTTCGCTTCCTGGTGTTGTCGCACACCTTGCTCAGTTATTTGTCGGGACTGGGTGCACACCGGGAAACCCAGTTACCGGCGGACGTACGCGAGCATTTGATCGAAGGAGCCGGTGTGAGGCTGGCAGCGAGCATCGATGAGATCGCCCAGGGGTTGGCGAGCAAACTGTCGATTGCGATTCAGAGCGACGAGGAAGAAGCGCTGGCCAATGAGCTTGAACAGATGCCGGATGAAATCGATGAAGGGCAGCGGTTGGTGCAGACTCAGTTGGCGTTGATTTGCCGACAGCTTGGTCCGTTGCGCACGCTGGCTGCGCATTTGATCAAGGATACGAGCGAGGATTGAGATCTGTGGTGATCGGGCTGACCTCAACATAAGCACTGGATCAACGCCACTCACATCCCATGTTGTTTCAACAACCGCTCGTAACTCCCGTCCACTTTCATCGCCGCAATCTCCCGATCGAAACCCGCGACGATCTGTTCATGCTTCGGGTTCTTCAGGCTGACCAGAATGTGCAGGCTGTTTTCGCTCAGTGGCTTGGGCAAAAACTCCACGGAATTGCGCACCTTGGATGATTCCCGGGCCAAGTAATAACGAGCGACGTATTCGTCTTCCAGCGTCAGCTTGACCCGGTCGGCAGCGACCATGCGCACGGCCATGGCGAAGCTGTGCACCGGCACTTTCTGCAGCGACACATCATCATCGAACTCCGACGAATAGGCGTAACCGCGCACTACCGCTATCGGGTAGGTATGCAATTGCTGCAGGTTGTTGTATTCGATCGGCGCGTCTTTGCGCTTGAGAAAGCGCACGCGGTTGAGCAGGTATTCGCCGGAAAACTGCCCGAGTTTGGTGCGTTCGTCGGTGTACCAGGCGTTGACCAACACGTCGTATCGACCCTCGCCCACCCCCAGCAAGGCTCGCGCCCAAGGCACCTGTTCGAAATCACTGGCATAACCGGCCCGGGCCAGTGCGGTGCTGACGATGTCTGTGGCCAGCCCACCGTTGACCAGTGTGGCGTCGGTAAAGGGTGGCCAGGCATCGGCCACCAGCCGCAGCTTTTCTGCTGCCGCGCCCTGAGCCAGCGACAGCAATCCAATCAAAGCAAAGGCTCGATGCACTCGCGGCATGCTAGAAAATCCTTAGCGGGCGGGTTGCCCGGCGTGTTTTTCAGCCAAAACTCCAAGGCCCCCGTACCGCCAAAACCCAGGTACTAACATTAGCTCATTGAAGCCACTGCACAGCGCTTCATCGCAGATTACACAAAGAAGACAACGCCGCGAGAAATGAATGATGGCATTTTGGCCTTCGTCACAGATTTCTCCGTCATCAAGACATCTTTCGGCTGGGCGCTTAGTATCGGAACGACGTTGATCAAGGAATGTGAAGATGACAATCGATTGGGTCTGCAAACACCACAGTGATCTGGGCAAAGAACAGCTGTACGCCATTCTGCAGCTACGGGCAGAGGTGTTCGTCGTCGAGCAGAAATGCGTCTATCAAGACATCGATGGCCAGGATCTTGAAGGTGACACTTACCATTTGATGGCTTGGGACGGGGATCGCCTGGTGGCGTACCTGCGGTTGCTCGACCCGGAGTTACAGGGCGGCGACGTGGTGATCGGGCGGGTGATCATTGCCCCTCAGGCACGCGGCACCGGACTTGGGCATGAGTTGATGGCCCAGGCGTTGAAGCAGGCCGAAAAACGCTGGCCCGAAGTCCCGATCTATCTCTCGGCCCAGGCGCATTTGCAGAGGTATTACGGGCGATACGGGTTTGTTGTGACAGGTAAGGAGTTTCTGGAGGATGACATTCCACACATCGGGATGCGTCGTTCCTGAGGACCCCATCGCGGGCAAGCCCGCTCCCACAGTGATCGCGAGTGAATCACAAATTTGCAATTCACCTCGGTACCTGTGGGAGCGGGCTTGCCCGCGAAGGCGTCAGCTCAGTCACCGCAGCAGCTAGGGATATTCCAGCACCGCTTTGATCTGCCGCAAATTACGCTCGATCCATCCCCGATCAATCGCCCCCCACTCACGAATCCGATAGCGCCCGGCATGGTTGCGTGCGCCTTCTTCTTGCTCGAATTCGCAAACAATATCCAGATCCGCCAACGCGGCGATGGTGTCCTGGGCCGTGCGCCGGGGCATGCCGGTTATCTCGGTCAGCGCCGGGACGCTGCTGGCCAGCCCGCTGTCGATCAGGTACGCCACGTACAACCGACGATAGAAGCTGCTCTTGGTCTTGCTCACGTCCATCTAAACACTCCCGGCTGCGATCTTGATTTTTCTACTGCATGTCCCGCCACGTCAGGTACACCCGCACATCGAATTCCACCTGGTGATACCCCGGCAACATGTGTTCGCACAACTTGTAGAACGCCTTGTTGTGATCCGACTCTTTAAAGTGCGCGAGCTCATGCACCACGATCATTTTCAGAAACTCGGAAGGTGCCTCTTTGAACAACGAGGCCACGCGAATTTCTTTCTTGGACTTGAGCTTGCCACCCTGAACCCGAGAGATTGTTGTGTGCAGGCCAAGGGCGCGATGGGTCAAGTCCAGACGGTTGTCGAACAACACCTTATCGATGGTCGGGGCGTTACGCAGGTATTCCTGCTTGAGGTCCAGGGCATAGGTGTACAACGCCTTGTCGCTCTGTACCTGGTGTTTTTCCGGGTAACGCTGGCTCAGGTAATCGCCCAGCCGACCTTCGGCGATCAGCTGGCGCACCTGGTCCTGCAATGCAGCGGGATAGGCCTGGAGGTATTTCAACGCGGTCATTGGGGCGGGCAACACGAGTCACGAAAAGGTCGCCAGTGTAACGAATTCAGCCGGTCAGCGCGCTCCAGTCGAACGGCTGCACAAAGTTGCCGATGTCCTCGGCCATCATCGGCCGCGACACCAGAAAACCTTGCACGTATTCGCAGCCATTGGCTTGCAGCCACTCGTATTGCGCAACGGTTTCCACCCCTTCGGCAATCACCAGCATGCCGTACTGCTTGCACAGGTCGATAACGTTGCGCACCAGCGCTGCATCCCTCGAAGACTCCGGCAACCGGGCGATCAAATGCCGGTCGAATTTGACCGTATCCAGCTCCAGATCACGCAGATGAGACAACGAGCACGGCCCTGAACCGAAGTCATCCAGGGCCACTCGCACGCCCAGGTTACGCAACAGGCGCAGCTGTTTGCGGGTTTCCTCGGGGTTGAGCGTCAACGCCTCTTCAGTGATCTCGACTTCCAGATGGCGCGCCTGCAAACCATGACGCTCCAGCACCTGGCGCAATTCCGTCACCAGGTTAGGCATGCCGAACTGCGTACTGCTCAAACTGACGCCCAGCACCAAATCCTCGGCAAACAAGGTTTCCCAGGCTTTGCGCTGGCCCGCCCCGCGCTGATAAATCCAGCTGCCCAAGCGACTGATCAACCGCGCCTCTTCCAGCAACGGCAAAAACAGCCCTGGCGGGACATCGCCAACGCTCGGATGCTGCCAGCGCAGCAACGCCTCGAAGCCGCGAATTTGCCCGCTGACAATGGCCACCTGAGGCTGATACACCAAATTGAAATCACGGTTCTCGATGGCCGCGCGCACACTTTCTTCGAGCATCAACCGCGAGCGTGCGCGGCCATTCATTTCGTGATCATAGAAGCGATATTGCTGACGGCCGGCGCGCTTGGCTTCGTACATGGCGATGTCTGACGCACGCAGCAAGCCGTCGAGATTGGAGCCGCAATCCGGGTAAGTCGCAATGCCGATGCTGGCGCCCAACGCGATGTCCAGACCATCAATCTGCTGACAGATCGACACCCGCTCAATGAGCTTCTCGGCAATCTTGGCCGCTTGCTCGGGGAATTCCAGATCCAGCAACGCCGTGAACTCGTCACCGCCCATGCGCGCCAGAATGTCGAAGGGCCGCAGGCAGGCCTTCAACTGCTCGGACACCCAACGCAGCACCCGATCCCCGGCATCGTGACCGAGGGAATCATTGACCCGCTTGAAGCCGTCGAGGTCCAGATACAGCAGCACCCAGGCGCTGTCAGTGCGGTCGCCACGCCGCAGCAGGTTTTCCGCCGTCTGGTAAAAGCCGCGACGATTGAGCAGCCCGGTCAATGGGTCAGTGACCGCCTGGAATTCCAGTTGCTGATGCAGATGGCGCACCACCGACATGTCCAGCACCGTCACCACCATCGCATGTTGCTCGCTGGGCAACGGTGCACAGGACAATGCTACGGGCACCTGCTGGCCGGGCGCGGTTCGCAGCAACGCATCATGCAGGCGCAAGGTTTCAACACGCTTGTATCCGGCCAACAGCTCTGAATCGGCCCAGACCGGAATATGCGGCTTTTGCAGGAAATCCAGGAACTCCCTGCCTTGCAGGTCTTGCACCGTGGCATTGAGCAGCCGCGACATCGCCGGGTTGGCAAAGCGGATCAGACCGTCCTCATCGACCACCAGAATGCCTTCGGCTGCGTTATCCAGCACCGAGGCATTAAAGGCACGAGCGACCTCCAGATCGTGGCTCAGGCGCTGCAGCGCACGCCGGTTGCGTTGATGCTCGAGCAACGCCTGGACTTTGGGCTTGAGAATTTGCGGGTCGAAGGGTTTGAACAGGTAATCCACCGCACCACTGGCGTAGCCCTTGATCACGGCGTCCTGGGACTGTTCGTTGGCGGTCAGAAAAATGATCGGCGTGAGACGGGTTCGCTGACTCCCGCGCATCAGGCGCGCCACTTCGAACCCGTCCATACCCGGCATCTGCACATCCAGCAGCACCAGGTCGACATCATGTTCGAGTAACAGACTGAGTGCTTCGAAGCCCGAGGCGGCGGTCATGACCTGCCAGTCCTGGCGCTGTAACAACGCGCGCATGCTGATCAGGTTTTCAGGGTAGTCATCGACGATTAAAAGGATTGAGCTGCCTTCAACTGGCGTGGGTTGCGCGCATTCCATGCTGCTTCTCTTGTTCGGGGCGTCAGGCCGGTTTCTCGTGAAAACCGGACAAATACTAAGCCTTCACTCTAGACCGGGATCAGTGAAAGCAGAAGGTGTCGGTGCGCCATCATTTAATCAAAGCGTTCATTTGCCGACTAACGGTCAGCGCCACAGGCCCCTGAAACCGGGAAAGATGGCCTTTCGACAGGATGTTGACGTCAACCATCTGCCAGACGGGCATTAACAAATAACCCTTCTGCGCTTATAAAGATCGCCCTCGAAGGTGCGTGCTAGAGCTTCTGGCACGTGCGTGCAGTAAAAAATCCGTGGAAGCTTTTGTCTATGATCGATCTCGCAACCTGGAACCTCAGCGTTCCCGTCGGCAATCCGCCGTACACCGTTGAAACGTCAAAACTGGTGGATGGCTTCAAGGACCAATACTTCCACTCCGATACCGGCACCTTGTTTTTCTGGACCCCGGTCACCGGTTCTACAACTGAAAACGCAAAGTATCCCCGCACCGAACTTCGCGAAACCTACAGCAACGGCACGCTGAAAAACTGGCTCTACCCAGACGCCGACAACTCACTGCGCGCGACCCTGACGGTGAATCAGGTGCCGACCTCGGGCAAGATCGTCATCGGCCAGATCCATGCCTATAAGAGCCAGAAACCCATGGTGAAGGTCGAGTATCAGTACAAGACCACTACGCAGACAGGCAACATCGTCGCCAAGGTTCGTATGCGCCCCGATGACGATACCGCCCGGATAATCACCATTGCTACCGGGGTGAAACTGGATCGGGAGTTTTCCTACCTCATCCACCTGAGCCCGGGCGGAGCGCTGGGCATTAGCGCTGCCGGCTACCAATGGGACACCGACATCAGCGCGACCTGGCGTGACAAGCCGCTGTACTTCAAGGCCGGGGCCTATGTGCAGGACCACACCGGGTACACCAGTGAAGGCGGGAAAGTGACGTTCAGCAAGCTGGATATTGATCACGACAAGTAATCCTCACACCGATCGTTCCCAAGCTCCGCGAGGGAATGCAGCCCGGGACGCTCAGCGTCCCATTCCTCCCAAGAACAACTCAATCCCCGTAGCAGCGGCCGAGCCCGCGAGGCTGCGTTCGGCTGCGCAGCAGTCGTATCCCGGCAAACGAAAAACACCGTCTCGGGTTTTACGACTGCTTCGCAGCCGAACTCAGGCTCCCAAGCTCGACAGCTGCTACAAGCAACTGAACATTTTGAGCGTCCGCAAAAGTCGTAGGACTGATCCGACTGTGTCGAGGGAGCTTGTTCCCGCTCGGGTGCGAAACAGCTCCCAAACTCTGCCACCCCATTCCTACCGATGCACCGCTCTGCCCGGTTTACGACGGCTGCGCCGCCGAACTTGAGCAAGCTCCCTCACCACAATGACCGCGCTACGGTCCTACACCCCGGTTGCAGCCACCAAAGTCGCCGCTTATAGTTCGCCCCGTCGCCGGCAACAGTCGGCGATAGGGTTTCGCAGCCCTACCGAGTTAGAACCACAACCGTCAAAATACGATACGGTCAGCGTTTGCCCGTATTCGTTTTTTATGGCGGCTGTGCGTGGGAGACCTTCGGGTCTGCCGGGTCTTAACTCCTCGGTCTGCGAACCCGCGCACAGCTGCCACCCCATTTGTTTCGCAGCAAACGGTGGCGAATTCTTTCTTGAGTTAAGGATTTTCCATGAGCAATCAACAACCGCCTCGTCGCTTCACCCCCATGTCCCAATTCGCCACCGACTACCCCGTCCTGCTCATCGACAGCGACGCCCCACTCCAAGAACTCCACAATTGCGTCAGCGAACGCCTCAGCGCCGTCCTCAAATACCTGCACCTCATGGCCTGCACCAGCCTGCCGGACTATGCCGAGAACGACATCAACACCGTCACCAACATCGCCCGGATCATGGTCCAGGATGTAAGCGATGTGTTTCGGGTGATTGAGCAACGCGGGTTTGATAAACCTAAATAACTGAATATCAGGCTTTATGCGGACAATTAAATAAATACACAAAACCGTAAAAAAGTGCGGCGACCTTCCGGGCGCCGCTCTGATAATTACGTCCATGCTCTTTCTGCATTGAACCATAAAGCGAATTGATAGCCTTTAACAAAGCCTTCCACGGTCCATTACGGTTTCCGACAAAAGTCGCCCCTCCTCCATTTGGTTTATTTGCAGAGTAACGTGCACGGGGTAGCTATACATTGCTTTAACCTTTGCTTCTGCTTCTGCTTCTGCTTCTGCTTCTACTTCTGTTGGCGTGCTGGCATCAACGCCTCCGTATTGAGTGTTGTGCGTGCCGCCATCGGCATGTGCAGTGTAACTATAGCTAGTCATAATAAAACTCCTGAGAAGGGGACCGATCTATTTAAGCATCTGACTTTCAGACAACTCTTGCCGTTGACTGCGGGACAACCAGAGCTTCGATATCGTCGACATTGATCATGGTTTTCTCGTCAGTGCCAACCACCGTCAACTCCAGCTTGCCATCACTGCACGAACTAAAAAGGCCTGACACCACCTTGCCAGTTGTTAGCGTCACATCAATTCGGTCATTACTATTCAGCAACTCCAATCGAGCTGGAATAGAAAGCTGGATACTATAACCGCCACCAAATTTACTATTTTCCATGGCTACACTCTCCGCAGATCAAAGATAGAAGAAAGGTGACAGATCTGTTTAATCCACCTAACGCTTTCTTCTCCGGCTGCGCATTCACACTAGGTCGCAGCCAGCATCAAGTCACCTGTAATAAATGACAGTTTTTAATACCCTTTGGCAACAAAGGGGACAGATCTGAATGGCACTTACTTAGCAGCTAACCACTTGAGCTAAAAGCAAAAAATAAAGAAGGGCTGGTCTTGGTCTACGGTGATAGTTGCGAACACACACCGACGAACCAAGGACACAGCCCCAATGAATCGTAGACGTCAAATTCTCCAGCATCAACAGCAACGTTTCCATCGACACGCTTCGAACTGTGATACCTATGCGTTTTTCAATCTTCTCACCGCTCCCGAACTGTTACAGCGCGTCGAGTCTGCACTGCCAGAATATCGGGAGCGTCTGTTTCCGCCGACTGAAACGCTGCCTATGTTCCTGGCTCAAGCGATGAGTGCCGACCGTTCCTGCCAGAACGCCGTCAACGACTTGTCCATCAAACGGTCTTGTGGCGGCATGAAGCCCAATAGCACTCGCACGGGCGCCTACTGTAAAGCCAGAGAGCGGCTGCCTGTTGAGATGGTTTCCACGTTGGTCAGGCACACCGGTGCTTCGATAAGTGAAAAAGCACCCTCGTCGTGGCGCTGGATGGGACGGCCTGTACGCCTTGTGGACGGTACGACGGTCAGCATGCCCGACACCGCGGCCAATCAGGGTGCCTATCCGCAGTCTCGCGGTCAGAAAGTCGGTCTTGGTTTTCCGCTGTGTCGAGTGGTTGGCATCGTTTGCCTCTCCAGCGGCGCCGTTTTAGATGCCGCCCTTGGGCGTTTCCGAGGCAAGGGCGGCGATGAACAGACGCTGCTCAGATCAATGCTCGACACGTTGAATAGTGGCGACATTTTGTTGGGCGACGCTTACTACGCTACCTATTTCCTGCTGTGCGAGTTGCAACGAAGAGGTGTCGATGGCGTGTTCGAACAATATGGCGCTCGACGGCGCAGCACGGACTTTCGCTTGGGGCAAAGTCTCGGTTCGGAAGATCATCTGATCGAGTTGAAAAAGCCCGAAAGAAGGCCGCCCTGGATGAGTCAGGCGCATTACGAACAGGCGCCTGAAAGACTGACCGTGCGAGAGTTGAAGGCTGGCGGAAAGACTTTGGTGACCACGTTGCATTGCCCGAAGCAGACACCAAAAACAGCCCTTAAATCACTGTACAAGGGGCGATGGCATGTCGAGTTAGATTTGCGAAACCTCAAAGCTACGCTGGGACTTGGAAAGTTAAGCTGCAAAACCCCAGGCATGGCAGTCAAGGAGTTATGGGTCTATCTGTTGGCACACAATCTGATCCGAATGCTGATGGCACAATCGGCTCTATCAGCTGACTGCCTACCTCGCGAACTGAGCTTCAAACACAGCCTTCAGCTATGGCTGGCGCTGCGACAATATGACAGCCCTGAAGAAGAGGATGGCCTTTCAAATTTATTGGCGCTGATCGCTCAAAGGCGCGTTGGAAACCGGCCTGGTCGTATCGAGCCGCGAGCCATAAAACGAAGACCTCAAGCCTACCCCTTGCTGACCAAATCACGTCGGTCAGCAAGGGCTGATGTCAGGAAAAATGGGCACGCTAAACATGTTAAGTAAGTGCCATTCAGATCTGTCCCCTTTACAGCCCTCTGTACAACTGATTAAAGAGCTCATAAAAAACCCGCATTGCCAGGCTGTGTGAACATGCAGTCTGACAGGCGGGCCTTAAGACTTTTTCAAACATTTTAATTCATTATGAAGTACATTCGCAAAACACTATCCTTGAGTGCTAACTGTAATGGGCGTAGTCCAAGTCCCCGTACCCCCTGGCACATCTGTCAACTGAGCGTTGTAAGTACCTGGTGGAGCAGAGATATTAAGCGTAAAGTTACCCGCCTCATCAGACATAGTAGAGCCCAGAAGTCCGCCATGTCCCGCCATGCATGCATAAACAGGATCGTGCGGCCGACTAACAGTACCGGAAACAACAGCACTACCAAGTGAAGAACAGTAGTTCAATCGAATACTTGTGACTGCCATTATAATTTCTCCTTATTGAAGATATCGCAACATAAGAGTCTTTTTTCGACTCATACATCCGACTTGCAACTTGATTGCTGCACGACAGAGCCTAACCCCCCTAACTGCCAAATACACCTGTTAAAAATGACAGGATCTTATATTCTATTCGAATAATAAAAGTAGCAGCACACCAAAAACAAGCATATTGGCCGCATCAAAGACCAGCGAGGAAAAAATTATCTATTAAATTAATTGATAGCATTCCCCACTCACCCCACCATTATCTGCGGTCGACATATTAGGGCAATAAAGGGGACGCAATAGAGCCAATAAAGGGATCGGACTTATGTAACACTGTTTTTACTGCCAGGCTTGTATTTTTCACTACACGAAGGTAGAAGGTTTCATGCCCCGAAAAGCTAGTGTGGTAATGCTCAATTTTCCGCACCATATCGTTCAGCGCGGCAACAACCAGAAGGTTTTTTTCGCTCAGCCGCAAGATTTTGAGAGCTATCTCAAAACCTGAAAGAGCAAAAAAAGCATTTTTATAAAAGGCTATGCGTTTTGCTTGATGATAAAATATGTAAATTTATTACTTCACCCAAATAAAGCGGCGACAGCTCTGGGCAAGTTGATAAAGTTTCTTGCGGCTCGTACTACCCGCTACAGAAATCGTCTTAAAGATCGCTCCGGGACGTTGTGGGAGAGTCGTTACAAATCCAGTCCCGTTCAGACATACACCTATTTGCTGACGTGCGGTAGCCACACCGAACTCAACCCCGTACGCGCAGGAATAGTTGAGCACGCATGCCAATATCGCTAGTCCAGTTTAGTTCTCGATGTCCGGGATTGCCAAGGGACAATTAAACCCACCGCCAAACATAAGTGCGTACTCAGTGTAGTATCGAATTAAATGCACCATTTTACCTACAGCTATTCGTCGGAACTGTGATTTCTAATGCATCACTAGAGTTTTATCACACCGTCAATTCCCGACGACCACTTACAGAAGGATATTTATCATGACTGCCTATATTGATAGCGTCAAAGGCGGAGCTGCTACAATTACAGTTTCAGGAAGGGGTACGCCCGATTATTACAAACCATTAACGTACAAGTAAGAGAGCGTGTGGACAATATCGACTATTCAGACTGGAGCCTCACCAGTTCAGTGACGACCTCCTAACTCGCCAAACCCAAACTTAGTAGTTATCGGTATAGCTGTTGAATGCAGTTAAACTTTCAGGTTTATATTGATTTATCAAGATAATGAATATAAATAAAAAACCCGCATTATTGCGGGTTTTTTTATAAACGCTCGGACTTAATTGACCTTAGCGTTCAACTCACCTTTCAAATACCGCTGATACATCGCTTCCAACGAGATCGGCTTGATCTTCGAAGCATTCCCCGCAGTACCAAACGCTTCATAACGCGCAATACACACATCACGCATCGCAGTAACAGTCGCGCCGAAGAACTTACGCGGGTCAAACTCGCTCGGGTTGGTAGCCATCAGGCGACGCATCGCACCGGTGGAAGCCAAACGCAGATCAGTGTCGATGTTGACCTTGCGCACGCCGTGCTTGATGCCTTCGACGATTTCTTCAACCGGTACGCCGTAGGTTTCTTTGATGTCGCCGCCGTACTGGTTGATGATCGCCAGCCAGTCTTGCGGAACCGAAGACGAACCGTGCATCACCAGGTGGGTGTTCGGGATGCGTTTGTGGATTTCTTTGATGCGGTCGATGGCCAGTACGTCGCCGGTCGGTGGCTTGGTGAACTTGTACGCGCCGTGGCTGGTACCGATGGCGATGGCCAGGGCGTCGACCTGAGTGCGTTTGACGAAGTCAGCGGCTTCTTCCGGGTCGGTCAGCATTTGGCTGTGATCCAAAACGCCTTCGGCGCCGATGCCGTCTTCTTCACCGGCCATGCCGGTTTCCAGCGAACCCAGGCAACCCAGCTCGCCTTCTACCGATACGCCGCAGGCGTGAGCCATGGCCACGGTTTGTTGGGTGACGCGAATGTTGTAGTCGTAGTCGGTCGGGGTCTTGCCGTCTTCACCCAGGGAACCGTCCATCATCACCGAGCTGAAGCCCAGTTGGATGGAGCGTTGGCAGACGTCAGGGCTGGTGCCGTGGTCCTGGTGCATGCACACCGGGATGTGCGGGAATTCTTCGATGGCTGCCAGGATCAGGTGACGCAGGAACGGGGCGCCGGCGTATTTGCGAGCACCGGCCGAAGCCTGGACGATCACCGGGGAGTCAGTCTTGTCAGCGGCTTCCATGATGGCGCGCATCTGCTCAAGGTTGTTGACGTTGAAGGCTGGAACGCCGTAGCCGTACTCGGCTGCGTGGTCCAACATCTGGCGCATGCTGATAAGTGCCATTGTGTATGTCTCTCCCGGTTGAGGGTCGTTAATCGTGCCAGCCTGCCGTAGCGGCGGCGGCTATTCAAGTTATTGCAGATCGGGGGTTGGCCCGGGCTGCGAATTCGGTGTTGCCTGAATCTTCAGAACTACCCGGAACCCTTGTGGGAGCGAGCCTGCTCGCGATAGCGATCTTGCAGTCACCAGTGCAGCGACTGGGAGACTGCTATCGCGAGCAGGCTCGCTCCCACATTAGGTCCGTGGTGTGTCAATTACTGCGCTTTACAACCGCGGCCGATCAAATCGTTGGTGGCGACCCAGTAAACCAGGCCTTCCTCACCTTTTACGTGAAACGCCAGCATGTCGTTGCTGTACAGCGAACCTTCGGTGCCCGGCTCAAGCTTCAAACGGTAGACCTGATCGGCCCCGCCGAGGCGCACGTCGACTTCCTTGCGGCTGTCGTCGGTATAACGCCAGAGCACTTTGGCCTGGCTGTCGCAGGTCCAGGTGGTCCAGTTATCCGTCGATTCGGCAGGCTTGAACAGGTTGAAATTCGAACAACCTGCCAGCAGAGCCAGCGCCGTAATGGCGATAAAACCTTTCATCCATGTTCCTCGACCAGCGGCGCACGCCGCCAGCCCTGAGTAAAGAGTCTGACCCGTCAAGGGCAACCATGTTCCTTGGCCGGGGTCTGGGTCTCGTATTTCTCCAGGCCATCAGGCCCAGAACGCTTGTTGATCACCGGGTTGGTTTCCGCCTGCCAGTCGGCCTGGTAACAGCCTTTATTATCCGGCGCAGACGGCGCGGGATCCGGTTTGGCTTTCGGATTACTCCCGCAAGCCGCCAGCGAAACCGTGACGATCAACAGCGCTAACGTCTTGACCATCTGAACACTCCTTTGCCTGGTCAAATGGGCGGCCTCAGGCCTTGGCCCGGCTTTCCAGAACTTCTACGGCCGGCAGAACCTTGCCTTCGACGAACTCGAGGAACGCGCCGCCACCGGTAGAAATGTAGGAGATTCGATCAGCAACGCCATATTTATCGATGGCTGCCAGGGTGTCGCCGCCGCCAGCGATCGAGAACGCCGAGCTTTCCGCGATGGCCTGGGCCAGAACTTTGGTGCCGTTACCGAACTGGTCGAATTCGAACACGCCCACCGGGCCGTTCCACAGAATGGTCTTGGACGACTTCAGCAGCTCGGCGAAATTCGCCGCGGTCTGCGGGCCGATGTCCAGGATCATGTCGTCTGCGGCCACGTCGGCGATCAGTTTGACGGTAGCGGTCGCGCTTTCAGCGAATTCCTTGGCAACGACAACGTCGACTGGCAGAGGCACGCTGACTTTGGCGGCGATGGCGCGAGCGGTGTCCAGCAGGTCCGGCTCGTACAGGGACTTGCCGACCGGGTGACCGGCCGCGGCCAGGAAGGTGTTGGCAATGCCGCCGCCGACGATCAGCTGGTTGCAGATCTGGCTCAGGCTGTTCAGCACGTCCAGTTTGGTCGACACCTTGGAACCGGCAACGATGGCAGCCATAGGCTGGGCCGGGGCGCCGAGGGCTTTGCCCAGTGCGTCCAGCTCAGCAGCCAGCAACGGGCCAGCGGCGGCGACTTTGGCGAACTTGGCCACGCCATGGGTCGAACCCTCGGCGCGGTGAGCGGTGCCGAAGGCGTCCATCACGAACACGTCGCACAGGGCGGCGTATTGCTGGGCCAGTTCGTCAGCGTTCTTTTTCTCGCCTTTGTTGAAGCGCACGTTTTCGAACAGCACGATGTCGCCGGCCTTCACGTCAACGCCGTTCAGGTAATCGGCCACCAGCGGCACTTCACGGCCCAGGGCCTTGCTCAGGTAGTCAGCGACTGGCTTGAGGCTATTCTCGGCCGAGAACTCGCCTTCGGTCGGGCGGCCAAGGTGCGAGCAGACCATCACGGCCGCGCCTTTTTCCAGGGCCAGCTTGATGGTCGGCAGCGAGGCCAGGATTCGCGCATCGCTGGTGACAACACCGTCCTTGACTGGGACGTTGAGGTCTTCGCGGATCAGTACGCGCTTACCTTGCAGATCGAGGTCGGTCATCTTCAACACGGTCATGGGTCGCATTTCCTACTGTTTTGGAGAGGCAGATGTCTGCAGATAGTGTTCCGCAACATCCAGCATTCGGTTGGCAAAACCCCATTCGTTGTCGAACCAGGCCAGGATGTTCACCAGCCGCGGGCCGGAAACTCGGGTCTGACTGGCATCGACGATGGCCGAATGTGGGTCATGGTTGAAATCACAGCTTGCATGGGGCAGCTCGGTGTAGGCCAGAAGGCCTTTGAGCGGGCCACTGGTGGCGGCCTCGCGCAAAATCCGGTTGACCTCGGTGGCGTCGGTGTCGCTCACGGTCTGCATCGTAATGTCGAGGCAAGACACGTTTACCGTCGGCACCCGCACGGCTTTGGCCTGAATTCGCCCGGCAAGTTCCGGCAACAGCCGTTCGATGCCACGCGCCAGACCAGTGGACACCGGAATCACCGACTGGAACGCCGAACGGGTGCGGCGCAGGTCTTCGTGATGATAGGCGTCGATCACCGGCTGATCGTTCATCGCCGAGTGGATGGTGGTGATCGACACGTATTCCAGACCAATGGCCTGATCCAGCAGGCGCAACAGCGGCACGCCGCAGTTGGTGGTGCAGGACGCGTTGGACACCAGTAGCTCGTCGCCGGTCAGGCAATCCTGGTTCACGCCGTAGACGATGGTGGCGTCGACATCCGCCTCGCTGGCCATCGGCTGGGAAAACAGCACGCGCGGTGCGCCGGCGTCGAGGAAACGCTGGCCGTCTTCACGCGTGTGGTACGCGCCGGAGCACTCCAGCACCAGATCGACGCCCAGCGACGCCCAATCGATGCCTTCGGGGGTGGCACTGCGCAGGACCTTCACGCAGTCACCATTAATATGCAGACAATCGCCGTCGATCTTCACTTCACCGGGAAAACGCCCGTGAGTGGAGTCGAAGCGTGTCAGGTATTCGATGCTGGCCATGTCGGCCAGATCGTTGATCGCGACAATTTCAAACCCGGCCTTATCGCCTCGCTCAAACAACGCACGCAAGACGCAACGACCAATCCGGCCGTAGCCGTTGAGTGCAACTTTGTAAGGACGCGGTTGAGGCATGGGGTTCTCGATTACCGTGGTGAATCCGTTATTGCGGTGTTGAATGTTCCATCGTCATCGCGAGCAGGCTCGCTCCCACATGGACGATGTAGATCCCTGTGGGAGCGGGCTTGCCCGCGATGGCGTCAGAACAGGCAATACATCACCTGGACTTAGTCTTCCAGCAGCTCTTCAGCCTGACCCAGGATGTTTTCCAGGGTGAAGCCGAATTCTTCGAACAAGGCAGACGCAGGCGCCGACTCGCCGTAAGTGGTCATACCGATCACGCGGCCTTCCAGGCCCACGTACTTGTACCAGTAGTCCGCGTGGGCGGCTTCGATCGCGATACGGGCGCTGACCTGCAACGGCAGAACTGCTTGCTTGTAACCGGCGTCCTGAGCATCGAACACGCTGGTGCAAGGCATCGAAACAACGCGCACTTTGCGACCTTGTTCAGTCAGCTTGTCGTAGGCCTGAACCGCCAGGCCGACTTCGGAACCAGTGGAGATCAGGATCAGCTCAGGCTCGCCGTCGCAATCCTTCAACACGTATCCGCCACGGGAGATGTCAGCGATCTGCAACGCGTTGCGGGTTTGGTGTTGCAGGTTCTGACGCGAGAAGATCAGCGCCGAAGGGCCGTCCTTGCGTTCCAGAGCCAGCTTCCAGCACACCGCGGATTCAACGGCATCGGCCGGGCGCCAGGTGTCGAGGTTCGGCGTGGTACGCAGGCTGGTCAGTTGTTCGACCGCCTGGTGAGTCGGGCCGTCTTCGCCCAGACCGATGGAGTCGTGGGTGTAGACGAACACCACGCGTTTCTTCATCAGCGAGGCCATGCGTACGGCGTTGCGGGCGTATTCCATGAACATCAGGAAGGTCGCGCCGTAAGGCACCAGACCACCGTGCAACGAAACGCCGTTCATGATTGCGCTCATGCCGAACTCGCGAACGCCGTAGTACATGTAGTTGCCGCTGGCGTCTTCAGCCGAAACACCTTTGCAACCTTTCCACAGGGTCAGGTTGGAACCGGCCAGGTCAGCCGAGCCGCCCAGCAGTTCAGGCAGCAGCGGGCCGTAGGCATTCAATGCATTCTGGCTGGCTTTACGGCTGGCGATGGTTTCGCCCTTGGCTGCCACTTCAGCAATATAAGCCGAAGCTTTTTCAGCGAAGTCTTCCGGCAGCTCGCCGCTCAGACGACGCACCAGTTCGCTGGCCAGCTCAGGGAAGGCTGCGGAGTAAGCCGCGAAACGCTGATCCCACTCGGCTTCAGCCGCGCGGCCAGCTTCCTTGGCATCCCACTCGGCGTAGATGTCAGCCGGGATTTCGAACGGGCCGTAGTTCCACTTCAGCGCGGCACGGGTCAGAGCGATTTCCGCGTCACCCAACGGGGCGCCGTGGCAATCTTCCTTGCCTTGCTTGTTCGGCGAACCGAAGCCGATGGTGGTCTTGCAGCAGATCAGGGTCGGCAACTCGCTTTTGCGCGCCGTCTCGATCGCGATCTTGATTTCTTCAGGGTCGTGGCCGTCGACATTGCGGATCACTTGCCAGTTGTAGGCTTCGAAACGCTTCGGGGTGTCGTCGGTGAACCAGCCTTCGACTTCACCGTCGATGGAAATGCCGTTGTCATCGTAGAAGGCGATCAGTTTACCCAGGCCCAACGTACCGGCCAGGGAGCCGACTTCGTGGGAAATGCCTTCCATCATGCAGCCATCACCCAGGAACACATAGGTGTGGTGGTCGACGATGTTGTGGCCAGGACGGTTGAATTGCGCCGCCAGGACTTTTTCTGCCAGGGCGAAACCAACGGCGTTAGCCAGGCCTTGGCCCAGTGGACCGGTGGTGGTTTCAACACCTGGGGTATAGCCGAGTTCCGGGTGACCCGGGGTGCGGCTGTGCAGCTGGCGGAAGTTTTTCAGGTCATCGATCGACAGGTCGTAGCCGGTCAGGTGCAGCAGCGAGTAAATCAGCATCGAGCCGTGACCGTTAGACAGCACGAAGCGGTCACGGTCGGCAAACGATGGATTGCTCGGGTTGTGCTTCAGGTAGTCACGCCAAAGTACTTCGGCGATATCCGCCATACCCATAGGGGCACCGGGATGGCCGCTGTTGGCTTTTTGCACGGCATCCATGCTGAGGGCACGAATGGCGTTGGCACGCTCACGACGGCTTGGCATCGCTGTTCTCCTGAGGGTTCTGAATCGAGAGTGAATAAAACGAAACGGAAAAAAGGCGAGCATTTTCCCTCACCCACCCGCCTCGGGGCAATGACAGATAGTCATCTGAAGGCGTTTTTCCAATGGTTAACAGCGTATTCGACTGGTGAAACCTTTCCGCTGTTCGTTTGTTGACTAAACCTAACGCTGAGAAGTGCCATCTATCGTCCAATATCAAAACTTTTTGATATTGCCCTTGCGATGATTTCTGACCGTCACTAGACTGCTGGCCTTATGAATTTACGCGTGCCTTCCATTCGACATGACGATTGCGATGAGCTGGCGGCCCTGTGCAAGGCCGGCGGCGATCCTCTGCGCCTGAATGTATTGCGCGCGCTGTCCAACGATTCGTTTGGCGTGCTGGAACTGGCGCAGATCTTCGGTATTGGCCAGTCCGGCATGAGTCATCACCTCAAGGTGTTGGCACAGGCTGATCTGGTGGCAACTCGCCGTGAAGGCAATGCGATTTTCTACCGTCGCGCCCTGCCCCATACCGATCTAACGGGCGGCAAGCTGCATGCCGCGCTACTGGAAGAAGTGGATAACCTGGCCTTGCCTGACGATGTGCAGTCGCGGATCGCTCAGGTCCATGGGCAACGCGCGGCGGCCAGCCAGGACTTTTTCTCACGGGTTGCCGAGAAATTTCGCGCCCAGCAAGACTTGATCGCCGGCCTGCCGCAGTACCGCGAGAGCGTGGTGGCCTTGCTCGACAAGCTGAATTTCAATGAAGGCGCCACGGCCATTGAAGTCGGCCCCGGGGACGGTGCGTTTCTACCGGAACTGGCGCGCCGCTTCACTCAGGTCACGGCGCTGGACAACAGCCCGGCGATGCTTGAACTGGCGCGCCAGGTCTGCGAGCGTGAATCCTTGACTAACGTCAGCCTGCAACTGGCCGATGCATTGAATGGTGTAAGCCTTCAGGCCGATTGCGTTGTACTGAACATGGTGCTGCACCATTTTGCCGCGCCGGCCGATGCGCTCAAGCACATGGCCAATTTGCTGCAACCGGGCGGCAGCCTGCTCGTGACAGATTTATGCAGCCACAACCAGAGTTGGGCCAGGGAGGCCTGCGGTGATCTCTGGTTGGGGTTTGAACAGGACGATTTGGCCCGTTGGGCCACCGCTGCGGGACTCGCTCCCGGGGAAAGCCTCTATGTAGGCTTACGTAATGGTTTCCAGATCCAGGTCCGCCACTTTCAGCGACCGACTGGCGACACTCACCATCGGTAAATTCAGGAAAACATCGAGATGAGCGAATACTCCCTCTTCACCTCCGAGTCCGTGTCTGAAGGGCATCCGGACAAAATCGCCGATCAGATTTCTGATGCGGTGCTGGACGCCATCATTGCTGAGGACAAGTTCGCCCGTGTGGCGTGCGAGACTCTGGTGAAAACGGGCGTGGCGATCATCGCTGGCGAAGTCACCACCTCGGCCTGGGTTGACCTGGAGCAGATCGTTCGTGACGTCATCACCGACATCGGCTACACCAGCTCCGACGTCGGTTTCGACGGTGCCACCTGCGGCGTGATGAACATCATCGGCAAGCAGTCTCCCGACATCAACCAGGGCGTCGACCGTGCCAAGCCTGAAGATCAGGGCGCCGGCGACCAAGGCCTGATGTTCGGCTACGCCAGCAACGAAACCGACGTGCTGATGCCAGCGCCGATCACCTTCTCTCACCAGTTGGTGCAGCGTCAGGCTGAAGCCCGCAAATCCGGCCTGCTGCCTTGGCTGCGCCCGGACGCCAAATCCCAGGTCACCTGCCGTTACGAAAATGGCAAGGTTGTCGGCATCGACGCCGTTGTGCTGTCGACCCAGCACAACCCTGAAGTGTCGTACAAAGACCTGCGCGAAGGCGTGATGGAGCTGATCGTCAAGCACGTGCTGCCTGCCGAATTGCTGCACAAGGACACCCAGTTCCACATCAACCCGACCGGCCAGTTCATCATCGGCGGCCCGGTTGGCGACTGCGGTCTGACCGGTCGCAAGATCATCGTCGACACCTACGGCGGCATGGCTCGCCACGGTGGCGGTGCGTTCTCCGGTAAAGATCCATCGAAGGTGGACCGTTCGGCAGCCTACGCCGGTCGTTATGTGGCCAAGAACATCGTCGCTGCCGGCTTGGCCGAGCGTTGCGAGATTCAGGTTTCCTACGCAATTGGTGTAGCTCAGCCTACGTCGATTTCGTTGAACACCTTCGGCACCGGCAAGATCAGCGATGAGAAAATCGTCAACCTTGTCCGCGAAGTGTTCGACCTGCGCCCATACGCAATCACCACCATGCTCGACCTGCTGCACCCGATGTACCAGGAAACCGCTGCGTACGGCCACTTCGGTCGCACCCCGCAAACCAAGACCGTCGGTGAAGATACTTTCACCACGTTCACCTGGGAAAAAACCGACCGCGCCGATTCCTTGCGCGCTGCTGCCGGCCTGTAAGACTTCCCCGGCGGTACCAAAAGCCCTGCACGGTTCGCCGTGCGGGGTTTTTTATTGCCTTGCGCTTGAGACCGTGTCGCTGCCTTCGCGAGCAGGCTCGCTCCCACATTGATCATTGGCGTGTACAAAATTTACGGACGACGCAGACTCCCGGCCAGCCCTGCCACCAGAAATACCCGGAAAAACACCCGCCCATTGCCCCAGCAAATAGTGGCCTAGCCTTGCGACATATCCCCGAGCAAGGACGCTCACGATGCCGTTCGACCTGCGCCTGTTTTTCAGTTTCCTGCTGGCTTTTGCCTGCCTGACCACCAACGCCACCGAGTGCCCCGACTGGCCACCCGCACGCGCCCTGAACGAAATCACCACACTCCAAAAACAAATCGACCTCTGGGACGATAACTATCATCGCCAAGGCCGCTCATTGGTCACCGACGAACTCTACGATCAGTCTCGCGCTCGACTGACCGAATGGCGTGAATGTTTCGACTCAGGTCCATCCGCAGATCCGTTGCGCACTGCAGGCGGCACGATTGCACATCCCATCGCCCATACCGGCCTGGAAAAACTGCGCGATGGTCGCGCCGTCGAAGCCTGGCTAAAAAATCGCAGCGATGTCTGGGTTCAGCCCAAGGTTGACGGCGTGGCGGTGACGCTGATTTACCGCAAAGGCCTGCTGACCCAGGCGATCAGTCGCGGCGACGGAGTAAACGGGCAGGACTGGACGACTTCGGCGCGCCAGATCGCCGCTATCCCCCAACAATTGCCACAACCGCTGGACTTACTGGTGCAAGGCGAACTCTATTGGCGCCTGACCGATCACGTACAAGCCCAGGCCGGCAGCCTCAATGCCCGCGCCACAGTGGCCGGTTTGATGGCCCGCAAGAATTTGAGCGTTCAGCAAGCCGCCGGTATCGGCCTGTTTGTCTGGGACTGGCCACAAGGCCCGGCCAGTTTGCCTGTCCGCGCGGCAGCACTGGATGAATTGGGATTCCCGAGCACTGCGCTATTCAGTCAGCCGATCAAGGCATTTGCCGACGCGCAACGCTGGCGCGATCACTGGTATCGCTCGCCCCTGCCCTTTACCAGCGATGGCATTGTCCTGCGTCAGGACCAGCGTCCACCCGCCGAGCGCTGGCAGGCCAAAGTGCCTTACTGGAGCGTCGCCTGGAAATACCCTTTTGCCCAGGCGTTGGCCGAGGTGCGCAAGGTCAACTTCAAGATAGGACGGACCGGTCGGATCACTCCCGTGCTGGAACTGATACCGGTGATGCTCGATGACCGACAGATCAAGCGCGTCAGCGTCAGCTCTCTGCGACGCTGGGAAGAACTGGATATTCGACCCGGCGATCAGGTGTCCATCAGCCTTGCAGGCCTGACCATTCCAAGGCTCGACGGGGTCGTACTGCGCAGCACCGAACGCATTGAGTTGAGCGTACCGCTGGCAAAGGATTTTCATCATTTGAGTTGCTGGCAGCCGACGCCAGGATGTGAAAGCCAATTTCTCGCGCGACTGACGTGGCTAAGCGGCAAGCAGGGATTGGCCTTGCCCAGTGTCGGGCCGGGCACTTGGGAGAAACTTTTCGAAACAGGCCGCCTGAACGGCCTGCTGGATTGGTTAACCCTCGATGCTCAAGAGCTTGCTAACATTGACGGTTTCGGCGAGCGCAGCAGTGCTCGTCTTTTGAACAGTTTCAACAGTGCCCGGCAACGCCCGTTCGCACGCTGGCTCAAAGCCTTGGGTTTGCCGCCGACTGGCCAGGCACGCCTCGCCGACTCATGGCAGGAACTGGCGCAACGAAACACCGAGCAATGGCAGGCCGAAACTGGCATCGGCCCGGGACGCGCGGCGCAATTGAGCGCATTTTTCCGCGACCCGCAGGTCCTGATCTTGAGTGACATATTACGAGTGGCGGGGGTTGAGGGCTTTTAGCGGCCGGTGGTGCCGACGACCCGGGAACCCAAAGGTGCCGCAGGGCTCAAACAACGCATCGCCACATCGACCCGAATGCTTTTTTACATGGAGCTTTTATGAAACTTCTTTCACCGCTCGTCCTGCTGACCCTTTGCAGCGTGATGGCCGCTCCCCTGATGGCCGCCGAGGAGGCCCCCGGCCTGACCGGTTGCGCCGCCAAAAAACAGGGCATCATCAACCAGATCGAACTGGCCAAATCCCACGGCAACGCCGATCAACAGGCCGGCCTGGAAACAGCCTTGAGCGAAGTCACCACCCATTGCACCGACGCCTCCCTGAAGAAAGAACGGGAAAACAAGGTGCTCGACGCCAAGCACGAAGTCAGCCAGCGTCAGGCCGACCTCGACAAGGCAATGAAGAAAGGCGATGCCGAGAAAATCAACAAGCGTAAAGACAAACTCGCCGAGTCCCGCAAGGAATTGCAGGACGCGCTCGACGAGCTGGATAAGTAAGAACATTTGTGGTGATCGTTCCCACGCTCTGCGTGGGAACGATCGATCAGCTGCCACAAGTGAGAATCAGTGATCCCGAAACTCTTTATGGCACGCACTACAGGCGTCTTCGACTTTCTGCACGGCCGGCCCAAGGTTGCTGACTTTGTAGGGTTGAACCTTGCTGGCAATCACCAATTCACCGGTGGCGGCTTCAAGGGTGTGAACCATTTCCTGGAAGCGTGCCTGTTGCTGCCAGACATTGTCCTTGGCGCTGGTGTGATCTTCCTCGCGCACCTGCGGAAAATGTTTCCACGGCTCACGAGACAGTGCATCGAGTTTCACTGCGCCGTCAGCAAATTTCGGGCCGTCAAACGGGATGCGCCCACGCAACATACCGCCCAGGTCTTCGCTGGTTTTGAGCATCTGCTTGAAGATTGCCTTACGCTGGCCCAGCGGAGAGTTCGGGTCGACCCCACCGCAGGCGGACAAGGTCAGGCAGGCCAGCAATACAACAGAAAGTCTTTTAAGAGTCATGGTGGCTTCAGGTCACGGGAACGGCGGCCAGTATCCTCGCGTCATCGGCAAACACCAATAGCCCTATTATCAATACGGGTTGTTTGAGCGCATGGAGCACTCAGTCAACCGGCAAAGGAATTACTCCATGAACAGCCTTTTAAAGGCAGCGCGTCACAACCTCGCCTGGACCCTTCCGATGGTGGCCGTGCTCGCGGGCTGCACCGGTGGTGACAGCGACCAACCGAAAACCCACGCCCTGGCCACCTACTCCAGCGCCACGTGGGAAGCGCTTCCGACGGTGTCCGACAACGACCTTGTCGCCGGCTTCGGCTCATGGCGCAGTGCGTGCACCCGACTCAAGGCCGACCCGGTCTGGGGCTCGACCTGCGCAGCTGCCGCCAACGTCCCGCAAACCGCCAACGACATTCGGGGCTTCCTCAAGCAGAACCTCGACGTCTACGGCCTGCGCGCCGCCAATGACAATCCCAACGGCTTGATCACCGGCTACTACGAACCGGTCTACCCGGGAAGCCTGACCCAGACCGAAGTCGCAAACATTCCGGTGTATGGCGTGCCCGAGGACATGATCATCGTCTCTCTGGACAGCATCTACCCGGAACTCAAAGGCAAACGCCTGCGCGGACGACTCGAAGGTCGCGTACTCAAGCCTTACGACGATGCCGCGACGATTGAGACCAAAGGGGTCAAGGCTCCGGTCGTTGCCTGGCTGACCGATCCGATGAACCTGCAATTCCTGCAAATTCAGGGTTCGGGTCGTGTCCAGCTCGACGATGGTCGCCAGTTGCGCATTGCTTATGCAGACCAGAACGGCCACCCCTATCGGCCGATCGGCCGCTGGCTGGTGGATCAGGGTGAGTTGAAGAAAGAAGAAGTAACCATGGACGCGATCAGCGATTGGGCCAAGGCAAATCCTGCCCGCATTCCGCAACTGTTAGGCAGCAACCCCAGCTACGTGTTCTTCACCCGCAACCCGGACAGCAACGAAGGGCCTCGCGGCTCGCTGAACGTGCCACTGACCGCGGGTTATAGCGCAGCGGTGGATCGCAAAGTGATTCCGCTGGGCAGTCTGTTGTGGTTATCGACCACTAAACCGGACGGTACCGCGCTGGTACGCCCGGTGGCGGCTCAGGACACTGGCGGTGCAATTGCTGGCGAAGTCCGTGCGGATTTGTTCTGGGGAACTGGTGAGGCAGCCGGACAATTGGCGGGAGACATGAAACAGCAGGGGCAGATCTGGATGCTCTGGCCTAAAGGCGCAGCGTTGCCGCAAGTGCCACAGGTGACCGACAAGCTTTAAAGTCAAAGGACCGCAGGCTCGCCGCAAAAATCGCGGATGAGCGTAGAGCTGGCGAAGCCTGCGATCTTTTGATCTTGCTCTTAAACAGAAACCACAAAGAAACTGACGATCAACCCCAGCCCCACCAACCACATCAGCGACCGCAACATCGCCCAGTCCGCCAGGTAGCAAATGATGTACAGCAGCCGACTGGTGATGAACAACACCGCCAGCACATTGATCGTCACCAGCTCGGCATTGCCGGCCAGGTGAGCGACGATCACCGCCGCCGCGAACGCCGGAGTCACTTCAAAACTGTTCAGGTGCGCCGCATACGCGCGTCGGCCAAAACCATTCAGTGACTCGAGAAAGTCACGGGGGTCATGGTTGTCTTTCGCCCTGAACCCGCCATTGGCCCTGGCGATGCCCGTGCAGATATAGGGCAGGATAATCGCGATCAAGATGCACCACAGAGCAACCGTCATAAAGCAGTCCCTTCTTCAAGTTTCAACAATTCGAACTTCATCAGAATTTCATCACCAGCATGCCGATCAGCACCAACCCACAGGCTAAGAGCCGTGGCCGGCCGAAAGGTTCTTTCAAGTACCGCATACCGAACAGCACCACCAGAATCACGCTGATCTCGCGCAATGCCGCCGCTTCGGCAATTGAGCCCAGCTGCATGGCCCACAGCACCAGAGCGTAGCTGAACAACACGCAAAACCCGACCGCCAGCCCCAGTCGCCACTGCTCACGCCAGAACAACATGAAGGCCGCGCGCTTGCGCACAAACGCCAGCAACGGAAACGGCCAGGCGCTGAGCAATGTCACCCATACCAGATAATCCAACGGATGGGACCAGCGTCGTAACGCCTGACCATCGATGAAGGTGTAGCAGCCGATGCACAAGCCAATCAGCGCCACTACCGGCAGCATCGACCACGGCAAACGCGCGCCGCCACCACCCTGCCAGAGCAGACAAAGCATGCCGAACGGGATCAGCAGAATTCCGAAGATCTGCTGGTTCGTCAGCACCTCTCCGGCAAAAATCAGCGTCAGCGCCAGCACCACCAGCGGCGACAAGCCACGCATCAGCGGGTAGACCAGACCGAGGTCGCCGACCCGGTACGCTTGAATCAACAGATAGCGATAGAGCAACTCGAACGCCGCCGACGCCAGAATCCACGGCCAGATGTCCATAGGCGGCAAGTTCACGAATGGCAGCATCACGGCGACAAACAACATCGCCACGCTGTCCATGCAGGCCACCACCAACAATCGCTCTGCGCTGAATTTGATCAGGGTATTCCACGCCGCGTGTAACAGCGCCGCTACCAACACCAGTGCTGTTGCAAGCACGGCACACTCCTTTATTTATTTTTGTTCCCGGCGGGAAGCACACAGATAATTGATTCGCCATATGTCAGCAGCTGTTTATACTGCAAGCGACCACGCCGCACTCAGTTGCGCACAGACTAATTCCAATAATTTTTGCCCCCTGCCCGCTCTCGTCGAGAACGGTCATCGGCATGCGTATGCCTGATCAAAGCGTCAAGACTACCGACAGAGACCTTGCGCATGCCACTCGCCTTGCTTGCACTCGCTGTTGCCGCATTCGGCATCGGCACTACCGAATTCGTCATCATGGGCCTGCTGCCCGACGTCGCCCGCGACCTCGCCGTGAGCATTCCCCACGCGGGCCTGCTGATCACCGGCTACGCCCTGGGCGTGGTGTTCGGTGCGCCGATCCTCGCGATCGGTACAGCCAACATGCCGCGCAAAGCCACGCTGCTGGGCATGACCCTGATGTTCATCCTCGGCAACATTCTTTGCGCATTGGCGCCGAACTACGCCACGCTGATGGCCGCACGCGTGGTCACGGCGCTCTGCCACGGAGCGTTCTTTGGCATCGGGTCGGTGGTTGCCGCGAGTTTGGTGGCACCGAACAAACGCGCCCAGGCGATTGCGATGATGTTCACCGGCCTGACCCTGGCCAATGTGCTGGGCGTGCCATTGGGCACGGCGCTCGGGCAATACGCCGGTTGGCGCTCGACGTTCTGGGCGGTGTCGGTGATCGGTGTTATTGCGGCCATCGCACAATGGGTGTGGCTGCCGAAAGACATCGCCATGGAAAAGGCCAACCTCGCCAGCGAGTTCAAAGTACTGGGCAAGGTCAACGTGTTGCTGGCGCTGGGCATGAGCGTGCTGGCGTCGACCAGCCTGTTCAGCGTCTTCACCTACATTGCCCCCATCCTGCAAGACATCACCGGCGTCAGTCCGCATGGCGTGACGATCATGTTGCTGTTGTTCGGCGTTGGACTGACGGCGGGCAGTATGCTCGGCGGGCGCCTGGCTGACAGTCGTTTGCTGCCTTCGCTGGTGGGCATGGCGTTGGCTGTGCTGGTCGTGTTGGCTGCATTCAGCCAGACCAGCCACTCGGTGATCCCGGCGGCGATTACGCTGGTGTTGTGGGGGATCTTCGCGTTTGCCCTATGCCCGATCCTGCAACTGCTGATCATCGATCAGGCCCATGAGGCGCCGAACCTCGGTTCGACCTTGAACCAGAGCGCATTCAACCTCGGCAATGCGGCCGGTGCCTGGATTGGTGGGCTGGTTGTCGCCAGTGGTGCGGATCTGGCGGACTTGCCGTGGACCGGCGCGCTGGTGAGTGGTTTGACGGTGCTGACGGCCGTTTTCTACATTTACCTGCAACGTCGTGGCGCGGCTGCGGTCAATGTGTCCGGCTGATTAATTGCACCGCCCATGACATTGCCTTCGCGAGCAAGTTGACGCGGTGTACCTGCTAAATACCCAATTTCTATTTACCACCTCCCATCCAAGGACCCCGGATGCTCGAACTTGTCGCTGCGTTTATCTGCCTCACCACACTCCTCACCTACGTGAATTTCCGGTTCATCGGCCTGCCCCCGACCATCGGTGTCATGGTCACCGCGCTGATGTTCTCCCTGTTACTGCAAGGTCTGAGCTTCCTCGGCTACCCCGGCCTCGAAGAACACGTGCAACAGCTGATCGGCCAGATCGACTTCGGCGATCTGCTGATGAACTGGATGCTGTCCTTCCTGCTGTTCGCCGGCGCCCTGCACGTCAACCTGAATGACCTGCGCAGCTACCGCTGGCCCATCGGTTTGCTGGCGACTTTCGGCGTGTTGATCGCCACCGCCGTGATCGGCAGCCTCGCCTATTACATTTTTGCCCTGTTCGGCTGGCACGTGAGCTTCCTCTACTGCCTGTTGTTCGGCGCACTGATTTCCCCGACCGACCCGATCGCGGTGCTCGGTGTATTGCGAACGGCCAATGCGTCCAAACCACTGAAAACCACCATCGTCGGCGAGTCGCTGTTCAACGACGGCACTGCGGTAGTGGTGTTCACCGTGTTGCTGGGCATCGCTCAACTGGGCGAAACCCCAACCGTTGGCGCCACCGCCCTGCTGTTTGCCCACGAGGCGATTGGCGGTGTGCTGTTTGGTGGGCTGATCGGTTATCTGGTGTACCTGATGATCAAGAGCATCGAGCAGCATCAGATCGAGGTCATGCTGACCCTCGCGCTGGTGATCGGCGGCTCGGCCATGGCTTCGGAACTGCACGTTTCTGCGCCGATCGCGATGGTGGTTGCCGGTCTGATCATCGGCAATCTGGGCCGTAACCTGGCGATGAACGACATGACCCGCAAGTACCTGGACGGTTTCTGGGAACTGCTCGACGACATGCTCAACGCACTGCTGTTCGCCCTGATCGGCATGGAGCTGTTGCTGCTGCCCTTCAACTGGTTGCACGTGTTGGCTGCGAGTTTGCTGGCGATGGCGATTCTGCTGTCACGGCTGCTCACGGTAGCGCCGGCCATCGTCCTGTTGCGGCGCTGGCGCACGGTCCCGCGCGGGACGATCCGGATCCTGACCTGGGGTGGTTTGCGTGGCGGTGTTTCGGTGGCGCTGGCCTTGGCCCTGCCGCTGGGCCCGGAGCGTGACTTGCTGCTGAGCATCACGTATATCGTGGTGCTGTCGTCGATCCTGTTGCAGGGGTTGAGCATCGGCAAACTGGTCAAGCACGTGACCCGTGATGAGCCTGCGCCAGCGGCACAGGCCGAGCATCACTGATTATTTTTTGCTTTTCTGCGGGTCGGGCTCCTTGGTCTGATCCGCAGATTTTTTCGGCGGGCCGCTCTCACTGCGAATCTGCGCATGACTGATCAGCGCGAAGATGAAGCTGCCGCCGATGATGTTCCCCGCCAGCGTCGGCCCGGCAAACACCAGCCAGAAATCCTTCCACGGCAGTTGGCCGGCAAACACCAGATACGAGACCTCCGCCGAACCGACCACGATGTGGGTGAAATCCCCCAGCGCCATGAGGTAGGTGATCAAGATGATGATCCACATCTTGGCGCTTTCCATGGACGGGATCATCCAGACCATGGTGGCAATCATCCAGCCCGACACAATGCCTTTGGCGAACATCTGGCTGGCGTCGTTCTCCATGATCTTGCGCCCGATATCGAGGAAGGCCAGGTCGGTCTTGCTGTCGAAAATCGGCAGATACAGCATCACATACGCCACCAGCAACGTGCCGCACAGGTTGCCCACCAGCACCACCGACCACAGGCGTAGCAACCGACCGAAATTGTTCAGTGTGGGTTTGGTCATGATCGGCAGCACCGCCGTCAGGGTGTTCTCGGTGAACAATTGCTGACGGGCGAGAATGACCGCAAGGAACCCGGCGCAGTAACCGAAACTGGCGATCACCTTGAAGCCTTCGCCGTCTGGCAGACGGGAATTGAGCAGCCCCATGGCCATCAGCGACAGGCCCATGGTCAGGCCGGCGGCCAGCGCCGACCACCACAGCGCGGCGACGCTGCGTTCCAGCTCCAGATCGCCCTGGGTGCGGATGATTTCGTGCAGCACCGCGGCGCGCGGAGGCTGGTTCTTGTCGACCTCGTGCCGTTCTTCCGACGACAGGTTTGGGGTCTTGCCTTCTTTCTTGGCGTCCATAAAGCTCCGGAACCGGTGGCATGTCATGTAGGTACGACACGCGCGGTTCGGAGCTGTTCACTGCCTTCAACAGATCATTCCCATGCTCTGCGTGGGAATGCCTCAATGGACGCGCCGCAATCGCTCTTGGGACGCAGAGCGTGCGGGGCTGAATTCCTTTGCTGCGCGTGGGAACGATCATTACATCCGCATTTATTCGCTGATGCCGTCATCCTTGAACTGGTCTTTGACGTACTTGATCTCGGTCTGGCCGTGTGGCGCGGGCAAGCCGTCTTCACCCAGATTGACGAAGACAATCTTGTCCACCGTCAGGATGCTCTTGCGGGTGATCTTGTTACGCACTTCACACTTGAGGGTGATCGAGGTGCGACCGAACTCGGTGGCGGTAATGCCCAGTTCGATGATGTCGCCCTGGCGCGAGGCGCTGACGAAATTGATTTCGGAAATGTACTTGGTGACCACACGCTGGTTGCCCAGCTGGACGATGGCGTAGATCGCCGCTTCTTCGTCGAGCCAGCGCAACAGGCTGCCGCCGAACAGCGTGCCGTTAGGGTTGAGGTCTTCGGGTTTTACCCATTTGCGGGTGTGGAAATTCATATTCACTCCTGAGCGTCTTGCTGAATGATGGTGGGCATCATGGCAGAGCCCGACCTAGAGCTCTATTAAGCATCGACTATGGTCTCGATTGCCGTTCAGACATTGATCAACAGAAACGCTTTGGAAGTATCGCTCAGACGGCTATAATCGCCACCGTTTCAAAACGGTAACGTTCCATTGATACCGTTTTCCCGCCACCTGTCCGAGGGGCGCTGCAGCAGGTTCGACCTGTCAGGCTCGGATGGGGCGTTGACTGGCCATGATCGGCCGGACACTAAACGCACAACGGCGCCCATTCGCATACATTACGAATGGAGGCTCATCATGAGCGCTGTTATCACGCCTGCAGATTTTAACGATTACAAAGTTGCCGACATGTCCCTGGCTGCCTGGGGTCGTCGCGAAACCATCATCGCCGAATCCGAAATGCCAGCCCTGATGGGCCTGCGCCGCAAGTACGCCGGTGAGCAGCCGCTCAAAGGCGCGAAAATCCTCGGCTGCATCCACATGACCATTCAGACTGCCGTGCTGATCGAAACCCTGGTTGCCCTGGGTGCCGAAGTGCGCTGGTCGTCCTGCAACATTTTCTCGACTCAGGACCAGGCCGCTGCTGCTATCGCCGCTGCCGGCATCGCGGTTTATGCCTGGAAAGGCGAAACCGAAGAAGAGTACGAGTGGTGCCTTGAGCAAACCATCCTGAAAGATGGCGCGCCTTGGGATGCCAACATGATCCTCGACGACGGCGGCGACCTGACCGAGTTGCTGCACAAGAAATACCCGGCGATCCTGGACCGCGTCCACGGCGTGACCGAAGAAACCACCACCGGCGTTCACCGTCTGCTGGACATGCTGGCCAAGGGCGAGCTGAAAATCCCGGCCATCAACGTCAACGACTCGGTGACCAAGAGCAAGAACGACAACAAGTACGGCTGCCGTCATAGCCTGAACGATGCGATCAAGCGCGGCACCGACCACCTGCTGTCCGGCAAGCAAGCGCTGGTCATCGGTTACGGTGACGTGGGCAAGGGTTCGTCCCAGTCCCTGCGTCAGGAAGGCATGATCGTTAAAGTCTCCGAAGTCGATCCGATCTGCGCCATGCAAGCCTGCATGGACGGCTACGAGCTGGTTTCGCCGTTCATCGACGGTATCAACAACGGCACTGAAGCAAGCATCGACAAAGCGCTGCTGGGCAAGATCGACCTGATCGTGACCACCACCGGCAACGTCAATGTTTGCGACTCGAACATGCTCAAAGCCCTGAAGAAGCGCGCTGTTGTCTGCAACATCGGCCACTTCGACAACGAAATCGACACCGCTTTCATGCGCAAGAACTGGGCATGGGAAGAAGTGAAGCCACAGGTTCACAAAATCCACCGTACCGGTCCTGGCGCGTTCGACGCTCAGAACGACGACTACCTGATCCTGCTGGCCGAAGGCCGTCTGGTTAACCTGGGTAACGCAACCGGCCACCCAAGCCGCATCATGGACGGTTCGTTCGCCAACCAGGTCCTGGCGCAGATCTTCCTGTTCGGCCAGAAGTACGCCGACCTGTCGCCAGCCCAAAAAGCCGAGCGTCTGACCGTTGAAGTACTGCCGAAGAAACTCGACGAAGAAGTGGCCCTGGAAATGGTCCGTGGCTTCGGCGGCGTGGTGACTCAACTGACCAAGACCCAGGCCGACTACATCGGCGTGACCGTTGAAGGTCCGTTCAAGCCGCACGCTTACCGCTACTGATTCGCCCTGCTGCTCGCTCCCTCTGTGGGAGCGAGCTTTTGTGGGAGTTGGCTTGCCTGCGATAGCATCACCTCAGTGCTCCTGAAGCACCAGGGTGTCAGCATCGCGGGCAAGCCTGGCCTCCACAAAAGCCCGCTCTACATTGGCATATGCAAGCCTTCCAGGCTTACGTGTTTCCAAGGATATGACCATGTCCCAAGACCGTCGCTACAGCTTCGAGTTCTTCCCTACGAAGACCGACGCTGGGCATGAAAAGCTGCTCGCCACTGCTCGTCAGCTGGCTACGTACAACCCCGATTTCTTCTCCTGCACCTATGGCGCTGGCGGTTCGACCCGTGATCGCACCCTCAACACCGTGTTGCAGCTCGAAAGCGAAGTCAAAGTCCCTGCCGCACCGCATTTGTCTTGCGTTGGCGACAGCAAGGCCGACCTGCGCGGCTTGCTGGCTCAATACAAGGCAGCCGGCATCACGCGCATCGTTGCTCTGCGCGGTGACCTGCCCTCAGGCATGGGCATGGCCAGTGGCGAAATGCGCCACGCCAATGACCTGGTTGAATTCATTCGTGAAGAGACCGGCGATCATTTCCACATCGAAGTCGCCGCCTACCCGGAAATGCATCCGCAGGCGCGCAATTTCGAAGACGATCTGACCAACTTCGTGCGCAAGGCCAATGCTGGCGCCGACAGTGCGATCACCCAGTACTTCTTCAACGCCGACAGCTACTTCTACTTCGTCGAGCGTGTACGGGCGATGGGCGTGAATATCCCGATCGTGCCGGGGATCATGCCGATCACCAACTACAGCAAGCTGGCGCGTTTCTCCGATGCTTGCGGCGCGGAAATCCCGCGCTGGATCCGCAAGCAGCTGGAAGCCTACGGCGACGACACCCAGAGCATTCAAGGCTTTGGTGAGCAAGTCATCACCGAGATGTGCGATCGCCTGCTGCAAGGTGGCGCTCCAGGGCTGCACTTCTACACATTGAACCAGGCCGAAGCGAGCCTGGCGGTGTGGAACAACCTGAAGTTGCCGCGCTAAAAGTCGTTAAAGCAAGATCAAAAGATCGCCGCCTTCGGCAGCTCCTGCAGGGGAATACGGACCTTTGCAGGAGCTGTCGGAGGCGGCGATCTTTTGCTTTTAACGCACTGTTATTGTGTAGCAACACACTGAGTTAGAGCTTCTGGATCCCGTTTCTGGCTCTTTCCGGTTTCTCGTCGTAATCTCAACCCATGCCTTTGATCGCGCAATTACTGACCGTGTTTCTTTTTACTTGCCTGAGCTTTGCCGCTCGGGGCGAGAAGCTGCGCATTGTCACCGAACCGTGGGCGCCGTACGTGTATGAAGAAAACGGCAAAGCCTTGGGACTGGACTACGAAACCACCGCAATTGTCTTCAAGCGCCTGGGTATCGAAGTGGAATGGCAGTTCCTGCCTTGGAAACGCTGCCTGTCGATGCTTGAGCAAGGACAGGCGGACGGCGCGCTCGACATCTTCCACAGCGATGAGCGCGACGCGACCTTGCTTTACCCCGGCGAGCCGCTCTCGGAAGTCGAGTTCGTGATGTTCTACGCCAACGAGCATCCCCACCCGTTCCGCACCCTCAACGAACTGCGCGGCCTGACCATCGGCACCTCGCCGGGCTACCTGTATAGCGAGGACTTTAGCGAATCGACCCTATTCATTCGCGAACCGGCACCGAGTCATGAAGCCAACTTCGGCAAGCTGGTCCGTGGACGAATCGATCTGCTGATCACTGATCGCCGGGTGGGGCAGCACTTGCTCGACGAATTGAACGTCCGCGACAAGATCACCCAAAACCCGACCGTCATCAGCCAACAGAGCCAGTTTCTGGCGGTGCGTCGCAATGCCGGCATGGACTTGTTGGTGCAGCGCTTTGGCGCCGAGCTCAAGCGCTTCAAGCGTGAGCCCGCTTACGCTGAACTGAGCGCCCGTTATGGCGCCAACCCGGCGATCGGCGCGAAGACCGCAACAGCCACGGCGGCCGCCGAAAAAACCGTTGAGCAGCAGGAAAGCGGCGCGCGGTGATTGCTCTGTTATACTCCGGCCTTCCCGCCAGGCTCACGCCCGGACGCTCGGAATCGTTCAAGGCATCTCGACCCCGCTACAGCGCAGCTTTTCAGCCCGCGCGAGCGCTCCAGGCGAGCCTTCGAAACCCAGCAGGACCGGACGGGATTGCGTTCTTCTTAAACGCCATTCGCGCCAGGCAAGACTCCCATTGGGCCAAGCCCTAACTAAAACAGGATTACTCATGTCCTTTGCTTCCCTCGGTCTCTCCGAGGCTTTAGTCCGCGCCATCGAGGCAGCGGGCTATACCGAGCCTACTCCGGTGCAACAGCGGGCTATTCCCGCCGTGTTGCAAGGTCGCGACCTGATGGTCGCGGCACAGACAGGTACTGGTAAAACCGGCGGCTTCGCCCTTCCGATTCTGGAGCGGTTGTTTCCGGGCGGTCACCCGGACAAATCCCAGCGTCACGGCCCGCGCCAACCGCGTGTACTGGTCCTGACCCCTACCCGCGAACTCGCGGCCCAGGTGCATGAAAGCTTCAAGGTCTATGCCCGTGACCTGAAGTTCGTCAGCGCCTGCATCTTCGGCGGCGTCGGCATGAACCCACAGGTTCAGGCCATGTCCCGCGGTGTTGACGTGCTGGTGGCCTGCCCCGGCCGCCTGCTCGACCTCGCCGGCCAAGGCAGCGTCGATTTGTCCCACGTGGAAATCCTCGTGCTGGACGAAGCCGACCGCATGCTCGACATGGGCTTCGTCCATGACGTGAAAAAGGTCCTCGCCCGTCTGCCGAGCAAACGCCAGAACCTGCTGTTCTCGGCGACCTTCTCCAAAGACATCACCGACCTCGCCGGCAAGCTGCTGCACAACCCGGAACGCATCGAAGTCACGCCGCCGAACACCACGGTCGAGCGTATCGAACAGCGCGTGTTCCGCCTGGCTGCCAGCCACAAGCGTTCCTTGCTGGCCCACTTGATTACCGCCGGCGCCTGGGAACAGGTTCTGGTGTTCACCCGCACCAAACACGGCGCCAACCGCCTGGCCGAGTACCTGGACAAACACGGCCTGAGCGCCGTCGCCATCCACGGTAACAAGAGCCAGAACGCTCGCACCAAAGCCCTGGCCGACTTCAAGGCCGGTGAAGTGCGCATCCTGGTTGCGACCGACATCGCCGCTCGCGGCCTCGACATCGATCAGTTGCCACACGTGGTCAACTTCGAACTGCCCAACGTCGACGAAGACTACGTGCACCGTATCGGCCGTACTGGCCGTGCCGGTCGCTCGGGCGAGGCGATTTCGCTGGTTGCCCCGGACGAAGAAAAGCTGCTGAAAAGCATCGAGCGCATGACCAAGCAGAAGATTGCCGACGGCGACCTGATGGGCTTCGACTCCAGCGCTGTAGAAGCTGAGAAACCTGAAGTTCGCGAGCGTCCGGATGTGCGTAACCCGCGCAACCCACGTGGCCCGCGCGGTGACGGCCCGAACGGCACTGGCGGTGGCGGCGGTCGTAAAGACAAAGGCAAGGACAAGGGCGGCAAGGAAAAACCTGCTGCCACTGGCCGCGGTGATCGCCCGGCGCGTGAACACAAGCCACGCGAAGGCACTCCGGCTCGCGAGCAACAACGTCCAGCGCCACGCGCCGCTGCTGCAGACCGTGCTCCGGACGAGTTCCTGGACGACGACATCGATAACTTCGGTAACCGCGTCGACTACGTTCCTCAAGCCAAACCGGCTCAGGGCCGTGGTCGCCGTCCGGGTGCTCCGGCACAAGGCGCCGCAGCTGGCGCAGGTGCAGGTGCTCCGCGCACCGGCGGCGGCAAGCCTCAGGGTCGTCAAAGCGGCCCGCGCAGCAGCGATGGCGCCACCACCGGCACTCCGCCGGCCAAGCGCAGCGGCCCACGCAACGGTGCTCCACGTGACGGTCAGGCCCGTCGCGAAGAGTCCCGCAATCGCCGCCCGGCCCGTACCGACGACCAGCCGCGTTCGGAACCGGCCGTGCAGAACCCGCGCGGTCCGGCACCGAAGATCATTCACAAGGAGTCGAAAAGCGATCGCTTCCCGACACCTGAGCAACTTGATCAGCTGCCAGGCCGTCCGCGTGGTGAAAAACCAGCGTTGCTGACCCGCAACCGCTGATTTATCGCACCATAAAAAACGCCCCCGATCGCGAGATCGGGGGCGTTTTTGTGTCAGGCACGAAAGTTACTTCGCTTTGACACCTTCAAACGTCACGTACAACTCGACCGCGTCGGACGATGGGCCCAAGTCTTTCTGCTTGCCGAAATCGGAACGCTTGATGCTGGTGGTGCCTTCGAAGCCGGCACGGTAGCCGCCCCATGGATCCTTGCCTTCACCCAGGAAAGTGGCCTTGACCACGACTGGCTTGGTCACGCCCAGCAGGGTCAGGTCACCGGTCACGTCCGCAGTATCCTTGCCAGCGGCGTTTTTGCCGGTGGATTTGACGCTGGTGGACACGAACGTGGCTTTAGCGAATTTGCTCGCGTTCAGGAAATCACCGCTGGCAATGTGCTTGTCGCGCTCTGCATGGTTGGTGAACACGCTGGCGGTGTTCACGTTGAACTCGATCTTGCTGGCTTCAGGCTTGGCAGCGTCGAAGCTGAACTTGCCGTCGATGTCCTTGAAGGTACCGGTGATGAAGCTGTAGCCCAGGTGGCTGATCTTGAAGTCAACGAAGGCGTGCTGGCCTTCCTTGTCGACAACGTAGTCAGCTGCCGTCACGTTGGCGGACAGCAGGGCAGAACCGATTGCCAGAGCGGCGAGGGTCTTTTTCAACATATTTTCTATTCCTTTGGAGTCGAGGTTGAACATCAGGCTTTGCGTCCCAGCATTCGCGTCAGGGTCGCATCACGATCAATAAAATGGTGTTTCAGTGCTGCCAACGCATGGAGACCGGAAAAAATTACCAGCGCCCAGGCCAGGTAAAAATGAATCACACCGGCTGTATCTGCCTGATCCGGTAGTCCGGAAACCAGCGCAGGAACTTCAAACAGGCCAAACACCGGTATCCCGACACCGTCTGCGGTGGAAATCAGGTAACCGGTAATCATCACAGCGAACAGACTGAGATACAGGAACGAGTGACCGAACTTGGCGCCAATGCGCGTCGTGCGGTTATAGCTTTCCAGTACTGGCGGCGGCGGGCTGATGAACCGCCACAGCACCCGTAGGACCATGACGGCTAACAACACCAGGCCAATGCTCTTGTGCAAGTCGGGCGCGTCTTTGCGCCAGACGCTGTAGTAGTCGAGACCGACCATCCACAAGCCCAACGCAAACAGACCGAAAACCACCAGCGCCACACCCCAGTGCATGAAGATGCTGACCCAACCGTAGCGGGAAGAAGAGTTACGTAGCTGCATTGCCCAAATCCTGTGAGAACTGCGAACCAAGACTATCGACTTATCTATCGAGTTAAAGCGGAAAATTTCGCTTTGAAATATCGAGAAATACGATCAAAGAGTTTGAAAGCGGTGAGTTAAGGAAAGATTAAAGGCGAAAGTGAGGCGGGATGTTAGTGGAAAGACATAAATTAAGGGCTCCCGTACGGGCCTCTTCGCGAGCAAGCCCGCTCCCATAAGGGATCTGCTGTGTGACATGAATTGTGTCCCACAGATCGAAAAGTGAGAGCTGGCTTGGATCAGGCAAAAAAACAGCACGATCCTTGAGCCGGGTGTCTGCTCATTCCACAGCTTTACTGCGTCTTGGCCTCGGCAGTTTGGCCGTCGGGTTCTTCGCTGGTTCAGTTTTTTCGCCGGGGGTTTGGCCGGTGCCGCCTTGGCAGGCTCCGCCCCACCAATCCAGAGTACTTAATGGCTACCGCTTGCTTTCGTGTTTCACGCTAATCTGCGATTAAATGTTTTTTAAGACAAGCTATAAATATGTATAGCCATTTCCGTATTTGAATTTGATTCAATGAACACTCAACAACTCATTGATCAAGGTGAAAAATATGGCTATTACATACACCCCATTTCAAGCAAGTGGTTCGTCGGTACTGCCTCCCAATCAATCGATGTTGCCGGGGCAATATCTTATGTCCGAAAACGGTCGATTTCGATTGATATTGCAAGCTGATGGAAATTTGGTCATTACGGATAATGGTGCTGTAGCATGGATTGCAGACAACAATCAGCTTTACAGCAAAACTTTGTATCCGAGAAAAATGCTTCCTCTGCAATTTGTGATCAGCAATAGTGGATTTCTTTATGATCCGTCTAGAAAGCGCTTATGGATTGCTGAAAGCACTCACAGCACTGATAAATCGCTGTGGTACAACACATGTATGGTTATTCAAGATGACGGGAATCTGGTCATTTATGATCAGCGGACGGGAGATCTGCGCTGGGCCCGCTCTGGATTTGTTCCTGGTCGCTTCCCTAAACAAAAGAAGCTTAATGTACTAGCTCAGGGAATACCAATTTTTCATTGGGAGTTTAACTAACACCGCTTATTCATGACAAGAAATTAAGCATCATGCGTTAAGGGACTGCTAATTAATGACACCACCTAATTGACTGAGCACTCAGGTTTATAAGGGTCCATTCGGCATTTGTGAGCCAACTCAGCGTCGCGCTTGGGAAGCATAGGAATTTTCAGCGGATCTCTACATTCACCAACCACACAACCAGAAAGCATTATCAAGATTATAATTGCCACTAGTAGTTTCATATATGCTCCAGATTTTTGAAGAGCATATACCTCAAACTCAACCCTATCGGTCATTTGCTTCTGATAATTTTGTGGGAAGTATCTGATACATCGCTAAAGACTGTAGGACTGAAATCAAGGTTTTGCGAATACAGAGTTCAGCCTAGGTAAAACCGGATGATCAAGAAAAAGCGCGACCCTCGGGCCGCGCTTTTTTTACGCCTGAACGTTACTGAACCTTGGTCTCAGTGGTCGCTGCTGGTTTAGCCGCTGGCTTCTTCGCCAGTTCAGCTTTCTTCACCGGGGCTTTTACCGAGGCTTTTTTCGCCTCGGTCTTGGCAGCAGGCTTTTTCACTGGAGTTTTGACCGGAGCTTTTTTCGCCGGCTCGGTTTTCACCGGTACCGCAGGCTTCGGCGCTTCGACTGGGACAGGCGCCGGGGTCGGGGCTGGCACTGGAGTCGGTGCCGGAGCAACCGGAGCCACGGGCTCAGGCTTCTTGGCCGGTTCCGGTTTGTCGTCAGAACCACCGAACAAATTAGTGAAGAAATTACCTTTCTTCGCCGCCACTGCACCGGCCGCAACAGCAGTCGCTGCCGGAACAACCTTCGCCGGTTCAAACGACTTGCCGGCCGCCAAGTCTTCAACCTGACTGGCTGCCCGCTGACCGGTGCGCAATGCGCCTTCCAGCGTGCCCGGGTACAAGGTGTCGGTGTGTTCGCCGGCAAAGGCTACACGCTGAATCGGACGCTCCCACAGACGCCAGTACTTGCTGATCTGGCCAGGGCCGAACGCCAGGTAAGCGCCGCCCATTGAAGGGTCGGTGCTGTAGCGGCGAATTTCATAACCGGTAAACGAACCGCGCGCCTGTGGATAAAAGGCATGCAGACGGATCAGCACCTGATCGACCATCTGTTTGTCGCCGAAGGCCTGCATCACACGGGCGTTGTCGCCGGACAGGTTGATCACCACGTTGGCGCCGCCCTTCAGGGCCGGCTCAACCCACATCATGCCCAGGCCGGTGTTGCTGTAGATCTCGCCGGACATGCGCGCCTTGCTTTCCCACACCGGCGTCTTGAACTTCAGCATGATCTGGTCGCGCCAGCCGTAGTTGGTGCCCTTGATGGCAGCCATGTGCTGAGCATCCAGCGCCGGAGTCATCTGGATCTTGTTCAGTGCGCGCAACGGCACGGCCACAATGACGTAGTCAGCCTGATAGCCAACGCTGCCGACTTTGACGGTCACGCCGTCCTTGTCCTGAATGATCGCCGAAACCGGAGAACTGGTCTTGATGGTTTTCAGCTGTTTGACGAAGGCCTGGGCCAGCACCGGGCTGCCACCGAGCAGGCGCGAAGCTCGCAGATCGCGATCGGAAACACCACGGTAAACCCGGCTCTGTTGTGCGTAGTACAACAGCGACAGGCGCGAAGGTTCGTCATAACGGGTACGAATCTGCTGATTCACCAATTGGCGGGCCGTGGCTGGCAAGCTCAGGCGATCAAGCCAGTTCGACACGTTGATCTGGTCCAGTGCGTGCAGCGTGCTGTTGGCCGCCGGGTTCTGCGGGTCTTCGATGGAACGCGCCAGATCGTCCAGGGTCGTTTCGTAGCGCTTGAGCGCCTCGCTGGTGGCCGGCTGCTTGGTGGCCAGATCGGCAGCGGTGTAATACACGCCGTCGATCAGGTAGCTCGGGGTACGGACGAACTCAGGAGCCGGCGTGGTGCTCAGCTTGAAGATCGAGACGTACTTATTCAAATCCGGCTGGGTCTTGTCGTTGCCGATCCACTCACTGGTGGCCATGCCGGAACGGCCGCCCATGCCCGGCTTGGCTTCCAGCAACGTGACCTGCCAGCCTTTGTTCTGCAGTTCATAGGCAGCCGTAAGTCCCGACAGGCCACCGCCGATCACGATCGCGGTTTTATCCTTGGCCAGCGCAGACACGCTGAACAGCCCCAACATCACCAGCGCACAGGCGCGCAGCCAACCAGCAGACATTCAGCGAACTCCGGAAATACACGAGGAAATAGAGGTTTTACGGGTCAGGCGACCCAAAGAACCGCGAAGAATACGTCAGCCATCAAAAGGCCGCCAGCGACGTCTATCGTCCTATACAAAGTAGCTCAATCGACACAATGGGTTGTCCCCGTGACGCGCATTGCATAGGCTTGCGCGATTGTTTGCCCGCGCCTGTCGCGAGCCGCCTCGAGGAGACTGAAAATGGGCCTGAATAATCAGTGGATGCAACGCGATCTCGCCGTGTTGTGGCATCCCTGCACCCAGATGAAAGACCACGAACAGTTGCCGTTGATCCCGATCAAGCGCGGTGAAGGCGTGTGGCTGGAAGACTTCGAAGGTAAACGCTACCTCGATGCGGTCAGTTCCTGGTGGGTCAACGTGTTTGGCCACGCCAACCCGCGGATCAACCAACGCATCAAGGATCAGGTCGATCAACTGGAACACGTGATTCTTGCCGGTTTCAGTCATCAGCCGGTGATCGAGTTGTCCGAGCGTCTGGTGAAGATGACGCCGGAAGGCCTGACCCGGTGCTTCTACGCCGATAACGGGTCGTCCTGCATCGAAGTTGCGCTGAAAATGAGCTTTCACTATTGGCTCAACCGCAGCCAGCCGAACAAGAAGCGCTTCGTCACCCTGACCAACAGCTACCACGGCGAGACGATGGCGGCGATGTCGGTGGGCGATGTGCCGCTGTTTACCGAAACCTACAAGGCCTTGCTGCTGGACACCATCAAGGTACCGAGCCCCGATTGCTACCTGCGACCGGAAGGCATGAGCTGGGAAGAACATTCGCGCAACATGTTCGCGGCCATGGAACAGACCCTGGCCGAGAACCACGACACCGTCGCTGCAGTGATCGTCGAGCCGCTGATCCAGGGCGCCGGCGGCATGCGCATGTACCACCCGGTTTATCTGAAACTGCTGCGCGAAGCCTGCGACCGTTATGGCGTGCACCTGATCCACGACGAAATCGCCGTCGGCTTCGGCCGCACCGGGACGATGTTCGCCTGTGAACAGGCTGGCATCCGCCCGGATTTCCTCTGCCTGTCCAAGGCCCTGACCGGTGGTTACCTGCCGCTGGCGGCCTGCGTAACCACCGAAGATGTCTACAGCGCGTTCTACGACGACTACCCGACCCTGCGCGCCTTCCTGCATTCCCACAGCTACACCGGCAATCCGCTGGCGTGCGCGGCGGCATTGGCGACGTTGGATATCTTCGAAGAAGACAACGTCATCGAGAACAACAAGGCACTGGCCCAGCGCATGGCCACCGCCACCGCGCATCTGGCCGATCACCCGAACGTTTCGGAAGTGCGCCAGACCGGCATGGTGCTGGCCATTGAAATGGTCAAGGACAAGGCCACTAAGGAAGCTTATCCATGGCAGGAGCGTCGTGGCTTGAAAGTGTTCCAGCATGCGCTGGAGCGTGGTGCTTTACTTCGACCGTTGGGCAGCGTGGTGTACTTCCTGCCGCCGTACGTGATCACGCCTGAACAGATCGACTTTCTGGCCGAAGTGGCGAGTGAAGGTATCGACATTGCCACCCGTGACAGCGTCAGTGTTTCAGTGCCGAAGGACTTTCACCCCGGTTTCCGAGATCCGGGCTGATGCATCGAACGATGCGGTCCATGTGGGAGTGAGCCTGCTCGCGATTGCGGTGTAACAGTCAAAATTGATGTCGACTGACACCCCGCTATCGCGAGCAGGCTCACTCCCACAAAGGTTCGCGCACAGAAGCCAACAATGATTTCAGATGATTAACACCCTTTTCAGAGACCCCGCATGAGACTGTCCCGCTTCTTTATCGACGCCCCCTTGAGCACCGGCGAACACGAGTTGCCCGAGGCCCAGGCGCATTACATCAGCCGCGTGTTGCGCATGGCCGAGGGTGATGCGCTGCAACTGTTCGACGGTTCGGGCCATGAGTTTCGCGCCACGCTGATAGAAGTCGGCAAGAAGCGCGTCGTCGTGCAAATCGATGAAAGCTTCACCGGGCAGGTCGAGTCGCCCTTGTCGATCCATCTCGGCCAGGGCTTGTCCCGTGGCGAGCGGATGGATTGGGCGATTCAGAAAGCCACCGAATTGGGCGTCACCGAGATCACCCCGATCTTCAGCGACCGCTGTGAAGTCCGGCTGAAGGACGAGCGTGCCGACAAACGCCTGATGCACTGGCGCCAGGTTGCGATCAGCGCGTGCGAGCAATGCGGGCGTTCACGGGTGCCGGTGATTCATCCGCCGCTGCTGTTGGCGGACTGGTTGAAGCAGACCGAGGCTGAATTGAAACTGGTGCTGCATCCGGTGGCGGAGCCGTTGGTGAGCCATGCGAAGCCTGCGACGTTGGCGTTCTTGATTGGCCCGGAAGGCGGGTTGTCCGACGCTGAAGTCGAGCAGGCCAAGGCTGGCGGTTTTCACGCCGCCCGCCTCGGCCCTCGAGTGTTGCGCACCGAAACCGCGCCGGTGGTGGCGTTGGCGGTGGCCCAGCAACTTTGGGGTGATTTCTAAGGCCTCTTCGCGGGCAAGTCGAATCGTCGCACCGCCGCTCCCACAGGAGACCGCGTACTGATCGTTCCCACGCAGAGTGTGGGAACGATCAGTCAGGAACTATTGCACCGGATCACTCACCGGTTTGGCGATGATTGCCTTCAGCTCGCTGGTCATCGGGAATTCCAGGTTCAAGCCTTTGGGCGGGATCGGCTGCTGGAACCAGCGGTTGTAGATGCCGTTGATTTCCCCGGAGCTGTACAGATCGGCAAGTGTCGAGTTCACCAACTCGAGAAACTGCGGATCACCCTTGCGCACCATGCAGCTGTAGATTTCCCGCGATTGTTCTTCGCCAACCACCACCCATTTATGCGGATCACGGGCCTTGGCGCGCTCACCATAAAGCAGCGCGTCGTCCATATAGAACGCCGCCGCCCGACCCGTCTCTAACATCTGGAAAGCTTCGCCGTGGTCCTTGGCGCTGATGACGAACATATCGATCTTGTGATCGATGTTGTAGCTCTTCAGAAACCGCTCGTTGGTGGTGCCGGCGGTGGTCACGACGTTCTTGCCGCGCAGGTCGGCGAAGCTTTTTATGCCGCTGTCCTTCGCCGTGAGCAACTGCCCCTTCACATAAATAAACCCATATGAAAACGCCACTTGCTGCATGCGCTCGGCGGTCACGCCGGTGGAGCCGCACTCAAGGTCGACCGTGCCGTTCTGCACCAGTGGAATGCGCGTTTGCGAGGTCACCAGGTTGTACTTCACCTGCAAATCCGGCAGCTCGAGTTTTTGCTTGATGCGCTCGACAATCTTACTCGCCAGATCCACCGAGTAGCCCATCGGCTGCCCCGAGTGATCACCCACATAAGAGAACGGCACCGACGCGTCGCGATAGCCTAGCGTGATGCTCTTGGCATTGGCGACCTTGTTCAGCGTACCGGTCAGCGGCGCTTCGTTGGCCTGGACCTGACTGGCGAGCAGCAGGCCGAGGGTGCAGCCGATCAACGTGATTTTTTGCATTGTTATTCTCCGTTGTGGGTAGAGCGATTAGCGGCGGGCGGCGATCACAGTGATTTCCACCAGAACCTCTGGACGGGCCAGCTGCGCCTGCAAAGTAGTGCGGGTCGGCGCGTTGCCCGGTGACAGCCACTGCGACCAGACCTCGTTCATGGCGGCAAAGTCGCGGCCAATGTCGTTCAGGTAAATGGTCGCGTTGAGCAGATGATCCTTGTCGCTGCCAGCTTCGGCCAACAACGCATCGATTTTCGCCAGCACCTCGGCGGTTTGGCCGGTGACGTCGGGGCTGTCACCCGGAACCTGTCCCGAGAGAAACACCAGATCGCCAAAGGTCACCGCGCCAGAGAGACGGTTGTTGCTGTTGATACGGTTAATGCTCATCGGTTTTTCCTTTTCAAGTCAGGCGACGCGAGGTGCGAGGCCCAGCATTTCGATCGAAGGTGCGCGCCGGGCAATCAATTCGCCAAGCAACCGAGCGCTGCCACAGGCCAGGGTGAAACCCAGAGCGCCATGACCGAGGTTGAGCCAGAGATTGCGGTATGCCGTGGCGCCAATCAACGGCACGCCGCTGGGGGTCGCCGGGCGCATGCCGGCCCATTCGATGGCGGCATCGTAATCGCCGGCATTGGGCAAGGTTTCCTGCGCCTGGCGCTTGATCAGCGCCAGACGCTTGGGATCGAGCGCCGGGTCGAAACCGACAATGTCGACCATTGCCGCCACGCGCAGTTGTTCACCGATGCGGGCGTAAACGATCTTGCGGTTGTAATCGGTGATGCTCAGGTCTGGCGCCCGATGCTCGGCGCGAATGGGCAAGGTCAGGCTGTAGCCCTTGAGCGGATACAGCGGCAGGTTCATGCCCGGCAACGCCAACGCCGGACTGCGATGACCGGCAGCCATCACCAGTTGCTCGACCGGCAGCACCTGTGAACCCATTTCGACCGCCTGCACCGCACCGTCCGCATGGCGAATGCCGGTGACCTTGCGGCCAAGCAAAAACTCGCAACGTCCCGACGCCTGAAGTCGAGCCAGCAGTTGCTGGCAGAAAGCATGGCAATCGGCGACCTCCTCATCGGGGGTATAAATCGCGCCCACAAACGGCGCCTCGGCGAGTGCAGGCTCCAACTGTGCGCACTCGCTGCGGGACAACACCTGTTGCTGTCGCGGATCAGCCAGGGCATGGCGGGCATGTTCGAAACTCGCGGCTTCACGAAACGTCACCAGTTTGCCGTTGCGCCGCCAGTCGAATCCGTCGAGGCGATCTTCCTCGCGCCAGCCTTGCAGCGTGGCCTGACTCAGCAGCGCCAGACGCAGCAGATGCGCGCCATTGCGCTGATTCACCGAGCGACGACAGGCTGCCAGAAAGGACGCCATCCAGCGCCATTGCGCCGGGTCCAGACGCGGGCGCAGCTTCAATGGCGAGTCACCGCGCAACATCCAGCCAAGCGCCTGCAACGGTACGCCCGCATCGGCCAGCGGCGCGACGTAACGGTAGGATAACTGCCCGCCGTTAGCGAAACTGGTCTCGCTGCCCAACGAATCCCGGGCCTCGATCAACGTCACGTCGATGCCTTCGCGAACCAGTGCGTAGGCTGTCGTCAGCCCGATAACGCCGCCACCGATGATGCAAACCCGCTGAGCCATGTCTGTCCTTAAGCGTTGTTGAAACAGGCCTCAGGTTAGGACCAGGTGACAGACGTTGAACAATGCATAAAGATGCCTGACCCATAAACAAAGGTTATGGATTTGCCATGCGACTGCGACACATCGAGATTTTCCAGGCTATTCGCCAGACAGGTTCGGTCAGTGGCGCCGCGCAGCTGCTGCACGTATCGCAACCGGCGGTGAGCAAAGTGCTGCAACACGCCGAACAGCAACTGGGCTTCCCGTTATTCCTGCGGGTGCGCGGTAAATTGCAGGCCACGCCCGAAGCGCTGGAGCTTGAGCGCGAGGTCGACAAAGTCACCGAAAGCTTGCAAGGCGTGCGACGTCTGGCCCAGAGCCTGCGCCGCGAGCCGGGCCACAGCGTACGGATCGGCGCAACCCCGGCACTGACCCTGTCGCTGCTGCCGCCGGCGATCAACGAATGGACGCAACGTTACCCGGACATTGCCTGCGAGCTGTCCAGCGCCCACAGCCGTGAGCTGATTCAGAATTTGTTGATGCGCGAAGTGGATGTCGCGCTGACGTTGCAAGCGCCGGATCATCCGGGACTCAAAGCACTGGCCTTGGCCAGCGGAGTTTTGGTGGCGCTGGCGCCGTTGGGCTATTGGCCCGACGACGCCTTGGGCCAACCGTTGCCGTTGATCGAACTGGCGGGTGCGCCACTGATCGGCCTGTCCAGCGCCGACCCGCTGGCAGCCAGGCTCGACAGTTACCTTGAGGCGGTCACGCCACCACCACGGGTACGCATCGCGGTGCAGACCTATTCGCTGGCGCGGGCGATGGTTGAATCCGGTGCCGGGTTGGCGGTGATCGATCCGTTTACCGCGCTTGGCGCGTCCCCCGCCACCACGGCGATTCGACCTCTGGCGCCAGCGTTATCGATCACGTTGTACGCAGTGACCCGCGCCGACGAACCGCCGCCGCACACCTTGAGCGATTTGCTGCAGGTGTTCAGCCGACGGGCGCAGGCGCAACTGGATCGTTTGATCCCGTGACGGCCTCACAAGACGTAAAACATAATCGCCACAAAGTGCAGCAAACTCCCGGCGATCACGAATAGATGCCAGATCCCGTGGGCATGGCGCAAACGACTATCCAGCGCAAAAAAGACAATGCCCACGGTGTACAACACGCCGCCCGACGCCAGCCAGGCAAAACCTGTACTGCCCAACGCCGCCAGTAACGGTTTGACCGCCACCAGCACGATCCAACCCATCACCGCGTAGATCACGATCGATAGAATCCGCGCTTCCGAACGCGGTTTGATCTCTTGCAGGATACCGATCAGCGCCAGCCCCCAGACGATGCCGAACAGCGTCCAGCCCCACGGCCCGCGTAGCGTCACCAGGCAGAATGGCGTGTAGCTACCGGCAATCAGCAGATAGATCGAGTAGTGATCGACCTTCTGCATGATCTCTTTCTTGCGCCCACGCACGCTGTGGTAAACGGTCGACGCGCTGTAAAGCACCAGCAAGGTAAACCCGTAAATCGCTACGCTGACGATCTTCCACGGGCTACCGTCCATGCCGGCGATCACCAGCATCCACACCACCCCGACAACTGCCGCCACCGCCCCGACCAGATGCGTCCAGGCGTTCAATCTTTCCCCGTGATACATGTGTTGCTCACCTCGGAATTCGTTACAACAATGCGCAAGGCTCAGGCCTTGAGACTAAAAGCGCAATGTTGCAGAACACAAATCCCCCAAGAACCTACATACGTGCACAATCGAGACATTCGAATAAGAGTCCCCGCCATGCTGATCGATGAAGAGTTGACCCTGAAAAAACTCGAGGTGTTCCTGGCCTTCATGCGCACCGGCAACCTGGCCCGGGCCGCCGCCGAGTTGCAGACCAGCAATGTCAGCGTGCACCGGGCAATTCATTCTCTGGAAAGCGCCCTGCGCTGCCCGCTGTTCAAGCACGAAGGCCGCAATCTGACGCCGCTGGAAAGCGCTTACGTGCTGGAAGAACGCGCGCAAAAGCTGATTCAGGACGTGGTCGAAACCGTGCGCCTGACCCGCGAAGCCGCCGGGTTCTCCGCCGAGCGCTTCAAGCTTGGCTCGCTGTATTCGCTGACGGTGAAGACCGTGCCGCAGCTGATCATGGGCCTGAAAATCCGCCGCAGCGAGCTCAATATCGACCTGATCCTCGGTTCGAACTTCGACCTGTTGTACAAGCTCAAAAACATGGAAGTCGACGCGATCCTGGTGTCCCTGGATGAAAGCGTCAACGACCCGGATTGCGAGCAAATCCCGCTGTTTTCCGATGACATGTTCCTGGCCACACCAGCCGACTCAAAGTTTGCTCAACGGACCGAAGTCGACCTTGCCGAAGTGCGCGATGAGACATTCATTACGCTGACCCAGGGCTTCGCCACGCATCAGGACGGTAATCGGGTGTTCAGGCAGGCGGGGTTCGAGCCAAAGGTGGCGATGCAGGTCAACGACATCTTTACCCTGCTGAGCATGGTCAGCTCGGGCGTGGGTTATGCGTTGCTGCCAGGAAGGATTGCGGCGGTGTATGAGAACCGGGTGAAGCTGATTCCGCTGCAGGAAAAGTATCGGTTGCAGCAGCACATCGGGGTGGTGTTCTTGAAGGCCAAGGAGCGGGATCCGAATCTGCTGGCGTTGCTGGCTGAGTGTCGGATGTATGCCAATCGCAATGCCTGAGACCGCGGCGCCCCCTTCGCGGGCAAGCCACGCTCCCACAGGCATTGCGCAGGTCCTGTGGGAGAGTGGCTTACCCTCGAAGACATCAGCCCATTAATCCGCGCATGATCAGAAACAGCAATGAAGGCCCGAGTAAACAGCCTAATGCTGTGTAGAACGCAGCGGTCAGGCAACCATAAGGCACCAGTTTCGGATCCGTGGCCGCCAACCCTCCCGCCACACCGCTGGATGTCCCCATCAAGCCCCCGAAGATCACCGCACTGCGTGGGTTGTTCAAACCAATCATTGGCGCCACGAACGGCGTCATGACCATCACCAGAATGGCTTTGATCAACCCTGCCGCAATCGACAGCGCCATGACCTCGGAACTGGCACCGATGGCAGCCCCGGTTACCGGACCGACGATATACGTCACGGCCCCGGCACCAATGGTGGTCAGGCTTACCGCATCGGTGTAACCGAAGGCCATGGCCACGGCGACACCGGCAATGAACGACGTCCCGACGCCGACGAACAACGCCAGTACTCCGACAAAACCGGCACGTTTCAGTTCATCGACACTGACGCCGAACGCCGTGGCCACAATGGCGAAATCGCGCAACATGGCACCGCCCAGCAGACCGATCCCGGACAGTAACGGGATGTCCACCACGCCTTTCTGGCCTCCGGTCAACGCACCACCGATATAGGACAACAACAGGCCGAGCAAAATGGCGATGGCCGAGCCATGCAAGCGGCCTTTGGTGAACGTATTGGACATCCAGTAGGACACCCACATGGTCACGCCGACAATCGCAAAGCCACTGATCAGCCCGTAACCGGTAATCACCTTCATCATCGATTCGTACATGGTGATCACCCTGCAGTCTTAGAAGGAATGACCGAGGCCGGTTCTTTGTTACCGATACGAACCAGCACCGGCACCAAGGCAAAAGCGATGGTGACTGCAGCCACTCCCGCCAGAATCGCCATTGGTCCACCCTTGAACGCGCCATAAACGTTCTGCTGTGCCGCCATGGCAACGACAATCGGAATGTAAACTGCGCTCCAGAACTCCACGCCCTGTTCGGTTTTACCTTTGAACCAGCCGCTTTTGTTGAGGTAACTCCCGAGCCCGATCAACAGCAGCATCGCAATACCGACACCGCCGACGTTGGCCGGTACGCCTATCAGCTTGCCGAGCAGCTCGCCGATAAAAATACCCGTCAGGGTACAAAAGGCGAGAAACGCCACACCGTAAATAATCATTGTTGTTGTCCTCAAAGTGCATCGTCGAATGTTGTTTTTGTTGTTCGAAGGCCTGAGTCGGGGTTTAAGGTTGGCGGCTTCCCTCCTCACGCAACAGCGCCTGCAAGGTATCGAGCCGCGCACCGTCGAAGGCAATCACGGTGCCCTGCTCGAATACCCGGCGCGCCAGCCCGGTCAGCACCGCACCGGGCGGCAGTTCGATCTGTAGACGTACGCCACGCTCATAGGCGCTTTGTACCGTGCCGCGCCAATCCACCACGCGGCACATGTTGAATGCCAGGTCGTCGCGCAAGGCTTCGATGCTTGTGACCGGCCGGGCGCGACTGCCGCTCAGATAACCCGTTGTCGGAGTTTTCAATGGCACCTTGGCGAGGGCTGCGGCCAGGGTTTTCGCAGGTGCGTCCAGCAGAGGGCAGTGGGACGGCACGCTGACGGCCAGACGTTTGGCCAGACCTGCACCGCGACCTTTGGCCAACGCGGCAACCGCCTTCATCGCGCCATCGCTGCCGGCAATCACCACCTGGTTATCGGCGTTGATGTTGGCCAGGTAAACCGGTGTCGCGTCGCTGTGAACCTGTGCCAGCAAATCTTCCACCGTGGCCAGATCCAGACCGATGATCGCGGTCATGCCATAGCCTTGTGGATAAGCCTGTTGCATCAGCTCACCGCGCAGGCTGACCAGATGCAGAGCATCGCTGAAGCTCAAAGCACCGGCGACCACCGCTGCCGGGTAAGCGCCGATAGAAAGCCCGGCCACGTAATCCGCCGCCAACAGCAACTGGCGTGAAGTAGCGACGCCGGCAATCAGCAGGCAGAGCTGAACAGCCCTTGTCGACTTCAGCGCTTCAGCAGAATCAAGAAGTAAAGTGTCTTCGCCGAGCACGTCACTCGCCTCGATCACCGTCTCGCGAGGCAAACGATGGAGCATGCCCGGCTGCTGCGCGCCCTGGCCCGGGAACACCAGCAAGCTGCTCACGCTGCTTGCTCCTGCGGGTTCCACGGATTGGTTACCAGACAGGCTTCAGTGGCGTTTTTTAGCAGGACCCGTTCCGAGGACCCGGCCCATTCGCGCAGGGCCACAGCGCCGTTTGGCGTTTGCAGTTGCATGTCCACCCAGCACACCGAGGCATCGAGACGTTTCACCAGTTCTTGCGCCTGCACACGATCCAACGGCTGCGGTGTACGCAGGATCAAGTCGAGATCGCTGCCCTCATGCAACGCCTGAAAACCGCTGGCCAATTCAAACCCGGCGCTGCCGCTGACACCCCAAACCCACTCACAGGAATCGAGCATCGACCGCAGTTGTTTGAGGGCGCGCACTGCCGGCAAACCCCGATCAATCGAGACATTGCAAAGCGCTTCCGGCCGGACTTGACGCTGGATCGCATCGACCGACATCACCGTTGCATAACGCTGCTCACGCAAACACCCACGCACGCCGACCGCGATCTGATCCGCCGCGCTCAACGCACGCCGAACCACCACCGGTTGACCCGCACTGATCGACTCGATCACCCACGAAGGTGCATCCGCGGGCAATTGCTCCGGGGTCATCCCCCAGAGCAGGTCGTGGGCCAGAAGCGTGTTCACCACTGCGCTCTCAACAGTTGGCGCACCTGGCTCGACGCCGCGCGGTTGGTGGCGCCCAAGCGGCTGCTCAGGTCTCGGCCACTGGTGGCGACATCACCAATCGCCTGGCTCAGGCATTCAGCCACCCGCGTCAGATCCGCCGCCGTCGGCTGCTCGATCTGTTCCACCGACAAGGTTTCCCACAGCAAACCAAGGGTCGCGTAACTGTCGATGTCATATGCCATCGGCGGCACGCTGGCGGCCAATGCTTCCAGCTCTTCGACGCTGCGCAAGGTCACCCGCGCCGCCGAAGCCTTGCCCATCGCATGAACCATCACGCCCGGATCGCGCAGGGCGATCAGCCGATTGGCCTGATAACCATGAGCCAGAAACGCCCCGGACATCGCTTTGCCCACCAGCAAACCGATCACTGCGTGACCGGCCAACCGGGCACGGGCATAACTGTCCGCAGCACCGGCCAATGCCTGATGAATCCCGAGCGCTTCTTCGCGCCGACCGTAAGCCTGACTCGGCACATCGACGATGGCGATCAAGGCACGTTTGTGCGGTTTGTCCAGATCGGCTGCGATGACTTCGTCCACCGCTTTGGCCAAACCCCAGCCTTCCAGCAAACCGACCTCGCCGTTTCGGGCGCGGACGAAACGGTTGTCGGGATCAGCCACCACCGCGATAAACCGCACGGGCTGCTCACCCAACACACCATCGGCAACCATCAACGATGCCGGCAAACCTTCGACCGGTTTCGCACCTGCACTCAAGGCGTTGAACCAGCTCAAGCCTCTCAGGGAATACGAACTCATGAGCGCTCTCCTTGATACAGATCGCGAACCGTTGACGGCTCGATTTGCGGCTCGGTGTCCAGACGGGCCAGCCGTTGCAGGAACCATTCGGCCTGACGGCTGCGTTGCTGTTTCGGTAAACCTTGCTTAAGCAATTCACTGACCTGCTGCTGAACCTGCGCCACGTCGTCAGCGACAAAACGATCCACCAGACCACTGGCGAAACGTTGCTCGCCACCGGTCAGGCTCCAGATAAAAGGACGATCACGGGAGTCGTATTCCTCAAGCCCGGCTTCCTGTTCGATCACTTGCGGGCCGTTCAGGCCAAGCCTCGCTTCCTGAGTTACCAGCAAATAGCTGCACAGCCCGGCGGCAATCGACATCCCGCCAAAGCAGCCAACGCTGCCCGCCACCACGCCAACGACTGGCTGGTACTGGCGCAGATCGACAATCGCCGCATGAATATCGGCAATCGCCGCCAGCCCAAGATTGGCTTCCTGCAAACGCACGCCACCGGTTTCCAGCAGCAGCACGGCGCGGGTCGCGATGCCTTTACGGTTGTCTTCGGCGGCCAGTTCCAGCGCACCGGCAATCTTCGCCCCGCCGACTTCACCGAGGCTGCCCCCCTGGAACGCGCCTTCGATGGCCGCGATCACCACCGGCAATCCACCGATGCTGCCCTTGGCGATCACCACACCGTCATCGGCTTGCGGCACTACGCCCTGACGCGACAGCCATGGCGACATGACGCGCTGAAACGGGTCGAGCAATTCGCGGAAGGTGCCGGCGTCGAGCAAGGCCTTGGCACGTTGCCGGGCGCCGAGTTCGACGAAGCTATGTTTGTTTAGGAGATCAGTCATGGCCGATCTCCTCAAAGCCTTGTTCCAGACGCAAGCGCACCACACCCGGCGTCGCCCCGAAATCGTGGATATCGATGGCCATCGCCGGCGGTGTCTGACCGTCGAACATTCGCGCAAACAGATGCTGCCAGCGTTGTTCGGCGCCGTTGACCGAGGTCTGCACCTTGATCGTCAGTTTGCCGGCCTGCCCTGGCTCGATCAGCACTTCCAGATCGCCCGAGCCGACACAGCCCACCAGCGTCCGGCCGTGTGGCGGCTGCCCGGCGGGGAATTCAAAAGATAAGGTTTCCATCAGAAAGCTCCCTGGATGAGGGCGTCGCCAGACTCGATGCGGTCGACGAACAGGCAGGCTGCGAGCAAATCGGCAGCACCGCCGGGCGAGGCATTCAACGCGATGAGTTGTTGGTCCAGCTCATGCAAACGGCGGCGGCCGGCGAGGCTGGCACTGCCGCCCGCATCGAGCACGGCTTGCGCGCCGAGTTGCATGGTCTGCAGGCCGTGTTCGCCTGCGCGGTAGAGCACGCAGGTGTCGGCCAGATTCGTCATGATCGCCAGCAAGGCATCGAGCCGAGCGTTCTGCTCGCCATGACCGGTGGAGCGGCTGCGTTTGAGTTGTGGCAGTGCGCGTTGAATTACTGCCGGGAAACCCAGCTGCGCTTCTTCACGCGCACCGCGAGCGCCGTAGCGTTGGGCGACTTGCGCGCCGTGGCTCAACAGACGTGGCGCGTAACGATCGTCGAGCAGGGCCAGGCGTGCGGCGCGTAATGCGATAGAACTTGCGGCGGTAGACTCAGGTTCCAGCGCGGCTCCAGCGACTAACAGGCCCAAAGCCCAGATCGCCCCGCGATGAGTGTTCACGCCATCGGTGGTGGCGAGCATCTGTTGCTCCCCTTCCCGACCGATCAGGCCAATGGCTTCGCGCATCGGTAATCCGATTTCGCCAAACTCGATGGCGGCCTCCGCCATTTCCTTGAACGCAGGCCACAGGGACAGCGCCGAGGCGTGCATCAGCCCGAGATGCAAATCGGTGTGAGCACCATTGCCACGACGATCAACCAGCGCCGGTTTCGGTGACAGATCCGCTTCGTCGATCAGCGCGTCGACTGCCATATCCGCCAGCCGTTCGGTCAGCGATAGAGGTTTGGGTTGCAGGTTAAATGCGTGCATTACCAGCTCCTGAACTTGGCGGGCGGGTTGTAGAGGCCACCGGACCACTCGACCAGATCGGCCACGCTTTTCGCTGCGAGCAGTTCGCGGGTGGCGTCGGTGCGGCGGATGCCGAGGTCTTCGGGCAAGGCGATCAGGCCTTCGCGGCGCATGCGGGCGGTGTCTTTCGGGTTGTGGCGCAGACCGATGACGGTGACTCCGGCCACGGCCGCGATCATTGCCTGACGCTCTTCCAGCGAACGCGCCTTGTACAAATAGGCGATGCCTTCTTCGGTCAGCAGGTGGGTGACGTCGTCGCCGTAAATCATGATCGGCGCCAGTGGCATGCCGCTTTTTCTCGCCACCTCCACCGCGTCGAGGGTTTCGACGAAGGTCGGTTTGCCGCCCTCCTGGAAAGTCTCGACCATTTGCACCACGAGTTTTTTGCCGCGTTCGAGCAGCGCTTCGGGAGCGTCATCGTGGCGCATATCGAGCCAGGCCGGTGTGCCGTGGCGGCGACCGCGCGGGTCATGGCCCATGTTCGGCGCACCACCGAAACCGGCCAGGCGGCCGCGCGTCACGGTGGAGGAATGACCGTCGCCGTCGACTTGCAGGGTGGCGCCGATGAACAGGTCCACCGCGTATTGCCCGGCCAGTTGGCAGAACATCCGGTTGGAACGCAGGGAGCCGTCGCGCCCGGTGAAGAACACGTCGGGGCGAGCGGCGATGTAGTTTTCCATGCCCAGTTCAGTGCCGAAGCAATGCACGCTTTCGACCCAGCCACTTTCGATGGCCGGGATCAAGGTTGGGTGCGGATTGAGGGTCCAGTTGCGGCAGATCTTGCCCTTCAGGCCCAGGGATTCGCCGTAGGTCGGGAGGATCAATTCGATGGCGGCGGTGTTGAAACCGATGCCGTGGTTCAGGGACTGGACGTTGTGTTTTTCGTAGATCCCGCGGATCGCCATCATCGCCATCAGCACGTGCACAGGCTTGATGTGGCGAGGGTCGCGGGTGAACAGCGGTTCGATGTAGAACGGCTTGTCGGCCACCACCACGAAATCTACCCAGGAGGCCGGGATATCGACGCGAGGCAGTTCGCTGACATCGTCCACCAACTGATTGACCTGGACAATGACGATGCCGTCGCTGAAGGCGGCCGGTTCGATCAATGCAGGGGTGTCTTCGGTGCTCGGGCCGGTGTAGATGTTGCCGGCGCGGTCGGCCATGAAACCGGCGGAGAGCACGACGTTGGGAATCAGGTCGACCACCAGCCGCGCATAGAGCTCGATGTAGGTGTGGATCGCGCCGATTTCCAGCAGGCCGTCTTCCAGCAGCTGGCTGATGCGCAGGCTTTGGGTGCCGGCGAAAGAGAAGTCGAGTTTGCGGGCGATGCCGCGTTCAAACAGGTCCAGGTGCTCGGAGCGTCCGACGCTGGGCATGATCATGTGCAGGTTATGCAGTTTCGCGGGATCGGCCTTGGCCAGGGAGCGGGAGAGGAAATCCGCCTGCTTCTGGTTATTGCCTTCCAGCACCACACGGTCGCCGGGCAGGATCAACGCCTCCAGCGCCGCAACGATCTTGTCGGTGGGCAACACCACACCGTCGGCGATACCCCGTACCAGCTCGAGCCGTCGCTGCTTTTCGCTGCGCCGCCGCGTCCATCGCGAGTCGGGGGATATTGTTGTTGTCATGACCACTCCACGGGTTCGCTGTCGTGGGAGTCACCTTAGGAGCGTTGGGTGGGGGACATCAATCAAGCAGAGAGACGGATCGTTACGGTCGCCGTAATGATTGACAGACGACTTTCGCTGCCAGTGCTGACGTCATCGCGGGCAAGCCCGCTCCCACTGGTTTTGCGAGTGACTCAAATACTGGGGGAGCGGGCTTGCCCGCGATGACGCCGGTGAAATCACCGCCGAATCAATTGGCGAGCCCGGCCTTTATCAACAACTCCTCCAGCGCCAATAAGTCAGGGACTTTGGCCACTTGCTCCCCCACCTGCACCGCCGCCTGTTCCAGCGAGCACAACGGCACATCCACATAGCTCAACTGACTGTCGAGCTTGTACGAGCGCGGAATCCCCTGCACCAGCAAGGCGATGAATTTCAAATCGGGCCGCCCACCGAGCGCATTGAGAATGACAATCCGCGCCCGCTCACCGATGACGATTTTCTGCCCACACGCCGACTCGAAACTGAGCAACGGAATCTGCCGGTTCCGCCACATGACCCGCCCGAGGTACCACGGCGGAGTGTCGAGGTCGAAGGCGCTGGGTTGGTAATCAATAAGCTCCGCAACGGCGACGTTGGGCAGGATCAGGTTGCGGTCAGCCAGGGGCAACAGCAGGCCGGTCAGGTTGCTGGTGCGGTGCTCAAGCATGGGTTTTGCTCCACAAGGCGATGCTTTCGAGCAGCACCGATTCCTGGTACGGCTTGCCGAGGTAGTCGTTGACGCCGATGGACATGGCGCGGTCGCGGTGTTTCTGGCCGGTTCTGGAAGTGATCATGATGATCGGCAGGTGTTGCAATCGTTCATCGCTGCGCACCTGGGTTGCCACTTCGAAGCCGTCCATGCGCGGCATTTCGATGTCCAGCAGCATCAGGTCAGGCAGGTGCTCTTCGAGCAGCAGCATGGCGTCGACACCGTCCTTGGCGGTCAGTACGTTCATGCCGTGGCGCTCGAGCAAACGGCTGGTGACCTTGCGCACGGTGACCGAGTCGTCGACCACCAACACCAGCAATGGCTTGTGCGGCTCGACCTCCGCGTCCTGAGTCGCTGACTGTTGCGGCACGCGGGCCTGCATCGCGCGAATAGGTGCCAGCAAATCGAGAATCAGCACCACCCGGCCATCGCCGAGAATCGTGGCCCCGGACAAACCCTGCACCGCTGCAAACTGCGGGCCGAGGCTTTTGACCACGATCTCGCGAGTGCCGGCCATGGAGTCGACTTGCACCGCGATGTGCCGCTCATTGCACTGCACCAGCAACACCGGCAGCGGCAGGCTCTGGCCCAGCAGTTTCGGACGGTGGCTGGTTTTCAGCAGTTCGCCGAGATAGCACAGTTCATAGTGTTGCCCGGCGTATTTGTAGGTCGGCGGATCGAGCCGGTAATGCCCTTCGAGTTCGTTGGGCAGCACGCGCACGATGCCGTCGATGGTGTTCAGCGGGATCGCGTATTGATCGTCCCCGCACTGCACCATCAGCGCGCGGTTGACCGACACGGTGAACGGCAGACGAATCCGGAAATGCACGCCTTGCCCGGGCACAGAGTCGATGCTCATACTCCCGCCCAGCTGCCGGACTTCTTCGTGAACCACGTCCATGCCGACGCCGCGCCCGGAAATCTGGGTGATTTTCTCGGCCGTGGAAAACCCCGGTTGCAGGATAAACTGCAACACATCGCGGTCGCTGAGGTCGTTGTCCGGGGCGAGTAATCCGCGCTTGATCGCCTTGCGCCGCACCGCGTCCAGCGGCACACCGGCGCCATCGTCGCGGATGTCGAAAATGATGTCGCCGCCCTCTCGCGACAGATCAAGCGTGATTCGACCTTGCGCCGGTTTACCTGCCGCGATACGCACCTCGGCGGATTCCAGCCCATGGTCCACAGCGTTACGCAGCATGTGTTCCAAAGGCGCGGCCATGCGTTCGAGGACGTTGCGATCCATCTCGCCTTCGGCATTGCCAACGATGAATTCCACGTCCTTGCCCAACTCGCTGGAGACCTGACGAACAATGCGCTTCAAGCGCGGCATCATCCGTTCGAACGGCACCATGCGCGTACGCATCAGGCCTTCCTGCAACTCGGTGTTGATGCGGCCTTGCTGTTGCAACAGGTTTTGCGCTTCCTGATTGCGCCGGTCGAGGGTTTCCTTGAGGTCGAGCAGGTCGGAAGCCGACTCGAACAGCGCCCGAGACAATTGCTGCAACAGCGAATGACGGTCCATTTCCAGCGGGTCGAATTCTTCGTAACCCAGGCGTTCGGCTTCGACTTGCTGACGACTGAGAATCTGCCCCTGGGTTTGCGTATCCAGGCGACGCAACTGATCGCGCATCCGTTCGATGGTGGTTTCCATCTCGTTCAACGCGACTTGAGCGTCGTTGGCCTGTTGTTCGATCCGGCCACGGAAGATCGACGTCTCGCCAGCCAGATTGACCAGGTCGTCGAGCAGTTCCGCCGAGACCTTGACCATGTCCGCACTGGCATCGGGTTGCAGCGCGGGCGGCTCGGGTTTAAGCACCGCAGGTGTCGCAACCGGCGCTTCGAGCACGGCCGGATGACTGAAATTCTTGATCGCATCGATCAGTCGATCGGCCGGCGGTAACGGCTGGCCAGCGCGGGTTGCGTCGAGCATCTGCGCCAGGCGGTCGTGGCTGCTTTGCAACAACTCGAACAACGCAGCCGTGGATTGCAGCACGCCAGCGGAGAGGCCTTCGTAGAGGAATTCCAGCTCATGGGCCAGGTCGCCGATCGGGGCGATTTCCACCATCCGCGCGCCTCCCTTGAGGGTGTGCAGGTCGCGCAGCAGGGTTTCCACTTCCTGGCGATTCGAAGGTTCGGCCTGCCATCGCACCAGCGCCGCACCGGAGTTTTCGATGATGTCGAAACCTTCCTCGAGGAAGATCTCCAGAAGCTCTGGATCATGGCCCGGTGAATCCTCAGCCCTGGCCGGCTCGGCCACTTCAACAGCGTTGGCATTGCCTTGGCGATACTCGCGAATGGCCTGGATCAGCTCACTCGGATCGCCCAATGGCTGTTGGTTCTGCAACTGTTCGAGCAACTGCGCGAGCCGGTCGTGACTCTGTTGCAGCAGGTGCGCAAGCGCTTCGCTGTGGGTGTAGCGGCGGTCCACCAGACCTTCGTAAAGACTTTCCAATTCATGGGCCAGGTCACCGACCGGCTCGATCTCGGCCATCCGCGCGCCGCCCTTGAGGGTGTGCAAATCTCGCTGCAAGGACAACAACGGCGCGGCATTGTCCGGGTCGCTCAGCCAGCGCTGCAAGGCCTGGCCGACGCTTTCGAGGATATCCACTGCCTCTTCGAGGAAGATCGAAACGATTTCATCGTCCAGCTCGACTTGGGTGGCAGTCTGCTCCAGTTCGGCGGTGGCGCTGCCCAGTTCGCGGATGCTCAAGGTTCGGCTGCCGTCGCTTCGAATCAGCCCCATTGCCGACGGATCAAGACTGGCGTCGAGCAACCCGTGCAAGGCCCGGATGCGTTCCGGTTGCGGGCTGACTTCCTGGCCGGCAGCCAGTTCGTCGAGCATGTTGATCAGCGCTTCGTGGGCACTTTGTGCCTCATGGAAAAACGCTTCGCTGACCGCCAGGCTGCTTTCTTCGACCGCACCATAGAGGTCGAGCAAGGCTTCGCAAAGCTCATCCACCGGGTGCAAATCAGCCAGGTGCGCGCCTTCGCCGAGGGTGGTCAATTCGTCCAGCAGCGCACTGAGTTCCTGACGCTCGCCGGGGTGCTGCTGCCAGCGCTGCAACAGGCTTTCGGCGTCGAGCAGGATGTCCATGCCTTGGGCGAGAAAGTTATTGATCAGCTGCGGATCGCGCTTGGTGCGCAGGCCGGTATTCGGTGCACTCAGCAAGGTTTGCAGACGCTCGGCCAGCAACGCCTGGGTGCGCTCGATCAACGAGCGGGCGCCGGGAATGTCCCCCAGCGGGTCGCGCGTGAGCTGTCGCAGCCCGAGACGAAACAGTCCTTCGGCTTCCAGCAGCAGCTCGACTTCGTCCAGGTCCAGGGCAATCAGGTGGGCCTTGTACTCCCGGGCCAACTGATCCAAGGGCGCGGCCAGCTCGGCAATCGGCAAGACGCCGGCCATGGAAGCGCTGCCCTTGAGGGTGTGCAATGCCCGCTGCAATTCGTCGTTGGCCTGCAACGGTACGTGTTCGGCTGCCTGGTCGAGAAAGCGGTTGAGACTGCTTAAATGGGTCTCGGCTTCTTTGCGGAAAATCTCCAGCAACAGCGGATCGAGAGCAGCAACATCTTGCGTGTCCTCATCGCTGGCAGGCGCATCACCCTTGGCCAAGGCATGCGCGCGGGCGGCCAATTGATCGACATCGTTGCGCTGACGTTGGGTATTAGCGGCAAATTCAGCCACCAGTTCCGGCAACAGGTTCAACGTCTCCGCCAGCAACTGCTGCACTGCCGCCCCGGGTGGCACGCTCTGTTCAAGCACCCGGTTGAGCAGGTTTTCCACGGCCCAGGCCAGTTCGCCAAGGATCAGCGCACGCACCATCCGGCCACTGCCTTTGAGCGTGTGGAAGGCCCGGCGTAGTTCACTCAAGTCCGATTTGTTGTCGGGATTGGCCGACCAGCGCGGCAGGTATTCACCCAGAATTTCCAGGACTTCGTCGGTCTCCTCGAGGAAGACTTCCCGCAGCTCATCGTCTACCGGCTCCTCGCCCACTGGCGGCGGCAACAGGCTGCCGGGTGTGGTCAGGGCTGGCGGATTGACCGCAGACACGGGGCTGGCGAGTACGTCGGCCAAGGTCTGCACGACCTCAGGATCGTCCAGCGCCTGAAGGTCCTGCATGACCTGCGCTTCACTGGGGCTGAGCACATCCTCAAGCACCGGCACCTGCTGCTCGCTGGGGAAAAAACCGAGCGCGGCCAGGCTTTTTTCCGCAACGTCGAGCAACTGTTCGCCAAGCGCTTCGGGGTCGTCGCTGAGGCGCTCCAGGTAATACTCGATGCTGGTGACGACGTCAGCCAGGCTGTCCAGTTCCTGCCAGCCGGGGTGATCCGGGTCCAGCAGCAGGTGCTCGCGGATGAAGTTGTTGCACGTCTCGATCAGATTCGCCGCTCGGCTTAGCGGAATCATCGCCAGCGCACCGCGCACCTGGGTCAGCAAGGCCGGCAATGGCTGCAAGTGCTGACGGTCCCAGTCGGCGTCGATGTAATCGACGATCATGTCCTTGGCCTGTTGCAGGCAGATGCGTGCTTCCTTGATCACGATCTGGTGAATCTGCGTCAGGTCGGTGGTCGGCAGACGGCTTTCATCCTGGCTTTCCGGCTCGACGGTACCGACCATTCCGGCCAGGGTCGCTTCGACATAGAGCAAGGCGCCGGCGACGTCCATGAGGATCGCGTCGTTGGGTTCGCGCTGGCCCTGGGCCAGGCTCAGCACCACCGCCAGTTGATCGATGATGACCTTGCGCGGCTGACCGAAACCCAGCACCGCCAGGGTGTCGGCAATTTGCCGCAGGGGCGCCAGCAGGCTTTCGAGGTCGGAGGTGTGCTGCCGGTCGCTGCGCACGAACAGGTCGAGGCGCTCCTTGACCCGCACCAGCTCTTCGCACAGCGCCGCCAACACCGAGCGCATCGCGTCGCGGTCAGGGCCGGCCAGCCGTGCTCGTTCTTCGTCGACCATCGCGCTGTCAGGCAGCGCATCGTCAAGTGAGTAGCGATCTTTCATGGTCAGCATCTGCCCGGTGGGGTGTTCGGACTTGGCAATGTAGAACAGCAAGCTTTTGAGTAACTCCGGCGGCGCCGGCTGATTGATTCCGGGCATGCCCTGTTCGAGCAGGCGCTTGAGCTCTTTGTCGGCGTCCTTGAACAGGCTGCGCAGCGCCGGACTGTTAGCGATCGCACCGCCGCGCATGCCTTCGACCAGCGCCGAGGCGACTTGCCACAACGGGCTCAGGGGCGCATTTGCGCATAAGCCTTCGAGCCGTGCGAAAACCTTGGTCAGATAATCGAGGTTGGTTTCCCCATCCTGCTCACGCAGCAACCCGACCAGGGCCATCTGCAACATTTGCCGCAATTTACGCAGCACGTTCGGTAAATCCGCAGGTTCCAGCAGCGCCAGCGACGCTTCGTCCAGGGGTGGCAAGTGGGGCAATTGCGGACTGAACAGGCTGGTTTCCGACAACAGGCTTTCGCCACGGGCACTGCGTAGATCGTTGATCAGCGGCAACACCACCAGCGGCAAATCACGACGGGCGCCTTGCACCCGGTCGAGGTAGATCGGCAATTGCCCGAGGGCTTGCATCAAGAGATGGATCGCCTCATCGCGATGGCTGACACGGTTGTGCTGCAAGGCCGTGGTCAGCTGTTCCATTTCTTCGGCAAGAAGCGCCGCGCCGTAGAACTCGACCATCTGCAAACTGCCGTGAACCTGATGGACGCACGCCAGACAATCGCTCAGGGCGTGCGTCGCCTGCGGGTCATCCAGCAGGTCTTCGATTGCCTGATGAGCCTGCTTCAGCGTTTCGGCAATCTCGCCTTTGACCCACTCGAGGGCCACATAGTCGTGCCGATCACCCATAAACCACTCCAATCCTCACTTCAGTCAAGAAGCATGCGCCCGGGGGCGGTTCAAGCTTTGTCCACAGCCTGCGCCTTCGCGGCCGGCAAGGTGAAGCCGGACACCGAACGCCGCAACTGACTGGCCATTTTAGCCAGGTTACCGATGCTCTCGGCAGTGGCGGTGGAGCCGGACGAGGTCTGCGTGGTGATCTGTTGGATCACGTTCATCGTCAGGGAAATCTGCCCGGCCGAAGACGTCTGTTGCTGCGCTGCATTGGAAATACTCTGGATCAGCGCCGCGAGGGTCTTCGATACGCCCTCGATTTCTTCCAGGGCCACTCCGGCATCCTGCGCCAGACGGGCGCCGCGCACCACTTCGGTGGTGGTCTGTTCCATGGAAATGACCGCTTCGTTGGTGTCGGTCTGGATCGCCCGCACCAGGGTTTCGATTTGCCGGGTCGCCGCGGATGAGCGTTCGGCCAGCCGTTGCACTTCATCGGCGACCACCGCAAACCCGCGCCCGGCGTCACCGGCCATGGACGCCTGGATGGCGGCGTTGAGTGCGAGGATATTGGTTTGATCGGCGATGTCATCAATCAGGCTGACAATGTCGCCGATTTCCTGAGAAGACTCGCCGAGACGCTTGATGCGTTTGGCGGTGTCCTGAATCTGCTCACGAATGTTGTCCATACCGTGGATGGTGTTGTGCACCACCTCGTTGCCCTTGTTGGCGATTTCCACCGAACGCTCGGCCACCGCCGACGATTCCGCCGCGTTGGCCGACACCTGATCGATGGACTGAGCCATCTCGTTGATCGCCGTGGAGGCCTCGGAAATCTGTTGAGCCTGATGTTCCGAGGCCTGCGCCAGGTGCATGGCGGTAGCTTGAGTTTCCTGCACCGCCGCAGCGACCTGGCCGGCGGTGAGGTTGATGGTTGCCACCAGGTCGCGCAGCTGGTCCACGGAATAGTTGATCGAGTCGGCGATGGTCCCGGTGAAGTCTTCGGTCACCGACGCCGTCACGGTCAGGTCGCCGTCGGCCAGGTCTTCGATCTCGTCCAGCAGCCGCATGATCGCGTTCTGATTGCGCTCGTTCTTCTCGGCGGTCTCGCGCAGCTGACGATTGGTTTCGCGCACCATCACCAACCCAATGAGGATGATCGACATCAACGCCGCCAGGCCCAGCACGTAGCCACCGATTTCGTCGGTGTTTCGCCCGCCGGCGAGGTTTTCGAAACCGCCAGCCAGATGCGAGGCTTCGTCGAGCAGGGTTTGCGACAGGGTGAATATGTTGGTCGCCGATTCGCGGACCTTGAACAGCTCCGGCGAGGTTTCGAGGATTTCATCCACCGAGCCCGAAACGAACTCGAACAGCTCGGAAATTTCGATCAACCGTGCGCGCGCATCGCGATCTTCGACCTGGCTGACCTTCAGCGACGGATTGCCCTGGAGCATGCCGTTGAGCACCTGACCGAAACGTGCGGCATCTCGACCGAAGGCGTCGGCGGCCTGCTGCGAATTTTCATCACCGGACAACACGGTGTTCACCGCGCCCAAAATGCGCTCGGCCAACAGCGATTGACGCTGGGCCATCGCGACCTGGGCGGCCGGGGCACCGCGTTGAAGAAGGGTTTCGATGACTTTTTCGTACTCGACCTGCAACTGCGGCACGGTTTCGGCCAGTGTGGCGGCGACCTGATGCAGCGACAGCACGGTCTGTTCGCTGGAGAGAATGGCATCGGTGTTTTTCAGCAGACGCTCCCAGTCGAGCTGCACGGCGCGCATTTCCGGGCGCACGGTGGACGGCGCCGGCGGCAGGCCGGTGGACGGGTCGCCCTTCTTCAGATAGCTCCAGCGTTGGGCAAAATCATTGCGCGCATCACTGAGCAATTTGAACGCCGCCGCTTTGCCGGCAGCGGCTTCGGTGGCGTACTTGGCGATGCGCTGGGACAAGACGCGCAGCTCACCGGCGTGGCTGATGTACTGTTTATCGTATGTGGCTTGGGTGTTGAGGTAAGCGAAGTTGGCGAACAGCAGCATGATGAAGATGATCAGCGCGATGAACAGCGCGATGATCTGCGAGCGGCTGCGCGACCCTTCTGGCTTGCCTGTTTTTGCTTTTATCATCGGTCCTCGCCTGTTTACCAACACCTGTGAACCTTGCCGAGAACCTTGTGGGAGCTGGCTTGCCTGCGATGGCATCAACTCGGTTCGACGTCAGGCCGCGTCGCCTGCATCGCGGGCAAGCCCGGCGCCCACAGGGATCCGCGTTTACACCGCTACATGCATAAAGCTTTGTGACTGCACCAACGCAAACGGGCTGAACACCTGCCAAATCTGCTCACGCTGAAACCGGCCTTTGACGAAGGCGCCGATGGCGCCGTTCAGCTCGCTCGATGGCACCGGCTCAAGACTGTCCTGGGCAAAGTGCTGCAACCCGAAAACTTCATCGACCATCAGCCCGGTGAACACATCGCTATGCTCTACCACCAACACCCGCCGCTGTTTGCGCAAGGCCGACAGTTCATGACCGAAGAAGCCGCACAAATCCATGACCGGCAACAATCGCCCGCGCAAGTTGGCCACGCCCTTGACCCAGGGTTTGACCCCCGGCAATTGCGTGAGCCGCAGCTCATGCAACACTTCGCTGACTTCACCCATGGGCGCGACGTACCAATGTTCGCCCAAGCGAAAACCGATGCCGCTCCAGCTGTCCTGGCGGGTCGGCTGTGACGGCAAGTCCGCCGCCAGCAGGCGGCAGCGCCGGTCGATCTGCAGCAGCAGTTCGAAAGCCGTCAGTGACTCGGTCATGGCCGGACGATCAACCGGCCAGCACGTTGTTCAGGGTTTTGATCAGCGTTTCTTCATCGACTGGTTTGGTCAGGTAGTCCTTGGCGCCCTGGCGCGTGCCCCAGACCTTGTCGGTCTCCTGATCCTTGGTGGTGATGATGATCACCGGGATGTGCCCGGTTTCCGGGTCTTTAGTCAGCTGGCGGGTCGCCTGGAAACCGTTGAGGCCGGGCATGACGATGTCCATCAACACCGCGTCGGGTTTTTCCTGACGGGCCAGGGCCACGCCGTCGGCGCCGTTTTCGGCTTTCAACACTTCATGACCGTGCTTTTCCAGCATGCCGGTCAGTTTGTACATTTCAGTCGGCGAATCATCGACGATCAGAATACGTGCCATGGTCTTCCCCATTCTTGTCGACACCGGGCCCGCTGGCCGAGCGTCCTGTGCGTGTCCTACTGCGGCAAAACGGCGGCGAAGCCCGGTACATGGGCCTGGATCGCGTTCAGCAGCTCTTCCTTGCTGAAAGGCTTGGTCAAAAACTGGTCGGAGCCAACGATGCGCCCTTTGGCCTTGTCGAACAGCCCGTCCTTGGACGACAGCATAATCACTGGCGTGGACTTGAACGCACTGTTGTTCTTGATTAAAGCGCAGGTCTGATAGCCATCCAGACGCGGCATCATGATGTCGACAAAGATGATGCCGGGGTGATTGTCGGCAATCTTGGCCAGGGCATCGAAACCATCGATGGCCGTAATGACCTCACATCCCACATTCTTCAGTAGCGTTTCGGCGGTGCGGCGAATCGTTTTCGAATCGTCGATTACCATGACCTTCAGGGCGCTGGAATGCTGTTCCATAAATGCTCTGCCGTCGCCTTTGCGAATCAAATTGTCCATTTCCGATAACCGGAGGCTCGAAACCCTTGATGTTTAAGGGCCGGAACGATGTGGCAGCCTTTTTAGCACAGTCTCCAAATGCAATCTATCGGGGGACCGGCGCGGTGGTTTTTCCTTGACCGGGAACACACTGAGCGCCAATCTGACGCCACTTTTTCGTGTCCAGTCGGACCACCCAAATTCGAGGAAAAACCCATGAGCGTTCGCGTCGGGATTGTCATGGATCCTATTGCCAGCATTTCCTATAAAAAGGATAGCTCGCTGGCCATGCTGCTGGCCGCACAGAAGCGCGGCTGGGAACTGTTCTATATGGAACAGAGCGATTTGTACCAGGCCGAAGGTGAAGCGCGTGCGCGGATGCGTCCGCTGAAAGTCTTCGCCAACCCGGAAAAATGGTTCGAGCTCGAAGCCGAGACCGACGCGCTGCTGAGCGATCTGGACGTGATCCTGATGCGCAAGGATCCGCCGTTCGACATGGAATTCGTCTACTCCACTTACCTGCTGGAGCAGGCCGAGCGCGCTGGCGTGCTGGTGGTCAACAAGCCGCAAAGCCTGCGTGACTGCAACGAAAAACTGTTCGCCACGCTGTTCCCGCAGTGCACGCCGCCAACCATCGTCAGCCGTCGCCCGGACGTACTGCGCGAATTCGCCGACCATCATGGCGATGTGATTCTCAAGCCGCTGGACGGCATGGGCGGTTCGTCGATCTTCCGTCACACCGCCGGCCACCCGAACCTTTCGGTGATCCTCGAAACCCTGACCCTGCATGGCAAACAGCAGATCATGATCCAGGGTTACCTCCCGGCAATCGTTGACGGTGACAAGCGCATTCTGATGATCGACGGCGAACCGGTGGATTACTGCCTGGCGCGGATTCCAGCTGCTGGCGAAACCCGTGGCAACCTCGCCGCCGGTGGCCGTGGCGAAGCGCGTCCGCTGACCGAGAAAGATCGCTGGATCGCCGCCCAAGTCGGCCCGACCCTGCGTGAGAAAGGTCTGCTGTTCGTCGGCCTCGACGTGATCGGCGAGCACCTGACGGAAATCAACGTCACCAGCCCGACCTGCATTCGCGAGATTGATAATGCGTTCGGCACCGACATCGGCGGGATGCTGATGGATGCCATCGATCAGAAGCTCAAGGCCCGTTGATATAGAACAGCCAAGAAACGACCAACATTGCGTTATCATCCGCGGCCTGTGAAAAACGCGATGTTGGTTTTTTTGTCATGACGCTCCCGTCCGATCTGCCCGCTGATCTCGCCCACCGTGGTGTGCGCCCGGCCGATCGCCTCGGTTTTACCCTGTTTCTCGCGGCACTGATTCACCTGGCCTTGCTGCTGGGCGTGGGGTTCGCCGTGGTCGAACCCAAGCAAATCAGCAAAACCCTGGAAATCACCCTCGCTACGTTCAAGAGCGAAAAAAAGCCTGAAAAAGCCGATTTCCTCGCGCAAGAGAATCAGCAAGGCAGCGGCACGCTGGATAAAAAGGCGACTCCCAAGACCACCGAGGTCGCGCCTTTCCAGGACAACAAGGTGCAGAAAGTCACGCCACCGCCAGCGGCCAAGCCTGAAGTTCAGGAAGCCGCACCCAAGGCTGCCGTGACGACTGTCGCGCCGAAGCCGAAAAAAGCCGCGACCAAAACCGAAGAGCCCAAACCCGTCACCAAACCAGCAGTGACGGCGCCGACGTTTGACAGTGAACAGCTGTCCAGCGACATCGCCAGCCTGGAAGCCGAACTGGCCAATGAACAACAGCTGTACGCCAAGCGCCCGCGTATCCACCGCCTGAGCGCCGCGTCGACCATGCGTGACAAAGGCGCCTGGTATAAAGACGAATGGCGCAAGAAGGTCGAGCGTATCGGCAACCTCAATTACCCCGACGAAGCGCGGCGCAAGCAGATCTACGGCAATTTGCGCCTGATGGTTTCGATCAACCGTGACGGCTCGCTGTATGAAGTGCTGGTGCTCGAATCCTCCGGGCAACCGCTGCTGGATCAGGCGGCCCAACGGATTGTGCGGCTGGCGGCGCCGTTTTCGCCGTTTACCGGGGATTTGTCAGACATCGATCGTCTGGAAATCATCCGCACCTGGAAGTTTGCGCGTGGGGACCGGTTGTTCAGTAATTGACCGCCACAAAACCTTGTGGGAGCGGGCTTGCCCGCGATAGCAACAAGTCCGACACATGAATTTCGAATTTACCGCCGTCATCGCGGGCAAGCCCGCTCCCACAGGGAACAGGTTGTTTGCGGAGATTTGAGGCATTTGCAACGCATCCCCAGCTTGTCAGTTCGCCCCTCCAACGCCACACTAGCGCTCATGAAGAACGTCAGCCCAAGCTACCTTAAGCATCACTTCCTGATCGCCATGCCTCACATGGCCGACCCGAACTTTGCGCACACCTTGACCTACATCGTCGAGCACACGGCCAATGGTGCCATGGGGCTGGTGGTCAACCGTCCGCAAGACTTGAACCTGGCCGATATCCTCGAGCAATTGCGCCCCGATATCGCCCCCTCGGTACTCTGCCAGCATGTGCCGATCTTCATCGGCGGGCCGGTTCAGACCGATCGCGGCTTTGTCCTGCACCCTTCGGGGAAAACATTTCAGGCAACCGTTGATCTGGAAGGTGAGCTGTCCTTGTCGACCTCCCAGGACGTGCTGTTCGCCATCGCCGACGGCGTCGGCCCGGCAAAAAGCGTGATCGCCCTCGGTTACGCTGGCTGGGAAGCCGGGCAGCTTGAGGCCGAACTGGCGCAGAACGCCTGGCTGACCTGCCCGTTCGATGCCGACATCCTGTTCAACACCAGCAGCGAACTGCGTCTGGAAGCGGCCGCCAAGCACCTGGGCGTCAACCTCAGCCTGCTCACCAGCCAGGCGGGGCACGCCTGATGGCCCTGCGCCTTATTCTGGGTTTCGACTACGGCACCAAACAGATCGGCGTTGCGGTCGGCCAGGTGATTACCGGCCAGGCCCGCGAGCTGTGCACCTTGAAGGCACAAAACGGCATCCCCGACTGGAATCAGGTCGAAGCCTTGATCAAGGAGTGGAAGCCCGACGCCGTAGTGGTCGGCCTGCCACTGAACATGGACGGCACGCCGAGCGACATGTGCCTGCGCGCCGAGAAATTCGCCCGCCGCCTGAACGGCCGCTACAACCTGCCCTTCTATACCCACGACGAACGCCTGACCACCTTCGAAGCCAAAGGTGAGCGACGTGACCGTGGCGGGCAAAAAGGCAGTTACCGCGACAACCCGGTCGATGCCATCGCCGCCGCCCTGCTGCTGCAAGGCTGGCTCGACGAAAACACCGCACTGTTCGAATCCTGACTGCATTTAATTCTGAAGAGCCGCTGCTAGCGACTCTCTATAGCTACAACCCGAGCCAAACCCCGCACGCACCGGCTCGGGCCCAAGAAGGAGCAACCATGAGCCTGCCCAATCCCGCCGAACTGATCAGCCAGATGGCGATCCGTCTCAAGGCACACCTGGAACACCGTGGCATCAGCGAACCGCGTTACATCGGCATTCGCACCGGCGGCATCTGGGTCGCCCAGGCGTTGCTCGAAGAACTGGGCAGCGATTCGCCGCTTGGCACCCTGGACGTCTCCTTCTACCGCGACGACTTCAGTCAGAACGGCCTGCACCCACAAGTGCGCCCATCGGCGCTGCCATTCGAAATCGAAGGCCAGCACCTGGTGCTGATCGACGACGTGCTGATGAGCGGCCGGACCATCCGCGCAGCCCTGAACGAACTCTTCGACTACGGCCGCCCGGCCAGCGTGTCGCTGGTCTGCCTGCTGGACCTGGACGCCGGTGAGCTGCCGATCCGCCCGAACGTAGTCGGTGCGACCCTGGCGCTGGCGGCCCACGAGCGGGTGAAACTGTCTGGCCCGGAACTCAAGCTCGAACTGCAAGACCTCGCCCTTTAATTCGCCCTATTGAGAGTCCCCCTCGCGATGACGCCTCTAGAAACCAAGCGCCCGCTGCAGCTCAATGATCAGGGCCAGCTGCGTCACTTCCTCTCGCTCGACGGTTTGCGCCGCGAGCTGCTGACGGAAATCCTCGACACCGCCGACTCGTTCCTTGAAGTTGGCGCCCGGGCGGTGAAGAAAGTCCCGTTGCTGCGCGGCAAGACCGTGTGCAACGTGTTCTTCGAGAACTCCACGCGCACCCGCACCACCTTCGAACTGGCGGCCCAGCGGCTGTCGGCGGACGTGATCACCCTGAACGTGTCCACGTCGTCGGCGAGCAAGGGCGAAACCCTGCTCGACACCTTGCGCAACCTGGAAGCCATGGCCGCCGACATGTTCGTCGTGCGCCACGGTGATTCCGGCGCGGCGCACTTCATCGCCGAGCATGTTTGCCCGCAAGTGGCGATCATCAACGGCGGCGACGGCCGTCACGCCCACCCGACCCAGGGCATGCTCGACATGCTCACCATCCGCCGACATAAAGGCGGTTTCGAAAACCTCTCGGTGGCCATCGTCGGCGACATCCTGCACTCGCGGGTGGCACGCTCGAACATGCTGGCGCTGAAAACCCTCGGCTGCCCGAACATCCGCGTGATCGCGCCGAAAACCCTGCTGCCAATCGGCGTCGAGCAGTACGGTGTGAAGGTTTACACCGACATGACCGAAGGCCTGAAAGACGTCGACGTGGTGATCATGCTGCGCCTGCAGCGTGAACGCATGACTGGCGGCCTGCTGCCGAGCGAAGGCGAGTTCTACCGTTTGTTCGGACTGACTACCGCGCGCCTGGCCGGGGCTAAACCGGATTGCATCGTCATGCACCCAGGGCCGATCAACCGAGGGGTGGAAATTGAGTCGGCGGTGGCCGACGGCCCGCACTCGGTGATCCTCAATCAGGTCACCTACGGCATCGCGATTCGTATGGCTGTGTTGTCCATGGCCATGAGCGGGCAGACTGCCCAGCGCCAATTCGAGCAGGAGAACGCCCAGTGAAGCTCAGCATTCTCGGCGCACGCGTTATCGACCCTACAAGCGGTCTGGATAAAGTCACCGACATCCACGTTGAAGCCTGCAAGATCGTCGCCCTTGGCAACCCGCCAGCCGGTTTTGTCGCCGTCGACACCATCGACGCCAAAGGCCTGGTGGCCGCGCCTGGCCTGGTTGACCTGAACGTCGCCCTGCGCGAGCCGGGCTATAGCCGCAAAGGTTCGATCATCAGCGAAACCCGTGCCGCCGCAGCCGGTGGTGTCACCAGCCTGTGCTGCCCGCCAAAAACCAAACCGGTGCTGGACACCTCGGCCGTGGCCGAACTGATCCTCGACCGCGCGCGTGAAGCCGGCAACACCAAGGTGTTCCCGATCGGTGCCCTGAGCAAAGGCCTGGACGGCGAACAACTGGCCGAGCTGGTCGCTTTGCGCGACGCCGGTTGCGTGGCCTTCGGCAACGGTCTGGAGAGCTTCCGCAACACCCGCACGCTGTGTCGCGCGCTGGAATACGCCGCGACCTTCGACCTGACGGTGATTTTCAACTCGCAAGACCATGATCTGGCCGAAGGTGGCCTGGCCCACGAAGGCCCGACTGCCAGTTTCCTCGGCTTGCCGGGCATTCCGGAAACGGCCGAGACCGTGGCCCTCGCCCGGGATCTGCTGTTGGTCGAGCAAAGCGGCGTGCGCGCTCACTTCAGCCAGCTCACCAGCGCTCGCGGCGTGGCCCTGATTGCTCAGGCCCAGGCTCGCGGCCTGCCGGTGACGGCCGATGTGGCCTTGTATCAGCTGATCCTGACCGACGAAGCGCTGATCGACTTCAGCAGCCTCTATCACGTCCAGCCGCCGCTGCGCACCCGCGCCGACCGCGATGGTTTGCGTGAAGCGGTGAAATCGGGTGTGGTGTCGGCCATTTCCAGCCATCACCAACCCCACGAGCGGGATGCCAAACTGGCGCCGTTCGGGGCCACCGAACCGGGCATCAGCAGCGTTGAACTGCTGCTGCCGCTGGCGATGACGCTGGTGGAAGACGGTTTGCTGGACCTGCCAACGCTACTGGCGCGTTTGAGTACCGGACCTGCCGAGGCATTGCGCCTGCCGGCGGGCAAACTGGCGGTAGGTGGTGCAGCGGACATTGTGCTGTTCGACCCGGCGGCTTCGACGGTGGCCGGTGAAACATGGCTGTCCAAAGGTGAAAACTGCCCGTTCATTGGCCACAGCCTGCCCGGCGTGGTGCGGTACACCTTGGTGGATGGACGCATCAGCCACCAGGCGTAAGACCGCGTTGCCTGCCTTCGCGAGCAGACTCGCTCCCACATTGACCTTCAGCGAACACAGCGTTTGTGTACGACCGGGATCACTGTGGGAGCGGGCTTGCCCGCGATGACTTACCGGAAGGCACCTCGGTTCTGCGCATTGCGAATCGACACCTGGTCATTCAGCGTCCAGAAGTCATACAAAACCCCCAGAAAGAACACCCCGCCCGTCACCAGGTACAGCAACCCGCTGATCCACTTCCCCTGATACATACGGTGTACGCCGAGTACCCCAAGAAACGTCAACAGAATCCAGGCAACGTTGTACTCGATAGGCCCGGCGGTAAAACGCAAGTCTGCCTCACGATCCATGGCCGGGATTAGAAACACGTCGATCAGCCAGCCGATACCCAACAAACCAAAGGTGAAGAACCAGATTGTCCCGGTCACCGGCTTGCCGTAATAGAAGCGATGAGCCCCGGTAAAACCGAGAATCCACAGCAGGTAACCAATTACTTTGCTGTGGGTATCTTGCTGCGGATCGGACTGTTGATAGGTGTTCATGAAGGACCTCGATTCACACGATAGATAAATATTCTTTAAATCTTTGTGACTTTTTTACAAGTGGCCGACGTATGGCAAATGCTACCTTGTGTCCCGTCAAAGCCTTGTACCACAAGCGTTGTGTCCGACAATCGCGTCTATTTTCTGCTTATTTGGTTCCGTTGACCCCAAGGTTGAATCGACCAACGGCCTCGGAAGGGGCAAAAAAGCTGTTATAAAGTTGCGCGCTAACTTATATGAGCCTTGCCTAATGCGTCCATTTTTCAAGACATGGCTAACCATTTGCCTTTTGATGCCACTGGCCGCCCACGCCACCAATCGTGAGCAACGTCTTCCAAACGTTAATGGTTACACCCCGAAATCTCATGTTTCTGCTCCGTCGAGCAAAAACAAACACGCCGTAAAACGCGCTCCCCAGTTGAGCAGCAAAAGCAGCCTGGTTCCGCCAATGGCGACCAAGGAAAGCAGCAACGTGCTGAGCCGCGCCGTGAACGTCCTCGGTACTCCTTACCGTTGGGGCGGCAGCAGCCCAAGTAAAGGCTTCGATTGCAGCGGTCTGGTGAAATACGCGTTTAACGACGCCACGTTCGACCTGCCACGCACCTCGAGTGCGATGGCCAGGGGTCATGGCGAGAAAGTTGATCGCAAGGATCTGAAGCCCGGCGACCTGATTTTCTTCAACATCAAAAGTCGTCGGGTCAATCACGTTGCCATTTACCTGGGCAACGACCGCTTCATCCACGCACCGCGTCGTGGCAAGTCGGTGACCATCGACACCCTGAAGAAGCCGTATTGGGAAAGCCACTATGTGGTTGCCAAGCGGGTTCTGCCGAAAGAGAAGAACACCCTTCAGGTCGTTCAACGCTGATTTGAAGTGACCTGATCGTTCCCCCTCAAAAATTATCCGGCGACCGCGCCTTCTCTCGCGCGTGATCCCGGCTGATCAAGCCCTTGTTCACCAGATCCTTCAAGCACACATCCAGCGTCTGCATCCCCAGAGACCCTCCCGTCTGAATCGACGAGTACATCTGCGCCACCTTGTCTTCGCGGATCAGGTTACGGATCGCAGAGGTGCCAAGCATGATTTCGTGGGCCGCAATGCGCCCGCCACCAATCTTCTTGACCAGTGCCTGGGAAACCACCGCCAGCAGCGATTCGGAAAGCATCGAGCGCACCATCGACTTCTCATCCCCCGGAAACACGTCCACTACTCGGTCGATGGTTTTCGCTGCCGAGGTGGTGTGCAGCGTGCCAAACACCAGGTGACCGGTTTCGGCGGCGGTCAGCGCAAGGCGAATGGTTTCCAGGTCGCGCATCTCCCCCACCAGAATCACGTCCGGGTCTTCACGCAGCGCCGAGCGCAGGGCAGTGGCAAAGCTGCGGGTATCGCGATGGACTTCGCGCTGGTTGATCAGGCATTTGCGCGATTCGTGGACGAACTCGATCGGGTCTTCGATGGTGAGAATATGGTGATGGCGATGGTTGTTCAGGTAATCAATCATCGCCGCCAGGGTGGTGGATTTGCCGGAACCGGTCGGCCCAGTCACCAGAACCAGCCCACGAGGCGATTCGGTAATCTTGCGAAACACATCCCCCATGCCCAACTCATCCATGCTCAGGACCTTGGACGGAATGGTACGGAACACCGCGCCGGCACCACGATTCTGGTTGAACACATTGACCCGAAAACGCGCCACACCGGGCACGTCAAAGGAAAAGTCGGTTTCCAGGTGCTTCTCGAAGTCCACCCGTTGGGTGTCATTCATGATGTCGTAGATCAATGCCTGAACCTGTTTGTGGTCCAGGGCCGGCAGATTTATGCGCCGCACATCGCCATCGACCCGAATCATCGGTGGCAGGCCGGCCGACAGGTGCAGGTCGGACGCGCCCTGTTTAGCGCTGAAGGCCAGTAGTTCAGTGATATCCATAGCGCTCCTCAATTCCAGTAGAATGCCGCGAACCTTCAGACCGCTGGCGCCTCTTGATGTCCACGATAGCAGACAACATCGCTCAGGTTAGTTCACGCATCCACGCTGCCGCCCTCGCCGCAAAGCGCGACGAACACAGTGTCCAGCTGCTGGCCGTGAGCAAAACCAAGCCCTCCGAGGCGCTGCGCGAAGCGTACGCCGCCGGGATTCGCGACTTTGGCGAGAACTATCTGCAGGAGGCGTTGAGCAAACAGATCGAATTGGCCGACCTGCCCTTGATCTGGCATTTCATCGGCCCCATTCAATCGAACAAGACTCGTGCTATCGCCGAGCACTTCGCCTGGGTGCATTCCGTGGATCGCTTGAAAATCGCACAACGCCTGTCCGAACAACGTCCCGCCGATTTGCCTCCCTTGAACATTTGCATCCAGGTCAACGTCAGCGGTGAAGCCAGCAAGTCCGGCTGCACCCCGGTCGACCTGCCGGCCCTGGCCAATGCCATCAGCGAACTGCCGCGCATCAAGTTGCGCGGGCTGATGGCGATTCCTGAGCCGACTGACGATCGCGCAGCCCAGGATGCTGCTTTTGCTGCCGTGCAGAGTCTGCAAGCCAGCCTGAACCTGCCGCTCGACACTCTTTCCATGGGCATGAGCCACGACCTCGAGTCGGCCATTGCCATGGGCGCCACTTGGGTCCGCATCGGTACGGCCCTGTTTGGCGCTCGCGACTATGGCCAGCCATAACGTGGCTGACTCCTCTCTTTATAAGGACCTGACATGAGCAAGACTCGTATTGCCTTTATCGGTGCCGGCAACATGGCCGCCAGCCTGATCGGTGGCCTGCGCGCCAAAGGTCTGGACGCCGCGCAGATCCGCGCCAGCGATCCGGGCGCTGAAACTCGCGCCAGCGTGAACGCTGAACACGGCATCGAAGTATTCGCCGACAACGCTGACGCCATTCAAGGTGCGGACGTGATCGTGCTGGCGGTCAAACCCCAGGCGATGAAAGCCGTCTGCGAAGCGATTCGCCCAAACCTGAAACCCAATCAACTGGTGGTTTCGATCGCCGCCGGCATCACCTGCGCCAGCATGAACAACTGGCTCGGCGCCCAGCCGATCGTGCGCTGCATGCCCAACACCCCGGCGCTGCTGCGTCAGGGCGTGAGCGGCTTGTTTGCCACGGCCGAAGTTTCGACTGAACAGCGCCACCAGGCCGAAGAGTTGTTGTCGGCCGTCGGCATCGCCCTGTGGCTGACCGAAGAGCAACAACTGGACGCGGTCACCGCCGTTTCCGGCTCGGGCCCTGCGTACTTCTTCCTGCTGATCGAAGCCATGACCGCCGCGGGCGTAAAGCTCGGTCTGCCAGCGGACATCGCCGCACAACTGACTCTGCAAACCGCTTTGGGCTCCGCGCACATGGCGGTTTCCAGTGACGTGGACGCGGCTGAATTGCGTCGCCGTGTGACCTCGCCTGCGGGCACTACGGAAGCGGCCATCAAGTCGTTCCAGGCCGGCGGCTTCGAAGCCCTGGTAGAAAAAGCACTCGGCGCCGCTGCGCACCGCTCGGCCGAGATGGCCGAACAACTGGGTCGTTAATCAGCTCTTACAAAGGAATCAATGATGCTCGGACTCAATGACGCTGCCATTTTCATCATTAAAACCCTAGGCAGCCTGTACCTGCTGATTGTGCTGATGCGCTTCATCCTGCAACTGGTTCGGGCGAATTTTTACAACCCGCTCTGCCAGTTCATCGTGAAAGCCACTCAACCGCTGCTCAAGCCACTGCGCCGGGTCATCCCGAGCATGTTCGGGCTCGACATGTCGTCGCTGGTATTGGCGCTGATCGTGCAGATGCTGCTGATAGCGGTCATCCTGCTGCTCAAAGGCTTCATCGTCGACTGGTTGCTGCTGGTGCCTTGGTCACTGATCGCACTCTTCTCGCTGTTTTTGAACATTCTGTTCTACGCGATGATCATCAGCGTGATCCTGTCCTGGGTCGCCCCGAGGAGCCACAATCCGGGCGCAGAACTGGTCGCTCAGATTACTGAACCGGTACTCGCCCCGTTCCGCCGGATCATTCCGAACCTGGGTGGCCTCGACATCTCGCCGATCTTCGCGTTTATCGTGATCCAGTTGCTGCAAAGCTGGCTGATTCCACGCCTTGCGTACTTCGCCCTCATGCCTCAGGGGCTGCTCGGGCTGATCTGATGAGCTACTTTCGCTGGGACGGTGACGATCTGATTCTGGAATGTCACCTGCAACCGGCGGCCCGCAGCGATGATTTCTGCGGGCTGCACGGTGATCGCCTGAAGATCCGCCTGACCGCGCCACCGGTTGAAGGCAAGGCCAATGCCTATCTGATGGCGTTTCTGGCCAAGGCGTTTGGGGTATCCAAGAGCCAGGTGAGTTTGATCAGCGGCGAGTTGAACCGGCAGAAGCGGGTGCGGATTTGCTCGCCGAAGAAGTTGCCGGATTTGCCGGATCTGGCGCGCCCGGCAGGCTGACCGCGTCATCGTTCATCGCGAGCAGGCTCACTCCCACAGGGGAATGCATTCCAATGTGGGAGTGAGCCTGCTCGCGATTGCAACACCTCGGTCCAACTGAATGAAATCAGGCCCGGCCTTTGCTTGCTGCTAGGGGCAGTGGTCTTTAGACTTACGCCTCATTTCAACGAGAGCAGGGTCGATGCCAACTGCCTTTCCCCCCGATTCTGTTGGTCTGGTGACGCCGCAAGTGGCGCACTTCAGCGAGCCCCTGGCTTTGGCCTGCGGCCGTTCGCTCCCAGCTTATGACCTGATTTACGAGACCTACGGCACGCTGAACGCCACGGCGAGCAACGCCGTGCTGATCTGTCACGCCTTGTCCGGTCACCATCATGCTGCCGGCTTCCACAGCCCCGACGACCGCAAACCCGGTTGGTGGGACAGCTGCATCGGCCCCGGCAAACCGATCGACACCAGCAAATTCTTCGTGGTCAGCCTGAACAACCTTGGCGGTTGCAACGGTTCCACTGGCCCGAGCAGCATCAATCCGGAAACCGGCAAGCCGTTCGGCGCCGACTTCCCGGTGCTGACCGTCGAAGACTGGGTTCACAGTCAGGCACGCCTGGCCGACCTGCTCGGCATCAGCCAATGGGCTGCCGTGATCGGCGGCAGTCTCGGTGGCATGCAAGCCATGCAGTGGAGCATCACCTACCCTGATCGCATTCGCCACTGCCTGGCCATCGCCTCGGCCCCCAAGTTGTCGGCGCAAAACATTGCGTTCAACGAAGTGGCGCGCCAGGCGATCCTCACCGACCCCGAGTTCCACGGCGGTTCGTTCCAGGAAGCGGGCGTGATCCCCAAGCGCGGGCTGATGCTGGCGCGGATGGTCGGGCACATCACGTACCTGTCCGACGACTCCATGGGCGAGAAATTCGGCCGGGGTCTGAAGAGTGAGAAGCTCAACTACGACTTCCACAGCGTCGAGTTCCAGGTTGAAAGCTACCTGCGTTATCAGGGCGAAGAGTTCTCCGGGCGTTTCGACGCCAACACTTACCTGCTGATGACCAAAGCACTGGACTACTTCGATCCGGCGGCAAACTTCGACGATGACCTGGCGAAAACCTTCGCCGGCGCCACAGCCAAATTCTGCGTGATGTCCTTCACCACCGACTGGCGCTTCTCCCCTGCCCGCTCGCGGGAACTGGTGGACGCGCTGATGGCGGCCAAGAAAGACGTCTGCTACCTGGAGATCGACGCTCCGCAAGGCCACGACGCCTTCCTGATCCCGATCCCGCGCTACTTGCAGGCCTTCAGCAATTACATGAACCGCATTACGTTGTGAGAAAGCCATGAGAGCTGATCTGGAAATCATCCAGGAATGGATTCCCGCCGGTAGCCGCGTACTCGACCTCGGTTGCGGTGATGGCGAGTTGCTGACCTGGCTGCGGGACAACAAGCAAGTCACCGGTTATGGCCTGGAAAACGACCCGGACAACATCGCCGAGTGCGTGGCCAAGGGCATCAACGTCATCGAGCAGGACCTGGACAAGGGTCTGGGCAACTTTGCCAGTAACAGCTTCGACGTCGTGGTCATGACCCAGGCGCTGCAAGCCGTGCACTACCCGGACAGAATCCTCGACGAAATGCTGCGCGTCGGTCGCCAATGCATCATCACCTTCCCCAACTTCGGTCACTGGCGCTGCCGCTGGTACCTGGCGAGCAAGGGCCGGATGCCGGTTTCCGATTTTCTGCCGTACACCTGGTACAACACACCGAACATCCACTTCTGCACCTTCGAAGACTTTGAAGCCTTGTGTCGCGAACGTGAAGCCAAGGTCATTGATCGGCTTGCGGTGGATCAACAGCACAGACACGGGTGGGCCAGTAAGCTATGGCCTAATCTGTTAGGTGAAATCGGTATTTACCGAGTCAGCAGCCCCGGGCTGCAAAACCACAAGGTCGCGGTCTGAACAGCGACACTTCGAGGAGAACGAACATGGGTCGTCTAGCGCTGTTTTTATTTACTGCCTGCCTGAGCGTCACCGCCATGGCCGCCGACGTCATCAAAGGTGAACGTCAGGAAAAATTTGGCGATGTGACGGTGCATTACAACACTTTCAACTCCACGTTCCTGACACCCGACATCGCCAAGGCGGCCGGGCTGACGCGCAGCAAGAATCAGGGTGTGATCAACGTCTCCGTGCTCAAGGATGGCAAGCCTCTGACCGCTGAAGTCGACGGTACAGTCAAAGACCTCACCAGCCAGAGCGTCTCGTTGAAATTCAAACAGATCACTGAACAAGGCGCGATTTATTACATCGCCCAGTTCCCGGTGGATCAGCAGGAAACCCGCACCTTCCAGATCAACGTGAAGAGCGGCGATAAAACCAACACCATTAATTTCAACCAAGAGCTTTTCCCTGGCCAATGATGAACTTCACGCAACTCGTACTGGCCAGCCACAACGCCGGCAAACTCAAGGAACTCCAGGCCATGCTCGGCGAATCGGTGCAACTGCGCTCGATCGGCGAGTTCAGCAGTGTCGAGCCTGAAGAAACCGGCTTGTCGTTCGTCGAGAACGCCATTCTCAAGGCCCGCAATGCCGCGCGCATCTCCGGCCTGCCTGCACTGGCAGACGATTCGGGGTTGGCAGTGGACTTCCTTGGCGGTGCGCCGGGTATCTATTCGGCGCGTTACGCCGATGGCCAGGGCGATGCGGCGAACAACGCCAAACTGCTCGACGTGTTGAAAGACGTGCCGCAAGCCGAACGCGGTGCGCAGTTCGTCTGCGTGCTGGCGCTGGTGCGTCATGCTGACGATCCGTTGCCGATCCTCTGCGAAGGCCTGTGGCACGGCCGTATTCTGCCTGCGGCCAGCGGCGAACACGGTTTCGGCTACGATCCGCTGTTCTGGGTGCCGGAACGCGACTGCTCCAGCGCCGAACTGAGCCCGAGCGACAAGAACCTCATCAGCCACCGCGCCCGTGCAATGGATCTGCTGCGCCAGCGTCTGGGCTTGAAATGACCCATGAATCCTCCGCGTCACCACTGATTTTCGGTGGCGACGCGCAATCGCCTCGGGCGGCCCTGCCTGTGCTGCCGCCCTTGGCGTTGTACATCCACATCCCGTGGTGTGTGCGCAAATGCCCTTATTGCGACTTCAACTCCCACACCGCCAGCCCGGTGCTGCCGGAAGAAGAATATGTGGACGCGCTGCTGGCCGACCTCGATCAGGACCTGCATGCGGTCTATGGTCGTGAACTGAGCTCGATCTTCTTTGGGGGCGGCACGCCGAGCCTGTTCAGCGCTGAAGCCCTGGGCCGTTTGCTCAAAGGCGTCGAGCAGCGCATCCCGTTTGCCAGCGACATCGAAATCACGCTGGAGGCCAACCCAGGGACGTTCGAACAAGAGAAGTTCGTCGCCTACCGGGCGCTGGGCATCAATCGCCTGTCGATCGGCATCCAGAGCTTTCAGGAAGAAAAACTCAAAGCGCTGGGACGGATTCACAACGGTGACGAAGCGGTACGTGCCGCCGGCATGGCTCGTCAGGCCGGATTCGACAACTTCAATCTGGACCTGATGCACGGTTTGCCCAATCAGTCTTTGGACGACGCCCTGAGTGACCTGCGCCAGGCCATCGCCCTGAAGCCGACCCACTTGTCCTGGTATCAGCTGACCCTCGAACCCAACACGGTGTTCTGGAACCAGCCGCCGACGCTGCCGGAAGACGACATGCTGTGGGACATTCAGGAGGCCGGTCAGGCGCTGTTGGCCGAGCACGGCTACGCGCAATACGAAGTCTCGGCCTATGCCCTGCCCGGTCGTCCGGCGCGGCATAACCTCAATTACTGGAGTTTCGGCGATTTCATCGGCATCGGTGCCGGGGCTCACGGCAAGCTCAGCCACCCGGACGGGCGCATCGTCCGTACCTGGAAGACCCGTCTGCCGAAGGACTACCTCAACCCGGCCAAAAGCTTCAAGGCTGGGGAGAAAGCCCTGACCAATGAAGAACTGCCGTTCGATTTCCTGATGAACGCCTTGCGCCTGACCGAGGGCGTGGAATCGCGACTGTACCCGGAACGCACCGGGCTGAGCCTGGAAAGCCTCGCCGAAGGCCGCCGCGAAGCAGAACAAAGTGGCTTGTTGCAGGTCGAACCGTCACGTCTGGCGGCCACGACGCGCGGACAACTCTTCCTCAATGACTTGCTGCAGACATTTTTGAGCTGATTTCAGCCTTAAGGGAAAACGAATGGATTTGATACTCGACCTGCTCGCCACCGCGTCCCGCTGGAGCCGTAGCAACCTGTCTGAAATCGCTCTGGCCCTGGTGGGCTGTCTGCTGGTGTTGTTTGGCGCGGATATCAAAGGCTGGGTCGACGCACGTCTGGGCAGCATCGCCGGCGCCTTGCGCGTCCCGCTGATGGCCCTGTTGTGCATGGTCGGCAGCGGCGTCGCACTGATCTACGCCACGCCGTGGATCATCAAAGGCCTGAGCCAGTTCAACAACTACAGCCTGGCGCCGGTGTTGTTGGTGGTGCTGGTGTTGATCGGCGTCGTCGCCGACCGCCGCTGAGGGCTGATGATCGTTCCCATGCCCTGCGTGGGAATGCAGCCAGGGACGCTCCGCGTCCCATTCAGAGCCGAACGCAGAGCGTCCGTTGAGGCATTCCCACGCGGAGCATGGGAACGATCATTGCGTATGGCTTAGGACTGTTTTTCGAACTTCAAATCCCACACGCCATGCCCAAGACGTTCGCCGCGTCGTTCGAACTTGGTGATCGGGCGCTCGGCCGGGCGTGGGACGCATTTGCCGTCTTCGGCCAGGTTGCGATAACCCGGCGCAACGTTCATCACTTCCAGCATGTACTCGGCGTACGGTTCCCAGTCGGTGGCCATGTGCAGCACCCCGCCGACCTTTAACTTGCTGCGCACCAGCTCAGCGAACGACGCCTGAACGATACGGCGCTTGTGGTGACGGCTTTTGTGCCACGGGTCCGGAAAAAACAGCATCAGGCGATCAAGGCTATTGTCGGCCACGCAGCGGTTGAGCACTTCAATCGCATCGCAATCGTAGACTCGCAGGTTGGTCAGGCCCTGAGTCAGCACGCCATTAAGCAGCGCGCCAACACCCGGCCGGTGCACTTCCACGCCAATGAAATCCTGCTCTGGCGAGGCCGCGGCCATTTCCAGCAGCGAATGGCCCATGCCGAAACCGATTTCCAGGGAACGCGGCGCCGAACGGCCGAACACTTGGTCGAAGTCCACCGGCGCATCGGCCAGAGGCAGCACGAACAGCGGCGTGCCTTGGTCCAGACCGCGTTGCTGGCCTTCGGTCATGCGACCGGCGCGCATCACGAAACTCTTGATGCGGCGGTGTTGGCGCTCGTCGCCTTCTTCCGTCTGGATAGGCGTGTCGTTTGATTCAGTCATCAATGGCTCTTACTTGATCAGACCATCCAGCGGCGAGGAGGCGCTGGCATAGAGTTTTTTCGGCATGCGGCCGGCGAGGTAGGCCAAGCGACCTGCAACGATGGCGTGTTTCATGGCTTCAGCCATCATGATCGGCTGCTGGGCGTGGGCGATGGCCGAGTTCATCAGCACCGCTTCGCAACCCAGTTCCATGGCGATGGTGGCGTCGGAAGCAGTCCCGACACCAGCATCCACCAGCACAGGAATCTTGGCTTCTTCGAGGATGATCTGCAGGTTGTACGGGTTGCAGATCCCCAAGCCTGTGCCGATCAGACCGGCTAGCGGCATGACTGCGATCACACCGATTTCCGCCAGTTGACGGGCGATGATCGGGTCATCGCTGGTGTAAACCATCACGTCGAAGCCTTCCTTGACCAGCACTTCGGCGGCCTTGAGGGTTTCGATCACGTTGGGGAACAGGGTTTTCTGGTCCGCCAGCACTTCCAGCTTCACCAGGTTGTGGCCGCCGAGCAGCTCCCGCGCCAGGCGGCAGGTGCGCACAGCCTCGGTAGCGTCGAAGCAACCGGCGGTGTTTGGCAGGAAGGTGTAGCGATCCGGCGACAGGACTTCGAGCAGGTTCGGTTCGCCCGGGTTCTGGCCGAGGTTGGTGCGGCGCACGGCGAAGGTGACAATCTCGGCACCCGAGGCTTCGATGGCCAGGCGGGTTTCTTCCATGTCGCGGTATTTGCCGGTACCTACCAGCAGACGCGACTGGTAAGTACGACCGGCCAAGACGAAGGGCTTGTCGCTACGAACGATGCTCATGGGAAATCCTCTGTAGGGGTGAGGTTCTTGCAGAATTCTGTGCCCTTGCGGGCCGGGCGACTAGCCGCCGCCGATGGCGTGTACCACTTCGACATTGTCACCGTCGTTCAGCGTGGTGTCGGCATGCTGGCTGCGCGGGACGATATCCAGATTGAGTTCGACCGCCACCCGGCGTCCGGTCAGTTCCAGACGGGTCAGCAGGGCCGCAACGGTTTCACCGTCGGGCAGTTCAAGGGATTCGCCGTTCAACTGAATGCGCATACCGAATGCCGCCATCATTTTTAGGGGCTGGCATTCTAGCCCGATCAGTCTTGGCGACCCAAGCCATTCGTCATGAAATGGACTGCTCGGTCAGCTCAACCGCCAGGCGGCAAGCCCCAGGCACAACCAGCCGACCAGAAATGCCAGCCCGCCGAAGGGGGTGATGATCCCGAGCTTGCTGATGCCGGTCATGGTCAGCAGGTACAGACTGCCGGAAAACAGCAGAATGCCGATGACAAAGGACGCGCCGGCCCAAGCGACCAAACGACCGGGAATCTGTGTGGCCAGCAGCGCCACACCCAGCAAGGCCAGGGTGTGCACCAGTTGGTAGGTGACGCCCGTATGGAAAATCGTCAGATATTCGGGCGTCAGGCGGTTTTTCAAACCGTGGGCCGCGAACGCACCCAGGGCAACGCCGGTGAAGCCGAAAAAAGCGGCCAGCATCAGAAAGCCACGCAGCATGAAGAACTCCAGTCAGACTCGATCCACAGGGTCTGTATAATGGCCCGCTCAACGGGTTCGGCCAAGCCATCTCTATGCTGCGTTTATTTTTGCGACGATTCACGAAAGCCCTGCTCTGGTTCGCGGGCGGCAGCGTATTGCTGGTTCTGATTTTTCGCGTGGTACCGCCACCGGGAACGGCCTTGATGGTCGAGCGCAAGGTCGAATCCTGGTTCGACGGCGAGCCCATCGACCTGCAACGCACCTGGAAACCCTGGAATGAAATCTCTGACGACCTGAAAGTCGCGGTGATTGCCGGGGAGGATCAGAAATTCCCGGAGCATTGGGGTTTTGACTTTGGTGCGATCCAGAAAGCATTGGCCCATAACGAGCTCGGCGGTTCGATTCGCGGTGCCAGCACCTTGAGCCAGCAAGTCTCGAAGAATCTGTTCCTGTGGTCTGGCCGCAGCTGGCTGCGCAAAGGCCTGGAAGCCTGGTTTACCGGGCTGATCGAGGTGCTCTGGCCCAAGCAGCGGATTCTGGAGGTGTATCTGAACAGTGTCGAGTGGGATGACGGGGTATTTGGCGCCGAAGCGGCGGCACGGCATCACTTTGGCGTTGGCGCTCGCTCGCTATCCCGCCAGCAGGCCAGTTTGCTGGCGGCGGTGCTGCCTAACCCGCGAGTATGGAGCGCCAGTCATCCAACTAACTACGTCGCACGGCGAGCGGGATGGATTCGACAGCAGATGAGTCAGCTGGGTGGCGATAGCTATCTGGTCGGGATCAACGATTCACGCCGCGCACCTTGGTCTCAATAACACTGCAGATCCCCTGTGGGAGCGAGCCTGCTCGCGATAGCTATTGATCATTCAATATTTATAGCGACTGACCTGACGCCATCGCGAGCAGGTCGAATCGTCGCACCGTCGCTCCCACATTGGTTTATGGTGATTCAGGAAAAACGGACACAAACAAAAACGCCCCGATCAATGATCGGGGCGTTTTCTATTGCCTTCGCGCAGGTTAAGCCGCGATCGACAACTTGAGCTTGTTCATCGCGCTCTTCTCAAGCTGACGAATACGCTCGGCCGACACGTTGTACTTCTGCGCCAGGTCGTGCAGCGTGGCTTTCTCTTCTGCCAGCCAGCGCTGGTAGAGGATGTCACGGCTGCGGTCGTCCAGCACTTCCAGTGCTTCGTGCAGGTTGTGGTTGGAGTTGTCGCTCCAATCGGCATCTTCCAGTTGACGGGCCGGGTCGTACCGGTGGTCTTCCAGATAGTTGGCCGGCGACTGGAAAGCACTGTCGTCGTCCGCTTCCGCAGCCGGATCGAAGGCCATGTCATGGCCGGTCAGGCGGCTTTCCATCTCACGCACTTCCCGCGGCTCTACGCCGAGGCTTTCCGCCACACGGTGGACTTCCTCATTGTTCAGCCACGCCAGACGTTTCTTCTGGCTGCGCAGGTTGAAGAACAGCTTGCGCTGGGCCTTGGTGGTCGCGACTTTCACAATGCGCCAGTTGCGCAGGATGAACTCGTGGATTTCCGCCTTGATCCAGTGCACGGCAAAGGACACCAGGCGCACACCCATTTCAGGGTTGAAGCGCTTCACGGCCTTCATCAGGCCGACGTTGCCTTCCTGGATCAGGTCAGCCTGAGCCAGACCGTAGCCGGAATAGCTACGGGCGATATGTACGACAAAACGCAGGTGGGCGAGCACCATCTGCCGAGCCGCCCCCAAATCCTGCTCATAATAGAGACTCTCGGCCAGTTCACGCTCCTGCTCCGGCGTCAGCAATGGAATGCTGTTCACCGTGTGCACATAGGCCTCCAGGTTTGCGCCTGGGACCAGAGCATATGCAGGTTGCAAAGAATTGGTCATACGAAAAAACCTCCGACTTACATAACTCGTGCAGTTCAGCACTGCGAAAATTGACCGAAAACCGAAAGACAAGTTCCCATAAACGCTGAAAGGTCAATACGAGCAAAATGATACTACTTAGGCGCAAGCTCCCTCAGGTGGCGTGCGACTGCAATCCATGCACCGATATACCCCAACAGCACCGCGCCAAGCAAGAGAGACAGACCGTCGGCAACTGGCACTCCGGCCAGCGCAAAATCGCTGCCATACAAACCGGCCAGTCCAACCACCGCGTCGTTCAGCCAGTCCAGGCCAAACGCCAATACGCCCCACGAAAGAATCCCAGCACCAAAGCCATAAAGCGCGCCCATGTACAGAAAGGGCCTGCGCACATAGCTGTCAGTGCCGCCGACGAGTTTAATCACTTCTATCTCTGTGCGGCGGTTTTCAATATGAAGACGAATGGTATTGCCTATCACCAAAAGTAATGCAGAAACCAGAAGCACGGTGAGACCGAAGACAAAACGGTCGCCCAGCTTGAGAATCGCCGCCAGACGCTCGACCCAGACTAGATCAAGCTGTGCCTGTTGTACCTTCGGCAACTCGGAAAGTTTTTGTCTTAATGCTTCAAGCGCCGGCTTGTCGACTTCGTTCGGCGTCACCAGAACCACGCCTGGCAGTGGGTTCTCGGGTAATTCCTTGAGCGCCTCGCCCAGACCGGACTGCTGTTGAAACTCTTCCAGCGCCTGATCGCGACCAACATATTGCGCATCGGCGACGCCGGGCATGCCCTTGATCTGCTCGCGCAGCGCTTCACCCTCGCTCGGGCTGGCCTCAAGTTGCAGGTACAGGGAAATCTGCGCCGCACGCTGCCAGGAACCGCCCAGACGCTCGACGTTACTTAGCAAAAGTGACAGGCCCATCGGCAAACTCAGGGCAACCGCCATCACCATGCAGGTGAAAAAGCTGCCGATCGGCTGTTTGCCCAAGCGACGCAAACTGTCCAGCAGACTGGCACGGTGGCTTTCGACCCAGGCGTGGAACAATGTGGCGAAGTCCGGGCCATCGTCATCGTCGCGTTTTTTCTTCTGCGGTTGCGGGTCGGCGGCTTTCGGCGCCACACGTTCGGAAACCTTGGGGCTGCGTGTCGCACTCATACCGCAGCCTCCCCGTCGCCGATCAAGCGGCCGCGTTGCAGGGTCAGCATGCGGTGACGCATACGGGCGATCAGTGCCAGGTCGTGACTGGCGATCAGCACGCTGGTGCCCAAACGGTTGATGTCTTCGAATACGCCCATGATTTCAGCGGCCAGACGCGGGTCGAGGTTACCGGTCGGTTCGTCCGCCAGCAGCAAAGCCGGGCGGTGAACAATGGCGCGTGCAATGCCGACACGCTGTTGCTGACCGGTGGACAGGTCGCCAGGGTACAAGTCGGTCTTGTCCGAAAGCGCCACGCGCTCCAGGGCCGAGTCCACGCGCTTGACGATCTCGGCCTTGGACAGGCCCAGGATCTGCAACGGCAACGCGACGTTATTGAACACCGTACGATCGAACAGCAGCTGATGGTTCTGGAACACCACGCCAATCTGCCGACGCAGGAAAGGAATCTGCGCATTACTGATGGTGGCCAGATCTTGCCCGGCCAGCAGCAGCTTGCCGGTGGTCGGTCGCTCCATGGCCAGCAGCAGACGCAACAAGGTGCTTTTACCGGCGCCGGAATGGCCGGTGACAAACAAGAACTCGCCACGACGGACCCGAAAGCTCAGCTCATGCAAGCCAACGTGTCCGTTCGGGTAGCGTTTACCGACCTGCTCGAAACGAATCATGAACGCTCCCGCTCGGCAAACAGCGCCTGGACAAAGGGTTCTGCTTCAAAAGTACGCAAATCGTCGATGCCTTCACCGACGCCGATGTAGCGAATCGGCAAGCCAAATTGTTTGGCCAAGGCAAAAATCACCCCGCCCTTGGCGGTGCCGTCGAGTTTGGTCAGCGCCAGGCCGGTCAGCTCGACGGTCTGGTTGAACTGCTTGGCCTGGCTGATCGCGTTCTGACCGGTACCGGCATCGAGCACCAGCAGCACCTCGTGCGGCGCATCGGCGTCGAGTTTGCTGATCACCCGGCGAACCTTCTTCAACTCTTCCATCAAATTGTCTTTGGTGTGCAGGCGACCGGCGGTGTCGGCGATCAACACGTCGATGCCACGGGCCTTGGCGGCTTGCACGGCGTCGAAGATAACCGAAGCCGAGTCGGCGCCGGTGTGCTGGGCGATGACCGGGATCTTGTTGCGCTCACCCCAGACCTGCAATTGCTCGACCGCTGCGGCACGGAAGGTATCACCCGCCGCGAGCATGACTTTCTTGCCTTCGAGTTGCAGCTTCTTCGCGAGTTTGCCGATGGTGGTGGTCTTGCCGGCGCCGTTGACGCCAACCACCAGAATCACGAACGGCTTGTTCTGCGAGGTGATTTTCAGCGGCTGTTCAACGGGCTTGAGCATCGCCGCCAGTTCAGCTTGCAGGGACTTGTAGAGCGCATCGGCGTCGGCCAGCTCTTTGCGGGCAACTTTCTGGGTCAGGTGCTGAATGATCACCGAGGTCGCTTCAACACCGACGTCGGCCGTCAGCAGGCGGGTTTCGATGTCTTCGAGCAACTCGTCATCGATGATCTTCTTGCCCAGGAACAGACTCGCCATGCCTTCGCCGATGCTGGCGCTGGTCTTGGACAAACCCTGCTTGAGACGGGCGAAGAAGCCGGCTTTGGTCTCTTCGGTGCGCGGTGGCTCGACCGGGGCTTCGACCGGTGCGGCGACAACGGGAGAGATGACCGGTGCAGGTGCAGGCTCTGGCGCTTGAACAACTGGAGCAACCGGAGCAACCGGAGTAACCGGAGCAACAAATGCAGGCGCCACAGGCTCTGGAACAACTGGCGCAGGCTCGGCCACAACGATCGGCGCGACAACCGGCGCCTGTACCGGCTCAGGGCTAAACGCAGTCGGCGCCGGAATTGGCGGCGTAATGTGCGGCGCCAGCTCATCTTCGACCAGTGCTACCGGTTCTTCCGCCACCGGCAATGTCAACCATGGCTCGGCAACAGGCGTCAGCGGCGATTGGGCCATCACTTCAGCGACAACATCAGGGGCCGTCTCGACTACCGGTTGCAGCACCGGTTCGGCGATCGGCAAGACAATCGGCGCGATCTCTTCTTCTATTACCGGCGCAGGCACTGGCTCAGGAAGTGGCTGTGGCTGTTCGACGACGGGTTCCTGCGGCTTTTTGCGCAGCCATCCGAACAGGCTTTTCTTCTCGCCAGCCGCAGCTGGGGTCTTCTTGTCGTCGTTGGAACCAAACATGGAGGACGGCTATCTCACGGTAGCGACGCGCCAAATGGCGCCTCGGCAAATAAATATTCGATGCAGAACAGACTGCGATTGACCCAGCTTGTTCACGCGCAACATTTTGTCGAGGTGCAAACGGCACCTCAAAGGTCGATTAATACGAAGGACTGGAACGGTAACGTCGGCGAAAACGCAGAGTTTAGCTGACAAACTCAAAGCTTCAGCCTCCAACCCAAACAACCTGCTGACCGATCAAAGGCCTGATAGGCGTGGCCGCCAGTAAAACGGATCAGTATCCTAGCACCCTCTCGCCCGCTGACGCTAAGAACAAGCGGGCAGCTCAACAGGTTTAAAAACGAATGAATGCTCTAGCCCGCCGCGCTGCAGGCCTGCTGCTCAGCACAGTTTGTCTGCCCCTCTCGGCCCTGGCTGCCGATCCACAACCCACCCACGAATTCACCCTCGACAACGGCCTGAAGGTCGTCGTGCGCGAAGACCATCGTGCGCCGGTGGTGGTTTCCCAAGTCTGGTACAAGGTCGGCTCAAGCTACGAGACGCCGGGCCAGACCGGTTTGTCCCACGCGCTGGAACACATGATGTTCAAGGGCAGCGAGAAAGTCGGCCCCGGCGAAGCGTCGCTGATCCTGCGTGACCTCGGCGCCGAAGAGAACGCGTTCACCAGCGATGACTTCACGGCCTATTACCAGGTGCTGGCCCGCGACCGTCTGGGCGTGGCCTTCGAACTGGAAGCCGACCGCATGGCCAGCCTGCGCTTGCCGGCCGACGAGTTTGCCCGCGAAATCGAGGTCATCAAGGAAGAGCGGCGTCTGCGCACCGACGACAAACCGATGTCCAAGGCCTACGAACGCTTCAAAGCCATGGCCTACCCGGCCAGCGGCTACCACACGCCGACCATCGGCTGGATGGCCGACCTTGAACGGATGAAAGTCGAAGAGCTGCGTCACTGGTACCAATCCTGGTACGTGCCGAACAATGCCACGTTGGTGGTGGTCGGCGACGTGACCCCGGACGAAGTCAAAACCCTCGCCCAGCGCTACTTCGGCCCGATCGCCAAGCGTGATGTGCCGGCAGCGAAAATCCCACTGGAACTGGCCGAGCCCGGCGAGCGACAGATCACCCTGCACGTGCAGACTCAACTGCCAAGCCTGATGCTCGGCTTCAACGTGCCGAGCATCGCCACTGCCGAAGACAAGCGCTCAGTGAACGCCTTGCGCCTGATTTCGGCGCTGCTCGACGGCGGCTATAGCGGGCGTATCCCGACGCAGCTGGAACGCGGTGAAGAACTGGTGTCCGGTGGTTCGTCGAGCTACGACGCCTATACCCGTGGCGACAGCCTGTTCACCCTGTCGGCGACACCCAACACCCAGAAGAAAAAAACCATGGCCCAGGCCGAAGCTGGTCTGTGGAAGCTGCTCGAACAGCTGAAAACCACCGCGCCGTCCGCCGAAGAACTGGAACGCGTCCGCGCGCAGGTCATCGCTGGCCTGGTCTACGAGCGTGACTCGATCACCAGTCAGGCCACAGCCATCGGCCAACTGGAAACCGTCGGTCTGTCGTGGAAACTGATGGACACCGAACTGGCCGAGCTGGAAAGCGTGACCCCGCAAGACATCCAGAACGCCGCCAAGCTGTATTTCACCCGCGAACGTCTCAGCGTCGCCCATGTACTGCCACAGGAGACGACTCATGAGTGAGCGTAAAAAACCTCGCTTGGCCCTGATTGGCCTGATCGCTGTCGCCCTGATCGGGTCTGCCGCGTTCTACTTCTCCAAGACCGACGAGTCCAAGGCCAGCGAAGCCCTCGACAAGGCCAAGGCCAGCCAGAAGCTGCAGTCTCTGGCGGAACTCGATGGCAAAGCCCCGACTCACCGGTCGATGGACGTGCAGACCTGGAAAACCGCCGAAGGCGCCAAAGTGATGTTCGTCGAAGCCCGGGAGCTGCCGATGTTCGACATGCGCCTGATCTTCGCCGCCGGCAGCAGCCAGGACGGCGACGCGCCTGGCTTGGCCTTGCTGACCAACGCGATGCTCAACGAAGGTGTGGCCGGTAAAGATGTCGGTGCCATCGCTCAGGGTTTCGAAGGCTTGGGGGCCGACTTCAGTAACGGCGCTTATAAGGACATGTCGATTGCTTCCCTGCGCAGCCTCAGCGCCGCGGACAAACGCGAGCCTGCACTGAAACTGTTCTCGGAAGTGGTGGGCAAACCGACCTTCCCTGCCGACTCCTTCGCACGCATCAAGAACCAGATGCTCGCCGGTTTCGAATACCAGAAACAGAACCCGGGCAAACTGGCCAGCCTGGAACTGATGAGCCGCTTGTACGGCGATCACCCGTACGCGCATTCCAGCGACGGCACGGCGAAAACCGTTCCTGCTATCACGCTGGCGCAGTTGCGAGCCTTCCATGAGAAAGCCTACGCCGCCGGCAACGTGGTCATTGCATTGGTGGGCGATCTGTCCCGCGCCGAAGCCGAGGCAATTGCCGCTCAGGTGTCCAGCGCGCTGCCAAAAGGCCCGGCGTTGCCGAAAATTGCGCAACCGACCGAACCGAAAGCCAGCATCGGTCACATCGAGTTTCCGTCCAAGCAGACCAACCTGATGCTCGCGCAACTGGGCATCGACCGTGAAGATCCAGACTACGCGGCACTGTCCATGGGCAACCAGATCCTTGGCGGCGGTGGCTTCGGCACCCGCTTGATGAGCGAAGTGCGCGAGAAGCGCGGCCTGGCTTACGGCGTGTATTCGGGCTTCACCCCGATGCAGGCGCGCGGCCCGTTCATGATCAACTTGCAGACCCGCGCCGAGATGAGCGAAGGCACCTTGAAATTGGTGCAGGACGTACTCGCCGACTACCTTAAAACCGGCCCGACCGAAAAAGAACTCGACGACGCCAAGCGTGAACTGGCCGGCAGCTTCCCGCTGTCCACTGCCAGCAACGCCGACATCGTCGGTCAACTCGGCGCCATGGGTTTCTACAACCTGCCGTTGAGTTACCTGGAAGACTTCATGCAACAGTCCCAGAGCCTGACCGTCGAACAGGTCAAAGCGGCACTGAACAAACACTTGAGCACGGACAAAATGGTCATCGTCAGCGCTGGCCCGACCGTGCCGCAAAAGCCGTTACCGGCCCCCACTGATAAACCTGCCGAGCAACCGCTCGGGGTTCCGGAGCATTAATGGCCACTCGTCCTAAAAAACCCGTTCACAACGTGCATAACGGCGTGAACCAACTGCGCATCATCGGCGGCGAATGGGGCAGCCGAAAGCTTAGCTTCCCGGATGCCCCGGGCCTGCGCCCAACCCCGGACCGGGTGCGTGAAACCCTGTTCAACTGGCTCGCGCCGTATGTCGCGGGCGCCAAGGTGCTTGATCCGTTCGCCGGCAGCGGTGCGCTGTTCCTCGAAGCCTTGTCGCGTGGCGCGGCCATGGGTCAGGCGCTGGACGCCAGTAACATCGCGGTCGCAAGCATCAAGGAACATCTGGGCACGCTGCGTTGCACCACCGGCCAGGTGCAGACTGCCGATGCCTTGCGCTACCTGGAAACCCAGACCGCGACGGCTTATGACGTGGTGTTCCTCGATCCGCCGTTCAACCAGGACCTGTTGCCTGCCGTTTGCACGCTGCTCGAAGAGCGTCAGTGGCTGGCCAACGAAGCCTGGATCTACACTGAAAGCGAAAATGCGCCGTCGTCCCTTGGCTTGCCGAGCAGCTGGCGCCTGCACCGCGAGCAGAAATCCGGGCGGGTTTACTACGCGCTGTGGCAACGCAGTGTCTGAAGCACTGACGTCATCTGCCGGAATGTGCACTACATAGTTACCGCCAGATACCCAGCCAAATGATCCACAGTGGTTTGCGCAAATACCTGCAAACCACTGAGGATGTACACGGATGAACATCTCCCGCTGCACGTTTGTGCTGCTTTTTATCGGATGGCTGCCGCTTATGGCTGTCGCCGCCTCTCCCCCTTCGACCCACGAATTTGTTCTGGATAACGGACTCAAAGTCCTGGTGCGCGAAGACCACCGCTCGCCGGTGGTGACCTCCCAGCTTTGGCTGAAGGTCGGCGCAAGCTATGAACCGCCCGGTCAATCAGGTCTGTCCCACGCCCTCGAGCACATGGTCTACAAAGGCAGCAGCAAAGCCTGCGCCGGAGAGTTCGCCATGGCGCTGGAAAAACTCGGCGCCACACAAAACGCATTCACCGGCAAGGACTTCACTGTCTATCACCAGACGTTGATCCCCGGTCGGCTAGGCGTCGCTTTTGAAATAATGGCCGACCTTATGAGCACCGCAGAGCTGAGCGCTGAGGACTTCAGGACGGAGTTGACTGTCATTCAGGAGGAGCGTCGACTGCGCATCGATGACCAAGTAATGGCACGCAGTTTTGAACGACTGGACACCATCGCTTACCTGGCCAGCGCATATCGCACCCCGACGATTGGGTGGATGCACGACCTGCAACGAATGAAAGTCATTCAATTGCAGGAGTGGTATCAGGCCTGGTACACGCCGAACAATGCCACGCTTGTGGTGGTAGGAGATGTAACGCCTGATCACGTAAAAGCGCTGGCACAGCAATACTTCGGCCATCTTGATCGGCGCCCGACGCCCAGTGCCTTGGCGCCTGTCGAACTGGCTGAGCCGGGGGAAAGGTCGTTGATACTGCACGCACCGTTATCAGCCCCGCGACTGATCATCAGTTTCAATACGCCTACCCTGACCACCGCCAAAGACCGTCGGACTGCTCACGCCCTGCGCCTGCTCAACACACTTTTGGCAGATTCCGAAAGCTCCCGGATCAAACAGCAATTGCAGTTACGTGAAGCGATATTCTCCGAAGTCGCATCGGAATACGACGCCTTCACTCGCGGCGATTCAGTGCTGACGATCAGCACCCACCTCAATTCCGACAAAATAAAAAAGCCGGAAGATGCACTCGCCCGCGTATGGCAAATGATCGATGAACTGAAAGACAAAGCGCCGGAAAAGGCAGAGCTGGATCGCGCCAAGACCCTCCTGATCACCAACTCGGTTTATGCAAAGGACGATCTGGACAACCAGGCCAACACCCTCGGTTTACTGGAAACGATTGGCCTGGACTGGCGGCTCGCGGATCAGGAGTCGGACGAGCTGAACAAGGTCACACCAGAGGATATTCAACAAGCTGCAATCACTTACCTGACACGAGCGCGCATGAGCACTACGCAAATCCTGCCGGAGAAAAACAATGAATAAGTTCAGATGTGTCACCGGCATAGTGAGCACGTTGTGGTTAATGCTGGTCGGCCTGTCCCTGAGTGGGCAGCTCTGCGCGGCGCCTGCTGCCCTTTCGTCCACGCCATCCAAACCCTCTTTGCAATCACTGAGTGAACCTCTGGTTCCGTCACTCCGCAGGCCGCTGGCGATCAAGGGGTATAAAACGCTGTCCGGCACCAAGATTCTATTCATCCAGACCACTGGCCTGTCGATGTTCGATGTCCATGTAAGTTTTGCCGCCGGCAGTGCTCACACGGCGCACAAACCCGGCCTGGCAGCACTGACCTTTAGTCTTTTGAATGAAGGCGTGGACGGCAAGGATCGTGACGTTATCCAGGAGACCTTCGACAACCTGGGGGCGAAGCTGGGCATGAGCATCAGCCAGGACCGGGCCAGTTTTTCATTGCGCAGCTTGAGCGATGAAACCCGGCGCGCGCCAGCCCTTGAACTGTTCGCCCAAGTGCTCGGCAAGCCTTTGTTGTCGGAAAATGCCCTGACTGGCGTAAAGTCCCAGCTGCTGCACTTTCTGGATTTGCAGGACCAGTCTTACGAATTACAGGCCAATCAGGCCCTCGTTGGTTTGTTGTTACCTGGCCATGGTTATGCGCAGTCCATCTATGGAACGAGGACCGGACTTGCCTCCATCACCCAAACCCAGGCGCAGGATTTCCACCGCGAAGCGTATGGCGCGGGCAACGCACTGATAACGCTGGTTGGCGATCTATCGGAGGAAGAAGCCCAACGCATTGGCGCACAAATTTCCAATGCATTGCCTCAGAGTCCGGCCATCGCCCCCCTCAAGAAACCGGTCAGTTCCACCACCTCCCAAAGTCTTTTGCGCGTGGAACGGTCGTCGGCCCAGGCTTACCTTCGACTTGCCCAGCCAAGCGTCCTGCGAAACAGTCCCGACTATGTCGCACTTGAGATAGCGAGCCAGATTTTCACCACCAGACTGATGAATGATCTTCGCGAAACTCGAGGCCTGACCTATGACGTTCAAGCCAGTATCTCTGCCCTTCAAGCACAAGGCACTCTGACTATCGACTTGCAGACTCGACCGGAACTGGCCGATGCAACGGTGGCGCGAATCAAAGAGATGTTCGGCGACTTCCTCGCCTATGGTCCGACACAAGAAGAACTCGATAACACCAAAACGCGTCTGACCGGCAGCGCACCCTTGAATAGCGCCTCCAATGCACAGATTCTGGGCCAGCTCCACAGCATTAGTGCCCACAATCTACCGCTGGAACTCGATTCCTCCACCGAAACGGCCCTTGAGCTGAACCTCGAATCGGTCAAAACCGCGCTCAACCAGCATTTCGACGCGCAGGGATGGAGTGCTGTAATTCTGGGTCCGAAGACAAATCAGGAACCGTTGCCGAGCCCCATCGAAAGCGCCGCGAATGCCATGTGTCGCGCATCAGGCGACTTTGTGGCAAGTTAGTTTTTGCATGGGCGACGCGGTCATGGCGAAGGCCCGCCGCGTCGTTGTGCAGCCTCACGAAGACCTTTACCGAGAATTGATGTGCAACCGCGCTCCGCAATGACTCAACCGCCGTCCTTCAGACCAGCCTTAGGCCTCGGCAACCCGCACTTGCAGACTTTGTGGGGACCGCTGTGGCGCAAAACCACGCATGTCGAACGCCAGCGCGAACGTTTGTGGCTTGAAGATGGCGACTTCCTCGACCTGGATTGGCACGGCCCTCATAGCGCCACTGCTCCATTGGTGCTGGTGTTGCACGGTCTGACCGGTTCGTCGAATTCGCCTTACGTGGCCGGAGTGCAAAAAGCGCTGGGTGCCCAAGGCTGGGCCAGTGTTGCGGTGAACTGGCGCGGCTGTTCGGGCGAGCCGAATCTGTTGCCGCGCAGCTACCATTCCGGTGCCAGTGAAGACCTGGCCGAAGCCATCAAACACCTGAAAGCCAAACGACCTCTGGCGCCACTGTATGCGGTCGGCTATTCCCTGGGCGGCAATATTTTGCTCAAGTATTTGGGCGAGACCGGCAGCGACAGCGGTGTGATCGGCGCAGTGGCTGTGTCGGTGCCCTTCCGCCTCGATCATTGCGCCGACCGTATCGGTATGGGTTTCTCCAAGGTCTATCAGGCGCATTTCATGCGTGAAATGGTGGCTTACATCAGGAACAAGCAGCGGCAGTTCCAGCATGACGGGCGCGAGGATGGACTGGCTGCATTGGCCGCCCTGGGCTCGCTGGAAAACATGCGCACGTTCTGGGACTTCGATGGCCGGGTGACGGCGCCGCTGAACGGTTTCGTCGATGCCGAGGATTACTATCGCCGCGCCTCGAGTCGTTATTTCCTTGGGGAGATCCGCACGCCAACCCTGATCATTCAGGCGGCCGACGACCCCTTTGTGTTTCCCCACAGCCTGCCGCAAGCCGACGAATTGTCCGCCTGCACTCAATTCGAGTTGCAAGCCAAGGGTGGGCATGTCGGCTTCGTCGATGGGACGTTCCGGCAACCGGGCTACTACCTGGAACGGCGTATTCCTCAATGGTTGACCGCTGTAGGCCGCGAGTAAGGCTATGGAAACCGATCAGGGCGAGTCGATCCGTTTCTGGCAAACAGCGCCGTTGGCCGGGGTCGAGTTGTTGTCTGCGCGCTACATCGAACATCGCTTCGCGCCCCATGTGCATGACGGCTACGTGATCGGCATGATCATGGCAGGGGCCCAGCGTTATCGCTATCGCGGTGCTGAACACCTGGCGGGCAGCGGCACGCTTGTGCTGATCAACCCCGACGAACTGCACACCGGCCATAAAGGCACGGAAGACGGCTGGTTGTATCGGGCGTTTTATCCCGATAGCGGGCAAATTCTCTCGTTGCTGGCCGAGCTTGAACTGCCGGCCAACAACTTGCCGGCGTTCGGCGCCACGCTGTATCGCGATCCGGATCTGGTAAAGGGTTTCTGCCAACTGCATCGCTTGCTCGAAAGCCCTTCCACGGCCCTGCAACAACAGACGGTCTGGCGAGAAATGATGCTGTCGCTGCTGCAGCGCCACGCGGCCGTGCCGATTGCCGGCAAACCCGGCAAGGAACACCGGGCGGTGGCCCTGGCCAAGGACCTGCTGCAAACGCAACTGGCGGCACCGCCGTCTCTGGAAGAACTCGCGGCAGCGGTCAACCTCTCCCCTTTCCACTTCGCTCGGGTGTTCCGCCGCGCCACCGGCATGCCGCCGCACACCTGGCTGATGCAGCAGCGCATCGCCCGGGCGCGGGTATTGTTACAGGGTGGTTGCTTGCCGCTGGAAGTCGCCACGCAATTGGGATTTGCCGATCAGAGTCATCTGAGTCGGCAATTCAAGCAGGTTTACGGGGTGGGGCCGGGGGCGTATCGCAGCGCCCGGCTTTGTTAAATCTCACAAAGCACACTGATACCCCATGTGGGAGCGAGCCTGCTCGCGAAAGCGGTACAACAGTCAGCATCAATGTTGAATGTTAATCCGCCTTCGCGAACAGGCCCGCTCCCACATTTGGATCTGCGTTTATTCGCCGAGGGCGATGCCGTGCGCGGGGTTATTGATCCACTCGCTCCACGACCCGGCATACAACGACCCCAACGGATAACCCGCCAGGCACAACGCAAACAGGTTGTGACAGGCCGTCACGCCAGAACCGCAATACGCCACCAGATCGGTCGACGAACGATTGCCAAGCTTCGCGGCAAAACGCTGCTTGAGCTGATCGGCCGGCAGGAAACGCCCGTCGCTGCCCAGGTTGTCGGTGAACGCCGCACATTGCGCGCCGGGGATGTGCCCGGCAATCGGGTCAATCGGTTCTACTTCGCCCTTGAAGCGCGGCAAGGCCCGGGCATCGATCAAGGTCAGCGCTGGCTGACCGAGACGCTGCTGAAGCTGTTCGGCACTCAGGATCAGCGCATCGTCCTGTTTGCCAGTGAAAGTGCCACGCTCAACGCCTGGCGCATCAAGGCTCAGCGGCAATCCGGCCGCGTGCCAGGCCTTGAGCCCGCCATCGAGGATGAATACGCCATCGCGCTTGCCCAGCCAGGCCAGCAACCACCAGGCCCGCGCCGCATAGGCACCCGGACCGTCGTCGTACAAAATCACTTCGCTGTCGGCGTTGACACCCCAGGCTTGCAGGCGCTCGATCAAGTCTTCGGGTTCAGGCAGCGGATGGCGCCCGGTCACACCCTTGACCACTGTCCCGCTCAAATCACGCTCAAGATCGGCAAAGCTCGACCCGGCGATATGCCCTTCGGCATAACTGCGCTGACCGTAATCCGGGTCTTCGAGGGCAAACCGACAATCCAGAATCACCAGCCCTGGCGCCTCCTTTTTCAGGTCCAACGCTTGCGGGCTGATCAGTTGCGCAATGGGCATAACGGGCTCCTGTGATTAAGGCGATGTTCGATCCTACTGCACTTCTTCCAGCGCTTGGGCCAGCGGCACATAAAACTCTTCGAACAACGCATTCACCGCGTCGCGCGATTGATCGGTAACGAACCCGGCTTCAAGCACCAGCACCTGATACACCCCACGTTTAATGGCCTGCTCGCTCAGGTGATTGGAGTTTTCCCGCGTGGTGCACAGAAAACGTACCCAGGACGTAAGAATGATCCAGGCATTCAGGGTCAGGGATTCGATCTGGACCTTATCCATGCGCAGGATGCCGGCCTCGACGAAGCCCGCGTAGATGTGTGTGCCATGAATCAGGCAGCGCTGGGAAAAGCGTCGATACCGCGCGGCCAGCTCGGGATCGCTGTCGAGCAAGTGCTCAAGGTCGCGATGCAAAAACCGGTAACGCCACATCGCCGCCAGCAATTCCTGGAGATAGAAACGCTTGTCTTCGACCGTGGCGGCGCGGCCCTGGGGCGGGCGCAGGAAGCTGTCCACCAGGCTTTCGTACTCACTGAACAGCACGGCGATGATCGCCTGCTTGTTGGGGAAGTGATAGTACAGGTTACCCGGGGAAATTTCCATGTGGGCTGCAATGTGGTTGGTGCTGATGCTGCGCTCACCCTGCTGATTGAACAGCTCCAGGCTGTTCTGCACGATGCGCGCGCTGGTTTTGATCCGTGGGGCCATGGCTTTGAGCTTTAATTCAGAGGGCGATGACGGGCATCTTACGACCTATCCGGGAGCGGATAAAACAAAGCCGCGCCAGGATGTCATTTGACTTTCTAGAGCTTAGACTCTAAAAAGTTCCTCATTACAATAAATCCGGAGCCGACAATGACTGCTGACATCGCCTACCTGCAGAACCTACAGCAGCCTCTGGAAGAACTCCAAGCCCTGTTCGATGCCCAGCGAGCAGCGTATGCCGCCAACCCGATGCCGCCGGCAGCCCAGCGTCAGCAGTGGCTTAAAGCCCTGCGCGATCTGTTGAGCAATGAACGGCAAGCTCTGATCGACGCTATCAGCCAGGACTTCAGCCACCGCAGCGCCGATGAAACGCTGCTCGCCGAACTGATGCCCTGCCTGCATGGCATTCACTACACCCGCCAGCATCTCAATAGCTGGATGAAAGCTTCCCGGCGCAAGGTCGGCATCGCCTTTCAACCCGCCTCGGCCAAAGTCATTTACCAACCGCTTGGCGTGGTCGGGGTGATCGTGCCGTGGAACTACCCGCTGTATCTGGCCGTCGGGCCATTGGTCGGCGCGTTGTCGGCGGGTAATCGGGTGATGCTCAAACTCAGCGAGTCGACCCCCGCCACCGGTTTACTGCTCAAGGAATTGCTGGGGAGGATCTTCCCTCAAGACCTGGTCTGCGTGGTGCTGGGCGAGGCCGATATCGGCATGGCGTTCTCCAAATTGCGTTTCGATCACCTGCTGTTCACTGGCGCCACCAGCATCGGCAAACACGTGATGCGCGCCGCGGCCGAGAACCTGACGCCGGTGACCCTTGAGCTGGGTGGCAAGTCCCCGGCCATCGTCTCGCGCGATGTGCCACTCAAGGACGCCGCCGAACGGATCGCTTTCGGCAAGACGCTCAACGCCGGGCAAACCTGTGTCGCGCCGGACTACGTGCTGGTACCGGAAGACCGCATTGGTGCTTTCGTTGAAGCGTATCGACAGGCGGTTCGCGGGTTCTATCCAACCCTGACCGACAACCCGGACTACACCGCCATCATCAATGGCCGACAACTGGAGCGTCTCAACGGCTACATCAGCGACGCCACCAGCAAGGGCGCGCTGCTGATTCCGCTGTTCGATCAGGGTCAGGGTCGCCGCATGAGCCACAGCCTGTTGCTCAATGTCACCGATGACATGCTGGTGATGCAGGATGAAATCTTCGGTCCGCTGCTGCCGATCGTTCCCTACAAGGATCTGGATCAAGCCTTTGCCTACATCAACCAACGGCCTCGTCCGCTGGCGCTGTATTACTTCGGCTACGACAAGCGCGAGCAAAACCGCGTACTCCACGAAACCCATTCCGGCGGCGTGTGCCTGAACGACACGCTGTTGCACGTTGCTCAGGACGACATGCCGTTTGGCGGCATCGGCGCCTCGGGCATGGGGCATTACCACGGCCACGAAGGTTTCCTGACCTTCAGTAAAGCCAAAGGTGTGCTGATCAAACAACGGTTCAACGCGGCGAAATTGATCTACCCGCCGTACGGCAAATCCATTCAGAAACTGATCCAGAAGCTGTTTATCCGCTAACGATCATCACCGCTGGGTAATAACAATAATGAGCCCAAGCTTGTCCGATACACCCGCGCTGTCACGGCGCGGCCTGCTTAAATTCAGCCTCGGCGCCAGCGCCTTTCTCGCCACTGCCGGTTTGGGAGCGAGCCTGAGTGGCTGCTCGTCGAGCATCCCGGCCAATGGTTTCGCGACTCTGCGCAGCGGCGATCTGCTGTTCTTGCGGGCACTGATTCCGGTGATGCTTGATGGCGCCGTGGCCGTCGAGCACCTGCAGGCCGCCGTCGATGGCACCCTTGAAACCCTGGATAACGGCCTGAATCACCTGTCGCCGGAAATGCTCAAACTGACGCGGCAATTGTTCGATGTACTGGGAATGGCCGTGACTCGCGGGCCACTGACCGGGATCTGGGGCAGTTGGGAAAACGCCAGTGCTGATGAGATCAGGCTCTTTCTGGATCGCTGGGAAAACAGCTCGCTGAGCCTGCTGCGCATGGGTCATAGCTCATTGCTGCAATTGGTGATGATGGCGTGGTACAGCCGCAGGGAATCGTGGGTGCATTGCGGGTATACCGGACCGCCTACCGTCTGAAACCGAGTCGACCCTATCGCGGCCTCACCATCACATTCAAAATAAAAAGAGAACCTGAAGATGCCCGTACCCGATCCGTTCCGCGAAGGCCTGGCCCGTGGCTGGAAAACCTACAACGGTTCGCAATTGACCCAGGACCTGACCCTCGACGCGGACGTGGCAATTATCGGCAGCGGCGCCGGTGGCGGGACCACCGCTGAAATCCTCAGTGCTGCCGGTTACAAGGTGCTGCTGATCGAGGAAGGCCCGCTCAAAACCAGCAGCGACTTCAAGATGCTCGAAGATCAGGCCTACACCAGTCTTTATCAGGAAGGCATCGGCCGCATGAGCAAGGACGGCGCGATCACCATCCTTCAGGGCCGGGCGGTGGGCGGCACCACGCTGATCAACTGGACTTCCAGCTTTCGTACCCCGGACCCGACTCTTGAGCACTGGGCCAGGGAGCACAACGTCAAAGGCCACACGCCGGCCGAGATGGCGCCGTGGTTTGAGAAAATGGAACAGCGCCTGGGCGTCGCGCCGTGGATGATCCCGCCCAACGCCAACAACGACGTGATCCGCAAAGGCTGCGAAAAACTCGGCTACGCCTGGCATGTCATTCCGCGCAACGTGCGCGGCTGCTGGAACCTCGGCTACTGCGGCATGGGCTGCCCGACCAACGCCAAGCAGTCGATGCTGGTCACGACTATCCCGGCGACCCTGGAAAAAGGTGGCGAGTTGCTCTATCTGGCTCGCGCCGAAAAGCTCTTGATCACCGGCGACAAGGTCACGGGGTTGCAATGCGTGGCGATGGACGAGCGCTGTGTCGCGCCTACGGGCAAGAAAATTACGGTCAAGGCGCGGCATTACGTGCTGGCCGGCGGCGGGATCAACAGCCCGGCGCTGCTGTTGCGCTCCGAGGCGCCCGATCCGCACAAACGGCTGGGAAAACGGACATTCCTGCATTTGGTGAACATGTCCGCCGGGCTGTTCGACGAGGTCATCAACCCGTTCTATGGTGCGCCGCAGTCAATCTATTCCGACCATTTCCAATGGCAGGACGGCACCACCGGCAAGATGTCTTACAAACTGGAAGTGCCGCCGCTGCACCCGGCATTGGCCACCACCCTGCTCGGCGGTTTCGGCCAGCAAAACGCCCGGCACATGGAAAACCTGCCCCACACCCACGCCATGCTCGCTTTGCTGCGAGACGGCTTTCATCCAGACAGCCCCGGCGGTAGCGTCGAACTGCGCGGTGATAACACGCCGGTGCTCGACTACCAGGTTTCACCTTATGCCTGGGATGGACTGCGCCGAGCCTTTCACAGCATGGCCGAGATCCAGTTCGCCGGTGGCGCCAACGCGGTGATGCCCATGCACGCCGACGCTCGCTACGTGAAAACCCTGGCCGAAGCGCGGACGCTGATCGACGGTTTGAGTCTTGAGTTGTACCGCACACGCCTGGGCAGTGCCCATGTGATGGGCGGTTGTGCGATGGGCGAAGACCCGAAAAACACCGTGACCGACAGCCTTGGCCGCCACCATCAACTGGGCAATCTGTCGATTCACGACGGCTCTCTTTTCCCCACCAGCATTGGCGCAAACCCGCAATTGTCCGTCTACGGACTAACGGCTCAGCTGGCAACTTCGTTGGCCGAACGTTTGAAAAACTCGTGAAAATGGAGAATATTCCAATCGTCTATAGTGCTTTCTTACCCAAAAGGCGACTTGGCCGACCGGGAATGCTGCGATACCATCCGACTCCCCAACGGACTCCCGCCAGGACGACGCGATGAACCGAGTGTTGTACCCAGGTACCTTCGACCCTATTACCAAGGGCCATGGCGACTTGGTCGAACGCGCCGCGCGCCTGTTCGATCATGTGATCATCGCCGTCGCCGCCAGCCCGAAGAAAAACCCGTTGTTTCCCCTGGAACAGCGTGTGGCGCTGGCCCGCGAGGTCACTAAACATTTGCCGAACGTTGAAGTCGTCGGCTTCTCGACGTTGCTGGCGCATTTCGCCAAAGAGAAGAACGCCAACGTGTTCCTGCGTGGTTTGCGCGCGGTATCGGACTTCGAATACGAATTCCAGCTCGCCAACATGAACCGTCAGCTGGCGCCGGATGTGGAAAGTCTGTTTCTTACGCCATCCGAGCGTTATTCATACATTTCCTCGACGCTGGTGCGTGAAATCGCGGCCCTGGGCGGCGATATCACCAAGTTCGTCCACCCGGCAGTGGCGGACGCCCTCACCGAACGCTTCAAGAAGTAACGACCGCTTAAGCGGCGCCCGCGTGCACTGCGGGCGTCAATGCTGCACAATTGTGCGCATTGGTTTATTGCGCCCGGGCTTAGCGCCCCGGCTGGAGTTAGCATGTCCCTGATCATCACCGACGATTGCATTAACTGCGACGTCTGCGAACCCGAGTGCCCGAACGCCGCCATTTCCCAGGGCGAAGAGATCTACGTGATCGACCCGAACCTGTGCACTCAGTGTGTCGGCCACTACGACGAACCTCAGTGCCAGCAAGTGTGCCCGGTGGATTGCATTCCGCTGGATGAAGCGCATCCGGAAACTGAAGAGCAGTTGATGGCGAAGTATCGGATCATTACCGGTAAGGCTTGATTCAGATAGTTTTTAGCGACTGTGCCGGCCCTATCGCGAGCAGGCTCGCTCCCACAGTTAATCGCGGTCTACTGTGGGAGCGAGCCTGCTCGCGATGAGGCCATCAGCCACACTAAAGAAGTGACTGACCTCACTCGCGCTGCTCAAACCCCTCCCCGACGCAACCCAGACACCGCACGAACGCCGCTTTCGCCGGGTCGACCACCAAAGCCTGCCCCGCATCGCCTACACCGCCGCCGAACGCGGTAAACGGCAACGACATCACAAACGCCCCGGCGCCGATCACCGTCGCCACGACCAACAAGGGTCGGGCAATCAGCAAATCGCCGATCATGGCGTACGCCGGGGGATTCTGGATGGTGTATCGCGGATCGCCACTGCCACTGTTTGCCGCCAACGCTGGAGCACCAACGCTCAGCAGCAGCGCAACGACAAGGGTTCGAAACAGGTTCATGGCAGGGCCCTTCGGTCAGGCAACAAGAACACTGACTATAGACCTTTGGTGCCTCAGCTCTGACAACGTGGGCAAAAGACGCTGGCGCGCTGCCCGAGTTTCACTTCCCGCAGCTGCGTCCCACAAACCTTGCAAGGCGCACCGCCGCGGCCATACACGAACAGTTCCTGCTGGAAATAACCCGGCTGACCGTCACCGCCGATAAAGTCCCGCAACGTCGTGCCGCCGCGTTCAATGGCAGCAGCCAGAATGCGTTTGATCTCGATCGCCAGCTTCAGATAACGCCCTCGGGAGATGCTCTTGGCCTCCCGGCGAGGATCAATACCGGCAGCAAACAGCGCTTCGGTTGCGTAGATATTGCCGACGCCGACCACCACCGCGTTGTCCATGATGAACGGTTTGACCGCCATGGATCGCCCGCGAGACTGCTGGAACAAACGCTCACCGTCGAACAGGTCGGTCAATGGCTCCGGTCCCAGGCGAATCAACAATTCGTGGTTCAGCGGATCGAGGCTCCAGAGCATCGCACCAAAGCGTCGCGGATCTGTGTAACGCAGGGCCAGGCCAGATTCGAGTTCGATGTCCACGTGCTCATGTTTGGCGGCCGGCATACCGACTTCCACCAGCCGCAGATTTCCCGACATGCCCAAATGGCTGATCAGTGTGCCGACCTCAGCATTGATCAACAGGTACTTGGCGCGCCGTTCCACCAACACGATGCGCTGGCCGGACAACCGCACATCGAGGTCTTCAGGGATCGGCCAGCGCAGACGCCGGTCACGCACGATCACCCGGCTGACGCGCTGGCCTTCCAGGTGCGGCGCAATCCCGCGGCGGGTGGTTTCGACTTCTGGCAGTTCAGGCATGGCGGTCTCGAATCAGGCTGGCCGACACTCAGCGATGAGTGCCAAGGTCGCGAATCGTTTGTTTCAGGGTCTCGAAGTCGTAGTCCGAGAGTCCGACATAATCGAGCACCAAAGGCCCGACGCTGTTCCACTCATGATCTTCGGTCTGGTTGCCCAGCACTCGATAGGATGCACAAATGTGCTCGGCCATCTTCAGGATCGCCAGCAGGTTCTTCAGCTGGCTGTTGCGCGACGACTCATCGCTGAAGATCGCCAAGGCATTGTGGTGATTGGCGATCGCGGCGGTCACATGCTCCGGCAGGCGCCAGGACTTGGCCGTGTAATAACCGACCACCGCATGGTTGGTGTTGAACACCCGGTTCTCCGTGTCCACCACCCGGCATTCGGCACTGGCGCTGGCGTACGCCTCTTCCAGAACAGTCATGTAGTTGGGGAAGCGCTGGAGCATCAACGGCACACCGCAATCGTGGAACAAGCCCAAGGCGTACGCTTCATCGCCGGCCTGGGTGCCAATGCGCTTGGCCAGGGTCAGGCAGGTCATCGCCACGTCCTGCGCGGTGTCCCAGAAACGGTTCAGGGTGACGATTGTGTCGTCGTTCATTTCACCCTTGATCGACTGCGCGTTGATCAGGTTGATGATCGAACGGCTGCCCAGCAGGTTCACCGCACGCTGGATCGAAGCGATCTTGTTGCTCAAGCCGTAATACGGCGAGTTGACGATTTTCAGCAAGGAACCAGAGAGGCCCGGGTCCTGGGAGATCAGCTTCGCGATCACCTCCAGATCCGGATCGGGCATGTACTGCTCCATCTGCAAATCCACCATGATCTGCGGTTGGGCCGGCACACTGATGCCTTGCAAAGACTGTTGAATCTGTTCGGAAGTCAGCTCTTGAGGCATAAGTACACACTCTGGGTCAGGCGGGGATTCTAACCTTTAAAAAGTTGGCTCCGACACCTTGGCCGGTACATCGCCGCAAGTTTCATCAAATACGCGGGCCTTCACCGCATGTCCATCCGCCAAACCGTGGCCTTGCGCAACACGCTATACTCCCGCTCTTTTTTCCGGAGCGACGTCATGTCCCTGCCTAGCCTGCGCCTCAAAGCCAACGCCGACCGTCGCCTGCGAAACGGCCACTTGTGGGTCTACAGCAACGAAATCGATGTAGCCGCCACCCCGTTGCATGGCTTCAAGGCCGGCGACCAGGCGATCCTCGAAGCCGCTGGCGGCAAGCCGCTGGGCATCGTTGCCATGAGCCCGAACAACCTGATCTGCGCCCGTCTGTTGTCGCGCGACATCAAGTTGCCGCTGGACAAGTCGCTGCTGGTGCACCGCCTGAACGTTGCCCTGTCCCTGCGTGATCGCCTGTTCGACAAGCCGTTTTATCGCCTGGTTTACGGCGACTCCGATCTGTTGCCAGGTCTGGTGGTCGACCGTTTCGGCGACATCCTGGTGGTCCAGATCGCCTCGGCGACCATGGAAGCCCATAAAGAAGACGTGATCGCAGCCCTGACCCAAGTGCTCAAGCCAAGCGGCATTTTGTTCAAGAACGACTCCGCTGCGCGTGATGCCGAAGGCCTGAATCGCTACGTCGAAACCGTGTTCGGCCTGGTGCCGGAGTGGGTAGCGCTGGAAGAAAACGGCGTTAAATTCGAAGCGCCGGTTATCCAGGGTCAGAAAACCGGCTGGTTCTACGATCACCGCATGAACCGCGCACGCCTGGCCCCTTACGCCAAAGGCAAGCGCGTTCTCGACCTGTACAGCTACATCGGCGGCTGGGGCGTGCAAGCGGCCGCGTTCGGCGCCAGTGAAGTGTTCTGCGTCGACGCTTCGGCCTTCGCCCTCGACGGTGTCGAGCGCAACGCCGCGCTGAACGGTTTCGCTGAAAAGATGACCTGCATTGAAGGCGACGTCTTCGAAGCCTTGAAAGAGCTCAAAGCCAGCGAAGAACGCTTCGACGTGATCGTGGCCGATCCGCCGGCGTTCATCAAACGCAAGAAAGACATGAAAAACGGCGAAGGCGCCTACCGTCGCCTGAATGAGCAAGCCATGCGCTTGCTCAACAAGGACGGCATCCTGGTCAGCGCTTCGTGCTCGATGCACCTGCCGGAAGACGACCTGCAGAACATCCTGCTGACCAGCGCCCGCCACCTGGATCGCAACATCCAGCTGCTGGAACGCGGCGGTCAGGGCCCGGATCACCCGGTTCACCCGGCCATCGCCGAAACCCGCTACATCAAGAGCATCACTTGCCGTCTGCTGCCAAACAGCTGAGTACGCCGGTTTGACGGGGAGCCAGCAGGCTCCTCGTCATACTTTCTGTCATTGAAACCTCCCCCCTTCTTACACTTGCAGTCCTACTGACTCGCAGGACGTTTCCCTGCATTTTCTATTTCAAAGAATAGAACTTACAAATAACTATCCGCCCTAAGAATACTCCGACAAAATTACTAGAACATTCCTACCGAGCATCCCCTTGATAAGAGCTCATTACAAACTATGATTGAGTTGTCACCAAGGAGTGGCACTCACTATCACTTACAAGGAGTTCAAAAACATGAAAGCAATTACTCTGGAAACTAACAAAATCGCTAACCTGGCTTTTCTGGTTGCGCCAAAAGCCTGCTAAGTAAATGAGACGCTGGGGAGTGCCGGCTACCCAGCGTTTTCTATAGCACTGACCAGAGCGAATTGCCCATCATGCATATAAATCCTTACATTTTCATACTTCCTCGTTCGCCCGACCAAATAGTCTGGGATTACAAGAACCACAAACAATTCGAATTAAACCTTGAATATTCAATCCGACTTGCACACCTTATTGACAACCCCGAAAAGTTTGACGACAGCAATATAATAGACACTCAATTCCTCAGCGCAGGAATACTCGCAACTTCAACAAAAGAAACTATTGAATGGGGTTGGGACGAACTGTCGAAGATATTTCATATCGGCACCAAGAACATCCCTTGTGAATATATTCCCCAGGATATTAATGAGTGGTCGAGACACTATCTGGGCCATTGCATCGACGTTCTGGCCACACCCGCCCCAGAGGACAGACGCACTGAACGCCCGACAAGCGAGCGGATAGACCTGCCTCATCCTTCCTGCCTGCCGGAAAGCGCTCTTGCAACGACCTTGACCGGTCGAAAAACCTGTCGCACCTTCACGGGCAAAATGGTTTCTCTCGAAGAAGTCGGCACTCTTCTGTATTTGTCCCTGGGCTATCTGCGTGAGCGTGAAAACGATGTCGACGAAACCATTGTCGAAGGACTGGGCGCCCGGCGCAGCAGCCCATCGGGTGGCGGACTGAATGCCTGCGAAGGCTTTCTGCATGTACAAAACGTCTGTGGCCTGGAGCCCGGGCTCTACGCCTATCACCCCACCGATCATGCGTTGAGCTTCGTCAATCCGCTGCCTGATTCACCCTTGGGCCAATTGCTGTGTGGCCAACATTTCATCAACAACCTGCCAGTGGGCCTGTTCATCACCGCTCGCTTCGACAAACTGTGGTGGAAATATGAACACTCGCGGGCATACCGAATGGCTTACGTCGAAGCGGGCCATATTTCCCAGACCTTTCAACTGGTAGCCACCGCACTTGGGTTGAGCACATGGCTGACGGGTGCGCTGGCGGATGATCAGGTCGAATCGTTGCTGGGGATCGAGGAAAGCTCAGAACAACCGTTGTTTTTTGTAGGCTGCGGCCAAAGCGACGGGCAAGTGATGTGCACGGAACTGAAAGCGCTGCTGAACAGCCGAGGCTCACAACAATGACCGAGTCCGGCACAGATCCCCTGCCCTTGCCCGACGCCTGGGCCCAGCGTTTCACCCTCGGCGACTGGAACACTCGAGCCTCTGTACGAACCAGCGAGCACACCTATCAATTACCATCCGACCTGGAACGGCAACTGGAAACACGACACTGGTTCCCGCCGACCTTCCTGCCCTACCTGAATCACCCGGCAGTCGAAAGATCAGGTAACGCGGTCACCCATCGATTATCGGCCAATCATCTGATGTATTTCCTCGACTACACCACCCTGCTCGAACATCGCATCGTCAACCGCTCCGTGGAAACCATCATCCATGATGAGCTCGGGACTTGTATCCCGCGACGAATGAAAACGGCCGCCCTCCAGCTCTATACCGACGAGGGTTATCACGCCCTGTTCTCCAATGGTCTCGCGGAACAGATCGCCGACTTCTACGGCATGACCCATCGCCCGGTAATGCCGCACCGCATCACCCGACTCAACACCCTGATCGCCCACACCCCTGACAGGCACAAGCCGTTGGCCTGGTTTCTCGTCGGTTTCGTGTCCGAGACAATTATCGCCAGGGAATTGCTCGATGTTTGCCGCGACGTGCTGGTGTCCAGCGTCCAGGAAATGCTCAGAGACCACCTCACCGACGAGGCGCGACACAGTCGCTATTTTTCCGAAGTGTTCCATTACCTGTGGCTGACCCTGAACAGCAGCCAACGCACAGTCTCCGCCAGACTGCTGCTGGACATCCTTCAGGTTTTCTTTGAGGTCGATGAGCGATGGCTGAGGGAAAGCCTGTGCAGCGTCGATATCGGCAGGACATCCATCACCGAAATCGTCAGCGGTCTGACGGGCCCGCAAGCTTTCCTTCAGCGCGCCCGATCAGGTGCAGGTGCGACGATTCAAGCAATGGAGAAGGCGGGGTTCTTCGACCTGCCTTGTAATCGGCAACTCTTCAAAGAGGCAGGGCTGGTCGATGGATGAGGGGAAATCCGTTGTAAACGTCAAAAACCGTCACGGGGCAATCGGTTTGTTACTGGCCATGGTGCTGCTCGGTGTCTTCCCGCTGGATGTCTTGCTGCCTTCGTTCCCGGCGCTGGCTGGGCAATTTCATACCACTCCCGCTGATATCGCGCTGTCCATCAGTCTGTTCGCCGTCGGCATTGCCCTGTCCCAACTGCTGATCGGACCACTCTCGGACGTGATCGGACGCAAGAAGCTGCTGCTGGCGGGCATGGGGGTTTCGATGATGGGGGCCATGGGTTGCGTGCTGTCCACAGACTACGCTTCGTTTCTGCTCTTCCGTGTCGTCCAGGCCCTTGGCTGTGGCTGTTTCGTACTCTCCCAAGCGCTGGTGCAGGACCTGTTCAGAGGAGAAGAGCGTGAGCGCTTGCGGATTCTTATGGTGACCGCGACCGGCTTTTTCATTTCGGTCTCGCCACTGGCCGGGACCTTCCTGCAAGCCACACTGGATTGGCAGGGCAGCTTTGTGCTGTTCACCGCACTGGCGGTCGTGGTGTTCATCAAAGCCTGTTTTCTTCTTGAACGTTCTCACCCAGGTGCAGTGGGTGGACGCCCGAACATCATCCAATCCTATCGACGGGTCTTCAGCGACTTTGAATTTCTGGGTTACTGGCTGATATCGGCTTTTGCCTTCGCCTGCCATTTTTCGTTCATCGTCATTTCACCGCTGATCTTCATGGAGCAACTTCAGCTCTCGCCCTATGACTTCTCGCTAACCTTGCTGATCTACGGCGTGGCCTATCTGGTCGGCGGTATTCTCGCGACATTGCTGACCCATCGAATCAGTGCCTGCCATCAGATCGTCATCGGGCTGGGTCTGATCTTCCTGTCGGGCCTGAGCCTGCTTTACCTTTCGCTGCACTTCCCATTGTCGGCAGCCACCGTCCTTATTCCCATGCTGATTTGCACTGCGGGCACCACCATCGCTCGACCAGCCGCCACGTCCAAAGCCATGAGCCTGTTCCCGGACAATGCCGGAACCTCGGCATCGGCCGGCAGTACGCTGATTTTCATCTGCGGCGGACTGATCAGTGCATTGATCAGTTTGAGCCCCGCAAATCTGCAAGCCACTCTGGGCTACAGCTTCATCATCCTGAGTGCCCTGGCATTGGCACTGAACAGTCGCATCAACAACCACGCCAAAAGTATGAGCCCCGACCCGGATTGCGAGTAACCGCTACCGATGGTCATCCCACACGCCTCGTCAGCGCCGGATCAACATTTTCGGGCATTCCCTCCTGACGCCAGCCGTGTAGAATCGCGACATTCATCGCCAGTCATCCCCCGGCGGGTTTATGAGCTCAAGCTGAAGCGCGCGGCGATCCCGCAAAGTTATCGGCAACTTCCGGACACACGGCCATTTCTGAGTGTTCCAGACGTCAATAGAAGCTCACTTCCCTTTTGATACCTGATTAGCCGCCCGGAGTGCTTCATGCCTGATTACCGCTCGAAAACATCCACCCATGGCCGCAACATGGCCGGCGCCCGCGCACTGTGGCGCGCCACGGGGATGAAAGATGACGACTTCAAAAAGCCGATCATCGCCATTGCCAACTCTTTCACCCAGTTCGTACCGGGCCACGTGCACCTCAAGGACCTGGGTCAACTGGTCGCCCGCGAAATCGAACGCGCTGGTGGCGTGGCAAAAGAATTCAACACCATCGCCGTGGATGACGGCATCGCCATGGGCCACGACGGCATGCTGTATTCGCTGCCGAGCCGCGAGATCATCGCCGATTCCGTCGAGTACATGGTCAACGCCCACTGCGCCGACGCCATTGTCTGCATCTCGAACTGCGACAAGATCACCCCTGGCATGCTGATGGCCGCCCTGCGCCTGAACATCCCGGTGATCTTCGTTTCCGGCGGCCCGATGGAAGCCGGCAAGACCAAACTGGCCAGTCATGGTCTCGACCTGGTCGACGCCATGGTGATCGCCGCCGACTCCAGCGCTTCTGACGAGAAAGTCGCTGAGTACGAGCGCAGCGCCTGCCCGACTTGCGGTTCGTGCTCCGGCATGTTCACCGCCAACTCGATGAACTGCCTGGTCGAAGCCCTGGGCCTGGCATTGCCGGGCAACGGTTCGACCCTCGCCACCCACAGCGACCGCGAACAGCTGTTCCTGCAGGCCGGCCGCACCATCGTCGAGCTGTGCAAGCGTTACTACGGCGAGAACGACGAATCGGTATTGCCGCGCAACATCGCCAACTTCAAGGCGTTCGAAAACGCCATGACCCTGGACATCGCCATGGGCGGTTCCACCAACACCATCCTGCACCTGCTGGCCGCGGCCCAGGAAGCCGAGATCGATTTCGACCTGCGCGACATCGACCGCCTCTCCCGCCATGTACCGCAACTGTGCAAAGTCGCGCCGAACATCCAGAAGTACCACATGGAAGACGTGCACCGCGCTGGCGGGATCTTCAGCATCCTCGGTTCGCTGTCCCGCGGCGGTCTGCTGCACACCGACCTGCCGACCGTGCACAGCAAGACCCTGGCCGAAGGCATTGCCAAGTGGGACATCACCCAGACCAACGACGAAGCGGTGCATCACTTCTTCAAGGCCGGTCCTGCGGGCATCCCGACGCAAACTGCGTTCAGCCAGTCGACCCGTTGGGAAACCCTGGATGACGACCGTGAAAACGGCTGCATCCGCAGTGTCGAACACGCTTACTCGAAAGAAGGCGGCCTGGCCGTTCTGTACGGCAACATCGCGCTGGACGGCTGCGTAGTGAAAACCGCGGGCGTCGACGAATCGATCCACGTCTTCGAAGGCAACGCGAAGATCTTCGAAAGCCAGGACAGCGCCGTACGCGGCATCCTCGCTGACGAAGTGAAGGCCGGCGACATCGTGATCATTCGTTACGAAGGCCCGAAAGGCGGCCCGGGCATGCAGGAAATGCTGTACCCGACGTCCTATCTGAAATCCAAAGGCCTGGGCAAAGCCTGCGCCCTGCTCACCGATGGCCGTTTCTCCGGCGGCACCTCGGGCCTGTCCATCGGCCACGCTTCGCCAGAAGCGGCTGCAGGCGGCGCGATTGGTCTGGTGCAGGATGGCGACAAGGTACTGATCGACATTCCGAACCGCTCGATCAACCTGTTGATCAGCGATGAAGAAATGGCTGGCCGCCGTGCCGAGCAGGATCAAAAAGGCTGGAAACCGGTAGAAAAGCGTCCACGCAAAGTGACCACCGCACTGAAGGCCTACGCCCTGCTGGCGACCAGTGCCGACAAGGGTGCTGTGCGTAACAAGGCAATGCTCGACGGGTTGTAAGCGTCAATCGCAGAAATAAAATGCCCCGCCAAGTGCGGGGTATTTTTTTGCTAGCGAAACCGGATTAACAATCGATTGATGGGGTGAACATTTTGGCCCCATCGCGAGCAGGCTCGCTCCCACAAGGGATTTGTGAACGACGCAAATCCAATGTGGGAGCGAGCCTGCTCGCGATGGCAGCACCTCGGTCTTACTGAATCTCTTCAGGCGTCACGATCACCCAGTTCTTGTCCGCCGTCACCGGCAAACCTTCCTTGGCCTGCGCCGCAGCGTGCTTGGCCATCATGCCGTTTATCTGGGTCATGTATTTGTCTTTGCGGTTGACCCACAAGTGGATGCCGCCCTTGGCCACGTCGACATCGTGGAACAGCATGTAGCCATCGCTGGTTGGGGTATCACCGCCAACCAATACCGGTTTTTTCCACTCATCGATGTAGGTCAGGATTGCCGCGTGTTTACCCGCCATCCAGGTCGCCGGGGTCCACAGGTACGGGGTCAGTTCGAGGCCCAGGTTGGCCTTCTCGTCATACTTGCCCGCGGTGATCTGCTTACGTGCAGTGGTCAGCTCGCCGGTCTTCGGGTCCTTGAGCAACAAACTCACGCCGATTACGTTTTGCGGTTTGACGTTGTAGCCGTACTTCGGATCGGCCGCGACCATGCGCACCAGTTCTTCGGAGGCGGCGGTCATGACGTAGACCTCGATGCCGTTCTCCATCAGCTTGTTGTAGAGCTCTTGCTGACCGGTAAAGATTTTCGGTGGATTGACGTCGAGGTTCTTCACCACATCGCCTTCGTAATAAGTCGCCGACACCGGTTTACCGGAAGCCATCAACTCGTCGACATAGCCTTTGAGTTCCTGAAGGGTGAAACCGGAGAACACTTGGGCGACCCAAGGGTAGCAAACCATGTCGTCGATTTCGCAGAGGCGATAGTAGTAGCTGAACAGGCTTTCCTTGTGGTCGGCGGTGTCTTTGAACGGGATCAGTTTCAGGGAGGGGTCGAGCTTGTCGCGGGTGATCAGGCCCTTGCTCTCCATGAACGGCAGCAATGACTCTTCGAGGTCGTAGCGGTAACTGGTGTTGTCCATGTCGAACACCGCGTAGTTACCCTTGTTGGCGTTGGCCGCAATCATCGCGTCCAGCGCCTTGGCCTGATCGGCTGGCCAATGCTTCAAATCCGTGGCGAGTACCTGGCCGATGAGGCCAAGACAGAGTGCGGCAACCAGAAATTTCGGTGCGAACTTCATTGGCATGCTTCCCTTATTGAAGACCTGATTCAAAGATATCGACGCTAACAAATTGGTGTGACAGTCCCCGTCTGCCAGCGACCGCCCGCGTCCCTTCCGCGTCAGCTGCATCCCTGACAACGACATTCTCTTATTCCAAAAACGACACTCAACAGACTTTTTTGATATTAATTCATTAGATTTCAAGCTGTTAGGCTTGCCGGTTCGCAGCTACCCCGGAAGGTGGCTGGCACAAGTCTCTCTCGGAGTTCATATGAATCTGCCGCTGATCCTCAATCTGCTGGTATTCCTCGCCCTGCTCTTTGGCTTGGCGCAAACCCGTCATACGACGTGGAGCTTAGCTAAAAAAGTCCTGCTCGCATTGGTGTTGGGCGTGCTGTTCGGTGTGGCGCTGCACACGATTTACGGTGCCGGCAACCCGGTACTGAAAGCCTCGATCGGCTGGTTCGATCTGGTGGGCAATGGTTACGTGCAGTTGCTGCAAATGATCGTGATCCCGCTGGTGTTTGCCTCGATCCTCAGCGCCGTGGCGCGTCTGCACAACGCCTCGTCGCTGGGCAAGATCAGCTTCCTGACCATCGGCACACTGTTGTTCACCACCGCCATCGCAGCGCTGATTGGCATCGGCCTGACCAACCTCTTCGGCCTGACCGCCGAAGGCCTGGTGGCCGGTACTCAGGAAATGGCCCGTCTGCAAACCATCCAGACCGACTACGCGGGCAAGGTTGCCGACCTGAATGTGCCGCAGCTGTTGCTGTCGTTCATTCCGCAAAACCCGTTCGCCGACCTCGCTCGCGCGAAGCCGACCTCGATCATCAGCGTGGTGATTTTTGCTGCGTTCCTTGGGGTCGCGGCGCTGCAACTGTTGAAAGATGATGTCGAGAAAGGTCAGAAAGTGATCAACGCCATCGACACCCTGCAAGCCTGGGTGATGCGCCTGGTGCGTCTGGTGATGAAGCTGACCCCGTACGGCGTATTGGCGCTGATGACCAAAGTGGTCGCCGGCTCCAACCTGCAAGACATCATCAAGCTCGGCAGTTTTGTGGTGGTTTCCTACATCGGCCTGGGCTTGATGTTTGTAGTCCATGGCCTGCTGGTGTCGGCGGCCGGGATCAACCCGCTGCGCTTCTTTCGCAAGATCTGGCCGGTGCTGACGTTTGCCTTCACCAGCCGCTCCAGCGCCGCAACCATTCCGCTGAGCATTGAAGCGCAGACCAGCCGTTTAGGCATTCCGCAATCCATCGCCAGTTTTGCCGCTTCGTTCGGCGCGACCATTGGCCAGAACGGCTGTGCCGGCCTGTACCCGGCGATGTTGGCAGTGATGGTTGCACCGACGGTGGGCATCAACCCGTTGGACCCACTGTGGATCGCGACGCTGGTGGCGATTGTGACGCTGAGTTCGGCCGGTGTGGCGGGGGTTGGTGGTGGCGCGACGTTTGCCGCGTTGATCGTGCTGCCGGCGATGGGCTTGCCGGTGTCACTGGTGGCGTTGCTGATTTCGGTTGAGCCGCTGATTGATATGGGGCGTACGGCGTTGAACGTCAGTGGCTCGATTACTGCCGGTGCGATTACCAGCCAGGTGATGCAGCAGACGGATAAAGAGCTGCTGGATGCGGATGAGCATTCGGAGTTGGCTCACGCTTAAATTTTTTAGCGTCTGATCCGGCCTCATCGCCAGCAGGCTGGCTCCCACAGGGGTTTTGCGTGTTCACACAATCCGTGTTTCACCTCAAACCCACTGTGGGAGCCAGCCTGCTGGCGATGCTTTTAAGCCTTTTCCCACACCTCGAAGGTGTACGCCGGCTTGTCGCCTTCCGCTGGATTCAGCACGTTCGACACCAACGTCCACTGGTTCAAATCAAACTCCGGAAACCACGCATCCCCGTCCGGGCTCAGCGCCACGCGCGTCAGGTACAGCCGATCGGCTTGCGCCAACCCTTGCGCATACAACTGCGCACCGCCAATCAGCATCAGCTCATCAACGCCCTGCTCCTTTGCCCATGCTTCGGCACGAACCACTGCAGCTTCCAGCGATGGATAAACCTCCGCACCTTCCAGTAGCAGATCCGCCTGACGGCTGACCACGATGTTCAACCGCCCCGGCAACGGACGACCGAGGGAATCCCAAGTCTTGCGGCCCATGATGATCGGCTTGCCGAGGGTGGTGGCCTTGAAGTATTTGAAGTCCCCCGGCAAGTGCCAGGGCATGCTGTTGTCGACGCCGATCACACGGTTTTCACCGAGGGCTGCGATCAGGCTGAGGGGGAGTGATTTAGTCATGTCGGCGAGGATACCAGAGCCTCCCGTACCCCGATAAGCGTCACAGCGGTTATGCTCACAGCTCGATTGAGCGACGGGATGCCGCGTGACTGAACTGAATAACCTCTGGCTGACGGAAACCATCCGTCTGCGTGAAGAACATGCCGGCCCTCTGGATGATCTGGAAGCCAACCGACTGGCTCGCAGCGCGGGTGGCGACCTGCCGACACGGATTCAACGCCGCGCCTTATGGCTGGCCGAGCGTGATGGACTGACCGGCGCCCTCAACCATTGGCTGCAAGGTGCACGACTGGCGCTGATCGTCATGGCGGTACTGGCCGTGGTCAGTGGCGCCGGTCTGGCGTTTGCCGCAATGGGCGACGGACAAACTCCGGTGAATGTGTTCTGGGCCTTGGGCAGCCTGCTCGGCTTGAACCTGATTCTGTTGCTGAGCTGGGTACTGGGCCTGGCATTTGCCGGTGAACACGGCGCGACGCTGGGACGTTTGTGGTTGTGGCTCAGCGAAAAGCTCGCCCGCGATGCCAAAGCCGCGCAACTGGCGCCCGCCCTGTTGTTATTGCTGCAACGCCAGAAACTCAATCGCTGGGCAGTCGGCGTGCTGGTCAACGGGTTGTGGTTGCTGGCGATGCTCAGCGCTCTTCTGATACTGCTGACCCTCATGGCGACCCGGCGCTACGGCTTCGTCTGGGAAACCACCATTCTTGGCGGTGACACTTTCGTCGCCATGACCCAAGCCCTCGGTGCGCTGCCGGCCTTGCTCGGTTTCAGCGTGCCCACCGTCGAAATGATCCGCGCCAGTGGCGATACCGCACTGAACATCGAGAGCGCCCGCCAGGCCTGGGCGGCGTGGCTGGTGGGTGTGCTGCTGGTCTACGGCATACTGCCGCGATTGTTGCTGGCGCTGGTTTGTCTGTGGCGCTGGAAAACCGGCCAAACGGCCTTGCGCCTGGATTTGAACCTGCCCGGTTATGCCCAACTGCGCGAACGACTGATGCCCACCAGCGAACGCCTGGGTATCAGCGATGCCGCCCCGGAACAGCTTCATCAAATTGAAAAAGGCATCAGCGACCTGCCAAGCGATGGCGCGCTGCTGGTGGCCATCGAGCTGGACGATCAACGTCCGTGGCCGCCGCAATTACCGAAAAACGTGAGCCACGCCGGCGTTCTCGACAGTCGCGAATCGCGCCATAAACTCCTCGAACAGCTGAGCCGTTTTCCCCCGGCACGTTTGGCCATCGCCTGCGACCCGCGACGTTCGCCGGACCGTGGCAGCCTGGCACTGATCGCCGAATTGGCTCGTAGCGCCACGGCCACCCGCGTCTGGCTGCTGCAAGCGCCGCCCGGCCAAGCGCTGGATGCCGAACGCCTCGGCGACTGGCACGTGGCACTGCAACAGCTGAAGCTGCCGTTCGCCGATTGCGCGCCCTTGAATTGGCTGGAGACCGGTCATGACTAAGCCCTGGAAACCGCCGCTGAAACTCGCGGTGGTCGGTCATACCAACGTCGGCAAAACCTCGTTGTTGCGCACCCTGACTCGAGACGTCGGCTTCGGTGAAGTCTCCCATCGCCCCAGCACCACGCGACACGTCGAAGGCGCGCGGTTGTCGGTGGATGGCGAGCCATTGCTCGATCTGTTCGACACGCCTGGGCTGGAAGACGCCATTGCCCTGCTCGACTACCTCGAACGTTTTGAACGACCCGGCGAGCGCCTCGACGGCCCGGCCCGACTGGGGCGATTTCTTGAAGGCAGCGAAGCGCGGCAGCGTTTTGAACAAGAAGCCAAAGTGCTGCGACAACTGCTGACCTGCGACGCCGGTCTCTACGTGATCGACGCCCGCGAGCCGGTGCTGGCCAAGTACCGCGACGAACTGGAAGTGCTGGCCAGTTGCGGCAAACCGCTGCTGCCGGTGCTGAATTTCGTCAGCAGCGCCAACCACCGCGAACCGGATTGGCGCGAAGCGCTGGCGCGTCTGGGCTTGCACGCATTGGTGCGCTTCGACAGCGTCGCACCGCCGGAGGATGGCGAACGTCGACTCTATGAAAGCCTCGCACTGCTGTTGGAAAACTCTCGCGAACAACTGGAGCGTCTGATCGCCGATCAACAGGCTCAACGCATCGCTCGTCAGCAGAGCGCGGCGCAGCTGATTGCCGAATTATTGATCGATTGTGCCGCGTGCCGACGCAGCGTGGTCAGCGAAGCCGAGCAGGAACAGCACGCCATCGGCGAATTGCGCAAAGCGGTTCGCCAACGGGAACAACGCTGTGTGGAAGCGCTGCTCAAGCTCTATGCTTTCCGCCCGCAGGACGCGGCGGCCAGTGATCTGCCGTTGCTCGATGGCCGTTGGGGCGATGACCTGTTCAACCCGGAAACCCTGAAGCAACTCGGCGTGCGAGTCGGCGGTGGTATCGCCGCAGGCGCAGCAGCCGGCGCAGGAGTCGACCTGCTGGTGGGCGGTCTGACACTCGGCGCAGCCGCATTGGCCGGTGCGATCGCCGGCGGCGCCCTGCAAACGGCGCGTAGTTATGGCAGTCGGTTGCTGGGCAAGATTAAAGGTCAGCGGGAACTGACCGTCGACGACAGCGTGCTGAGGTTGTTGGCGTTGCGCCAGAGGCAACTTTTGCAGGCGCTGAATTCGCGCGGGCACGCGGCGATGGACAGCATTCAAGTGGCCACGCCCCAAGACAAAACCTGGCGCGAAGGCAAACTGCCCGAGGCACTGAACAAGGCGCGGGCGCATCCGCAGTGGTCGTCGCTGAATCCTCATCCGAAATTGAATCAGGCGGAGCGGCAAGAGCAGATCGAAGCGTTGGCGCAGCAGCTCTGAACCTGATCGTTCCCACGCTCCCGCCTGGGAACGATCAACAATTGTGGTGGTTGGACGGGCCCTATCACGGACAATCCCGCTCCCACAGGTTCTGTGAACGCCACGGCCCCTGTGGGAGCGGGTCTGCCCGCGATAGCAGCGACTCGGTCTTGCGGCGTAATCGTCACCAACCCAGCTTCAAAAACTGCTTCGCCAATGCCGCAACACGATTGCGATCCGTTCGATCAGCGCGTCCGTCATTGTCCACATCCGAACTCAATATCACCTCCAGTCCACCATCGTTATCAAGATCGTGAGCCGCGGCTTTATAGGCAATCTTCTGCCCCTCATGAAAATGCAGCCGCACCGTTTCAGATGTGCCGTCAGCGGATGGATTCTGCGAGAAGATGCGCAAGTGCCGCACCTCACCTTCACCCTCGTTGAACCAGACGCATTTCAAATAGGTTTTGCCCAGCGATCTGAGTTGCCGATCCGCATCCGTCGCCTCTCGCTGCAACCGATCATCTTCATAGAACTGGAAATGAACGGTATCTGCCGAGCCCTTCCCGCTTCGATCCTGTGCGATCACTTTCAAATAACGCATCCGTGCGCTTCCTTGCGAAAAGCCCAGATTGCACCGTTATCGCAAGCCCATCCATCCGCCGTTTCTCAATTGCCTGTGCGACAACTCATTGCGCCACGCGGGACAACAGCCCTACCGCTTTGCGTTTCAACACCTCCAGGTCCATCACCGGCACCGCCACTTCCTTGGCCTGCTCATCCCACTGGCGCATCCGCAAACTGACCGCACACAACGGGTCCTGCTCGAACACTTCAGCCTCGGCGGCCGTCATCACGCCGCCCTGATATTCCAGGGTTCGGCGACTGGCTTCACTCAAGCGATCGTAGTACCCCGCCTCTTTGAGCGTCAGATAACGCTTGGCCTGAACGTGGTACTCCACCAGGCGCGCCATGCGCTCGCTGAAGCCTGCGCGGCGCAGGTAATCGGCGCCCAGGCGCTCATGGCTGACTACGCCGAAGCCGCCCATGTTGTCGGCACTCTCGGTGCAGATATGCCCGATGTCATGGAAGAACGCCGCCAGCACCACTTCGTCATCGTAGCCCTCGGCCATCGCCCCTTGGGCCGCCTGGGACATGTGTTCGATCTGCGACACCGGTTCGCCGATGTAGTCGCTGGCGCCAAAACGTTCGTACAACGAGAACACCTCGGCGATCACGTGTTCATTGCGGCCCATCAGAGTTCTCCCAATAAGGTGGCGACGTTACGTTCGGCCATCGCCGGGCCGACGCTCATGCCAACACCGGTGTGCATCAGCGCCACGCTCACGCCCGGCATCGGCCGCAGGAACGAGAACGGTCCCGGCCCTCGTGAACCATAGACACCCTGCCAGCGTTCGACCACTTGCACCTTGCAGCCCAGCGTTTGTTCAGCGAGTTCGATCATCCAGTTGTCCACCTGCTCGGTATTGAACGGTGAAGGGTCGCGGCCGTAATGGTGGGAATCGCCAATGATCAATTCGCCGTAAGGCGTCGGGCTGATCAACAGGTGAATGCCGTTTTCATGCAGATGCGGTGCGTCGCGCAAAATCTGCGCCTGCACCGCCGCCGCTTCTGGCAGATCGGCGAACGCGCCGTAATGCACGCAACTCAAACCGGTGAGCAGTGCGTGTTGCAAGTTGAGGTTGATCTGCGGCCGGGCGCGGAGCATTTGCAGGCGGCAGATTTGCGGGTTGAGTTCGGCAATCGGCTCGGCCAGCAGCGTCTGATAATCGTGGCCGGAACAGACGATGATCTGCTCGGCGCTGAAGATTCCGGCGGTGCTGTGCAAGCGGCCGGGCTCGATGTCGCGCACCAGGGAGGAGAAGTGAAACGCGACGCCCAGTTCGCGGCGCAGGTAATCGATCAACGCTGGAATGGCTTCACGGGAATACAGTTGCTGATCGTCCATGCCGTGCAACGCGGCACGGTGATGGCTGAATTGGCCGCGGTACACATCACGCAATGCAGCGCCGCGCAACAGGTCGACGCGGTAACCGTGTTCCACGGCGCGACCGGCGCAGAAGGCTTCGAGCAGGGTTTCTTCGGCTTCGTTGCGGGCGAACAGGTATGAGCCGTTACGCTTGAGTTGCAAGCCGGCGAGCTGTGCCCATTGGCCCCAGATGTCGCGGCTGGCTTTGGCCAGTTCGAGCATCGGGCCTGGTGGTTGGCCGGTGACGAGTGCTTGGCCGAAGTTGCGTACCGAGGCGCCCAAGGATGTTTCGCTGCGCTCGAAAACGGTGACTTTCAGACCGCGCTTGGCGGCGGCGTAGGCGTGGGACAGGCCCAGAATGCCGGCGCCGACGATCAGCATATCGCTGTGTTGTGTCATGGGGTTTTGTCCTGAATTCACGACCGCTATCGCGAGCAGGCTCGCTCCCACAGTTGATGGGGCACAACCCAAAATCTCCATCCACTGGAGATCCAATGTGGGAGCGAGCCTGCTCGCGATGAGGCCCTGTCAGCCGATGAAGATCTTACTTGGCAGCCACTTTCTCGGACTTTCCGTCATAGCGCTTGCGCCATTCGGTGAGGATTTCGTCGCGATTCTTCGACGCCCAGGCGAAGTCGTTCTTGATCAAGCGCTGCTCATAATCCGCCGGCAATTCGGTCTGTGGCTTGGCAATACCCGGTTGCGCGAGGACGGCGAAGTTCTCTTTATAAAGCTCCATTGCAGCAGGACTTGCGGAGAAGTCAGCCAGTTTCTTCGCGGCGTCTTCGTGTGGTGTGCCCTTGATCACAGCCGTCGCTTCGATCTCCCAGCCCAGGCCTTCTTTCGGCAAGATGATGTCCAGTGGCGCACCTTGGCGTTTCAGCTGAACGGCCGGGTACTCGAAGGAAATGCCGATCGGGAATTCACCCGAAGCCGCCAGCTTGCACGGCTTGGAACCGGAGTGAACGTACTGGCCGATGTTCTGGTGCAGGTCGTCCATGTACTGCCAACCCTGCTTCTCGCCGAAGGTTTGCAGCCAGGCACTGACGTCGAGGAAACCGGTGCCGGACGAGGCCGGGTTCGGCATCACGATTTTGCCTTTGTACTCAGGCTTGGTCAGGTCTTGCCAGCTCACCGGTTTGCTCAGGCCCTGCTTTTCGGCTTCGACGGTGTTGAAGCAAATGGTGGCGGCCCAGACGTCCATACCGACCCAGGCTGGCGGGTTGGCGGCGTCGCGGTAGTTGCCGCCGATCTTGCCCAAGTCCTTCGGCGCGTAGCTTTGCAGCATGCCTTGCTGGTCGAGGATCGCCAGGCTTGAAGCCGCCAGGCCCCACACCGCATCAGCCTGCGGGCGGGCTTTTTCGGCCAGCAGTTTGGCGGTGATGATACCGGTGGAGTCGCGCACCCACTTGATCTCGACGTCAGGGTTGGCCTTTTCGAAGGCTTCCTTGTAGGTCTTCAGTTGCTCGGCTTCGAGGGCGGTGTACACCGTCAACTCGGTTTTCGCCGCGAAGGCGTTCAGGCTGAAAGCGGTGAGGACAGCAGCGGCCAGGGCCAGGGGCTTGAACATTGTGCAGTTCCTGTGTGAGTTGAGGGTGTGAATCAGTTGCCAGGCGTGGTCTGCCGCCAGGCCTGGGAGCGACGCAGCAAACCGCGCGAAGCCCAGGCCAGCAGCAGGGAAACGCCCGCCGAGGTGAACAGAATCAGGGTCGACATCGCCGCCGCGCCGCCGACGTTGCCGGCATCGTCCATGTTCAGAACCGCCACCGCCGCGAGGATGGTGTCGGGGCTGTAGAGGAAGATCGCCGCTGAGACGGTGGTCATGGCCGAGACGAACAGGTAGCGCACGATGTCGAGCAGCGCCGGCAGGCAGATCGGCACGGTGACGCGCAGGTAATGCCGATACAGCGGCGCCTTGAGCGACAGCGCGGCGGCTTCGAACTCGGCGTCGAGTTGGCGCAGCGCCGTGGTCGCGGTCATTTGCGCGGTGGTCAAATAGTGAGCAATGGTGCAGACCACCAGCAGCGTCATGGTCCCGTAGAGCACATGCAGCGGGTTGCCGCTGAGGTTGAAGAAAAAGACGTAACCCAAACCCAGCACCAGACCCGGCACCGCCATCGGTACGAAACTGAGCATGCGCAGTGTCAGATTCAGCCCGCGCTGGCCCTTGGTTTTTTCCATCAGGTAGGCGCCGGTGAAGATCAGCACGCTGCCGATCAACGCCGTGCACAGCGCCATCTTCACGCTGTTGCCGTAAGCCAGCCAACCGCCGCCCGCCGTGTCATTGAACTGGTAATGGTTGAGCGACAGCGACAGGTTGTACGGCCAGAATTTCACCAGCGACGAGTACACCGCCATGCCGAACACCAGCAGCAACACCGCGCAGATCAGCAGCACGATGGCCAGGTAGCAGCCGTCCCGCAGTTTCGACGGCGCCGGTTGAAAGACTTGCGCCCGACCGCTCATGGAATCGCCGTGACGCCGACGCAGCCAGGCGTCCACACCGAAGCTGAACAGCGCCGGCAGCAGCAGGACCATGCCGATCAGCGCGCCGCGACCGAATTGTTGCTGGCCGACCACGGCTTTGTAGGCTTCCAGCGCCAGCACCTGATAATCGCCACCGACCACCACGGGCACGCCGAAGTCGGTAATGGTCAACGTGAACACCAGACAGAACGCCGCGAACACAGCCTGACGCGTTGCCGGCCAAGTGATGCTGCGAAAGGCTTTCGCCGGACTGGCGCCCATGCTCGAAGCCGCATCGAACAGTCGCGCATCCGCCAGCGACAGGGCCGACAGCAAAATCATCAGCGCGTGTGGGAAGGTGTAGATCACCTCACCCAGAACAATGCCCCAGAAGCCGTAGATATTGTCCGAGAGCAAACTGCGCAACATGCCCTGATTGCCGAACAGATAAACCAGCGCAATGCCCGGCAACATCGATGGCGCCATCAACGGCAACAGCGACATGCCGCGCCAAATGCCTTTGCCCGGTATCAACGTGCGTTGCAGGGCGTAGGCAAACAGGTAGGCCAGCGGTACGACAATCGCCGCCACGCTGAGGGAAACTTTCAGGCTATTGCCGAGCAACCAGTGGAAATTGGCACTGGTCACCAATTCACGGGCGGCCACCAGACCGCCGCCCTGCCCGGCTTCCGAGCTGAAGCCGCGCCAGAAGATCGCCAGCAACGGCATCAGTACCGCGACACCGAGCAACACCAACAATAGGACTTTGCCGCCGACCACGAACACCCGGTCGCCGATCTCGGCACGGGAGGTCTGCCGAACCTGCTTGTGCGGTATCGGCAGCGCGAGGTTCGCGCTCATCAGGCAAACACCTGCAGGCTGCGCGGAGGCAAGGCGACCATGATCTGCTGCGCACCGAGGCGCGGCATGGCTTCCGGGGCCAGTTCCGCCAGCAGTGCGTGGCCTGGCAGTTGATCGAGTTCGAAACTCATGCGGCAGCGGTTGCCGAGGAAGGTGATTTCGCGAACCTTGGCCGGGAACAGGTTTTCTTCATGCACGGGCGGGTTGACGTTGATCGCTTCGGGGCGGCAAAACAGACGACCCGATACGGCGTTGCCCGAATCGGCGGCCAGGCGCATGTTCATCCCGCCGACCTGCGCATGACTGTCGCTGCTACGGCGAAACGGCAACCAGTTACCCTGACCGACGAACTCCGCCACAAACGGTGTGGCCGGGCGGTCGTAGATTTCCTGAGGCGTGGCGTATTGCTCAACCTTGCCGTTGTTCATCACGGCGATGCGGTCGGCCATCAGCATGGCCTCATCCTGATTGTGCGTGACCATCAGTGTGGTAACGCCGAGGTTGCGTTGCAGTTGGCGCAGTTCAGTGCACAGGTGCTCGCGAACCCGGGCGTCGAGGGCCGACATCGGTTCGTCCAGCAGCAGCAACGAAGGTGCCGGCGCCAATGCCCGAGCCAGTGCGACGCGTTGCTGTTGGCCGCCGGACAATTGGCCGGGGTACTTTTTCTCACTGCCGATCAGGCCGACCAGCTCCAGCATCTGACCGACACGTTTGCGCACTTCATCGCGACCACTGCCGGCGAGGCCGTAGGCGATGTTCGCTTCGACGGTGAGATTGGGAAACAGCGCGTAGGACTGAAACAGAATGCCGTAGTCCCGAGCCTGAGGGGCCAGGTGGGAAACGTCGCGATCACCAAGGTACAACTCGCCGCTGTCCTGTTTCTCAAGACCGGCGATGCAGCGCAGCAAGGTGGTTTTACCGCAGCCCGACGGACCGAGCAGGCACACCAGTTCACCGGCTGCCACGTCGAGGGAAACGTTATCCAGCGCGGTGAAGGCGCCGAAGCGTTTCTGCACGCCGCGAACTTTCATCGGGGCGCCGGGGTTGGTCAGGGCAGTTGCGATCGAGTGGTTCATGGACAGGCCTCATCAAGCAGATGAAGGCCATCCTAGATTTGTAATGCGTCCGTCATGTGGCAGTGAGGCAAAAACGGCTGATAGTGGTATTTGGGGATTTGGGTTGGATGCGGCGGCGACCGGACGGACGCCATCGCGAGCAGGCTCGCTCCCACATCTATGGTTACCCCCTGTGGGAGCGAGCCTGCTCGCGATGAGGCCCTAACAGGCGACGAAGATCTTAAGCGGGGGCCATTTCCTGCGCCAACCCCAGGAACGCCGCCGGCAGCCGTGCGTTTTTTCGCTCCTTGAGGCAGTACAAATACTCAGGAATCTGCGGCGCATTCTCCAGGGTCAGCACGCGCAGTTGCGGATCATGCGGCACTTCCTGCCGGGCAATGATGCTGATACCGATATTGCGCAACACCGCCTCACGGATTGACTCACGGCTGCCAATCTCCAGCAGCGGCCCGAAACTCACCCCGGCGCTGGCCAGTAATTCCTCGGTCAGACGTCGAGTGGTCGAACCCGATTCGCGCATCAATAACGTATGCCCGGCCAACGCACTGAGCGGCACATGGTCGTGGACCGCCAGCGCATGATTGCGATGCACCGCCAGCACCAGCGGATCACTGCCGAGCACCCGGCGAATCAGCCGCGCATCCTCCAGTAACTGCGAAGACGCAGCGATATCGACCCGGTAATCCTCCAGCGCTTCAAGTACTTGCTGGGAGTTGCCGATCTCCACTGACACTTCCACCTGCGGCAAGCGCTCGCGAAAGGTCTTCACCAGATCGAGGATGTAATACGGCGCGGTCGCGGCGATGCGCAACGTGCCTTGGACCTGACCGCTGTTACGCAGAAAAAACTCGATATCCGCTTCCTGCTGCAACAGCGCCTTGACCATCGGCAGCAACCGCGCACCTTCATCGCTGACACTGAGGCGGCGGCCACCACGGTAGAACAGTTCAACCGAGTACTGACTTTCCAGGTGCCGAATCTGCGTCGTCACTGTCGGTTGGCTCAGGCCGAGTTTTTTCGCCGCCAGGGTAATGCTGCCCAGGCGGGCAACCATGTAAAACGCCTTCAGCTCGGCACTCAGCACACCTTTCCCTCATCGCTTATTTGCGCAACAGGCGCAGACCGTTGAACACCACCAACAGGCTCACGCCCATGTCGGCGAACACCGCCATCCACATGGTGGCGATCCCGGCGAAGGTTACCCCAAGAAAGATCGCTTTGATGACCAATGCCAGGGCAATGTTCTGTTTGAGGATGCTGGATGTCTGCCGCGACAGCTTGATAAAGATCGGGATCTTGCGCAGATCGTCGTCCATCAGGGCGACATCAGCGGTCTCGATGGCGGTATCCGTGCCCGCCGCTGCCATGGCAAAACCGATCTCGGCACGGGCCAGCGCCGGAGCATCGTTGATGCCATCGCCGACCATGCCGACCCGATGGCCTTGTGCGTAAAGGGCGTCGATGGCTTGCAGTTTGTCGGTTGGCAACAGGTCGCCCTGAGCCTGATCGATGCCGACTTGCGCGGCAATCGCCTGAGCGGTGTGGACGTTGTCGCCGGTCAGCATCAGGGTTTTGATGCCCAGGTCGTGCAGTTGCTGGATCGCCTCGCGGCTGGACTCTTTCACCGTGTCCGCAACGGCGAACAGCGCCAGCGGGCCGGATTTGTCGAGCAGCAGCACCACGGACTTGCCCTGTTTCTCCAGCGCGAACAGCTTCTCTTCAAGCGCTGGCGAGCACAGGTTCAGCTCTTCCACCAAGCGGTGGTTGCCCAAGTGGTAGGTCTGACCGTTAATTTCGCCGCGCACACCGCGACCGGCCAAGGCTTCGAAGTTATCCACAACGAGCGGCGCCCATTGTTTATCCACAGCTGCATTGGCGATGGCCAACGACACCGGGTGATCCGAACGACCGGCCAGCGCCGCCGCAATGGCCGGGGCTGTTTCCTCAGTGGTTGGTTCAAGGGACAGATAATCGGTCTGCACCGGTTTGCCGTGCGTGATCGTGCCGGTCTTGTCCAGGGCCAGGTAGTCGAGTTTGTAACCGCCCTCCAGATAGACGCCGCCCTTGACCAGAATGCCTTTGCGCGCTGCGGCTGCCAGGCCGCTGACGATGGTGACTGGCGTAGAAATAACCAGCGCACATGGGCACGCAACCACCAGCAACACCAGCGCCCGGTAGATCCAATCGAACCACAGCGCCCCCATAAACAGTGGCGCAATTACCGCCACCGCGAGGGCCAGGATGAACACCGCCGGGGTGTAGATTTTCGAGAAGCTGTCGACGAAACGCTGGGTTGGTGCCCGCGCGCCTTGGGCCTGCTCCACGGCGTGGATGATTCGCGCCAAGGTCGAATTGTTGGCCGCTGCGGTTACCGAGAACTCCAGGGAACCAGCCTGATTGATGGTGCCGGCAAAGACCTTATCGCCGACGGTTTTCTCAACCGGCAGGCTTTCTCCGGTGATCGGCGCCTGATCGATGGTTGAACTACCCGAAACCACTTCACCGTCCAGACCGATCCGCTCACCGGGACGCACCCGCACTCGCGCGCCCAGCTCGATGGTTTTGACCTCCCGCTCGATCCAACTGCCGTCGGCCTGCTGCACCGTGGCCTGTTCCGGGGTCATCTGCATCAGGCCGCCGATGGCGTTGCGCGCCCGGTCCAGAGACTTGGCCTCGATCAACTCGGCCACGGTGAACAGGAACATCACCATCGCCGCTTCCGGCCACTGACCGATCAGGATCGCGCCAGTCACCGCAATGCTCATCAGCGCGTTGATGTTCAGGTTGAGGTTTTTCAGGGCGATCCAGCCCTTTTTATAGGTGCCGAGGCCGCCGCTGAGGATCGAGATCAGTGCGATGACTGCCACCACCCAGTTGGGCGCCGCGTCGGTGAAGTGGATAACTTCGGCGACCAGTGCGCCAACACCCGACAGCGCCAAAGGCCACCAAGGTTTTTTCTCGACGGTCGGGGCCGGCGCTTCAACGCCCTGCTCCAAAGGCTCGGCCTGCATGCCGAGGGACTTGATGGCGTCGATGATCGGCGCGGTGGTTGGCAGGTCGTGGGTGACGCCCAACACCCGGTTGATCAGGTTGAATTCCAGCTGCTGCACACCCGCGAGCTTGCCGAGTTTGTTCTGGATCAGCGTCTGCTCGGTCGGGCAGTCCATCGCATCGATGCGGAAACTGCTCAGCCGTGCGCCAGCGGTCGGGGTTTCGCTCAACTTGATCAGCGACGGTGCCGCTGCTTTCGAGGAACAGCAGGAATCCCCGTGACCGCCGTGATCATGCTTGCGCACAGGCTGCAGCTTGTGGCTGTGATCGTGATCAGCCTCAGGCTTGTGGGTGTGAATAGAATCGCTCATCGGGTCGCGTCCATGAAGGTGCCTGTTGCCAAGTAAAGACCCTGTAGCCACTATAGGGTCAAGCACCCTTTTGGAGATTGCCGTCATGAAGATCGGAGAACTGGCCAAACTCACCGACTGCGCCGTAGAAACCATCCGCTACTACGAGCGCGAACACCTGCTGCCGGAGCCGGCCCGCAGCGACGGCAACTACCGCGTCTACACCCAGGCCCATGCCGAGCGCCTGACGTTCATCCGCAATTGCCGAACCCTCGACATGACGCTTGAGGAAATCCGCAGCCTGCTGGCTCTGCGCGATAGCCCTCAGGATCAGTGCGAAAGCGTGAATGCGTTGATCGACGAACACATCCACCACGTCAAGGCGCGGATCGATGGCTTGCTGGCGTTGCAGACACAACTGCTCGACCTGCGCCAACGTTGCAGCGAAGGGCCGGATATCGAACAGTGCGGGATTTTGCAGCGGTTGGAAGTCAGTGGCGGGGTTGTGGCGACTGAGGTTGAGCATTCCCATGTCGGCCGCAGCCACGGCCATTGAGCCCACCACAAAACCCAATGTGGGAGCTAGCCTGCTAGCTCCCACAGGGGTATTGCGTGCAGATTGTCAGACCGCCATCGGCGCGGTCATTGGGGCGTGGTGTTCGTAGCCTTCCAGCGAGAAATCGCTCGGTTCGATCTGCTCCAGCCACTCCGGCTGGTACACACCCGTCTTGGCAAACTCCGGCACACGATCACTGATCACCAGTTTCGGCATCGGGAACGGCTCGCGCTTGAGCTGTTCATTGAGCATGTCCAAGTGGTTTTCATAGACATGCGCGTCGCCAATGAAATAAGTAAACCAGCGCGGCGTGTAACCGGTCAGGCGACCGATCAGGCTCAGCAGCGCGGCGCCTTCGGTGAGGTTGAACGGCGTGCCCAGGCCCAAATCATTGGAGCGGATGTAGAGGGTCAGCGAGATTTCCTTCGTCTCGACATTCGGATGGAACTGGTACAGCAGATGGCATGGTGGCAAGGCCATTTCATCGAGTTGGGCCACGTTCCAGCCGTGGAACAGGATGCGGCGGCTGCCCGGGTCCTTGATGATGGTGTCGACGCACTGGCGAATCTGGTCGATCGCCTTGTACAGCACCACATAGGCCTGACCGTCTTCTTCGCCTTCAGCGATCTGGCGATAGCCTTGCTTCAGGGTCTGTTCGATAGCGGCCTGGTTGCTGACCGGGATCTGCTTGTACGCCGGCCATTTACGCCATTGCACGCCGTAGATCTCGCCGAGGTCGTCTTCGCCCTGACGGAACGGATTCGCCAGCCACTGGGCGTTTTCGTTGGCGTTCTGATCCCAGACCTTGCAGCCCAGCGCACGGAACTCGGCGGCGTTGTTCACCCCGCGCAGAAAACCGCACATCTCGCCGATGGCTGATTTGAAGGCCATCTTGCGAGTGGTGATCGCCGGGAAACCTTCCTTCAGGTCATAACGCAGCATTGCGCCGGGGAAGCTGATGGTGTTCACGCCGGTGCGGTTGGCCTGTTTGGTGCCGTTCTTGATGACGTGGGCGACCAGTTCGAGATATTGCTTCATGAGTTACCTGTGTCCTTGAACCCGGGGTCGTCGCCCCGGGGTTCGAATTTATACAGCCGCCGCTGGCGCCGCCGGTGCACGGTGATACGCCAGCCAGATCAGGAACAGACCGCCGAGGATCATCGGTACGCACAGTACCTGACCCATGGTCAGCCAGTTCCAGGCCAGATAGCCCAGTTGCGCGTCCGGCACCCGGACGAACTCGACGATGAAACGGAAGATGCCGTAGAACAGCGCAAACATCCCGGACACCGCCATGGTCGGCCGCGGCTTGCGCGAGTACAACCAGAGAATGGCGAACAGCGCTACGCCTTCGAGCGCGAACTGATAGAGCTGCGACGGGTGGCGCGCCAGTTGCGCCGGATCGGTCGGGAAGACCATCGCCCACGGCACATCGGTTGCCTTGCCCCACAACTCGGCGTTGATGAAGTTGCCGATACGTCCGGCGCCCAGACCGATCGGCACCATCGGTGCGACAAAGTCCATCAGCTGGAAGAACGACTTGCCGTTCTTTTTACCGAACCACAACGCGGCCAACATCACGCCGATGAACCCGCCGTGGAACGACATGCCACCCTTCCACACTTCGAAGATCAACAGCGGGTTGGCGAGGTAAGCACTCAGATCGTAGAACAGCACATAGCCCAACCGGCCGCCGACAATGACCCCCATCGACATCCAGAACACCATGTCGGAGAGCTTCTCTTTACTCCAGGTCGGGTCGAAGCGGTTCAACCGGCGCGACGCCAGCAGCCAGGCGCCGCCGATGCCGATCAGGTACATCAAGCCGTACCAGTGGATTTTCAGCGGACCGATGGCCAATGCCACCGGGTCGATCTGCGGGTAAGGCAGCATTGCGACTCCTCGTTAGAGTTGAAACCTTTAAAATGCCCGGGCGACGCTGTCACGCCAGGATTAAGTCAGGATTGCGGTGCATCAGAGCAGGAAATTCAGGCCCACGCAGAACAGCAAAGCGGCGAACAGTCTTTTCAGCAACTTCGGCGACAGGCTGTGGGCCAGTCGGGCGCCGAGGCGGGCGAAGAACATGCTGGTCAGGGCGATCCCCAGCAGCGCCGGCAAATAAACAAAACCCAGACTATGGGCCGGCAGCAACGGATCGTGCCAGCCCAGAATCATGAAAAATAATGCACTGGACAAGGCAATCGGCAGACCGCAGGCAGATGAAGTCGCCACCGCTTGCTGCATCGGCACGCTGCGCCAGGTCAGAAACGGCACCGTCAGCGAGCCGCCGCCAATCCCGAAAATCGCCGAGGCCCAGCCAATCACACTGCCGGCCACGGTCAGACCAACTTTACCCGGCACCGTTCGAGAAGCCTTAGGTTTGAAATCCAGTGCCAGTTGCGCGGCGATGACCAAGGCGAAGACGCCAATGATTTTCTGCAGGTTGGGCCCGGAGATCGCTTCAGCCGTCAGCGCGCCGAAACCGGCGCCGATCAGAATACCGAGGGTCATCCAGGCAAATATCGGCCAACGCACGGCACCTCGACGGTGATGTTCGCGGATCGCATTGACCGAGGTAAATATGATTGTCGCCAGGGACGTGCCGACCGCCAGGTGCGTGAGGATCGACGGATCGAACCCTTGCAGCTTGAAACTGTAGACCAGCACCGGGACGATGATGATCCCGCCGCCGACCCCGAACAACCCGGCCAGCACGCCTGCACAGGCGCCCAGCGCCAGATAGAGCAGAAATTCCATGGCCTTCCTTATTCGCTTCTCAAAAAAAGCTCCGGCATGGTAACGGATGCGGGCCCTCAGGCTCCACTGTGGATGGTGATGGATCGACAAGCGACGACTGAGTAGAGTGGGCAAAAAACACACAAGGACCACCTTATGTGCCTGATTGTTTTCGCCTGGCGACCGGGTCATGCCCAACCGCTGATCGTGGCGGCCAACCGCGACGAGTTCTACGCCCGGCCCAGCCTGCCGCTGGCGCAATGGCCCGAAGCACCGCACGTGCATGCCGGTCGCGACCTGGAGGCTGGAGGCACCTGGCTCGGGGTTGGCGCCAATGGACGCTTCGCCGCGCTGACCAATATCCGCGATCCGCATCAGCCGCCCGCACGCACGTCGCGAGGGGAGCTGGTAGCACGATTTCTGAGCGGGGATATGCCGATAGATAACTACTTGAGCGACGTTGTTGCACGTTCGCTGGAATATTCCGGATTTAACCTGCTGATCGGTAATGCCAACGAGCTGTGGCACTTCAATGCCCGGGAGACTGAGGCGGTAATGCTGCCACCGGGGGTTTATGGGTTGTCGAACGCGGGGCTGGATACGCCGTGGCCGAAACTACTCAAGGCGCGGACAGCGCTGGAGGAAGTGCTGGACGATCCGCAGCCCCAGGCGTTATTGGCGTTACTGAATGATCCGCAGACGGCGCCGTTTGCAGAGCTGCCGGATACCGGGGTGGGCTTGGCCACAGAGACGTTGTTGTCGAGTGTGTTTATTGCCAGCCCGACCTACGGGACGCGGGCGAGTACGGCGTTGATTGTTCAGGCAGACGGGACGCGGTGGATGGTTGAGCGGAGTTTTGGGCCGTATGGCGGGCATTTGGGGGAAGTGGAGATCAAGGTTTAGATTGGTGCTGTCAGGGCTGGCCTCATCGCGAGCAGGCTCGCTCCCACAGGGGACTTGTGTAGATCACAAATCAAATGTGGGAGCGAGCCTGCTCGCGATGGGGCCATCAGCGTTATAGGGTTTTGGCCGAAGCCGGATTAATCATCCGCGCCAGCCCGAGGTTCTTCAGCGCCAATTGCAGCGAGCTGTGGATAACTTGCGGGTTGTCGATGGTCATCAACTCCGCGAGCAATTCCTTGGCCTTGCTCAGGTTGACCTGACGCAGCATCCACTTCACTTTCGGCAGGTTGGTGGCGTTCATCGACAGGCTGTCAAAGCCCATCGCCATCAACAGCACTGCCGCCGCCGGATCACCGGCCATCTCACCGCAGATACTCACTGGCTTGCCTTCGGCATGAGCGTCACGCACCACGCTCTGAAGGGCTTGCAGCACCGCTGGGTGCAAGTAGTCGTAGAGATCGGCTACCCGCGGGTTGTTTCGATCCACGGCCAGCAGGTACTGGGTCAGGTCGTTGGAGCCGACCGACAGGAAGTCCACTTGCCGCGCCAATTCCTTGGTCTGATAAACAGCCGCCGGAATTTCGATCATCACGCCGATCGGCGGCATAGGCACGTCGCAGCCTTCGTCGCGGACTTCGCCCCAGGCCCGGTGAATCAGGTGCAGGGCTTCTTCCAGTTCGTGGGTGCCGGAGATCATCGGCAGCAGAATCCGCAGGTTGTTCAAGCCTTCGCTGGCCTTGAGCATGGCGCGGGTCTGCACCAGGAAGATTTCCGGATGATCGAGGGTCACGCGAATGCCGCGCCAGCCGAGGAACGGGTTGTCTTCCTTGATCGGGAAGTACGACAGCGACTTGTCGCCGCCGATGTCCAGGCTGCGCATGGTCACCGGTTGCGGGTGGAACGCGGCGAGTTGCTCGCGATAGATCGCCAGTTGCTCCTTTTCGCTCGGGAACCTCTGGTTGATCATGAACGGCACTTCGGTGCGGTACAGGCCGACGCCCTCGGCGCCACGCTTCTGCGCCCGCGCCACATCCGCCAGCAGGCCGGTGTTGACCCACAGCGGCATGCGGTGGCCATCGAGGGTCACGCACGGCAAGTCGCGCAGCGCATCCAGCCCGAGGGACAGTTGTTTCTCTTCCTCGACCACTTCGGCGAACTGCTTGCGCAGCACTTCGCTGGGGTTGGTGTAGACCTCGCCGTGGTAGCCATCGACGATCATCTGGATGCCGTCGACCTTGGAATACGGCAAGTCGACCAGGCCCATCACCGTCGGAATGCCCATGGCGCGCGCCAGGATCGCCACGTGGGAGTTGCCGGAACCGAGTACCGAGACCAGACCGACCAGCTTGCCTTCCGGTACCTCGCCGAGCATCGCCGGCGTCAGTTCTTCGCTGATCAGAATGGTGTTGTCGGGGTAGACCAGGGTCTGCTGACGCTCTTCCTGCAAGTAGGCCAGCAAGCGCCGGCCGAGGTCCTTGACGTCGGAAGCGCGCTCACGCAGGTAGGCGTCGTCCATCAATTCGAAACGGTTGACGTGCTCGGTGACCACCTGGCGCAACGCGCCCTGGGCCCACTGGCCGGTCTTGATGACCGTGGTGATTTCGCTGCCCAGCGAGGCGTCGTCGAGCATCATCAGGTAGACGTCGAACAGCGCGCGCTCTTCCGGCCGCAGCTGGGTCGCGAGCTTGGCGGACAAGGCGCGCATGTCGGCGCGCACGCCTTCGATGGCGGTCTTGAACAGCCCGAGTTCAGCGTTGATGTCAGTGATGGTCTTGTCCGGCACCACGTCCAGATCGGCCGGCGGCAACATGACCACCGCGGTACCGACCGCCGCGCCCGGCGAACCCGGTACACCGACGAACTTGGCTTCCTGAATACCCTTGCCCTGACGCCCTAGGCCACGGATCGAACCGGTGGCTTCGGCGTGAGCGATTACGCCGGCGAGCTGCGCGCTCATGGTCACGAGGAAGGCTTCTTCACCCTCATCGAACTGGCGGCGTTCTTTTTGCTGAATGACCAACACGCCGACGACGCGACGGTGGTGAATGATCGGGGCCCCGAGGAATGAGGCGTAGCGTTCTTCACCGGTCTCGGCGAAGTAGCGGTAACGCGGGTGATCCGCGGCGTTTTCGAGGTTAAGGGGTTCTTCACGCGTGCCGACCAGGCCAACCAGACCTTCATTGGGTGCCATGCTGACTTTGCCGATCGAGCGCTTGTTCAAGCCCTCGGTGGCCATCAGCACGAAGCGGTTGGTCTCAGGGTCAAGCAGGTAGACCGAGCAGACCTGGCTGCCCATGGCCTCTTTGACGCGCAACACAATAATCCCCAACGCCGCCTTGAGATCCTTGGCGGAGTTAACTTCCTGGACGATCTTGCGCAGCGTATTGAGCATGGCTCGGGGTCGAACTCCGTCGTCAGTCGCGCGTTAAAAGGCGCGGGGCAAGCTCTTTGAGAGCGCGTCGATAAACCTCGCGCTTGAATGTCACCACCTGGCCCAACGGATACCAATAACTGACCCAGCGCCAGCCATCGAATTCCGGTTTACCGGTCAAATCCATCCGCACCCGCTGCTCGTTAGAGATCAGGCGCAGGAGAAACCATTTCTGTTTCTGGCCGATGCACAGCGGTTGGCTGTGGGTACGGACCAGACGTTGCGGCAAACGATAGCGCAACCAGCCCCGGGTGCAGGCGAGAATTTCAACATCTTCGCGCTCAAGACCCACTTCTTCGTTCAACTCGCGGTACAAGGCGTCTTCCGGCGTCTCCTGGGGGTTGATCCCGCCCTGTGGAAACTGCCAAGCATCTTGATTGATACGGCGAGCCCATAGCACCTGTCCGGCATCATTCGTGAGAATGATCCCGACATTGGGGCGGAAACCATCGGGGTCGATCACGGCAACAACCTCGCAAACGCATGTCGCCGCATTGTTCCACAAAGGTTGTGAAGGCAGCAACGAGCCGGTCTACCTTATGTGCACTCTTGTGAAAAGTCCGTATTCTGGACGCCTTTCTACAGACTTTTCAGCGAGTAACTGCAATGCGGCTGGCTTTATTCGACTTGGACAACACGCTCTTGGGCGGTGACAGTGACCACGCCTGGGGCGATTACCTGTGCGAACGCGGCTTTCTCGACGCCGTCGCCTACAAGGCACGCAACGACGAGTTCTACCAGGATTACCTGGCCGGCAAGCTGGATAACGATGCCTACCTGAACTTCTGCCTGGAAGTGCTAGGCCGCACAGAGATGGCCACGCTGGATCAATGGCATCTGGATTACATGCGCGATTGCATCGAGCCGATCGTGCTGCCCAAGGCTATCGAACTGCTGGCCAAGCACCGCGAGGCCGGCGACAAGCTGGTGATCATCACCGCGACCAACCGTTTTGTTACCGAGCCGATTGCCCGGCGTCTGGGTGTCGAAACCCTGATCGCCACGGAATGTGAAATGGTTGATGGCCGCTACACCGGGCGCAGCACCGACATCCCGTGCTTCCGGGAAGGCAAGGTCACAAGGCTGGCTCGCTGGCTGGAAGAGAGCGGGTATTCGCTGGAAGGCAGTTATTTCTACAGCGACTCGATGAATGATTTGCCGTTGCTGGAGCAGGTGGCGAATCCGATTGCGGTCGATCCGGACCCGAATCTGCGCGCCGAAGCCGAGAAGCGTGGCTGGCCGGTGATTTCGTTGCGCGATTGAAATCGCCATCGCGAGCAGGCTCACTCCCACAGGAGATTTGCGTCAAACACAAATCCAATGTGGGAGCGAGCCTGCTCGCGATGGGGTCAACTCGGTTTCACGACTTAAACCGGCTTCGCGCCCATCAACCCCGCAATGGCGATAAAGCAGACAAAGCTGAACAGCGCCAACGCCAACGTAAACTTCCCATTCCCTCCCGCGGGCGTCTTGCGCAGCCGATTCAGCCGCACCAGCAACCAGAACCAGCCCAACGCCGCCACGGTGTAAAGCACACTGGAAGCCAACAACCAGACCTGCCCCAGCGGCCAGCCCACCAGATGCACCATCCACCAGCCAGTAAACGGCATGCTCAGCAGCGCCAGGCCCATCACCAGCCAGATAAACACCCACGGCCGTTGCAAGGTCCGCGTGTGAGCCGTCGCATCACCGTTGCGCCGTGCGCGCCAGATCCCGATCGCCAGACCCAGCGCGCTGATCAGCAGCAACACCGTCGCCACGACATGAGCGATTTTCAGGGTGGTTAACGTTTCCATTGTTCGATTTCCTTATGGCTTGCCCATCAGCGTAGCCGCTCAGCCGAGAAACAGCTGATAGGCCGGGTTGTCGCTTTCGTCCCAGTACGGGTAGCCGATTTCTTCCAGCGCGGCAGGCACCAGATGACGTTCGTCGTGAGGCACTTGCAGGCCCGCAACCACACGGCCATCCGCTGCGCCATGGTTGCGGTAGTGGAACATCGAAATATTCCAGCGCCCACCGAGCTTGTTGAGGAAGTTGAACAACGCACCCGGACGCTCAGGGAATTCAAAGCGCAGAATCACTTCGTCGACAACATGCGCTGCACGCCCGCCGACCATGTGGCGGATGTGCAGCTTGGCGAGTTCGTTGTCGGTCAGGTCCAGCACCGGGAAGCCCTGCTCAGTCAGACTGGCAAGCAGTGCACTGCGCGGATCATTTTCCGGATGCGTCTGCACGCCGACAAAGATGTGCGCTTCGCTGCCGGTGTTGTAGCGATAGTTGAACTCGGTGATCTGGCGTTTGCCGATGGCTTCGCAGAACGCCTTGAAGCTGCCCGGCTTCTCGGGGATGGTCACGGCGATGATGGCTTCGCGGCCCTCGCCCAGTTCGGCGCGTTCGGCAACATGGCGCAGGCGATCGAAGTTGACGTTGGCACCAGAGTCGATAGCGACAAAGGTGTGGCCGGTGACGCCGCGTTGCTCGACATATTTCTTGATCCCGGCCACGCCCAGGGCGCCGGCAGGTTCGGTGATCGAGCGGGTATCGTCGTAGATATCCTTGATCGCCGCGCAGATTTCGTCGGTGCTGACGGTGATCACTTCATCGACATAGTCTTTGCAGATGTCGAAAGTGTGCTGACCAATCTGCGCCACGGCGACGCCGTCGGCGAAAAGGCCGACAGTCGGCAGAATCACCCGCTCACCGGCCGCCATGGCCGCTTGCAGGCAATTGGAATCGTCCGGCTCGACGCCGATGATTTTGATTTCCGGGTGCAGGTACTTCACATACGCCGCGATCCCGGCGATCAGCCCGCCGCCGCCGACCGGAACGAAAATCGCATCCAGACGCCCCGGGTGCTGGCGCAGAATCTCCATCGCCACCGTGCCCTGCCCGGCAATGGTGTGGGGATCGTCGTAAGGGTGGATGTAGACGTAGCCTTTTTCGTCGACCAGTTTCAGCGAGTAGGCCAGGGCTTCCGGGAACGAATCCCCGTGCAGCACCACTTTGCCACCGCGCGAACGCACACCTTCGACCTTGATCTCCGGGGTGGTCTTGGGCATCACGATGGTCGCTTTCACGCCCAACACCTTGGCCGCCAGGGCCAGGCCTTGCGCATGGTTTCCCGCCGATGCGGTGACCACGCCGCGAGCGCGTTCTTCATCGCTGAGCTGGGTCAGCTTGTTGTAGGCGCCGCGAATCTTGAAGGAAAAAACCGGCTGCAAGTCTTCACGCTTGAGCCAAATATTATTGCCCAGCCGCTCGGAGAGCTGGCGGGCAGTCTGCAATGGGGTTTCTACGGCAACGTCATAAACGCGCGAGGTGAGGATCTTTTTGACGTACTGTTCGAGCATCGGAAAGCATCACTGAGCGGGTTGGGCAGGGCCAAGGAGTCTAACCCGGCTTTCAGGCGGGCGACCACACGAATCAAGAGGTTTTAGCCCGGCATGGGGCTATAATGCCGGCCTTTCCGTTCTCCCCTTGCCCGCTTCGGAGCCCGCATGACCCAGGATCAACTCAAACAGGCAGTGGCTCAGGCCGCCGTCGACTTCATCCTTCCGAAACTCGACGACAAGAGCATCGTCGGGGTCGGCACCGGCTCCACCGCCAACTGCTTCATCGATGCACTGGCCAAACACAAGGGCGCGTTCGACGGCGCGGTCGCCAGTTCCGAAGCCACCGCTGCCCGCCTCAAGGGCCACGGTATTCCGGTGTATGAGCTGAACACGGTCAGCGACCTGGAGTTCTACGTTGACGGCGCCGATGAAAGCGACGAACACCTGAACCTGATCAAGGGCGGCGGCGCAGCCCTGACCCGCGAGAAGATTGTCGCGGCCGTGGCCAAGACCTTCATCTGCATCGCCGATGGCAGCAAACTGGTGCCAGTGCTCGGCGCGTTCCCGCTGCCGGTCGAAGTGATCCCGATGGCCCGCAGCCACGTAGCTCGCGAGCTGGTGAAACTGGGCGGCGACCCGGTTTATCGTGAAGGCGTGCTGACCGACAACGGCAACATCATCCTCGACGTGTTCAACATGCAGATCACCAACCCGGTGGAACTGGAAACGCAGATCAACGCGATTGTTGGCGTAGTCACCAACGGTTTGTTTGCGGCCCGGCCTGCGGATTTGTTGCTCTTGGGCACCAGCGAAGGCGTGAAAACCCTGCGCGCCCAGTAAGCCGACACGCAGATAAACCATGTGGGAGCGAGCCTGCTCGCGATAGCGGTCTTTCAGTCAACATCTCTATCGACTGACACGGCCTCATCGCGAGCAGGCTCGCTCCCACAGTTGTTTTGGGGTGTTGGTCAGGGTTGCACTGGTTTTTTGAAGACGTAGAACAGGTTCGGCTCGCTCACCAGGTACATCGTGCCGTCGTCATCCATCGCGATCCCTTCCGCTTGCGGCACAGTTTTCTGCAACCCCTGACGGCCCTTGCTCAGGGACATGGTGCTCAGCGGTCGCCCGTCCACATCCAGTTCCAGAATCAGCCGCGACTCATCGGACAGCGCCAGCAGATGACCGCTGCGTTCGTCGTACTGCAAGCTCGACAGGTCCCGCACAAACATCCCGGCATCGCGCTTGGGGTTGTTGACCACATGCACCGCGTAGGATTTTTCCGGGTTGTAATGCGGGAAGCCCTGTACCTCGTAGATCAGCATCGGGTCGCGTTCCTTGGCGACAAACAACCGCTTGCCCACCGAGTCATAAGCTAACCCTTCAAACCCCTTGTTCCCGGTCATGTGCACGCCGAGGGTTATCTGCTCGGCCTCGGACGCGTCGAGGAACGTTGTGTCCTTCTCCAAATGAATCTTGATCAGCCGCTGCTCGCGCTCGTCCGTGATCACGTACGTGTCGGCACTGATGAATTCCACCGCTTCCGGATCGCCGAAGCCCACCAGCGCCACACGCCGCAGGATCTTGCCGTCGAGGGACATTTCGATCAGCTCGGCATTTTTGTTGGTGACGGTGAACAGACTTTTTCGCACCGGATCAAAGGTCAGCGCCGAGACATCGTCATCCAGGCCGTCGATGACCCGGGCTTCGATCTCCACCCGGTATTGATCCAGACCGATGGATTGGCTGCTCAAGGGCTGCCAGAGCGTATGCAAATTGAACCAGGCGCGCTCGAACAGGCGCAGGTATTGGCCGATCGCAATCAATGCACTCAGCATGATCACCGACAGGATCAGAATCAGGGGTTTGGGACGGGCAAGTCGGCGCATTCAGGCAAGCTCGAAATCGGGGCGGGCGAATGAAATACCACGGCAGTCTGAATTCAAGCTTAATGGCCAGTGGCCGCTGGTCCCGCAGGTTTACCCCAACGGGCGGTCGCGCGCCACCCTTACAAGCGGCTTATTTCTGCTTTTCGAAGCGGTAGAACAGATTCGGTTCGCTCACCATGTACAGCGTGCCGGCTTCGTCCATGGTCACGCCTTCGGCGCGGGGAATGGTTTTCTTCAGGCCATTGAAACCACCCAGCAAAGTCATGAAGCTGACCTGCTCGCCCTTCTCGTCCAGCTCCAGCAATAGGTGAGAGTCGGCAGACAACACCAGGGTATGGCCCGTACGCGGATCAATGGCCAGGGCGGACAGATTGCGAATGTCCAGTTCATCGCTGAGGAGCTTCTGCTTGTTGCCGGTGAGTGTTTGACTGCCGTCGCTTTTCCAGCTGAACAACGCCGGCGGACGCTCTTCACCCAGCAGGACTTGCTGATTGCGTGAATCCCAGACGATGGCTTCGAAGGCCTTGTTCTGGTCTTTCGAAGGGCCGAGGTCATATTTCGGGAAGTTGGCGATGTTCAGTTCGCGGGTATCGGCGTCAATCTTGACGATTGTGAGCATGTGCTCGCGCTCATCGACGATGGCCAGCAGACCGTTGCCCATCACAGTCACCCCTTCCGGGTTGCTCCAACCCACCAGCGGTATTTTTCGCAGCACGTCGCCCTGCAGGGTGAGTTCGACGAGGAACGGATTTTTGCCCATCACCGAAAACAGGGTCTTGGTTTGCGGATCGTAGGCCAGGTCGGACGCTTCGTCCTTTTCCATCCCTGGCAGCTGCTTGGCATCGATCACCGCCCGGTAATCCGGCAGCCAGACGCTTTCCTGGCGTTCGGCAGGGCTTTCGAAACGCTCCAGCACCCAAAGCACACCGCGGTCATCCCAATGCATCGCAAACGCGAGGCCATACGCGGCGGCGGCCACCAGCAAAAGCCAGGAATACCAGCGCATGGCAAAACGCGAGCGACGGGCAGTTTTAAGCTTGGGCAGTGGTTGGGTGACCATCGAGGGATGCGTTCCAGAAATTCAGGCTAAGGGTAATAGCACAATTGGGACCGGCTCAGACGCCGCAAGTCCCGGAATTATCCGGACGAGATGTGAAAAAAACGGGAAATGGCGGGAAAACCCTTCCATTGCCCATCACAGAAACCAAATGTGGGAGCGAGCCTGCTCGCGATGAGGCCAGCACATTCAACAATGATGTCGAATGACAGACCGCTATCGCGAGCAAGCTCGCTCCCACAGGGTTCAGCGATATCTGGGCTAGCGGACGCTGCTGGTGAAGCTGCTGGCGCCTGGCAATTCCAGCACCAGTTCGTCACCGACATTCAGCGGGCCAACGCCCACTGGCGTGCCAGTCAGGATTACGTCACCGGCCTGCAGCGAGAAGCAGCCGGCCATGTGCTGGATCATCGGCACGATTGGGTTGAGCATCGCGCTGCTGTTACCGTCCTGGCGCACTTCGCCGTTGATGGTCAGGCGGATACCGATGTCGGTCAGGTCAGCGAACGTGCTGCCGGATACGAATGGCGCAATCACCGCCGCACCGTCGAAGGACTTGGCAATTTCCCACGGCAGGCCTTTGGATTTCAGCTCGGCCTGCTTGTCGCGCAAGGTCAGGTCTAGCGCCGGGGCGAAGCCTGAGATAGCGTCGAGGACTTCTTCACGGCTTGGCTTGGTCGACAACGGCTTGCCGATCAACACCGCGATTTCCGCTTCGTAATGCACCGAGCCACGTTCGGTCGGAATGCTGAAACCGCCTTCCAGCGGCACTACGCAACTGCCCGGCTTTATGAACAGCAGCGGTTCTGTAGGCACCGGGTTGTCCAGTTCCTTGGCGTGTTCGGCGTAGTTGCGCCCGATGCACACCACTTTTCCCAGCGGGAAGTGAATACGCGTACCGTCGACATACTGGTGCTGATAGCTCATTACCGACTCCTGTTTCGTAGCGCTTAAATTCAAAAGTCAAACAGCGAAAATCTTGCCCGGGTTCATGATGCCGTTCGGGTCGAACACTGCCTTGACGGCTTTCATGTACTCGATCTCAACCGGGGAGCGGCTGTAGGTCAAGTAGTCACGCTTGGTCATGCCCACGCCGTGTTCGGCGGAAATCGAACCGTTGTACTTCTCGACGGTTTCGAACACCCACTTGTTGACGGTCGCGCACTTGGCGAAGAACTCGTCCTTGCTCAGGTTTTCAGGCTTGAGGATGTTCAAGTGCAGGTTGCCGTCGCCGATGTGGCCGAACCAGACGATTTCGAAGTCCGGGTAGTGTTCACCGACGATCGCATCGATTTCCTTCAGAAACGCCGGGACTTTCGACACAGTGACCGAAATGTCGTTCTTGTACGGCGTCCAGTGGGAAATGGTTTCGGAGATGTATTCGCGCAGCTTCCAGAGGTTCTGCAACTGGGTTTCGCTCTGGCTCATTACGCCGTCAAGTACCCAGCCCTGCTCAACGCAATGTTCGAAAGTTTCCAGGGCGTGGTTGGCCACTTCTTCGGTGGTCGCTTCGAATTCCAGCAACGCGTAGAACGGGCAATCGGTTTCGAATGGCGCTGGTACGTCGCCCCGGCCCATGACCTTGGCCAAGGCTTTATCGGAGAAGAATTCGAAGGCGGTCAGGTCGAGTTTGCTCTGGAACGCGTGCAGCACCGGCATGATCGAGTCGAAATCGGTAGTGCCGAGGACCATCGCGGTGAGGTTTTTCGGGGCACGGTCCAGACGCATGGTCGCTTCGACCACAAAACCGAGGGTGCCTTCAGCACCGATGAACAGCTGACGCAGGTCGTAACCGGTAGCATTCTTGATCAGGTCGCGGTTCAGCTCCAGCACATCGCCCTTGCCGGTGACGACTTTCATGCCGGCCACCCAGTTGCGGGTCATGCCGTAGCGAATCACCTTGATCCCGCCGGCATTGGTGCCGATATTGCCGCCAATCTGGCTGGAACCTGCCGAAGCGAAGTCCACCGGGTAGTACAGGCCTTTTTCTTCGGCGACGTTCTGCAAATGCTCGGTGACCACGCCCGGCTGGCAAACGGCGGTGCGGTCCGTCATGTTCACGTCGAGGATCTGGTTCATATAGTCGAACGAGACGACCACTTCGCCATTCGCGGCCACGGCAGCGGCGGAAAGCCCGGTGCGACCGCCGGACGGTACCAGCGCAACCTTGTGCTCATTGGCCCAGCGGACAATGGCCTGGACCTGTTCGGTGGTCTTGGGGAACACGATGGCGGTCGGGGCCGGGGCGAAATGCTTGGTCCAATCCTTACCGTAAGCATTCAGGGAGTCGGCATCGGTCAGCACCTTGCCAGGCTCAACCAGGGTCTTCAGCTCTTCAATCAGGGCAGGATTGGTCATCGACAGAACTCTCGAACAATTCATGGTCATCCTGAGAACGCTTCACGTCGCAGGAATGAGTGTTTAGCGGGGTGCGTATGCTAGCATACCGACCCCGCAGGGTAGTGCCCAACGGCTATTCTGCGGTAACGGCCTTCTTGCCGTTCGGGTCAGCGTCTGCTGGCTATTTCCTGCCATTTTTCTCCGGGATACAGGTTTACGCAGATGAGCAAGACTTCTCTCGATAAGAGCAAGATCAAGTTCCTTCTTCTCGAAGGCGTCCACCAATCGGCTGTCGACGTCCTCAAGTCGGCGGGCTACACCAGCATCGAGTACCTCACCGGTTCTCTGCCGGAAGCCCAGCTGAAGGAAAAGATTGCTGATGCGCACTTCATCGGCATTCGCTCCCGCACTCAACTGACCGAAGAAATCTTCGATCACGCGAAGAAACTGGTCGCTGTCGGCTGTTTCTGCATCGGCACCAACCAGGTCGACCTGAACGCGGCCCGCGAACGCGGCATCGCAGTGTTCAACGCGCCGTACTCCAACACTCGCTCCGTAGCGGAGCTGGTGCTGGCCGAAGCGATCCTGTTGCTGCGCGGCATCCCTGAGAAGAACGCTTCCTGCCACCGTGGCGGCTGGATCAAGAGCGCAGCCAACTCCTTCGAAATCCGCGGCAAGAAGCTGGGCATCGTCGGTTACGGCTCGATCGGTACTCAACTGTCGGTCCTGGCTGAAGGCCTGGGCATGCAGGTGTACTTCTACGACACCGTGACCAAGCTGCCACTGGGTAACGCGACTCAGGTCGGTAACCTGACCGAGCTGTTGGGCATGTCGGACATCGTCACCCTGCACGTTCCGGAAACCGCTGCGACCCAGTGGATGATCGGCGAGAAGGAAATCCGCGCCATCAAGAAGGGCGGGATTCTGATCAACGCTGCTCGCGGCACCGTGGTCGAGCTAGACGCCCTGGCGGACGCGATCAAGGACAAGCACCTGATCGGCGCGGCCATCGACGTATTCCCGGTGGAGCCTCGCTCCAACGACGAAGAGTTCGCAAGCCCGCTGCGTGGCCTGGACAACGTGATCCTGACCCCGCACATCGGCGGCTCCACCGCTGAAGCGCAAGCCAACATCGGTCTGGAAGTAGCAGAAAAACTGGTCAAGTACAGCGACAACGGTACTTCGGTATCGTCCGTGAACTTCCCGGAAGTGGCTTTGCCCGCTCACCCTGGCAAGCACCGTTTGCTGCACATCCACGAGAACATTCCGGGTGTGATGAGCGAGATCAACAAGGTCTTCGCCGAAAACGGCATCAACATTTCCGGTCAGTTCCTGCAGACCAACGAGAAAGTCGGTTACGTGGTGATCGACGTAGACGCCGAGTACTCGGAAATGGCGCAAGAGAAGCTGCAACACATCAACGGCACCATTCGTTGCCGCGTGTTGTTCTGATAGTGACTTGAGCGACAAAAAAAGGAGACCTTCGGGTCTCCTTTTTCATAGGCGCGGTTCTTTATTCCGAGCAGGTTACTTAACGTTGACGGTGATTTTCTCCGACACGATCGGCGGATCGAACGGCATGTGGCCGCTGTCGCCCAGTTCCAGCTGCAAGGTGTGTTTGCCCGGCGTCAGCTTTATTTCAGCCTGGGTCTGCGCCTTGCCGAAATGCAGATGGTTGGCATCATTGGGGATCGGCGCACCGGCGGCTGGCAGTTGATCGACATCGATCAGCAAGTGGTGATGGCCGGTGTTCTTGGTGACATCGCCCGCTGGCGCCAGCGCAATGTTCTCGACAGCGAACTTGACGACGACGGTTTGCGGAACCGTGGCTCCGTCCGCAGGAGAAACGATGGACACTTCAGCCCCCTTGGGAGCCGGCGTAGCAGCGGTTGCCAACATCGAAGCACTCAGCAAAAGGCCAGCGAATGCTGCTCGTGACATAAACGTTTTCATTCTCTTCTCCAGTTTTTTCGTAAAATCCGTGTGGCCATGACAACTTCACGGCCATTCGTTGTCGAAGGCACTCGACAACCATAGCAAAGCGAGCCTGAATCAGAGCATCGCAATAATGAATTCAAAGGAGTGACCATGCGTTTTTTGCCTGGCCTGATCTGCCTGCTACCCCTTCTGAGCTCTTTGGCTCATGCCGAACTGATTGACGACGTAAACGACCGCGGCGAATTGCGCATTGCCCTTGAGGCTAATACACCGCCCTTCAATTTCAAGGACGACGACAAACTAACGGGCTTCGAGGTCGAGTTGGGTCAACTGCTGGCCAACGAACTGGATGTACGGGCGGACTTCGTCGTCACCGATTCCAGCGATCTGTTGCAAGGCGTTGAAACCGGCAAGTACGACGTGGCCATCAACCACATAGCAGTGACCCCGGATCTCAAGGATCGTTTCGACTTCAGCGAACCTTACAGCTACGCCGATGCGCAATTGATCGCGCAAAAAGAAGAGCCGCCGCGCTCAATGCTGCTGGTGCAGTCGCTGAAGGAAGAAGCGCCGAAGGTTGGCCAGACAGTGAGCCTGGCGATTCCGTTTCAGAAGGGTAACCCGGCGTTTCATGCCAGCCTGGAAAACGCGCTGCAACGTATCAAGGCGGATGGGCGACTGGAGGCGTTATCGCAGAAGTGGTTGGGGACGGATACGAGTGTGGCGCCCAAACCCTAGATATCGTCAGCCGCTCGAACCACCCCTCACCCTAACCCTCTCCCCAGGGGGGCGAGGGGACTGACCGAGGTGTCTAACGCTATCCATCGACCTGAAGAATCGAGTCGAACTCAGGATTTGAAAAGCCCCCGATCGGCTCCCTTTCCCCCTCTCCCCATTGGGGCGGTCCGACGTTTCGGGAGGGCTGGGGTGAGGGGTGGTTCTTGAATCAGTTCAGAGTATTTAACGCCACCGCTGCTTCCGTCAACTCCAACTCACTGAAGACCTGAACGCCATGCCGCTTGAGCAATGCGGCAGTCACGCCTTCACCACTGACCTTCACCCCACTGAACGTCCCGTCGTAGGTCAACAGATTCCCGCAAGACGGGCTGTTGGCCTTGAGCACAGCAATGCGGATGCCGTGCTTTTGCACCAGCTCCAACGCCTGATAAGCACCGCTCAGAAACTGCGCACTGACATCCTCACCCTCGGTGGTGATCACTGAGGCGTGGCCATCCAGCACGTCACCACCTTGCCCGCCCGGAATCTCCGCCGCGGCCCTCGGCGTCGGCAACCCACCGGCAACCTCTGGACACAATGGCACCACCCGACCCTCATCGATCCACTGCTGAAGCTGATCGAACGGCCCGCTGGCCCCGCCGTCGTAGCGTACGCGGTGACCCAGCAGACAGCGGCTTACCAGAATTTTCTGCATGATCAGAACGGCTCGTTGCCACGACGCCGGAACCAGCCGGTCAACGACAGGCGATCCCGGATTGCGGGCAGGACTTCGTGGGGCACCTCGCCCGACAGGAACACCACCAGGCATCCGCCGACAGGCACTACATCGTATTCGACGCCCTCATCCAGGTACATGCGCAGCTGACCGCCGTGCTCGGGCAGCCACTCGTCATTGAGGTAGACCACCGCCGACACCATGCGCCGGTCATCATCGCGGAAACGGTCGATATGCTTGAGGTAGAACGCACCGGGCGGGTACAGGGCGAAATGGCTTTCGAAATCTTCCAGGCCCAGATACAACCCGCGATTCATCGCTTCGCGCAGGCTGTCCATCAACTCCAGATAGCTGTCGCACGCCAGCGCCTGACCGGGATCGATCCACTGGATATGGTCGCCACGAATTCCCTCGCGAATCTCCGATGACGGTCCGCGGCCCACCGCGGCCGGGGCCAATTCACCCTCGGCTGCACGTTTACGGCACTCAGCCGCCAGTTCCCGGGTCAGACCTAGAGGCAGGAAAATATTCTGCTGCGACCAGCCGTGTTCGGCCAGGTCGTCGACGATACGTAACAGCAGCGGGTGATCTGAGGGTATTTGCATGGCGCGCATAGTATTCCTGTGCCTGAGAATCCGACAGAGCCGCGCAGCGGGTTGATACGAATTCTCGACAAGTACGAAGGCCGCACGGAGAATAGTCGCCTGCTGACAGGAGTCCCTATGCGTCGTTTGCTTTTCTCAATGCTGATGTTCTGCGTTATGCCCGCTTGGGCAGACGGCCACGACCAGTTGTACAAGGTCGCCGGCTGGCCAGAACAACGCGCGCATTTCAACGATGCCCTCTCGGCCGCTCAGCAGCGGTACCAGAACAGTCTGCCACCGGCGGTGTTCCAGGCACTCGTAAACAACAGCAATCAGCGCTTTGCCCCTCAAGCCGTGGACCAACGCGCCGAAGCGCAACTGCGCAAATCTCTCTCCGATCCGAAACCTGCACTGACGTTCTTCCAATCGCCGCTGGGCAAGAAAGTCGTTGCCGCCGAACTGCTGGCGACCCGCCGTGATCAGTTGGCAAAAAATGCCAAGGGCCTGCCGAAGATGCAGGCCAGCGACACTCGCATGCTGATCATCGGTCATCTGGCCCAGGCCCTGCCCGCTCGCGAGGCCGGCGCTGAAGTCAGCCTGGCGATCGCCGGCGTCGCGGCCGACAGCCTGAGTTCGATGATCCCCGGCCTGCTCGGTGGTGGTCAGGCACAAGGCATGTTGAACGGTCAGCGTCAGCGCTTGATGGACCAGATCGGCAGCGACCTGAACAACACGCTGCTGTATGTCTATCGCGACCTGTCGGATAACGAACTGGAAGAGTTTGCGACGTTTGCCGAATCCACTGAAGGCAAGGCTTATTATCAGGCAGCGTTGGCGGCAATTCGCGCGGGGTTGGCGGTGGGGCAGGATACTTCAACGCTTCGCCAGTGATGCTCAGCGTCTGTTTGATCGCCATCGCGGGCAAGCCCGCGAAGAGGCCCTGACGGCCGCTAAAGATTCCGACCCTTGATCCGCTTGGTCAAAAACCCGAAATACTCGCCTCGCAACGCCAGCGTCTCATTCGCCAGATGATGCCGCGCCTCCGGCAACATCAACACCTGCGGCCGATCGAACTTGGCTTTCAACACCTCAAGGTTGTGCTCCCAATCCACCGTCATGTCCGCCTGCCCTTGCACGATCAACGGCCGCCGGGTACTTGCTGGTGCGACTTCGATGCGCTTGATCCACCGCGCCAGCGCACCGACCCAGGCCGTTGGCAAGCGCAGCGGCTGCAACGGATCGGCTTGCAGGAACGGCAAAAAGTCCGGGTCATTGGAGTTCTCGCTGAAACGCCGGGCGATGGCTTTGACAAAGGGCTTGAGCAGGTAATAGCTGAGCTGCGACCAGCCCCAGGCGCGCGGCCTTACCAACGGTGACAGCAGGATGACCTGGCCCTGGGCCGGGCTGCTCGCGCCCTGATTGAGCACATGATCGATCACGATCGCGCCACCGGTGCTCTGCCCGCACAGGTGCCACGGTTGCGGCAGGTCAAGCGACGACGCCTCGGCGAACAACCCTTGCAGCGTGTCCTGATACTCGGCGAAATCCTTGATGCTTGCCCGTTCGCCGCTGGACAATCCGTGCCCCGGCAAGTCGCAGGCAATCACCGCAAAACCCTGATCCAGCGCCCACTCGATCACATGCCGATAAAGCCCGGTGTGATCGTAGAAGCCGTGAAACAAAAACAGCGTCGCCTTCGCCCGCTCGGGCCACCAGAACTGACTGACCACTTCATAACCATCGACCGCGAAACGGCCCAGGCCACTGCGCAGGGTGCGTCCCGCAAAATCCAGCCCATAGAAGCGCTGGTAAGCCAGTGCTTCTGCCGACAACGGCTGCCCCTCGGCCAGTGGCCGCAGGCTGGCGCGCAGGTGATCGGGGTCGAAAGTGGCAGACATGAGCAATTCCAGAACACGAATCGGACTTTATGGGCCTGCGATATTCATCTGTCGCGGCAAGCATGGCAAGCTAGCCGACCTTTGAGGACTGAAACCCATGCGTTCGCCCTACCGCGCCACAGTGTTTGCCAGCCTGCTCGCGCTCGTGTGTGCCGGTGTGTTGTGGACGGCTTACGACTGGTTTCAAGGGCGTTATCTGCGGGCGTTCAGCGAGCACACTGCGGTGTTCTCCGGTGACCCGTTGCGCCTGCCCGACGAACTCGCCGGCCCCGGCGCCATCCGCCTGGTGCACTTCTGGGACCCGGCCTGCCCGTGCAATGTCGGCAATCAACAACACCTGACAGAACTGGTCGAGCAATATGTACCGCAGGGTGTGGAGTTTTATGCGGTACAAAAGCCGGGTAGCCACGGTCAGTTGCCGAGCACCTTGAGCCGCCTGAAAAGCATCACCGTCCTGCCAGGTTCGGAACAGATTCCCGCCAGCCCGGCCGTGGCGATCTGGGATCGCAGCGGCAAACTGGCGTATTTCGGTCCCTACAGCGAAGGCCTGACCTGCAATTCAAGCAACAGTTTTATCGAGCCGATTCTGCAAGCGTTAAACGAAGGCCGCACGGTGAATGCCACCCACACGCTGGCGGTGGGTTGTTACTGCCCGTGGCCCGTCGACCCAACGAAGTAGAGCCGGCGAGAAGGGCGAATCCCTCCTAAGTGTGATGAGCCGAATCAGCAAGCCATGCTAAACAGTGACGCCAGGGAACTGCTATCACTCATAACAACAAGGAATCACCATGAAACGTAGCTTGACCGTTCTTGCCGTGCTGATCGTCGCGCTCGCCGCAGGTGCCGGCTGGTACGTCTACAGCAAGCAGCCGTCACGCCAGGGCATGGTGGAGCTGCAGCACCTGCAAGGTTCGGTCACCGTGCGCTACGACGAGCGCGGCATCCCGCACATCCGCGCTGAAAATGAAACTGACCTGTACCGCGCCCTCGGTTACGTGCACGCCCAGGACCGGCTGTTTCAGATGGAAGTCCTGCGCCGACTGGCGCGCGGCGAACTGGCCGAAATCCTCGGCCCGAAACTGCTCGACACCGACAAGCTGATGCGCAGCCTGCGTATTCGCGAACGTGCCGAAACCTACCTGACGAACATGGATAAACAGTCGCCGGCCTTTATCGCCATGCAGGCCTATCTGGACGGCATCAATCAGTATCAGGACAGCCATCCAAAACCCGTCGAATTCGATGTACTGGGCATCCCCAAGCGTCCGTTCACTGCCCAAGACACCATCAGCATTGCCGGTTACATGGCCTACAGTTTTGCCGCGGCGTTTCGCACCGAACCGTTGCTGACCTATGTGCGCGATCAGTTGGGTGCCGACTACCTGAACATCTTCGATCTGGACTGGCAACCCAAGGGCGTGCTGGCGAAAAACCGCGTCGGTACCGTGCCGCCCCTCGCCAGTGCAGACTGGAAAGACCTCAACGCCCTCGCCCGTCTGAGCGAACAGGCGCTGGCCGACAACGGCTTGCCGCAGTTCGAGGGCAGCAACGCCTGGGTCGTCTCCGGCAGTCGAACCAAAAGCGGCAAGCCGCTGTTGGCCGGCGACCCGCATATCCGTTTTTCCGCACCGTCGGTGTGGTACGAAGCCCAGCTCTCGGCGCCGGGTTTCGATCTCTATGGCCACTATCAGGCATTGATGCCGTTCGCTTCGCTGGGGATGAACCGCGACTTCGGCTGGAGCATCACCATGTTCCAGAACGACGACCTCGATCTGATTGCCGAGAAGGTCAATCCGGGTAATCCCGATCAGGTCTGGTATCGCGGCAAATGGGTGGACCTGGTGACCAGCGAACAGCAGATCGCGGTCAAGGGCCAGGCACCGGTAACGCTGGTGCTGCGTCAGTCGCCCCATGGTCCGATCGTCAACGATGCGCTGGGCAGCGGCGTCGGTAAAACACCGATTGCCATGTGGTGGGGCTTTCTCGAAAGCCAGAATCCGATCCTTGAAGGCTTCTATCAGCTCAACCGCGCCGACACCCTGGCCAAGGCGCGCAATGCCGCCGCCAAGGTCCAGGCACCTGGCTTGAACATCGTCTGGGCCAATGCCAAGGGTGACATCGGCTGGTGGGCGGCGGCGCAACTGCCAAAACGTCCGGCGGGTGCGCGCCCGGGGTTCATCCTCGACGGCAGCACCGCGGAAGCGGACAAGGACGGTTTCTACCCGTTCAGCGCCAACCCGCAGGAAGAGAACCCGGCACGCGGTTACATCGTCTCGGCCAACTTCCAGCCGGTGTCGCCGACCGGCATCGAGATTCCCGGTTATTACAACCTGGCCGATCGGGGCCAGCAGCTCAATCGCCAGCTCAGCGACAAAAACATCAAGTGGGACCTCGACGCCAGCCAGAAACTGCAACTGGGCACCACCACGGCCTACGGCCCACGACTGTTGGCGCCATTGCTGCCGGTACTGCGTGAAGTGGTCAGCGATCCGGCCGAACTCAAGCTGGTGGAGCAACTGGCCCAGTGGAAAGGCGACTACCCGCTGGAATCCACAAGCGCCACGCTGTTCAACCAGTTGCTGTTCAACCTGGCTGACGCGACGATGCACGATGAACTGGGGAATGACTTCTTTGAAACGCTGCTCTCTACACGAGTGATCGACGCCGCGCTGCCACGTCTGGCCGCGACTGCCGACTCGCCGTGGTGGGACAACCGCAACACCCTCGGCAAGGAAACCCGTGCCGATACGGTCAAGGTGGCATGGCAAGCGAGCATTGCACACCTCAAGACCACGCTGGGCGCTGATGTCGCGCAATGGCAGTGGGGCAAGACGCACACGCTGACTCACGGCCATCCACTGGGGCAGCAGAAGCCGCTGGACCGGATCTTCAATGTCGGCCCGTTCGCCGCGCCAGGCACCCATGAAGTGCCGAATAACCTCTCGGCCAAGATCGGCCCGGCACCGTGGCCAGTGACCTATGGCCCATCGACCCGACGCCTGATCGACTTCGCCGACCCGGCCCACAGCCTGACCGTCAACCCGGTCGGCCAGAGTGGCGTGCCGTTCGACAGTCACTATGAAGACCAGGCCGAGGCGTATATCGAAGGGATCTACTACCAGGCGTACCTCAACGATGAAGAGGTCACGGCCAACACCCGCAGTACGTTGAAACTGTTACCGGCGCGGGCTGCGCAGTAGATTTTGATCGTTCCCACGCTCAGACCATCACCGCAAAGTTCAGCCTGAATTGCTGCGGCGTCACCCCCAACCGGCGATTGAACACACTGCGCATGTGCTGGGCATCGCGAAATCCGCACTGGTACGCCACGGTCTTGAGCGGCGAGCTGGTGCTTTCAAGCAGCACCCGCGCCGCGTCCACCCGTGCTTGCTCGACAAATTCTGCCGGGGTGATTTTCGCCTCTTTGGCAAATACCCGGGAAAAATTCCGGGCACTCATGTTGGCGGCGTTGGCCAGGTCGGCAATGGTCAGGTCGCCTGTCAGGTTGGCCAACACGTAGAGCTGCACCAACGCCACGGCAGAAGTGGGTTCGGCGTGAGGCGTAAGGAACGGGCTGAACTGCGACTGACCGCCAGAGCGTTGAGTGAACACCACCAGCCGTTTTGCCACACTCAGCGCTACTTCCGGCCCATGGTCCCGGGCCAGCAGGTACAACGACAAATCGATCCCCGCCGTGACACCCGCCGAGGTGTAGAGCTCAGCGTCCTGCACGTACAAACGGTCGGCTTCAACCTGGGTCGAAGGGCACAACGTCGCCAGCGCCGCAGCGTCCCCCCAATGGGTGGTGACCGTTCGCCCTTCCAGCAATCCGGCTCGAGCGAGCATGAACGCGCCGTTACAGATCGAGCCAAAGCGTTGCGCCAACGCGCAGGCATCACGCAACCAGGCATCGAATGCCGCGCCAAAATCCATGAACGGCAACTGCGGCCCACCGGCCACCAGCAGCAGGTCATAAGCCTCCAGCGCCTCGCTGAAATGCCGATGGGCATTGAGTGACAAGCCGTTGGAGCAGGCCATCACCCCGTGTTCGACGCCGATGACCTCTAACCGGTAATGATCCTGCGGTTCGAGGAAACGATTGGCTTCGGAAAACACATCCATGGGACCGGTGACGTCCAGGGACTGAACGCCTGCGAACACCACGATGGCAACGGTTTTACTCATGGCTCGCTTCGCCTCCTATGGCACTTGAGTGAGTGTCAGCTATCACACGACTTGCAGCTGCCGAGCCCGCGAGGCTGCCGCTACAGGGAATGCGTTCAACCTGAATTCAAACTTAGCCAATCCGGGCCCAACAAGCGAGGTTGGCGCGATATGCATGCTCATTGGCAAGGATCGCAGCCATGGATCGATTGTCCGGTTTCGGGTGCGGGAACAGACTGAACCTATCAGCGCCGCCACGGCGTTCCCCACGAGGAAAGCACCATGAGCAGCATCATCGCCGGTATCAAAATCCCCGACAGCGCGTTGGCCCGGGCCACCACTGAATACATTCGCGACGCAGAGCCCGACCTGCTGTATCACCACTCGCGCCGGGTGTTTCTGTTCGGCGCCCTGAGCGGTGAGCGCAAGCGGTTGGCCTATGATCCGGAGCAGCTGTACGTCGGCGCGATGTTCCATGACCTGGGTCTGGTAGAAGGTCATCGTACTGACGACGAGCGCTTCGAAGTCGACAGTGCCAACGCTGCCAAAGCGTTTCTGAAACCTTATGGTTTGACTGACGACGATATCGAACAGGTCTGGCTGTCGATTGCCCTGCACACCACACCGGGCGTGCCGCAGCACCTGCGTCCTAATGTGGCACTGGTTACCGCGGGGGTCGAAATGGATGTGCTGGGCATCGACTACGCAGCGTTTTCCACTGTGCAGCGTGAAGCGGTGGTGCATGCGCATCCACGGGGCGAAGGGTTCAAGGAGTGCATCCTGTGTGCATTCGCCAATGGCTTTAAACACAAACCGGACACCACGTTCGGCACCGTGAACGCGGATGTGCTGGTGGACAGCGAGCCAGGCTTCAAGCCGATGAACTTCGTCGAGATCATCCGCAAGTCCCCTTGGGTGTCGTAAAACAACTGTGGGAGCGAGCCTGCTCGCGAAGGGGCCATGTCAGTCAACACAGATGTCGACTGATAGACCGCTTTCGCGAGCAGGCTCGCTCCCACATGGTATCTGGGGTGGCCACTTATTCGTGGCCAACCCTCAAGCCGCTTCCGGCGCCTGTTGTGCGCGACGCACGTCCGGTTGTTTCCAGGAGTCGGCAGCGCTTTCTTCGATCGCCTGCTGAATCGCACGTTTGCGACTTTCTTCGGCACGACGGCTGAAGAACCAGACCAGGAACGTCATCAGCGAAACCGCCAGCAGAATCAGACTGGCCACGGCGTTGATCTCCGGTTTCACGCCCAGACGCACCGCCGAGAACACTTCCATTGGCAGGGTCGTCGAACCCGGGCCCGACACGAAGCTCGCCAACACCAGGTCATCCAGGGACAAGGCAAACGACATCATGCCGCCCGCCCCCAGGGATGGCGCAATCATCGGGATGGTGATCAGGAAGAACACCTTCCACGGCCGAGCACCGAGGTCCATGGCCGCCTCTTCGATGGACAGGTCCAGCTCACGCAAGCGCGCCGAGACCACTACAGCCACATACGCCGCACAGAACGTGGTGTGGGCGATCCAGATGGTGAGGATGCCGCGCTCCTGTGGCCAACCGATCATCTGCGCCATTGCCACGAACAGCAGCAACAGCGACAGACCGGTGATCACTTCGGGCATCACCAGCGGCGCGGTGACCAGGCCACCAAACAGCGTACGGCCCTTGAAGTGGGTGATACGGGTCAGCACGAAGGCCGCCAGCGTACCCAGCGCCACCGCCGCCACCGCCGTGTAGCAGGCGATTTCCAGCGAACGCACCACCGAGCCCATCAGTTGGGTGTTGTCCATCAAGCCGACGTACCACTTGATCGACCAGCCGCCCCACACCGTTACCAGTTTCGAGGCGTTGAACGAGTAGATCACCAGGATCAGCATCGGCGCGTAGATGAACAGCAGACCCGCTACCAACATGAAGCTTGAGAAACGGAAGCGCTTCATTCTTTGCCCTCCATTTCTTTGGCCTGACTACGGTTGAACAGAATGATCGGCACAATCAGGATCGCCAGCATGACCACTGCAAGCGCTGATGCCACCGGCCAGTCACGGTTGTTGAAGAACTCTTGCCAGAGCACTTTACCGATCATCAGGGTTTCCGGGCCGCCGAGCAGTTCCGGGATCACGAACTCACCCACCACCGGGATGAACACCAGCATGCAACCGGCGACGATGCCGTTTTTCGACAGCGGAATGGTGATCTTCCAGAAACTGTTGAAGGTGCTCGAACCCAGGTCGGATGCGGCTTCCAGCAGGCTGTTGTCGTGTTTCACCAGGTTGGCGTAGAGCGGCAGGATCATGAACGGCAGGTACGAATACACCACGCCGATGTACACCGCCAGGTTGGTGTTGAGGATCTGCAGCGGTTCGTCGATCCAGCCCATGGTCATCAGGAAACCATTGAGCAGACCGTTGTTGCTGAGGATGCCCATCCACGCGTAAACGCGGATCAGGATCGCGGTCCAGGTCGGCATCATGATCAGCAGCACCAGCACCGTTTGCATCTCTTTGCGGGCACTGGCGATGGCGTAGGCCATCGGGTAGCCGATCAGCAAACAGAGGACGGTACTGATCAGCGCCATCTTCAACGAGCCGAGGTAAGCGGCGATGTATAACTCATCGCCGGCCAGCATCGCGTAGTTGCTCAGGTTAAGCAGCAACTGCACTTTTTGGTCGAGGTAGCTGTAGATCTCGGTGTACGGCGGAATCGCGACGTCGGCTTCGGCGAAGCTGATCTTCAGGACGATGAAGAACGGCAACATGAAGAACAGGAACAACCAAATGAACGGAACCCCGATGACCAGCTGACGGCCACCGGGAATTATTCGATTGAGGCGGCGTTTGAATTTGCGCATGTTCATGAGCGAAGTACCACGCCGCTGTCGTCTTCCCAATACACGTAAACCTGGTCACCCCAGGTTGGGCGCTGACCACGGCGCTCGGCGTTGGCGACGAAAGACTGGACGATCTTGCCGCTCGGCAGTTCGACGTAGAACACCGAGTGACCACCGAGGTAGGCGATGTCGTGCACCTTGCCGCTGGACCAGTTGTATTCGCAGGTCGGCATGGTCGGGGTCACCAGCAGTTTTTCCGGACGGATCGCGTAGGTCACGGATTTATCCTGCACCGAGGTGCTGATGCCGTGGCCGACGTAGATCTGGCGGTCCAGGTCCTTGCAGGTGATGATCGCGTGGCCTTCGGCGTCGTCGATCACTTCGCCGTCGAAGATGTTGACGTTGCCGATGAACTCGCAAACCAGACGGCTGGTCGGGGTTTCGTAGATGTCGATCGGGCTGCCGATCTGGGCGATCCAGCCCAGGTGCATGATCGCGATGCGCTCGGCCATGGTCATGGCCTCTTCCTGGTCGTGGGTCACCATGACGCAGGTTACGCCGACGCGCTCGATGATCTCGACCAGTTCAAGCTGCATTTGCGAACGCAGCTTCTTGTCCAACGCACCCATCGGTTCGTCGAGCAGCAACAGCTTCGGTCGCTTGGCCAACGAGCGGGCCAACGCCACACGCTGACGCTGGCCACCGGACAGCTGATGCGGCTTGCGCTTGGCGTACTGCGTCATCTGAACCAGCTTGAGCATGTCCGCGACACGGGCATCGACTTCAGCTGCGGGGATTTTGTCCTGCTTGAGGCCGAAGGCGATGTTCTGCGCCACGGTCATGTGCGGGAACAAGGCGTAAGACTGAAACATCATGTTGATCGGCCGCTCGTACGGCGGCATGTCCGTGATGTCGACACCATCGAGGAAAATGCGCCCCTCCGTGGGCCGTTCGAAGCCTGCCAGCATACGCAGCAACGTGGATTTGCCCGATCCCGAACCGCCGAGCAGGGCGAAAATCTCGCCTTTTTTGATTTCTAGGGACACATCGTCCACGGCAATCGTCTCGTCGAACTTCTTCGTGACCCGGTCGATTTTGACCAACACCTGTTTGGGTGATTGGTCGCCCGCGAGGGCTTTCTTATAGGCGCCGGAGGCAACTGCCATTTACGAAACTCCCAACAAAATTGCAGTTCGCCCCAGTGAGCGAACCTTGGATAATTTGAGCCTTGTCGCTATTTACCCGACTTGACCTTGGTCCAGCTGCGGGTCATCAAACGTTGAATTTTCGGTGGTAACTCCATCGACACGTAAGTCTTGTCGAGGACGGCTTGCGGTGGATAAACCGATGCGTCGGTGCGAATGGACTGTTCCATCAGTTTGTCCGAAGCGGGGTTGGGATTGGCATAGCCGACCGAATCACTGACTTGTGCAATGACCTCGGGTTTCAACAAATAGTTGATGAAGGCGTGGGCCTCTTTGACGTTGCTCGAGTCCTTCGGAATCGCCAGCATGTCGAACCACAACGCACCGCCCTCTTTGGGAATCGAGTAGGCGATGTCCACACCTTTCTTCGCTTCGGCTGCGCGAGCCTGGGCCTGGAACATGTCGCCGGAAAAGCCGATGGCGACGCAGATATCGCCGTTGGCCAGGTCCGCGATGTATTTGGAAGAATGGAAATAGGTCACGTAAGGCCGCACCGCGAGCAACTTGGCTTCAGCCTTTTTGTAGTCTTCGGGGTGGGTGCTGTTGGGGTTCAGGCCCATGTAATTGAGGACGCTAGGCATCATTTCATCGGCGGAGTCGAGGAACGCCACGCCGCAACTGTGCAGCTTCTTGATGTTTTCCGGCTCGAACACCACATCCCAGGAATCAATCTTGTCGAGGCCCAGCACGGCCTTGACCTTCTCGACGTTGTAACCGATGCCGTTGGTGCCCCATAGGTACGGCACGGCGTATTGGTTACCCGGATCGTTCTGCTCCAGGCGCTTGAGCAGCACCGGGTCGAGGTAGGAATAGTTGGTCAGCAGTTTCTTGTCGAGCTTCTGGAAAGCACCGGCCTTGATCTGCTTGCCGAGGAAGTGGTTGGACGGCACGACCACGTCATAACCGGTACGGCCAGCCAGCAACTTGCCTTCCAGGGTTTCATTGGAATCGAACACGTCGTAAACCGGTTTGATGCCGGTCTCTTTCTCGAAGTCTGCCAGGGTGGTCGGACCGATGTAGTCCGACCAGTTATAAATATGCACCGTGCCGGCGGCCTGGACACTAACGGCGAACGTCAGTCCGGCACCGACCAGCAGTGCATTGCGCAACAAAGAAAAAATAGGCACGTGGAGGTCCTCTAAAATTAGTTGGGCCCAAGTTGCCCCGCGTTACATGACAGCCATGGCTGCCCGGCAACTAAACCGGCGCGCAACTTACCCTCGAAAAACCGTTCCAGCAAAACTTTCTGTCATTTAATTACACCTGCTGCCGTCACCGCGCAGGCGACGACAACAGGTTATTGCCTCAAACCGGCTTATTTACCGGATTTGATCTTGGTCCAGCTGCGGGTCATGATCCGCTGGGTCGCGGCCGGCAAGTCGGCAATCGCGTACAACTTGGCCAGCACGTCGGCTGGCGGGTAGATGCCTGGGTCGGCGGTGATTTCTTTATCAACCAGTGCAGTTGCAGCCGCGTTACCGTTCGGGAAACGTACGGCGTTGGTGATTTCAGCCATGATTTCCGGCTTCTGCAGGAAGGTCATGAACTTGTAGGCGCCTTCGACGTTTTCGGCATCTTTAGGGATGGCGACCATGTCGTAGAAGCTGCCCGCACCTTCTTTCGGAATGTTGTAGCTGACTTTCACCTTGTCACCGGCTTCAGCCGCGCGGGACTTGGCCTGGTAAATGTCGCCCGAGTAACCCACGGCGACGCAGATGTTGCCGTTAGCCAGGTCGGAGATGTACTTGGACGAGTGGAAGTAGCCCACCGAAGGACGAATCTTCAGGAACAGTGCTTCGGCTTCGGCCAGTTGTTTTTTGTCCTGGCTGTCGGTTGGATAGCCCAAGTAGTGCAACGCCACCGGAATCATCTCGGTTGGCGAATCGAGGAAACTGATACCGCACGACTTCAACTTGGCGGCGTTTTCAGGTTTGAAGATCAGGTCCCAGGAATTGGTTGGAGCGTCGGCACCCAGTGCGGCCTTGACCTTTTCGGCATTGAAGCCGATACCAATCGAACCCCACATGTAAGGGAAAGCGTGTTCGTTGCCCGGGTCGCTCACCGATACCGCTTTAAGCAGGTCAGTGTTCAGGTTCTTCCAGTTAGGCAGCTTGGACTTGTCCAGCTTCTGGTAAACGCCGGCCTTGATCTGCTTGGCCAGGAAGTTGTTCGACGGCACGACGATGTCATAACCGGACTTGCCTGCCAGCAACTTGGCTTCCAGGGTTTCGTTACTGTCGAATACGTCGTAAACAACCTTGATCCCCGACTCGGCTTCGAACTTCTTGACGGTATCCGGTGCGATGTAATCAGACCAGTTGTACACGTGCAGAACTTTGTCATCCGCCTGAACTGCGCCCGCCATCACGCCCATCAGGGACATGGCGAGGAGGGTCTTGCCAGCTATCTTCATACCTAATGCCTTCATGGGTAATGCTCCAATTTTTCTTTTTAACCACGTGCTCAGCGGCCTTTCCTGGGCATCTGAAACAACCGGTAGTCTGGCAAGATCCAAGGCAGGCTTTCAAGGAAAGACCCATCCTTTGTTTGCTCCGAGCGAAATGCAAACTTCACACCCCGCTCAGAGCCTAGCACTTAGCCCTGCAACGCACTCAGAGTCAGGTCCAGGCACTTGCGCGCCTTTGTTACCAACTCATCGATTTCAGCCGGTGTAATCACCAGTGGCGGGGCAATGATCATGGTGTCGCCCACGGCACGCATGATCAGGCCGTTTTCGAAGCAGAACGTGCGGCAAATCATGCCGGCGCCCTTGCCTTCGAAACGCTTGCGAGTGGCCTTGTCCTGAACCAGTTCTATGGCCCCCAACAGACCCACCCCACGCACTTCGCCCACCAACGGGTGATCGCTCAGTTCCCGTAGACGCTTTTGCAAATAAGGTGCCGTTTCCGCATGAACGCGTTCGATAATTTTTTCTTCGCGCAGGATGCGGATGTTTTCCAGCGCCACCGCTGCGGCCACCGGGTGCCCGGAATACGTGAAGCCGTGGTTGAAATCGCCACCTTCGTTGAGTACCGCGACCACTTCGTCACGCACGATCAGGCCACCCATAGGGATGTAGCCGGACGTCAGGCCTTTGGCGATGGTCATCATGTCGGGCTTGAGGTCGTAGAAATCGCTACCGAACCACTCACCGGTGCGGCCGAAACCACAGATCACTTCATCCGCCACAAACAGGATGTCGTACTTGGCGAGGATTTCCTTGATGCGCGGCCAGTAGGTTTCTGGCGGAATGATCACGCCACCGGCACCCTGGATCGGCTCGGCAATAAAGGCACCGACGTTGTCGACGCCGACTTCCAGAATCTTCTCTTCCAGCTGATTCGCCGCCCAAATACCGAACTCTTCGGGCGTCATGTTGCCGCCTTCAGCGAACCAGTACGGCTGGGCGATGTGGACGATGCCCGGAATCGGCAAGTCGCCTTGTTCGTGCATGTAGGTCATGCCACCCAGGCTCGCGCCGGCCACGGTGGAACCGTGATAACCGTTCTTGCGGCTAATGATGACTTTCTTTTTCGGCTGGCCCTTGATCGCCCAGTAGTGACGAACCATGCGCAGCATGGTGTCGTTGCCTTCAGAACCGGAACCGGTGAAGAACACGTGGTTCATGCCTTCAGGCGCGATGTCGGCGATGGCCTTGGCCAGCTCCAGCACCGGCGGGTGAGCCGTCTGGAAGAACAGGTTGTAATAAGGCAGTTCGCGCATCTGTTTGCTGGCGGCATCGGCCAGTTCATCGCGACCGTAGCCGATGGCTACGCACCACAGGCCGGCCATGCCGTCGAGGATCTTGTTGCCTTCGCTGTCCCAGAGGTAAACGCCCTTGGCGCTGGTGATGATCCGCGGGCCTTTCTCTTTCAGCTGCTTGAAGTCGCTGAACGGGGCCAGGTGGTGATCGTTGCTGAGGGTTTGCCATTCACGGGTTTGCGGGTTGTTGCTGGTCATGCGAATTCTCCTTGGAATCGGTTAGAGCGCCGCCAAGTGCAGCGGCGCCCGGCGCATCAGACGGCGAAGAGCAGGAATTCCCGCTCCCACGAACTGATGACGCGCTTGAAGTTTTCATGCTCGGCCCGCTTGACCGCGACGTAGCCAGTGATGAATTTCTTGCCCAGGTATTTCTCGATGGTCGCGCTGTTTTCCATGCGTTCCAGCGCGTCTTCGATGGTCAGTGGCAGGCGCAGGTTGCGGCGTTCATAGCCACGGCCCACCACCGGTGCACTCGGGTTCAGGCCTTCGACCATGCCGATGTAACCGCAGAGCAGGCTCGCGGCAATCGCCAGGTACGGGTTGGCGTCCGCGCCCGGCAGGCGGTTTTCCACCCGACGGTTTTGCGGCCCGGCGTCCGGAACCCGCAGGCCGACAGTGCGGTTCTCTTCGCCCCACTCCACGTTCACCGGTGCCGAGGTGTCCGGCAGGAAACGGCGGAACGAGTTGACGTTTGGCGCGAACAGCGGCAACAGCTCGGGAATCAGTTTCTGCAAACCACCGATGTGGTGCAGGAACAGTTGGCTCATGCTTCCGTCTTCATTGGAAAAGACGTTCTTGCCGGTTTCGATGTCGATGATGCTCTGGTGCAAGTGCATTGCGCTGCCCGGCTCGCCGGTCATGGGCTTGGCCATGAAGGTCGCCGCCACGTCGTGCTTGAGGGCGGCTTCGCGCATGGTGCGTTTGAATACCAGGATCTGGTCCGCCAGGGACAAGGCGTCGCCGTGACGGAAGTTGATTTCCATCTGCGCCGTGCCGTCCTCGTGGATCAGCGTGTCGAGGTCCAGCTCCTGCAATTCGCACCAGTCGTAGACGTCTTCGAACAACGGGTCGAATTCATTCGCCGCCTCAATCGAGAAAGACTGGCGACCGGTTTCCGGGCGACCGGAACGGCCAATCGGCGGTTGCAACGGGTAATCCGGGTCTTCACTGCGCTTGGTCAGGTAAAACTCCATTTCCGGCGCCACGATCGGCTGCCAGCCGTGGTCGGCGTAGAGTTTCAGCACTTTCTTGAGCACGTTGCGCGGCGACAGCTCGATCGGGTTGCCCTGCTTGTCGTAGGTGTCGTGGATCACCTGGGCGGTCGGCTCGATGGCCCAAGGCACAAGGAACACCGCGTTCTGGTCGGGGCGGCAGATCATGTCGATATCGGCCGGGTCGAGCAGTTCGTAATAGATGTCGTCTTCGACGTAGTCGCCGGTTACGGTCTGCAACAGAACGCTCTCGGGCAGGCGCATGCCTTTTTCGGCAATGAACTTGTTGGTCGGCGAAATCTTGCCTCGGGTGATCCCGGTCAAGTCGGCGATCATGCATTCGACTTCTGTGATCTTGTGGTCTTTCAACCAATCGGTGAGCTGGTCGAGGTTGTTACTCATAAATGCCTCTTAGGCTGGGTTTCCTGACTCTTATAAGTCAGGCGTTGTTTGACGCATCGGCGTCGCGTGATACAAATTGCGACTGCAATTGCCGCGCACAAATATCCGTCCGGGCAGTGGCGCGGGTCAACGAGAGCATAGTGGTACGTGCAGGATCGTGAGCAGGGCCCGACGCATTGGCCGGGACGCTACAGTGAAACGGTTCTATATTGGAAGGAGCGCCGGTAAAGAGAATGTCGTGCAGACCGTCCAGAATATCGGACGGGTCCCGCAGAAGCACCGGGGAAAGAAGAGTCGACGGCACGCCTTTGGCAACGCGGGCCTTGGCGTGAACGCAACGATCGCCACTGATGTGATAAGCATGCAGACCGATCTGCCTGGAGCAGATGGTGACGCCGATTAACGGCAGGCGAGACATGAAGCACCCCGGTATTATTGCTGTTATGGGTTTGAATCGAGCTTAGCCTTGTTCATTTTTTTACACAACACCCCCGTAAAAAATACAACACGGCCCGCTCAAGCCTGCGGGCGCCAAAGCGTTAAAAGGCATAAAAACGCCCCAAACTGCCTCAAAAAAGCCCTATGAGCGCTTTTTTAGGGCAAAAAAGGCCTCGCTTGACTTCGGCATGCCGTTCGGGTTGACTGAAACCCGAAGAGATCAATGATTGATATTTTTAACAACAAAGGTGTTGCATCATGTCGGTACCCCCGCGTGCCGTTCAGCTTAACGAAGCGAACGCGTTCCTTAAGGAACATCCTGAGGTTCTGTACGTTGACCTTCTGATTGCGGATATGAATGGTGTGGTGCGCGGCAAGCGCATTGAACGCACCAGCCTCCACAAGGTTTACGAGAAAGGCATCAACCTGCCGGCCTCTCTATTTGCTCTGGATATCAATGGCTCGACGGTGGAAAGCACCGGTCTGGGCCTGGACATCGGCGATGCTGACCGAATCTGCTATCCAATCCCTGACACCCTGTGCAACGAGCCTTGGCAGAAGCGCCCTACCGCGCAACTGTTAATGACCATGCACGAACTCGAAGGTGAACCCTTCTTCGCGGATCCCCGTGAAGTACTGCGTCAAGTTGTTGCCAAGTTCGACGAGATGGGTCTGACCATCTGCGCCGCGTTCGAACTGGAGTTCTACCTGATTGACCAGGAGAACGTAAACGGTCGCCCACAACCTCCGCGCTCGCCGATCTCCGGCAAACGCCCGCACTCGACACAGGTTTACCTGATCGACGATCTCGACGAATACGTCGACTGCCTCCAGGACATTCTGGAAGGTGCGAAAGAGCAAGGCATCCCTGCTGACGCGATCGTCAAGGAAAGTGCTCCGGCGCAGTTCGAAGTGAACCTGCACCACGTGGCCGACCCGATCAAGGCCTGCGACTATGCGGTCCTGCTCAAGCGTCTGATCAAAAACATCGCCTACGACCATGAGATGGACACCACCTTCATGGCCAAGCCTTACCCGGGCCAGGCGGGCAATGGTCTGCACGTACACATCTCGATTCTTGATAAAGACGGCAAAAACATTTTTGCCAGCGAGGATCCCGAGCAGAACGCCGCACTGCGTCACGCGATCGGCGGTGTGCTCGAGACCCTACCGGCGCAGATGGCTTTCCTCTGCCCGAACGTCAACTCCTACCGTCGTTTCGGCGCACAGTTCTACGTGCCGAATGCTCCGTGCTGGGGTCTGGACAACCGTACTGTTGCGGTGCGTGTACCGACCGGTTCCGCCGACGCGGTCCGTCTGGAACACCGCGTTGCCGGCGCGGATGCCAACCCGTACCTGCTGATGGCTTCGGTTCTGGCAGGCGTACACCACGGTCTGACCAACAAGATCGAGCCGGGCGCTCCCGTAGAAGGCAACTCCTACGAGCAAAACGAGCAAAGCCTGCCGAACAACCTGCGCGATGCATTGCGCGAGCTGGACGACAGCGAAGTCATGGCCAAGTACATCGATCCGAAATACATCGATATCTTCGTGGCCTGTAAAGAGAGCGAGCTGGAGGAGTTCGAACACTCCATCTCCGACCTCGAGTACAACTGGTACCTGCATACCGTTTAAGCGGTTGCAGTAAAAAAAGAACGCCGCCGGCTGATAAGGCCTGCGGCGTTTTTTTGTACTCGACATTTGTTGCGACCATTCCACCCAACAAACAGGAATGTCCCTACGGAAACGTCGGACGCAACCTGCATAGTTGATCATTGCGCGCTCACACACTCAAGAACGCCGGGACTAGGCCGGTATTCCTTCTAGAGTGTTGAAAAACGACCATGAAAAAACAGCTATTGGGTTCAGCCATTACACTGATCATCTCCTGCTTGTGCAGCACTGCTTGGGCAGCAACGGGAACAACCGCGGCCTGGAGCTACACAGCGCCGACCGACCCGGAAAACTGGAGCGAATTGAACAGTGAATATGAACTCTGTACGTCCGGCAAAGCCCAGTCGCCGATCGACATTCGTGATGCGGTAAAAACTGAAGTTGCCCCCCTGACCTTCACTTATCGACCGAGCACCGCTACCGTCCTGAACAACGGACATACCATTCAGGTGTCGTCAGTGGACGCGGGCAGTATCACCCTGGCCTCCGGCGACTATGCGTTCGTGCAAATGCACTTCCATACACCCAGCGAAGAAAAGATCAAAGGTCGCGCCTACCCACTAAACGCACATCTGGTGCATCGCAACACCGCAGGCGAACTCGCAGTGATCGCACTTCTATTTGAAGAGGGCGCACACAATCCGACGCTGGAGCCAATCATGGCAGCAATGCCCAAGGAAGCGGGCGGCATAGCACTCCTGGATACGCTGAACGTTGCCAATATTTTTCCTGCCATCCGCAGCACCTATTCCTACTCGGGATCGCTGACCACTCCACCGTGTGCTGAAGATGTGCGCTGGCACGTGTTCTCCACTGTGATGCAACTTTCCCCAGCACAATTGCAGGCTTTCCAGGCACTGTACCCGATGAATGCCCGCCCGGTTCAACCCTTGAATGGTCGCAGCGTGCAAGTCAGCGGCTAACCTTCCCTGACATGAAATATGGGCAGCGGGCCCGTACAGACAAGGTGCAATGCGCCTCGTACAATGCCCGCTGCCCCGCAGGAGACTTCAATGACCCGACTCGCCACCCCACGCAAACCCCGCGCACGCAGCCAGGCCCGGATCGATTCGATACTCGATGCCGCCCGCACGCTGCTGGCCGCCGAAGGCGTGGCCAGTCTGTCGATCTACAGCGTCGCCGAGCGCGCGGAGATCCCGCCCTCCTCCGTTTATCACTTCTTCGCCAGCGTCCCGGCGCTGCTCGAAGCCCTCACGGCCGACGTCCACGCCGCGTTCCGCGCCTGTCTGCAAGCACCCATCAACCACGACGCCCTCCACGGTTGGCGAGATCTGTCGCGATTGGTGGAACAACGCATGCTCGACATCTACGACGAAGACGCCGCGGCCCGCCAATTGATTCTTGCCCAGCATGGCCTGACCGAGGTCACCCAGGCCGACCGTCAGCACGACATCGAACTGGGCGACCTGATGCACAAGCTGTTTGATCATCACTTTGAACTGCCGAAATTGCCGAGCGATGTCGATGTATTTGCGCTGGCGATGGAGCTGGGTGATCGCGTCTACGCCCGTTCAGTGCAGCAGCACGGGCAGATCACCCCCCGCATGGCAGAGGAAGGGATGCGGGTGTTTGATGCGTATCTGGGGCTGTATTTGCCGCCCTACCTGCACAAGCGTGCTCACTCAATCTGACTGCGGTGGCGGTCGTGCTTGCCCGCGATGGCTACACGGCTGAGTTCAAGCCATGCACAAAAACCCCGAAGGGCTCACACCCTTCGAGGTTGCGCGCAATGCACGCGCTTACAACTTGGCGATCGACACTTCGGTGGATTTCACAAACGCGATCACTTCGCTGCCGACCACCAGCTCCAGCTCTTTCACCGAGCGCGTGGTGATCACCGAAGTGACGATGCCGGAAGCGGTCTGCACATCGATTTCCGAAAGGACGTCGCCGAGCACGATTTCCTTGATCGAGCCTTTGAACTGGTTACGAACGTTGATGGCTTTGATAGTCATGAGGTTGATTCCTGTCGTTGGATAAGGCGTGAGTTATTGAGCCCAACGCAATTGCGTGGGCAATGGTGAAACAGGTTCCGGTTCCGGCGGCTGGCCGGGCAGCGACAGCACGCGATTGAGGACTTCGGTTTCCAGCGCCGCCAGCCGATGGGAGCCGCGAACCCGAGGACGCGGCAGCTCAACGTGCAGGTCGAGACCGACTTCGCCCTCTTCGATCAGGATCACCCGATCGGCAATCGCCACCGCTTCACTGACGTCGTGAGTCACCAGCAACACGGTGAAACCATGCTTCTGCCAGAGCCGCTCGATCAGTTGCTGCATTTCAATTCGAGTCAGGGCATCCAGGGCGCCCAGAGGCTCATCCAGCAACAGCAAGCGCGGTTGATGGATCAGCGCGCGGGCCAGTGCCACACGTTGCTTCTGCCCACCGGACAAGGCCGCAGGCCACTCATTGGCGCGATCCGCCAGGCCCACCGACTCCAACGCGTCCAATGCTTGTGGCCGCCAGTTGCCCTTGAGCCCGAGGCCGACGTTGTCGATGACCTTTTTCCATGGCAGCAAACGTGCTTCCTGGAACATCAAACGGGTGTCTTCCCGGGCACCGCTCAGCGGTGCGGAGCCGGCCATCAACTCGCCGCCGGTGGGCTTGTCGAGACCGGCGAGCAAGCGCAGCAAGGTGCTTTTGCCGCAACCGCTGCGACCGACCACCGCGACGAACTGACCGGCCGGGATGTGCAGATCGATCTCGCGCAGCACTTGTCGCGAGCCAAAGGTTTTTTGCAGTTTGCGCACCGCCAGCGGAATCCCGCGCAGCAGGCGTGGAGGTTGTTGAGCCGTCATGCCGCACCTCCTTTAACAACCTGATAGGCCGGATGCCAGCGCAACCACACGCGTTCAAGTCCACGGGCCGCGAGGTCGGCAAGTTTGCCGAGTACCGCGTACATAAGAATCGCCAGCACCACTACGTCGGTCTGCAAAAACTCTCGGGCGTTCATCGCCAGATAGCCGATGCCGGAACTGGCAGAAATAGTTTCGGCCACAATCAGCGTCAGCCACATGAAGCCCAGTGCGAAGCGCACGCCGACCAGAATCGAAGGCAGCGCGCCCGGCAGAATCACCTGACGAAACAGGCTGAAACCGGACAAACCATAGCTGCGCGACATCTCCACCAACGCCGGATCGACGTTGCGGATGCCGTGATAGGTGTTGAGGTAGATCGGGAACAACGTGCCCAGCGCCACCAGGAAAATCTTCGCCGACTCGTCGATGCCGAACCACAGAATCACCAGCGGAATCAGCGCCAGGTGCGGCACGTTGCGGATCATCTGCACCGAACTGTCGAGCAGGCGCTCGCCCCATTTCGACAAGCCAGTGATGAAGCCCAACACCAGACCGATACTGCCGCCGATGGTGAAGCCCAGCGCCGCGCGCCAGCCGCTGATCGCCAGGTGCGTCCAGATTTCACCGCTGCGCACCAGGCTGACGCCGGCTTCGATAACGGCGATTGGCGCCGGCAGAATCCGTGTCGACAACCAGCCCGCCGACACCGACAACTCCCACACCGCCAGCAGCAGAACCGGCAACGCCCAAGGCGCGAGGTTGTGGATAATTTTCTTCATGGCTGCGCCTCAGCTCTGGGACGCGGCTTTGGGAAGAATGTCGTTGGCCACCATCTCACCAAACGGGCTGACGAAACCGGCGCTTTTCGGCAATTCCGGACGTTCGATGTCCAGATGCGGGAACAGCAACTCGGCAACGCGGTAAGACTCTTCCAAGTGTGGATAACCGGAGAAGATAAACGTGTCGATGCCCAGATCCGCGTACTCCTTCACGCGGGCGGCTACGGTCGGACCGTCGCCGACCAACGCCGTGCCGGCCCCGCCACGCACCAGGCCAACACCGGCCCATAGGTTGGGGCTGACTTCCAGGTTGTCGCGACTGCCGCCGTGCAATGCAGCCATGCGTTGCTGGCCGACGGAATCGAAGCGAGCCAGAGAAGCCTGAGCGCGAGCGATGGTTTCGTCGTCCAGGTGCGAGATCAGTCGATCCGCCGCTTGCCAGGCCTCGGCGTTGGTTTCGCGAACGATCACATGCAGGCGAATACCGAAGCGCACGGTACGGCCGAGCTTTGCGGCTTTGGCTCGAACCTGTTCGATTTTTTCCGCAACAGCGGCTGGAGGCTCGCCCCAGGTCAGAACCATTTCGACCTGCTCTGCCGCGAGGTCTTGCGCCGCTTCGGAAGAACCACCGAAATACAGCGGCGGACGCGGTTGCTGGATCGGCGGGTAGAGCAACTTCGCACCCTTCACGCTGATGTGCTGACCGTCGTAATCGACGGTTTCGCCCTCCAGCACACGGCGCCAGATGCGGGTGAACTCCACCGAGGCTTGATAGCGTTCTTCGTGGGTCAGGAACAAACCGTCGCCGGCCAATTCTTCCGGATCACCGCCGGTGACCAGGTTGAACAACGCACGACCGCCGGACAAACGATCCAGCGTCGCAGCCTGACGCGCTGCCACCGTCGGGGAAATGATCCCGGGGCGCAGGGCGACGAGGAATTTCAAACGCTGGGTCACCGGGATCAGCGACGCGGCCACCAGCCACGAGTCTTCGCAGGAACGGCCGGTGGGAATCAGCACGCCGCCGAAGCCCAGGCGATCCGCCGCTTGTGCGACTTGTTGCAAGTAACCATGGTCGACGGCGCGAGCGCCTTCGGCGGTGCCAAGGTAATGTCCGTCGCCGTGGGTAGGCAGGAACCAGAAGATATTGAGGCTCATGGAGTGGTCTCCTTAGGGAATCGAATTACTGCGCTTTGGCAACGGCTGCCGGCGGCGTCCAGATCACGTCTTTGATGCTGAGCGGCTTCGGAATCAGCTTGAGCTGATAGAAGCTGTCGGCGATTTTCTGTTGGGCGGCGACCACTGCTGGCGTGATGAACAGTGCGCCGAAACCTTGGCGCTTCATCGACGTGAGGGTGATGTCGGCGGGCAGGCCGAGCAGTGGCGAGACTTGTTGGGTCACCTCGATGGGATTGGCCTTGGACCACTCACCGACCGCGCGCACTTCTTCCACCAGGGTCTTGATCACCTCGGGATTTTTCTGCGCATACGGCTTGGTCGCGAGGTAGAACTGATGGTTGTCGACGATGCCTTGGCCATCGCGCAGGGTGCGCGCCTGCAACTGTTGTTCGGCGGCGGCCTGGTACGGGTCCCAGATCACCCAGGCGTCGACGCTGCCACGTTCGAACGCGGCGCGGGCATCGGCCGGCGGCAGGAATACGGTCTGGATGTCGGTGTATTTGAGGCCGGCATCTTCCAGTGCGCGGACCAGCAGGTAGTGAACGTTGGAGCCTTTGTTCAGGACGACTTTCTTGCCCTTGAGCTCCTGCACCGATGTGATCGGCGAGTCCTTCGGCACCAGGATCGCTTCGCTGTGAGGCGCTGGCGGTTCGTAGGCGACGTAGAGCAGATCGGCGCCGGCGGCTTGAGCGAATACGGGCGGGGTTTCGCCGGTAACGCCGAAGTCGATCGAGCCGACGTTCAGGCCTTCGAGCAGTTGCGGGCCGCCGGGGAATTCAGTCCATTGCACGTCCACGCCTTGGGCGGCGAGGCGTTTTTCGAGCGTCCCTTTGGCTTTGAGCAGCACCAGGGTGCCGTACTTCTGATAACCGATTCTTAACGTCTCGGCTTGAGCTTGAGTAATGGCGCCGAAGGTGACAGCCGCAACAAACAGAGCGACCAGACCACGACGCAAAATGACAGGGCGCATGGCGCTCTCCTTTTTGCAGTTGGGTTTTGGCTGCACCTGCTTGGCCGTTAGCGGCTGAGTAAGGTGAGTGTTTCAAATTCGGGTGAGGTTTAAATGCTCCAGCGAGCACTCAACAAACGTTCATTCAACAGGTTCGGATCGATCGGCTTGGGCCGTCGGGCCATGGCGCTGAAAAACAGCTCCAGTGATTCATTCAGTCGTTGTTCCAGCTCCGGTGCCAACTGCGCCTGGACGCTGCCTTCGCCGTAAGCGATCTGGCTGTCTACGGCGAAAATCCCGTGGAGCATTTCCTGGGCTTTCAGTGCCGACAGCACCGGCTTGAGCGCGTAATCCACCGCCAGCATGTGGGCGATACTGCCGCCGGTGGCCATTGGCAAAACCACTTTGTGGGCCAGGGCGCGCTCGGGCAGCAGGTCCAGCACGGTTTTCAATGCGCCGGAGAACGACGCTTTGTAGACCGGCGTGGCGATCAGCAGGCCATCGGCGTTTTCAATCTGTTGCAGCAGGTCGATGACCTTCGGGCTGTCGAAGCGTGCGTGCAGCAAGTCTTCGGCCGGGAAGTCCCGCACCTGGTAACTCACCACCTCCACACCTTGCTCCTGCAACCAGCGCTGGGAACGCTCCAGCAGCACCCCGGAACGGGAGCGTTGGCTGGGACTGCCACCGAGTGAGACGACCAGCATTCAGACAATTCCTTGAACGGTGTTGGCGATTCGCGGTTTGCGATCTCGCTTTGGTGGAAGTGACCTTAACAGGGGATTTTTATATCCATAAATCATATTTATTCATTTAGTTATGCACTTTAGAGATATATGAAAACATTCCCTCCAGGCAAAAAAACAGGCCGTCGAAACGGCCCGAAAATCCCCTGCTTTATGGTGATCGTTCCCACGCGGAGCGTGGGAACGAGAGTTAGCTGAGTTACCTGTTCGGTTGTGGCGTCAGACGCAGGTACGGTTTCACCGCGCGGTAGCCCTTGGGAAAGCGTTTCTGGATTTCGTCTTCGTCCTTGAGCGACGGCACGATCACCACTTCATCACCGTCTTGCCAATTGGCCGGCGTGGCCACTTTGTAGTTGTCGGTGAGTTGCAGCGAGTCGATCACCCGCAGGATTTCATGGAAGTTTCGGCCAGTGCTCGCCGGGTAGGTGATGGTCAGCCGAACCTTTTTGTTCGGGTCGATCACGAACAGCGAACGCACAGTCAACGTGTCGTTGGCGTTCGGGTGGATCAGGTCGTAGAGGTCCGAGACCTTGCGGTCGACGTCGGCAAGGATCGGAAAATTGACGAGAGTGTTCTGGGTTTCGTTGATGTCTTCGATCCACTTGTGGTGCGAGTCCACCGGGTCGACGGACAGGGCAATGGCTTTCACACCACGCTGGGCAAATTCGTCCTTGAGCTTGGCGGTAAAGCCCAGTTCAGTGGTGCACACCGGCGTGAAGTCCGCCGGGTGGGAAAACAGCACGCCCCAGCTATCGCCCAGCCATTCGTGGAAACGGAGGGTGCCGGCGCTGGAATCCTGTTCAAAGTCGGGGGCGATATCGCCCAGTCTGAGGCTCATGGTGCTGCTCCTGGTGAGTGCTTGTCGGGGTCAACTGTGCCTGCATTTCTTATTCATTAAAAAGAATGAATATCGATTTGTTTAGATCGTAAATGAATATTAAAAATGTATTCACTGGACCTCGACAGCGGTCAGGAGGACTATCGCCCACAAGGTTCGAGAAGGCCTTGAGTTGCTGCAAAAAGAGGGAAATGTCGAGGAGGGTTTACGGGGGTGAGCCTGACTTGAAAACGCAAAAGCCCCGCCCGGTGTGATGCCGGGCGGGGCTTTTTTTACTTCAGTTGCGCGAGCGCTATTACAACAGCGGGATCGAGTAGCTGACGATCAGGCGGTTTTCATCCTGGTCACGTTGACCCGGGATGTCGTTGCGCCAGGTAGCGTTTTTCCACATGAAACCGAGGTTCTTCAGCGGGCCTTCCGGAATCACGTAACCCACAGTCAGGTCACGTTCCCACTCGGAGCGACCATTACCTGCCGGTACCGTCACGCTTCTGACAGTGTCGATATTGTCTCCACGCAGGTAAACCATACCGGCGGTCAGGCCTGGAACACCGACTTTGGCGAAGTCGTACGAGTAGCGAGCTTGCCAGGTGCGCTCGCCGGCGCGGCCGAACTTCTGGATTTGCATGTCGGTGATGGTGTAGTTCGACGAACCGTCGCCCTGGTTCAGCCAAGGAAAGTCGCTGCTGCCGTTGCTGACTTGATAACCGCCACCAAAGGTGTGACCGGCAACGGAGTACAGGAACAGGCCGCTGTACAGGTTGTTGTCGACTTTACCGCGACCAGCAGTGAAACCCTGGTAGTTACCGGTGCTGTAATACAGCGGGTCGTGACCGTTGGCGCCGTCGTCGGAGCTATTGAAGTAACGCAGATCGGACTTCAGCACACCCGGACCGATTGCCCAGTTGTGAACCAGACCCAAGAAGTGCTGCTTGTAGAAGTCTTCCAGATTGCCGTAGTAGTACTGGGCAGTCAGGTCTTTGGTGATTTTGTAGTCACCACCGGCGTAGATGAACTTGTTGCTATCGCGACCGTTCGCGGTACGACCGTTGGCACCACCGATCGACAGCTGCTCGTTGTTGCTCGAGTTACGACCTTTCACGGATTCGATCTGACCACCGACCAGAGTCAGGTCTTTGATCTCGCCGGAAGTGATCTGGCCACCCTGCCAGGTTTGTGGCAGCAGACGACCGTCGTTGGTCACGATAACCGGGTTCTTTGGCTGCAAGGTGCCCAGTTTCAGTTCGGTCTGGGAGATCTTGGCTTTGGCAGTCAGGCCCAGACTGGAGAAGTTATCAACGGCTTCGCCATTGGACTTGCTTGGGAAAACCGTGCCGCCATAGGAACCGTAGTTCGCCCCGGAGGCTGCAGTAGCGCCGTTGGTGCCACCGCCCGAATCCAGACGAACGCCCAGCAGACCGATCGCATCAATACCGAAGCCGACAGTGCCTTGGGTGTAACCGGAGATAAAGCGCAGATCGAAGCCTTGGCCCCATTCTTCGGCTTTGCTTTGGGTGCTATGAGCACCAGAGTCACGGTTATCGTTATTGATGTAGAAGTTACGCAGCCCCAATGTGGCCTTGCTGTCTTCGATGAAACCGGCGGCGCCTGCCTGCTGCGCCAAAACCCCTATGGCCACAGCCATGGCCAAGGTGGACTTGTTCATTGTTTCGCTCCTCTCGTTTCTAATTTTTTCGGTCCTGAGTCGAATGCTCTGGATCCTGAAATATGCGGGTGCCGCTAACCACAATTTTTGCGCGCCATTTCACCGATGCGTCTAAGTCAAAGGTCTGGGGGCAGCGAATGGGCCGGCATGGTAAACGTAAAAAACAAATTTCATTCTTTTTCATGCCGTTCAGGAATAAAAATCGAAGTTTTAATCGCTGCGGGACACTAGGTATCGGCCTCGATGAGATGCACTTTAGGGGTTTATTTTAAAAGCTAAAAAGAATAATAAATTACTATGTGATATCCAAATCGAATATCAAAAAAAATGCAAAAAAAACCCCGCCAGCCGGCGAGGCTCTTTTGCGAAGCTTGTTACAGGAAGCTGTAGGTGTAGTTGAAGATCAGACGGGTCTGGTCTTGGGCAGTGATGTTGTCGCCGCGGTAGGTGCCGTGTCGGAGTGTTGTGCCAAACCCTTTAAGCGCACCGGTTTGAATTACGTAATCCACGCGCAAGTCGCGCTCCCACTCGGTCAAGTCTTTACCCACGCCACTAGTAGCTTTGATGTCCTCGCCACGCAAATAGACAGCCGAGGCTTTCAGGCCTGGCACCCCTAGAGAGGCGAAGTCGTAGGTGTACTGACCAAAGGTCGTGTTCTCGCCGGCACGGACGAAACCGTTGATCATCGAGTCCGTGAACAGATAGAAACTGGCCCCCGCCGCGCCTTCGTTGCGGCCATTGCCATCGACCACGTTGCCCTGGTTCAGATAAACGAAACCGCCGTCATCGCTGACACGCTGATGACCCAACAGGAAGGCGCTGCCGCCCAAGGTGTAAGTGAAAATGGCACTCCAGGTCTTGTTATCGACCTCGCCCGGCGTCTTGGCATAGCCGTTGTTGTTGTTGAAGCGATAACCCGCATCCCCATTCTTGCCGTCGGAGCTGCTATCGAAATAGCGCAAGTCGGTTTTGAACGACTGGTTGGCGCTGATCGGGAGGACGTGCACCAGACCAAAGAAGTTTTGCTTGTAATAGTCTTTCAGATTGGCGTTGTAGTACTGCAGGGTCAGGTCTTTGGTGACCTTCCAGTCGGCACCGGCGTAACGGAATTTGTTGCTTTCTTCGGTACCGCCACCCACTGCCAGGCCGGTGGTGTTCGAGGATGCACGACCCGCTGCATGCTCGAGCTGCCCCAGGTTGAAGGTCACGTTGTCGATTTCCTTCGAGGTGATGGTGCCACCCTCGAAACTCTGTGGAAGCAAACGGCTGTCGTTCGCGACCAGGATCGGCATGTTGGGTTGCAGCGCGCCACCCAGGTGAGCTTCGGTTTTCGAGAAGCGCGCCTTGACGTTAGCCGCGGCACGACTGTACGAGTCGGATGCCGAACCGTCGCTGTCGCTTGGGAAGAACGAGTTACTATCCGGGTGATGACCACGGCCGCCGTCCAGATGAATGCCCACCACCGCCTGTGCGTCGATACCAAAGCCGACAGTGCCCTGAGTGAAACCGGACAGGTAATCGAACTTGAAGCCCTGAGCGGTCTCTCGCTGATTGTTAGTAGCGTTAGAAGCACCTTCACGGGAATCGGCGTTGTAATACATGGTGCGAGAACTGACGGAAGCCTTGCTGTCTTCGATGAAACCTGCGGCGCCTGCCTGCTGCGCCAAAACCCCTACAGCCACGGCCAGGGCCAAGGTGGACTTGTTCATTGTTTCGCTCCTCTCGTTTCTAATTCTTGTGTTCCTGGTCCGGGGTCGAATGCCCAAGATCCTAAGATGCGCGATTAGCGCCAGACAGTGACTCACAAGTCAATCGTAACTATGTGTGTCTACGACCATAGTCTAACCCTCGGTTTTTTGGTCCTTGCAGGGTCATGAATTCGTCATAAACTCGAAAAGAATGGGTAAATTCTTTTTTAATACCTTTTAGGAATAGAGTTCACATCGACTCATCGACCCGAGCTAGAGCGGCCGACTCATAAGCTAATTCCTAAATGGTATTTATTAGCCATTTTTTAGATCGATTAGCTTTGACGCAATTCGGAAACATTCCCTTACCGAGAGGCGCCGCCATGACAACCAAACGCGCACTATCCAGTCCTTTTGTTACAGTTTGTGCATCCCTCGCATTCTCTTTCTCCGCTCATGCGGCGAACCTCACCATCGGTTATCAAACGGGCATCGACCCCAGCAAAGTCCCCCAGGCCGATGGACTGTACGAGAAAACCATCGGCCAAAAAATTGACTGGCGTCGTTTCAACAGTGGCCCGGAAGTAGTAACGGCAATTGCTTCCGGCGATGTCCAGATTGGCAACCTCGGCTCAAGTCCGCTCGCGGCAGCCGCTTCGCGCAATCTGCCGATTGTCGCGTTCATCGTTTCCGCGCAAATCAATGCGGCCGAAGCCTTGGTAGTGCGCAATGGCAGCGGTATCGATAAACCGGAAGATCTGATCGGCAAGACCATCGCCACACCGTTCGTTTCCACCTCTCACTACAGCCTGCTCGGCGCACTCAAGCACTGGGGCCTGGACGCCTCGAAAGTCAAAGTGGTGAACCTGCAACCGGCGGAAATCGCCGCTGCCTGGAAGCGTGGCGACATCGACGGCGCGTTTGTCTGGTCGCCAGCGCTGGGGGAGATTCGCAAGACAGGCAAGACGTTGACTGACGCCGCACTGGTCGGCCAGTGGGGTGCACCGACCTTCGAGGTTTGGGTCGCGCGAAAGGATTACGCCGAGAAGCACCCGGATATCGTGGCGAAATTCGCCAAGGTCACCCTGGACTCGTTCGCCGACTATGCCGCGCATAAGGACAGCTGGACTGCCGACTCGGTGCCGGTACAGAAAATAGCAAAACTGACCGGTGCCAACGCCGCCGATGTACCGGAGATGCTGGCAGGTTCAGCCTTCCCGGATGCCAAGACGCAGCAAACCACCGCGCTGCTGGACGGCGGCACGGCCAAGGCGATTGGCGAAACCGCGAAGTTTTTGAAGGAACAAGGGAAGGTTGAAACGGTGCTGCCGGATTATTCGCCGTATGTCAGTGCGAAGTTTGTGGCTGAGTGACTACTAACGGCTGCTGCGCAGCCGATCGCGGGCTTGCGCGCGAAGGGGGCGCCGCGGTCAAAAGTGTCTTGATGATCGTTCCCACGCTGAGCGTGGGAACGATCAGGTTACAGAGTCTTTTCAAAGATCTTCGAATTGCGCTGATAGTTGTACAACGAGGCCCGGGCCGATGGCAGGCGTTCGACACTGCTCGGCACAAACCCACGCTCACGGAACCAGTGCGCAGTCCGGGTGGTCAGCACGAACAAGGTTTTCAAACCCTGTGCCCGCGCGCGGGTTTCAATGCGTTCGAGCAACTCATCGCCGCGACCGCCATGTCGATACTCCGGGTTCACTGCCAGACACGCCAACTCCCCCGCATCCGAATCAGCAATCTGATACAGCGCCGCACAGGCGATGATCATGCCTTCGCGTTCGACCACACTGAACTGCTCGACCTCACGCTCCAGCACCTCGCGAGAACGACGCACCAGAATCCCCTGCTCTTCCAGCGGGCTGATCAAGTCCAGCAAACCACCGACGTCTTCGATGGCCGCTTCGCGCACAATTTCGAACTGCTCCTGGGCCACCAGCGTACCGCCACCGTCACGGGTGAACAGTTCGGTCAGCAGCGCGCCGTCTTCGACATAACTGACGATATGACTGCGAGCCACGCCGCCACGGCAGGCTTCAGCCGCCGCATCCAGCAGTTCAGCTTGATAATTGCTGCCCAGACGTTGCAAATGCGCGGGGACCTGTTGCGGACGCAGTTCACGAACCAGACGACCATTTTCGTCGATCAGGCCAAGGTCGGCGCCGAACAGCAGCAGTTTGTCCGCGCCAAGGTCGATCGCCGCGCGGGTGGCGACGTCTTCACAGGCGAGGTTGAAAATCTCACCGGTCGGCGAGTAACCCAGTGGCGACAACAGCACGATGGAGCGTTCATCCAGCAGGCGATTGATGCCCTTGCGGTCCACCCGGCGCACTTCGCCGGTGTGGTGATAGTCGACGCCTTCAAGCACGCCAATCGGCCGCGCCGTTACCAGGTTGCCGCTGGCCACCCGCAGACGCGAGCCCTGCATCGGCGATGAAGCCATGTCCATGGACAGACGCGCTTCGATGGCGATGCGCAGCTGGCCGACCGCATCGATCACGCACTCAAGGGTCGCGGCATCGGTGATGCGCATGTCATGGTGGTAATGCGGGGTCAAGCCACGCGCGGCGAGGCGGGTTTCAATTTGCGGACGGGAACCGTGAACCAGCACCAGTCGCACGCCCAGGCTGTGCAACAGCACGAGGTCGTGGACGATATTGCCGAAGTTCGGGTGTTCCACGCCGTCGCCGGGCAGCATGACGACGAAGGTGCAATCGCGGTGGGCGTTGATGTAGGGCGAAGCGTGACGAAGCCAATTGACGTATTCGGGCATGAACCTGGGCCTGTAATAAATAGCAGCCAAAAAATGGGCGAAGCATAAATGCACAGCGGGCTGATGGTTATCGTCGGAACAGGCTTGGCGACACGCGCGCTCTCCTCATGAATACGGGTTGGGACACTGGCAATTTATACGTTTAGTCAGTCAATACACAGAACCTGTGGGAGCGAGCTTGCTCGCTCCCACATGGATCGCGCTCAACTGCTTGGCACCGAATATTGAGCCGATGTCAGGCAGTAATGTTCAATCAATGAACGTAATAGATGCACCGTAGGCTGCAAACGTGACATTTCCAGGTATTCCCCCGGTTGGTGCGCGCAGGCGATATCGCCAGGGCCCAGCACCAGTGTTTCGCAGCCAAGACGCTGAAGATAAGGCGCTTCGGTGCCGAACGCCACTGCTTCGGCGCGATGGCCGGTGAGCTTTTCGGCGACCCGGACCAATTCGGCGTCCTCGGCCTGCTCGAACGGCGGCACTTCGGGGAACAGCGGCGCGTAATCGATCTTCACCTGATGCCACTCGGCAATGGGCTTGAGCTTCTTCAGAATCTCCGCGCGCAGGGCATTGGGGTCCATGCCCGGTAAGGGGCGCAGATCAAACTCCAGCGAACACTGGCCGCAAATACGGTTGGGATTATCGCCGCCATGGATGCAGCCAAAGTTCAGGGTCGGCGTCGGTACGCCGAACTGCGGATTGCGATATTCGCGTTGCCACAGCAGGCGTAACCCACGCAGTTCGCCAATGGCATCATGCATGGCTTCGAGTGCGCTGTGGCCAAGGCGTGGGTCCGAGGAGTGGCCGCTCTGACCGAGAATATCGATACGCTCCATCATGATGCCTTTGTGCATGCGGATCGGCTTGAGCCCGGTCGGCTCGCCGATTACCGCCGCCCGCCCCAACGGACGTCCGGCTTCGGCCAAGGCGCGAGCACCAGACATCGAGCTTTCTTCATCGCAGGTGGCGAGGATCAGCAAAGGTTGCTTGAACGGCTGATCGAGCAGCGGTATGACGGCTTCGATGGCCAGCGCGAAAAAGCCCTTCATGTCGCAACTGCCCAGCCCGATCCAGCGACCATCGACTTCGGTCAGCTTCAGCGGATCGGTCTGCCACAGAGCACCGTCGAACGGCACCGTGTCGCTGTGACCGGCCAGCACCAAACCACCGGGGCCGGAGCCGAAACTGGCCAGCAGGTTGAATTTGCCGGGGCTGACCTGCTGGATGTCGCAGGCAAAACCCAGGTCACCGAGCCACGTCGCCAGCAAGTCGATCACCGGGCGATTGGTTTGATCGAGGCTGGGCTGGGTACAGCTGACGGAGGGTGCGGCGATCAGCGCAGCGAACTGATCTTTCATGGACGGCAAAGGCATCGCTGACTCCAACTCCCGAATTGAAGTCCATCATAGAACCATCCGGCGACAGGAATAAACCGCCGCGGCGCGGGTAGGGTCTGTTGACGCTTGGTGACGAGCCGAGACGGCCCCCCTTGGTGCAGGGCAAGGCGCGAGGAACGTGGTTTGGTTGTCCCAAATGAGTTCCGAGCAACGCAGCCCTGCGCCAAGGGAGGTCCGTCGCGGCCGTCACCAAGCGTCAACAGACCCTATCTCAGGTCAGTGCTGTACACTGCACGACCTTGGCAGCCACACATTCCCCCGGCTGCGCTCCCGATCCTGGATTTTCCGGCCATGCAGAAAGAAACCGAAATCAAACTCCGCGTCAGCCGCGAAACCCTCGCTGCCCTGCGCGAGCACCCGCTCCTGAAAAAACGCAACAAAAGTGGCTGGGAACGCCGTGAGTTGATGAACCAGTACTTCGACACGCCTGAGCGCGACCTGGCCCGTGCCAAGGTTGCCCTGCGCCTGCGCCGCGATGGCGAAGAAGTGATTCAGACGCTCAAGACCCGCGGCCAGAGCGTCGCCGGTTTGTCCGAACGTAATGAATACGACTGGAACCTGCCCAAAGCCAAGCTCGACGTGAAGAAACTCGACGGCGAGTGCTGGCCTGAAGAATTGGCAGAGCTGGACAAGAAAACCCTGAAGCCGATCTTCACCACCGATTTTGTCCGCGAACGCGCGGAAATCGCCTGGGGCCGTGGCAAGACTAAAGTGGTCATCGAAGCTGCTCTGGATCTGGGTCACGTTGTCGTCGGCAAACAGAAAGAAGAAATCTGCGAGCTGGAACTGGAATTGCGCGAAGGCGAGCCGGCCGCACTGCTGGAACTGGCCGCCGAACTGGCCGCGACCCTGGCCCTGATGCCGTGTGACATCAGCAAGGCCGAGCGCGGTTATCGTTTGTACGACGCCAACAGTTATTCCCTGAGCCTGCCAGCGCCGCAGATCAGCGCCGAAATGCCGCTGGACGACGCCTTCGCCGCGCTGAGCTGGCACTTGCTGGGCAGCAGCCAGCGTCTGGCCGAACAGTATCGTTTCAATGGCCACTGGCGCCTGTTGCAGGACTGGGTCGAAAACCTCGCTGAATTGCGCGCATTGCTCAGCAGCCTCGGCCAAGCCGCACCGCGTCAGTCGACTCACGACCTGCGCGTCGCGCTGGATGCCTTGCTCGAAGACTGGCGCCCGTTGGTTCAGGCCGGTCTGGACGATGAAGACGTGCGCAAGGCCGCGCCGGAGCAGTTCCTCGAAGAACTCGAAGACCCGCGCTGGGGCCTGTTCTCGCTGAACACGTCGCGCTGGTTGCTGGCTCGCACCTGGGCTGCCGATCGCAACGTCCGTGGCAATCGCCAGGGCGCTGCGCAATTGGGCAGCTGGCTGCCACGCCTGCTGGGTGAAGAAGCGACGTCCCTGCAATTGCAGCGATATCAGCAACAACCGGAAGACCTGGCCGAGCAACTGCCGCGTATCGAGCGCATCCAGGCCTGGTTGCATCACGCCCGCAACGTGCTGGACATCCCGGAAATGGATCGCTTGTACGGCGAGCTCAAACAGCTTGCTCAATTGGCTAACGAGCCGATCACCGACGAATCGCTGGATGCGCGCAAGCAGCAGGCGATTGCTGTGTATCAGAATCGTGCCTGGAAGATGCTGCTGCGTATGTAATCTTGCGATGATGATCGTTCCCACGCTCTGCGTGGGAATGCCTCAAGGGACGCTCCGCGTCCAGGTAACGCGGAGCGTCACCGGCTGCATTCCCACGCGGGAGCGTGGGAACGATCAGTGTAGGGTCAGCGCAACACCGGCAAACTCGTCGTGGACTTGATCTCCGACAACGCCACGATCGAGTTGACCTCCTGTATCCCCGGCACCATCGACAACTTCTCGAAAAAGAAGCGCTCATACGCCTCGATATCTGCCGTAACAATCCGCAGCAAGAAATCCACCGACCCCATCAGCACATAACACTCCAGCACTTCGGGAAAACCGCGAATCGCCTCGGTAAACTCGGTGAAGTTCGAACGCCCATGCGCGTTGAGTTTGATTTCAGCGAAGATCTGCGTGTTCAGGCCGATTTTCTTGCGGTCGAGCAAGGTCACCTGCCCACGAATGATCCCCTCCTCCTTCATCCGCTGAATCCGCCGCCAGCACGGCGACTGCGACAGCCCCACCTGTTCGGCGATCTGCGCACTTGAGAGTGAAGCGTCCTCTTGCAGCAACGCGAGAATCTTGCGGTCGTAGCCATCCAGCTCGCTATGCATAGAAAAACCCGGAATTGATAACTTGGTGAATTGTGCAATTCGATGAACCGTCAATAAGCCCCATCATAGATAAGAAATGCCCCGCACCGAATGTAAAAATTCCTCCAGTGATTTTGGAGACCGACCATGCCGCATCTGGAAGCCGTGAACACCCCGCCAACCCGCGCCGATGTCTGGAACGCCAGCAACACCCACTGCCGCGTTCACTATCAATTGCTGGCGGAGGCCGAACCGGATCTGTTGTGCCGGGCGCTCAACCTGTTCGCCTTACAGTTCCTGACACCGCAACAGGTCAACGTGCAGCGGATGGACGATTTGATGTCGATCGACATCGTGATGGACGACCTGAGCTGGCACCGCGCCCAGGTCATCGCGGAAAAATTACGTAACTTGATCAGCGTCTGTTCGGTGGACCTGCAAGCCGCCGACTCTACGTGGGAGAAGCCCGCTCAGGCAGCAGGCTGAAAGAACTCGATACGGCTTCGTCGGGTAGTGGCCCAACGGTCGGCGGGTGCGCGACTATCCTTTGCGAACTGTTGTTCATGAGGAGCCCGCATGTCCGTTCAACTTGCCATTCAGGACCGCTGGCTGGATCTCAATGATTTGCTGCGTGAACTGGTCGCCCAAGGCTTTATCAGCCAGGACTCGGCCGAACACGCGCTTAATGCTCGACGCCGTCACGCCGCCAATGGCCAGATGCACCCGCTGGAGTTCATCGCCAGCCAGCATCTGGACGACCTTAGCCGTCCCAGTAAACACCTCGACCTGGAGAGCCTGACGCTGTGGCTGTCCCAGCAGGCCGGCCAGCCTTACTTGCGTATCGATCCGTTGAAGATCAACGTCGCGGCCATTACGCCGCTGATGTCCTACGCCTTCGCCCAGCGTCACAAGATTCTTGCGGTCTCCATCGACCGTGACGCGGTGACCGTGGCCAGCGCCCAACCCTACGTCACCGGCTGGGAAGCCGACCTGACCCACGTATTGAAGTTGCCGATCAAGCGTGTGGTCGCCAACCCGGTGGACATCCAGCGCTTCAGCGTGGAGTTCTTCCGCCTGGCCAAATCGGTCAGCGGCGCGACCAACGCCGATCAGCAAATAAACACAATGGGCAACTTCGAACAGTTGCTCAATCTCGGTGCCAGCGACCAGGAACCGGACGCCAACGACGCGCACATCGTCAATATCGTCGACTGGTTGTTCCAGTACGCGTTCCAGCAGCGCGCCAGTGACATCCACATCGAACCGCGACGCGAGCAAGGCACGGTGCGCTTTCGCATTGATGGCGTGCTGCACAACGTCTATCAATTCCCGCCGCAAGTGACCATGGCGATTGTCAGCCGCCTGAAAAGCCTCGGGCGGATGAACGTCGCGGAAAAGCGCAAACCCCAAGACGGCCGGGTGAAAACCAAGACCCCGGATGGCGGTGAAGTCGAACTGCGGCTGTCGACATTACCGACAGCGTTTGGCGAAAAAATGGTCATGCGAATCTTCGACCCGGAGGTGCTGCTCAAGGATTTCGACCAGCTGGGTTTCTCCACCGAAGACCTGCGCCGCTGGCAGGACATGACCCGCCAGCCCAACGGCATCATTCTGGTCACCGGGCCCACCGGTTCGGGGAAAACCACCACGCTGTACACCACGCTCAAGAAACTGGCGACGCCGGAGGTCAACCTCTGCACCATCGAAGACCCGATCGAAATGGTCGAGCCGGCGTTCAACCAGATGCAGGTCCAGCACAACATCGACCTGACCTTCGCCGCCGGTGTGCGCGCGCTGATGCGACAGGATCCGGACATCATCATGATCGGCGAGATACGCGATCTCGAAACCGCAGAAATGGCGATTCAGGCCGCGCTCACCGGCCACTTGGTGCTGTCGACGCTGCACACCAACGATGCGCCCAGCGCGATCAGTCGCCTGCTGGAACTCGGCGTGCCGCATTACCTGATCAAAGCCACGGTGCTCGGTGTCATGGCGCAACGCCTGGTCCGCACCTTGTGCCCGCACTGCAAGGCACCGCTGACATTGGGTGAAGAGGACTGGCAAACCCTGACCAAACCCTGGCAAGCGCCGCTACCGACCAACGCCCAACGCGCCATTGGTTGCCTGGAATGTCGCGACACCGGCTATCGCGGTCGCGCCGGGGTCTACGAAATCATGCAACTGACAGACGGCGTCAAAGCGCTGATCAACCCCGATACCGATTTGCTCGCGGTGCGGCGTCAGGCGTTCAAGGAAGGCATGCGCAGTTTGCGGCTGTCGGGGGCGCAAAAAGTGGCGGCCGGGCTGACGACTATCGAGGAGGTACTGCGGGTGACACCGCAGAGCGAGCAGAAATGAGTTCTTTTATGTCTCCTGATGATGCAAGGGCCGACTAACGGTTCTTATCCCCAACCGGCGCCGCTACACTCCTGCGATCGCAACATCATTGATCAACAGGGAATTGTTATGCAGATCGGTAGCGTGCTTTTACTTTTTGTCGGCCTCGTGGTCGCCATTCTGTTCATGGGTTTCAAGGTTGTGCCTCAGGGTTACCAGTGGACGGTCGAGCGTTTTGGCCGTTACACCAACACCCTCAAGCCTGGCCTGAACATCATCATTCCAGTGATGGACCGCATCGGTCGCAAGATCAACGTCATGGAAAGTGTGCTGGATATTCCGCCCCAGGAAGTCATCACTGCCGATAACGCCACGGTGCAGATCGATGCGGTGTGCTTCTTCCAGGTGGTCAACACCACCCAGGCCGCCTACGAGGTCAACAACCTCGAACACGCGATTCGCAATCTGCTGCAAACCAACATTCGTACCGTGCTCGGCTCCATGGAACTCGACGCGATGCTCAGCCAGCGCGACGGGATCAACGAAAAACTGCTGCGCACCGTCGACGAAGCCACGGCACCGTGGGGCATCAAGATCACCCGCATCGAGATCAAGGACATCAGCCCGCCGGCTGACCTGATGGCAGCCATGTCCGGGCAGATGAAAGCCGAGCGTATCAAGCGTGCGCAAATCCTTGAGGCCGAGGGCCTGCGTGCCGCTGCGATCCTGACCGCCGAAGGCAAGAAGCAGGCGCAAATCCTGGAGGCCGAGGGTGGCCGTCAGGCGGCGTTCCTTGAAGCTGAAGCCCGTGAGCGTCAAGCCGAAGCCGAAGCCCAGGCCACCAAAGTGGTATCCGAAGCGATTGCTGGCGGCAACGTGCAGGCGGTCAACTACTTCGTCGCACAGAAGTACATCGATGCGCTGGGCAAACTGGCCTCGGCCAACAACAGCAAAGTCATCCTGATGCCGCTCGAGGCCAGTTCGATGATCGGCGCAGTCGGCGGCATCGGCGAGATCGTCAAAGCCACGTTCGATAACAAGAAAGCCTGAGGCACGATATGTGGGCATTCCTGCAGCATTTATCGTTCTGGGACTGGCTGGCATTGGGCACTGTGCTGCTGATTCTCGAAGTGTTCGGGGCCGGCGGCTATCTACTGTGGATCGGCATGGCCGCTGCAGCCGTAGGTGTGCTGACTTTTGTCGCACCGGACATGTCTTGGGAATTGCAGTTTTTGCTGTTCGGCCTGCTCTCGATCGCTACCGCGCTGTATTGGTGGAGGCGCCAGCGCAGCGCTGTGCGGGAGAGTGATCAGCCGAACCTCAATCTGCGCGGCCAGGAACTGGTCGGCAAAACCTTTGTGGTGCACGAAGCAATTGTCGACGGTCGCGGCAAGATCAAGGTCGCCGACGGTGTGTGGATGGCCCGGGGGCCTGACGCCGCGCAGGGTAGTCGTGTTCGGGTGATCGGGCAGCAAGGGGCGATTCTGCTGGTCGAACCGACGGAATGAGCCGTGATTGAACTCAACTGGGTGATTGGCAATCAAACCCCGTAGTTAACCAGTGGAGTCACCCATCATGCGTCTCAAATTTGCTGTCGCTACCATCGCCTTGTTGTCCCTTCCAGTCGGTTCGGCGATGGCCGATAGCTTTTGGCGTAACGTCATCTCTTCCGGTGCAACCACCGGTTCGACCTACCTGACCTTCAAGGATCACAAGCTGATCGTTGCCGCCCAGGACGATGCAGGCAGCTTTGTTGCCAGCGACGGTGGCATCCGCGGCCCGTACCTGGAAGCCGCGATGCAGAAAGTCCGCGCCGACAACCCTGGCCTGCAGGCCACGGACATGGAATTGGCGAATGCGATCCTGGCGAAGAATGCCATTGCTTCCGAGTAAGTTTCTCAGCTGAACAAAAATGCCGCTCACATGAGCGGCATTTTTTTGCCAACGCAAAACCCTGTGGGAGCGGGCTTGCCCGCTCCCACAGGGGTCAGATATGAACGGAATCTCAGCGGTACTCATCCACCGGGACACAGGCGCAGAACAAATTGCGGTCGCCGTAAACATTGTCCACCCGATTCACCACCGGCCAATACTTGTGCGCCTTGGTGTGAGCGTCCGGCGTTACCGCCTGCTCGATGCTGTACGGCCGCTCCCAAACTCCAGTGATATCAGCCAAGGTATGCGGCGAACGTTTCAGCGGGTTGTCCTCGGCCGACCAGTTGCCATTCTGCACCTCGGTGATTTCCGCGCGAATGCTCAGCATCGCCCCGATAAAACGGTCCAGTTCCGCCTTCGATTCACTCTCGGTCGGTTCGACCATCAACGTGCCCGGCACCGGGAACGACATGGTCGGCGCATGGAAGCCGTAGTCCATCAAGCGCTTGGCAACATCCTCCTCGCTGATCCCGGTCAGCGCCTTGAGCGGCCGCAAATCGAGGATGCACTCGTGGGCCACCCGCTCGTTTCGCCCGGTGTAAAGCACCGGGAACGCACCGGACAAATGCTGCGCCAGGTAATTCGCAGCGAGGATCGCCACTTCGCTGGCGTCCGCCAGTTGCGGGCCCATCATGGCGATGTACATCCAGCTGATCGGCAGAATGCTCGCACTACCCCAGGGCGCTGCGCTGACTGCGCCGTTCTGCGGCAGTGGCCCCTCGATCGGCACGACCGGATGATTGGCGACGAACGGCGCCAAATGCGCCCGCACACCAATTGGCCCCATGCCCGGCCCTCCTCCGCCATGAGGGATGCAGAAGGTCTTGTGTAAGTTCATGTGCGACACGTCGGCGCCAATGTCCGCTGGCCGCGCCAGTCCGACCTGAGCGTTGAGGTTGGCGCCATCCATGTACACCTGACCGCCGTGGCTGTGGATAACTTCACAGATCTCGCTGATGCCTTCCTCGTACACGCCGTGAGTCGAAGGATAAGTCGCCATCAGGCAGGCAAGTTTGTCCCCTGCTTCCGCGGCTTTACCTTTCAGGTCATCCAGATCGACGTTACCTGCCTCGTCGCAATCGACGATCACCACCCGCATGCCCGCCATTTGCGCCGAAGCCGGGTTGGTGCCGTGAGCCGAGGACGGGATCAGGCAGATATCTCGCGTCCCTTGATGGCGGCTCTCGTGGTATTTGCGGATCGCCAGCAGCCCGGCGTATTCACCCTGAGCACCTGAGTTGGGTTGCATGCAGATCGCGTCGAAACCGGTAATCGCGCAGAGCCAACGCTCCAGTTCTTCGATCATCAATGAGTAACCGACTGCCTGCTCTTTCGGCACGAACGGGTGCAGGTTGGCGAATTGCGGCCAGGTGATGGGGATCATCTCGCTGGTGGCGTTGAGCTTCATGGTGCAGGAGCCCAGCGGAATCATTGACTGGTTAAGGGCAAGGTCCTTGTTCTCCAGTTGCTTGAGGTAACGCAGCATCTCGGTTTCGCTGTGATGGGCGTTGAACACCGGGTGACGCAAATAAGGCGAGGTACGCAGCAGACCAGAGGGAATGCCGGCCGCAAGGGCTTCAGCGTCCAGTTCGTCGACGTCAAGCCCATGATCGGCACCGAGGAACACATCAAACAACTTCGCGACGGTGGATTCGTCAGAGGTTTCGTCGAGGCTCAGCCCCAGTTGCCCACGCCCGAGAATGCGTAAATTGATCTGTGCGGCCTGGGCGCTTTCGATGATTGCCGTCTGAGCACCACCGACCTCCAGCGTCAGCGTGTCGAAAAAGTGTGTGTTGAGGCGAGTGATGCCGTGGCGCTCCAGGCCAGCAGCGAGGATGCTGGTCAGCCGATGGACGCGTTGGGCAATGCGTTTGAGCCCTTCCGGACCGTGGTAGACCGCATAGAAACTGGCAATGTTGGCCAGCAGCACCTGCGCGGTGCAAATGTTCGAGTTAGCCTTCTCCCGGCGAATGTGTTGCTCGCGGGTTTGCAGGGCCATGCGCAGGGCGACGTTACCGCGAGCGTCTTTCGAAACACCGATGATCCGCCCGGGAATCGCCCGTTTGTACTCATCGCGACTGGCGAAAAACGCTGCGTGAGGCCCGCCGTAACCCATGGGCACGCCGAAACGCTGGGATGAACCGAACACCACATCGGCGCCCAATTCCCCCGGAGGCGTCAGCAATAGCAGGCTCAACAGATCGGTGGCGACGCAGGCCAGGGCTTGCTGAGCATGCAGATGATCAATCAATGGGCGAAGGTCGCGGATCTCACCGTGAGTGTCGGGATACTGCAGCAACGCGCCGAACACCTTGTGCTGCTTCAAGTTATCCACAGCATCGATGATCAGCTCGAAGCCGAATCCTTCTGCTCGGGTCTGCACCACGGAAATCGTCTGCGGATGACAGTTTTCGTCGACGAAGAACAGATTGCTCCTGGACTTGGCGACACGCTTGGCCAGCGCCATGGCTTCCGCCGCGGCGGTCGCTTCATCCAGCAGCGAGGCGTTGGCCAGTTCCAGGCCCGTGAGGTCGATGGTCAATTGCTGGAAGTTGAGCAACGCTTCGAGCCGCCCTTGGGCGATCTCCGGTTGATAGGGCGTGTAGGCGGTGTACCAGCCGGGATTTTCCAGCACGTTGCGCACAATAACAGGCGGGGTGAGGGTGGCGTGGTAGCCCATGCCGATCAGGCTGGTCCAGACCTGGTTCTGCTCGGCGTAAGCGCGAAGCTTGGCCAGCGCGGCTTCTTCATCGAGGGCGGGTGGCAGATCGAGCGGCCTGTTCAGGCGGATTCCCGGCGGCACCGTCTGCTCGATCAACTCGACCCGGCTGCCGAGGCCGAGGCTGTCGAGCATCGCCTGTTGCTCGGCGGCATCGGGCCCAAGGTGGCGGCGAAGAAAGGCATTGGGGTCGCGTAACTGGCTCAAGGACGGCAACTGGGACATGACGGGCTCTCTCTTGACTGGCGCTCAACGTCGATGCAACTCGGTCAAACCAGCATAGCAGTCGATGCCGACAGCGAACCTTTGGGCAAGGTCGACACTTACCCTGTGGGAGCGAGCAGGCTCGCTCCCACAAGGGGAAAATTCGTCAGGCGAAAAAAAGCCCCGACAAGTCGGGGCTTTGGGGATGACGCTTGAGGCTTACTCGCCGATGGCGGCCTTGTAGCCAGCTGCATCGAGCAGCTTGTCCAGATCGCCAGTGTTGCTTGGCTTGAGCTTGAAGATCCACGCACCGTACGGGTCGGAGTTGAGCAACTCAGGGTTGCCGCTCAGTTCTTCGTTGATGGCAATCACTTCGCCGGCAACCGGGGAGTAGATGTCCGAAGCGGCTTTAACCGACTCCACCACACCGGATTGATCACCGGCAGCGAAGACTTTTCCGACTTCGGTCAGCTCAACGAACACCACATCGCCCAAGGCTTCCTGAGCGTGATCGCTGATGCCCACGGTGACGGTGCCATCGGCTTCCAGGCGGGCCCATTCGTGACTTTCGGCAAAACGCAGGTCGGCAGGGATATCGCTCATGTTCTGTGTCCTCAAGAAAAATGTCAGCGGTCGTTGCCCGCCAAAAAAGGTTAGATCAAGGTTTTGCCATGGCGTACGAAGGTCGGTTTGACCACTCGAACCGGGTACCACTTGCCACGGATTTCCACTTCTGCGCGGTCGGCAGTTGCCATCGGCACGCGCGCCAGTGCTATCGACTTGCTAAGCGTAGGAGAGAAACTACCACTGGTGATCTCCCCTTCGCCAACATTGGCGATGCGGACCACTTGATGAGCACGCAAAACCCCACGCTCCTCAAGGACCAGACCCACCAGTTTGTGCTGTACGCCACCGGCCCGTTCGGCTTCCAGCGCAGTGCGACCGATGAACTGACGAGTGGCCGGTTCCCAGGCAATGCTCCAGGCCATGTTGGAGGCGAGCGGTGAAACGTCCTGATGAATGTCCTGACCGTAGAGGTTCATGCCGGCTTCGACCCGCAGAGTATCGCGTGCCCCCAGACCGATCGGCGAGATGCCCGCGCCCACCAGATCGTTGAAGAATCCTGGCGCTTGATCGGCTGGCAGAACGATTTCCAGGCCATCTTCGCCGGTGTAACCGGTGCGCGCGATAAACCAGTCGCCGTCGGCCTGACCTTCGAAAGGCTTGAGCATCTGAATCAGGTTGCCGCGGGACTGGGTCACCAGCTCGGAGATTTTGTGCCGGGCCTGGGGTCCTTGAATGGCCAGCATCGCCAACTCGGAGCGCTCGTTGAGCTGCACATCGAAACCATCGAGGTGAGCCTGCATCCAGGCGAGGTCCTGATTGCGGGTGGAGGCGTTGACCACCAGACGATAACCGTCGTCGAGGCGGTAGACGATCATGTCGTCGACGATGCCGCCGCGCTCATTGAGCATGGTGCTGTACAAGGCACGGCCGGGGCTGTGCAGGCGTTCGACGTCATTGGCCAGCAAATGCTGAAGCCAGGCCTTGGCCTGAGAGCCACTGACATCGATCACGGTCATGTGGGATACATCGAAAACTCCGCAATCGCGGCGCACCTGATGGTGTTCCTCAACCTGCGAGCCGTAATGTAAAGGCATATCCCAACCGCCAAAATCGACCATCTTCGCGCCAAGAGCGAGGTGAAGGTCATACAGAGGCGTACGCTGTCCCATGGGTTTCTCCTTCCGGGCGTGGCGAAGGTGCGGCAGGTGCCGTATGGGCTGGAAGCCTTGAAATAAAAGGCTTTCAGCCGATTTCAGCTACCGGGTCTGTCAGACGGACCGCACCGAATGCCGCGCATTGTAGCCTCAAGGTGTAGGACTGACACCTAGGTGTTTCGATGCGCCGAACGTCGAATCAATCCGATGACCGGTAATAGCCCGACCAAAACCAGAGTCAGGGCAGGCAACGACGCCCTCGCCCATTCACCTTCACTGGTCATTTCGAAGATCCGCACCGCCAGCGTATCCCAGCCAAACGGGCGCATCAGCAGGGTCGCGGGCATTTCCTTGAGCACATCGACGAACACCAGCAACGCAGCGCTCAACGTTCCTGGCAGCAATAACGGCAGATACACTTTGAAAAACAGTCGTGGCCCACCGACGCCAAGGCTACGTGCTGCTTCGGGCAAAGATGGCCGTATTCGCGCCAGACTGCTTTCCAGCGGCCCGTAAGCCACCGCGATGAAACGCACCAGATAGGCCAGCAGCAATGCCGACAAACTGCCCAGGAGCAAAGGTTTACCGGCCCCGCCAAGCCAACCCGAGACCGGAATCACCAGTTCTCGATCCAGATAACTGAACGCCAGCATGATCGACACCGCCAGCACCGACCCCGGCAAGGCGTAGCCGAGGTTGGCCAGGCTGATGCCGGAGCGGATCACCCGGGTCGGCGCCTGTCGTCGAGCAAACGCCAGCACCAGGGCAACGCCGACGGTAATCAACGCCGCTATGCCGCCCAGGTACAAGGTATGAACAATCAGCCCGGCGTAACGCTCATCCAGATCGAAGCGCCCGCGCTGCCAGAACCACACCACCAGTTGCAGCATCGGAATGACGAAGGCGCAGGCGAATACCAGACCGCACCAACTCATCGCCGCCCATGCTTTGAAGCCACGCAGGTGATACAGCGCCTTGACCCTTGGTCGTTCATTACTCGCCCGGTTGGCCCCGCGCGCTCGACGCTCGCCGTACAACACGACCATCACCACCAGCAGCAACAGGCTGGCCAGTTGTGCGGCGGTGGACAGGCTGAAAAACCCGTACCAGGTTTTGTAGATGGCGGTGGTGAATGTGTCGAAGTTGAACACCGACACCGCGCCGAAATCCGCCAGGGTTTCCATCAGCGCTAACGCCACACCAGCACCAATGGCCGGTCGCGCCATGGGCAAGGCGACTCGCCAGAACGCTTGCCACGGGGATTGCCCAAGGACTCGCGCCGCTTCCATCAGGCCTTTGCCCTGGGCCAGGAACGCGGTGCGAGCCAGCAGGTAAACGTAGGGATAGAAGACCAGCACCAGGACCAGAATGACACCGCCGGTGGAGCGCACTCGTGGCAGCCTCAGGCCGGTGCCGAACCATTCACGCATCAGGGTTTGTACGGGGCCGGCGAAATCCAGCAAACCGACGAAGACGAATGCCAGCACGTACGCGGGAATCGCGAATGGCAGCATCAACGCCCAATCCAGCCAGCGCCGGCCGGGGAACTCACAAAGGCTGGTGAGCCAGGCGAGGCTTACGCCCAAGAGCGTTACGCCGATCCCCACGCCGAGCACCAGGGTCAGAGTGTTGCCCAGCAGGCGCGGCATCTGGGTTTCCCAGAGGTGGGACCAGATCTGTTGATCGATGGTTTGCCAGGAAAAAAACAGGACACTCAGGGGTAGCAGGACCAGCGCAGCAATGGCGAAGACCAGGGGGTACCAGCGGCGTTGGGCGGGGTGGGCCAAGGAAAAGCTCTCAGCGGTGTGAATCAATAGAAATGATTGTGCCCACGCTCTGCGTGGGCACACATGTTGTGACGCTCTGCGTCACGCTTCGACGCGGAGCGCCGGTAGATGCATTCCCACGCAGAGCGTGGGAACGATCAGTGTCACAAAGGCGCGCAGTATAACGGTGGCTTCAGTTCCAGCCAGCCCGATCCATCATGCGAATCGCTTCGGCCTGACGCTTGCCGGCAATTTCCACAGGCAATGTATCGGCGACAAACTTGCCCCAGGCTGCGACTTCCGCGGACGGCTGCACCGCAGGATTGGCCGGGAATTCCTGGTTCACGTCAGCGAAGATTTTCTGCGCTTCAGGGGTAGTCATCCACTCAACCAGGGCTTTGGCGGCTTGCGGGTGTGGCGCGTGCTTGGTCAGGCCGATGCCCGACAGGTTCACGTGTACACCACGATCACTCTGGTTCGGCCAGAACAGCTTCACCGCCAGGTCAGGCTTCTGCTTGTGCAGGCGACCGTAGTAGTAAGTGTTGACGATGCCGACGTCGCACTGGCCCGCGTTGATTGCTTCCAGCACCGCGACGTCATCGGAGAACACGTCGGTGGACAGGTTGTTGACCCAACCCTTGAGAATTTTCTCGGTTTTGTCGGCGCCGTGGACTTCGATCATGGTGGCAGTCAGGGACTGGTTGTAGACCTTCTTCGACGTACGCAGGCACAGGCGACCTTCCCAGTTCTTGTCGGCCAGACCTTCGTAGGTGGTCAACTCGCCCGGCTTCACCCGCTCAGTGGAGTAGGCGATGGTCCGCGCCCGCAGGCTCAGGCCAGTCCAGGCATGGGCGGAGGAGCGATATTGCAGCGGGATGTTGGCGTCGATCACCTTGGAGGTGAACGGCTGCAGGATGCCCATTTGCTCGGCCTGCCAGAGGTTGCCGGCATCAACGGTCAGCAGCAGGTCCGCGGTGGCGTTCTCGCCCTCGGCCTTGATCCGCTGCATCAGCGGCGCTTCCTTGTCGGTGATGAACTTCACCTGCACGCCGGTTTTCGCGGTATAGGCATCGAAAACCGGTTTGATCAGCTCGTCGATACGCGAGGAGTAAACCACCACCTCGTCAGCGGCCTGGGCAGCGGTGCTGCCAATCAGGGTCAGGGCTAGCGCGGTCAGTAGACGCTTCGGTACCAACATGGGCGCGATCTCTCGATGGGGAATTTGAGGCCAAATGATATGGACTCACATTTAGCTTCTCAATCGAACAGTTTGCGGAGGAGTTACCAGATGTTGCACGGCTTGAAATATGTGGTGGCTGTACCAGCCCTTTCGCGGGCAAGCCCGCTCCCACAGGGATCTCCAGTGTTCACACATAATGTTGTGATCACCCGAATCCTTGTGGGAGCGGGCTTGCCCGCGAAGGGGCCATCAGCCCCAGCGAAAATCTCAGGCCTTGGCCAGTGCCGGCAAATCCCCGGTCAACCCCAACGCTTCACGCACAAACAACGCCTTGGCTTCAGGCATCTGATCGACCATCTTCAACCCGGCATTACGCAACCAGCGCACCGGCAACGGATCGGCCTGGAACAGTCGCTCGAAGCCTTCCATCGCCGCCATCAGCGCCAGATTGTGTGGCATGCGCCGACGCTCGTAACGACTAAGCACTTTCACATCCGCCAGGCGCTCACCACGTGCGGCCGCTTGCAGCAACACTTCGGCCAGCACGGCGGCATCGAGAAAACCAAGGTTCACGCCCTGCCCGGCCAATGGGTGAATGGTGTGCGCCGCGTCACCGATCAGTGCCAGGCCTTCAGCCACATAACGCTTGGCATGACGCTGACGCAGCGGTACGCACAGACGCGGGTCGGCGCTGAGCACCGTGCCGAGCCGGCCTTCGAAGGCGCGCTCCAGCTCCCGGCAGAAACCTTCGTCATCCAGCGCCATCAAGCGCTCGGCTTCACTCGGCGTGGTCGACCAGACGATCGAACACCAATCCTGCTGACCGTCCCGCTCCAGCGGCAGGAACGCCAGAGGACCGTTGTCGGTGAATCGCTGCCAGGCTGTCATCTGATGAGGCTTGGAACTGCGCACACTGGTGACGATCGCGTGGTGCAGGTAATCCCACTCGCGAGTCGCCACGCCGGTCAGGCGCCGTACCGCCGAGTTGGCGCCGTCCGCCGCGATCACCAGCGGTGCACGCAAGGTGCGGCCATCGGCGAGGGTCAGCAGCCAGTCATCACCCGAGCGGCGTATCTGCTCCAGGCGCGCATTCGCCAGCATCCCGAGGTCACAGTCATGCAAACGATCGAGCAAGGCATCCTGGACCACGCGGTTCTCGACGATATGCCCCAGCACGTCGGCGTGCACGGTGCCCGCCGAGAAATGAATCTGCCCGGTGCCGCTGCCGTCCCAGACGTGCATGTCGGTGTAAGGGCTGCTGCGCCGGTTGGCGATGCCGTCCCACACGCCAAGGCGCTCAAGAATTCGCTGGCTGGCGGCCGACAAGGCGCTCACTCGCGGCTCGAACGAAGCCTGAACATCGAAGGGTTTGACACTCATGGGGCTGCCGTCCAGCAGCAGGACTTCCAGCCCGCTGTCCTGCAACGCCAGCGCCAGGGCGCTGCCGACCATTCCCGCCCCGACAATCAGCAGATCTGCGCGCATTTCCATGCTTTAAGCCTGTCTCGCTTGCGGCTTGAGCCGCACGTAAAGGGTTTTTCCGACCCGCGCCACCAAGGTGCCGGCGCCGTCATGAATATCGACCTGCAATTGCGGCAGGTACTTTTCGCCATCCGCTGTCTGCCGACGGATCTCGTCGAGCAAGGTATCGTCGATTCTGAAGCTGGCGAATACCGGGCCTTTGCCCGGCGCGATGAAATCGATGTCGGCGGCTTTGTCCCAGACGATGTATTTCGGTCCGAGGTTTTCCAGCAACATCAGCATGTAGAACGGATCAACCATCGAGTACAGGCTGCCACCGAACTGGGTGCCGACGTAATTTCGGTTGTACCAGCCCAAGCCCATGGACACTTTGATGTCACGGAAATCATCACTGATGTATCTCACTCGGACCCCGGCGCCGAGGTACGGCGGGTAGAAGCTCATCGCCCAACACATCAATCGCGCCTTGCCGAACTTGTTGGTCAGCCACTTAAGCATCGGGACGCGTACCCAAACCCATGGCCTGCCGCGCGAACCAGCGTTTGGCCTGCGGCAACAGGTCCAGCCCGAGCAGACCGATGTTGCGGCCCAGGGAAACCAACGGTTGAGTGCTGCCGAACAAACGGGTGACCTGATCGGAGAAACCCACGGTCAGGTTCTGATCCAGACGCTGACGCTCGCGGTAAGCCTGTAAGGTCGCAAAGTCGCCGGGAGCTGTTTCGCTGGCCAGCAACGCATCGGCCAGCGCTTGAGCATCACGCAAAGACAGGTTGAAACCTTGCCCTGCAATCGGGTGCAGGCTGTGGGCAGCATTGCCGAGAATCGCCAGATGTGGACGCACTTGTTCTTCGGCTTCGATCAGCGAAAGTGGATACAGATTTCGCGCGCCAACCTGCTTTAACGTGCCGAGCCGATAGCCGAACACGCCCTGCAATTCGCTGAGGAAGCTGCGTTCATCAAGGGCCGCCAGCCGTTGTGCATCCATTCCCTGACGGGTCCAGACCAGTGCGCAGCGGTTTTCCGGCAACGGCAGCAAGGCCATCGGGCCGTCATCGGTGAAACGCTCGAAGGCCATGCCGTTGTGCGCTTCACTTGGGGTGATGTTGGCGATCAGAGCGCTCTGGTTGTACGGACGCTTTTTGATGCCAATCCCCAGTTGCTCGCGCAGGCCGGAACGGCCGCCATCAGCGAGCACCGCGAGGTCGCATTCCACAAGGGTTTCATCGTTGAGGGTCAGGCGATAGCCATCGATCAGCGGCTCCATGCGCGTGACTTCCGCCGGGCAACGCCAGCTGATCACGTCCTTGTCCAGACCTTGCCAGAGGCATTGACCGAGCCAGGCGTTTTCCACCACATAACCCAGCGCCGGAACGCCCTCCTCCATCGCCGACAGTCGCGCGGTGGAGAAGCGTCCACGGTCGGAGACATGAATCTGCTTGATCGGCTCGGCGCGGCGGGAGATTTCCTGCCACACGCCCAACCGTTGATAAATCTGCTTGGCGCCGTACGACAACGCCGAAGAACGGGCGTCATAGCTCGGTTGATAGGTATCGCCAGGCGCGAACGGTTCGATCAGTACGATCTTCCAGCCACGAGCCTTGGCCCCGGCTTGCAACGCCAGCGCCAGACTTGCACCAACCAGACCGCCACCGATGATTGCCAGATTGACTCGACTCATGCCGCTTGTGTCCGTGCGGCAGCCATCAAGGCCTCGATATCGGCGACCGTTTTCGGCACACCTTTGGTCAGGATTTCACAGCCGGTTTTGGTGACCACTACGTCGTCCTCGATGCGCACGCCAATGCCGCGCCATTTCTTCGCTACGTTCTGGTTGCCCGGAGCAATGTAGATGCCCGGTTCCACGGTCAGCGCCATGCCGACTTCCAGCACGCGCCATTCGCCGCCGACCTTGTATTCGCCGACATCGTGCACATCCATGCCCAGCCAGTGGCCGGCGCGGTGCATGTAAAACGCCTTATAGGCTTCGCTGGCGATCAACTCGTCGACGTCGCCCTGCAACAGGCCCAACTTCACCAGACCGGTGGTAATCACCCGGACTGTGGCTTCGTGGGCCTGATTCCAGTGTTTGTTCGGGGCAATTTCGGTAAACGCGGCTTCTTGTGAGGCCAGCACCAACTCGTAAATCGCCTTCTGTTCCGCTGAATACTTGCCGTTGACCGGCCAGGTGCGGGTGATGTCGCTGGCGTAGCAATCGATCTCGCAACCGGCATCGATCAACACCAGATCGCCGTCCTTGAGCACCGCGTCATTCTGCTGGTAATGCAGGATGCAGCTGTTGCGCCCCGACGCGACAATCGAACCGTAGGCCGGCATCTTCGCCCCGCCCTTGCGAAACTCGTAATCGAGTTCGGCTTCCAGGCTGAACTCATGCAGCCCGGCCCGGCTCGCCTGCATCGCGCGGATGTGTGCCTGGGCGGAAATCCGTGCGGCTTCACGCATCACCTTCACTTCTGCCGCCGATTTATACAGGCGCATGTCGTGAAGCAGATGATCCAGGGCAACGAATTCGTTCGGCGGCTGGGCGCCGAGGTGCGCTTTAGAGCGGATCACGTTGATCCAGTCCATCAGGTGCCGGTCGAATTCCGGGTTGCTGCCCATCGCCGAATACACCCGGTCGCGGCCTTCGATCAGGCCCGGCAGGATGTCGTCGATGTCGGTGATGGGGAATGCATCGTCGGCGCCGAAGTCGCGGATCGCGCCTTCCTGTCCGGCGCGCAGGCCGTCCCACAACTCTCGCTCGGCGTTGCGTTCACGGCAGAACAGAATGTATTCGCCATGTAAACGACCCGGCATCAACACGATGACCGCCTGAGGCTCGGGAAAGCCGCTGAGGTACTGGAAATCGCTGTCCTGGCGGTAGACATGCTCGACATCACGGTTGCGGATGGCAACCGCGGCGGCGGGCAGAATGGCAATGCTGTTGGGTTCCATCTGCGCCATCAAGGCCTTGCGGCGACGGCTGTATTCCGATTTCGGGATATGAATCATGGGCAGATGGCTTTTCCTGGCTCGCGATTAATGCAACGACGGTTTGGCGACAGCCGACTCGGCCGGTTTTTTGGTCTCGGTGAACAGCAGCAGCGGCGCGACGCGCAGATACTCCATCACTTCCATGTAGTCGCTTTCGCCGTCTTCGGACTCTTCCAGGGCATCTTGCACCTGAGAAATGGCCGCCAGATCCTGCAACACTTCGGTGGCCTCGGTGCTCAGCATGCTGCTGTCTCGGCAGTTGAGGCCGAAACCGCTGAGGAAGCCCTGGCACCATTCGCCCAGCGCAGCGGCACGGTCAGCCAGTGGTTCGTCATCAGTCGGCAGCAGCAGAACGACTGTCACGTCGTCGCCGGTAAGCTCGCCCTTGACCATCTCCTGCAAGCCGATCAGGGCGTTGCGGACATTATCCTGCGGCTCGCTTTCGAGCAGTTCGGCGGCATCGATCAGCCAGCCTTCGGCATCGAAGCCGGCACCGGCGCAACTGCGGCCGAGCAGCAGGCCATGCAGTTCGGCAGGCGAGACGTTATGACCGCTGGAAGTCAGCAGTGTGGCGAAGGCTTGGTACGGGGAATTCTGAATGGGCATGGGCAGCTAGGCGCCAGACGGCGCTATGTCTAGAATGAAGGCCTTGTATCCTACATCGACAGACTCGCCAAGACTATTAAAGGCTGTCCGCCAGCTACCACTCATCAAGCACAAATTCAGTGGACACAATGGAAGACACCGACCTGCAAGCGCTGATGGCCAGACTCGAACTGCTAATTAACCGCGTCGAGCAACTAAAGAGTCAAAACGGACTCCTATTAGCTCAGGAAAAGACCTGGCGCGAGGAACGCGCTCACCTCATTGAAAAGAACGAAATCGCCCGGCGTAAGGTCGAATCAATGATTTCGCGCCTCAAGGCCCTGGAGCAAGACTCATGAGTTCAAGCAATAGCGTTACCGTGCAGATCCTCGATAAAGAATATTCGATCATCTGCCCTCAGGAAGAGCGCAGCAACCTGGTGAGCGCAGCCCGTTACCTGGACGGCAAGATGCGCGAAATCCGCAGCAGCGGCAAAGTCATCGGCGCCGATCGCATCGCCGTAATGGCCGCGCTGAACATCACGCACGATCTCCTGCACAAGGAAGAACGTCCGGATGTACAGGCCAGCGGCTCGACCCGTGAGCAGGTTCGCGACCTGCTGGATCGCGTCGATCTGGTGCTCGCAACCGATCCGGACGTCACCAAGGGCTGAAACGCGAAACCGCTTGGGGTATACTCGCATCACTCCCTGGGGTGCTTGCCAGTTGACCACGTCCCTGAGCCGATTCGCACTACCCTGGAAGTTGCACGTTGGGCTGGTGTGCATGTCCGCTAGACGGAAAGCCTTAAAGCCTACTGCATCTTCCACCTTGAACTTTCGGGTTCAAGGGCTAAGTCAGCAGCGGTTCATCCGGGGAGCCTGATTCCAGTCCGATGCCGGTTTAAATACCGGCGTCGGCTTTTTTACGGGTACGCTTTATGTACCCGCACTGCCGAAGCCCGAATCCATGACCGAACCTGCGCTGCTGCCCCGCCCGCAACTTCGACGCATGCTGCGCAAGGCCCGCCGCGCATTGACCCCCAGTCAACAGCGCCAGGCTGCTCGCGGGCTGTATAAACAATTGGCCCAGCAGCCATTGTTTCGCCGCGCTAAACACATCTCCCTCTATCTGCCCACCGACGGTGAAATCGATCCGCGCGTGCTGCTGCGTGCCGCTCAACGTCGGGGCAAGGCCACTTATCTGCCGGTGCTCAGTGCCTGGCCGCGAACCAAAATGGTGTTCCAGCGGATTCGCCCCGGCGAGAAACTCAAACCCAACCGTTTCCGAATTCTCGAACCCAGGCACAACCTCGCCCGGCAACGTAAAGTCTGGGCGCTGGACTTAGTGTTGTTGCCATTGGTTGGGTTTGACGACGTTGGCGGACGCCTGGGCATGGGCGGCGGCTTCTACGACCGAAGCCTGGCCTATTTGGCGCGGCGCAAAAACTGGCGCAAGCCGACGTTATTGGGTCTGGCCCATGAATGTCAGAAGGTCGAGCGATTGGCTCAGGCGAGCTGGGATGTGCCGTTGCAAGGAACGGTGACAGACAAGGCATGGTATTACGCGGGCTAAACGCCACTGCAATCAGCGGCGTCGAAAATACAGATCAGCGCTTGAAGGCCGACGGCTGCTGTTGCTGAGCGATCTCGATCGGCGCGTCGGTCTTGTTGTTCCATAGGCTTTGGGCATAGCCGGTGGTCACGACGCCGAGGCCGAACAAAATAACCAAAATCCATAGTAAATCCGGTTTGCGTTTCATCGATTGCCCCCCAAAGGCACATCAACACGATGACAGCAGCGGTTTCCGTTGTAGGTGTAGGCCGTGCAGCAGCGTCAAGCTTAGAAGGCCGGCATTCTGCGACAACGTGAACCTACACGCAAACACTGGCGTCAACCGACTGTCGGTTTGTCATAAAATTGCCGGACAACTTGCCCATTCACCCCGCAAGGAGCAAAAACCATGGCCTACTGGCTGATGAAATCCGAGCCTGATGAACTTTCGATCAAAGATCTGGAGACACTCGGCCGAGCGCGCTGGGACGGAGTTCGCAACTACCAGGCGCGTAATTTTTTGCGAGCCATGGCAGTCGGCGACGAATTTTTCTTCTATCACTCCAGCTGCCCTGAGCCGGGTATTGCCGGAATAGGAAAGATTGTCGAAGCCGCGTATCCAGACCCGACGGCGCTGGAGCCGCAGAGTCATTACTTCGATCCGAAGGCTTCGCCCGAGAAAAACGCCTGGAGCGCGATTGATGTCGCGCATCTCGAGACGTTCCCCAAGGTGCTGAAACTGGATTATCTGAAGCAGCAGACGGCGCTGGCCGAGATGCCGCTGGTGCAGAAAGGCTCGCGACTGTCGGTAATGCCGGTGACGGCTGAGCAATGGGCTGCGGTGAAAGCACTCAAGCCGTAAAATTTCCTGCGTTTCTCCGAATGCCATCGCGGGCAAGCCCGCGATGAGGGCCGCCCGGACAAAGAAGGACTTATTGGATGATGAGGTTGTTGAACAACAGATCCTCAACCACCGGCTTGCCGGTCTCATCGTTCATGATTTGCTGGGTCTGCTTCAAGGCTTCCTGACGTAGTTTTTCCTTGGCCTCGACGTTGTTCATCGCCTCGGTCGTTTGCTGGGCAAACAGCGCCACCAGTTGATTGCGAATCAACGGCTCATTGGCTTTCACCAGTTTGGTCGCCTCGTCACCCGTCACCCGCAACGCCACATCAGCCTTGTAGACCTTGAGCTTCGGCGTACCGTCCAGCCCATAGTTGCCCACGAAAGGCGGGCTCAGGGTGATGTAATTGACCTTCGGAGCTGCACCTTCTTTGGCTTCTTCGGCCATCGCTGCCACAGGCAGAGACACGGCCAGCAACAACATGATCCACGCTTTCACAATTCGCTCCTTATCCGGTTTGCGGCCTAGCATAACGACCCGCCTCGCCAGCACAAGCTTATGGCTGACTATCAGGGGCGGGCATGCTCGTTGACCCATCGACTCACACACCTACACTTATCGGCCATTACTCCCAAAGGAATAGCCCTGATGAAAGCCGTGCTGTGCAAAGCCTTCGGCCCTGCCGAATCGCTGGTGCTGGAAGACGTCGCCAGTCCTGTCGCGAAGAAGAATGAAATCCTGCTGGACGTGCATGCCGCCGGGGTGAACTTCCCTGACACGCTGATCATCGAGGGCAAATATCAGTTCAAACCGCCCTTCCCGTTTTCCCCGGGCGGCGAAGCGGCTGGCGTGGTCAGCGCGGTGGGCGAAAAGGTCAGTCATCTGAAAGTCGGTGACCGGGTCATGGCCCTGACCGGCTGGGGCAGCTTCGCCGAACAAGTCGCGGTGCCGGGTTACAACGTACTGCCGATCCCGCCGTCGATGGACTTCAACACCGCCGCCGCGTTCAGCATGACTTACGGCACCTCGATGCACGCGCTTAAGCAACGCGCAAACCTGCAACCCGGGGAAACCCTGCTGGTACTCGGCGCTTCGGGCGGTGTCGGCCTCGCCGCTGTGGAAATCGGCAAAGCCATGGGCGCTCGCGTAATCGCTGCCGCCAGCAGCGCCGAGAAACTCGCCGTAGCCAAGGCTGCTGGCGCCGATGAGCTGATCAATTACAGCGAAACCAGCCTCAAGGATGAAATCAAACGCCTGACCGACGGCCAGGGTGCCGATGTGATTTACGACCCGGTCGGTGGCGATCTGTTCGATCAGGCCATCCGCGCCATCGCCTGGAACGGCCGCTTGCTGGTAGTCGGTTTCGCCAGCGGGCGCATTCCGGAACTGCCGGTGAACCTGGCGCTGCTCAAAGGTGCGGCAGTGGTCGGCGTGTTCTGGGGTTCGTTTGCCCAGCGCCAGCCTCAAGACAATGCGGCGAACTTCCAGCAATTGTTTGGCTGGTTTGCCGAGGGCAAGTTGAAGCCGTTGGTGTCGCAGGTGTATCCGCTGAGCCATGCAGCGCAGGCGATCAATGATCTTGGTCAGCGCAAGGCGGTCGGGAAAGTGGTGGTGCAGGTTCGCTGAGCCTGCGTAGGAGCGAGGCTTGCCCGCGAAGGAATCGATGCGGTGTCTGCGCTGCGGCTGATGACGCCGTCGCCGGCAAGCCTGGCCCCTACAGGTAATGTGCGACACACAAAAAATACCCCCGATCTCAGGATCGAGGGCTTTTTTTGGCCAAGGCTAAAGCAACTCGCTAATCTCCTTCGGCAGCAAACTCATGTATTTGCGAACAGGGCTCGCCCGGCACTCTCTGACGATTCTCGGCACACGCTTATTCAGCCTGGCAATCAATGCCAGGCGCTGCTCATTCTGCAGCTGCGTCGTGTAAATCACGTTCGACAGATAGGCACGGGTGTAATCAAACACTTTTGAATCAACCCACGCGTACTCCGGAAAATCGACCAACGCCTCATTGATGTCACGGCACCTCAATTGTTTAAGCCATTGGTTGGTGTGTATGGGCGTATCCAGATCCAGTCTGAAAACCATCGGGGCAGTCACTACCAGCTCGGCAGGTTTGTCGCCTTCTATCACCCACGGCTTGAAGCGCCACTGCGCTATCGCTTTCCGGGCCGCTTCCGCCAAGTCAGGATGATCGCTTTGCAAAATGCTCAATTTGTCGACCGAACCATCGGCATTCACAGTGAATCTGACCCGGACTTCACCCGTTATCCCGGCCCTGAAAAGCTCTCTGGGGTAAATCGGCTTCGGATTATTCTCCGGTATCAAAAACACCTCCCCCGCTCGAACACCGATTGCAACAATCCACAACAGCACAAACGCAAACCACCGCATAACCACTCCCTGTCGCATCGGCAATGCCAGATCTGGCACCTGCACACAGGTTAAGGATCAGCGCCTCAAAACAAAACACCGCGACTTCCCTTTCAAGCGAAGGACATTTCCCAAAGCCCTGTCCTACTCCGGTCTGAAATACGGCACTGAGGGGTGCAAGTAACGTTTCCCACACCGTCCTTCACTTATACCTGAGCGACATGTTCGTAAAAGAACATGCAACGTCCAACTTTTCCCCTGTTTTGCTGATGCGAACCGGTGCTATTTTCGGTAATGAAACTGTAACATTCGCATCCGCAGTCAAAACAAGAAATCTGGAGCTCTTGAATGTTTGCTTTCTTTCGTCCTGCCGCACATCAGGCTCCATTGCCTGAAGAAAAAATAGACAACACCTATCGACGCCTTCGCTGGCAGATCTTCGCTGGTATTTTCATCGGCTACGCCGGCTATTACCTGCTGCGCAAAAACTTCTCCCTGGCCATGCCCTATCTGATCGAAGAGGGCTATACCCGCGGTGAGCTGGGCCTGGCGCTGTCGGCCATCGCCATTGCCTACGGCCTGTCCAAGTTCCTGATGGGTATCGTGTCCGACCGTTCCAATCCGCGTTTTTTCCTGCCCTTCGGCCTGTTGGTTTCAGCCGGTGTGATGTTCATCTTCGGCTTCGCGCCCTGGGCGACGTCCAGCGTGACCATCATGTTCATCCTGCTCTTTATCAATGGCTGGGCTCAGGGCATGGGCTGGCCACCGAGTGGGCGGACGATGGTGCACTGGTGGTCGCAGAAGGAACGTGGTGGCGTAGTGTCCTTGTGGAACGTGGCGCATAACGTCGGTGGTGGCCTGATCGGCCCGCTGTTCCTGCTCGGCATGGGCCTGTTCAATGACTGGCACGCAGCGTTTTACGTGCCGGCGGCAGTCGCCTTGGCGGTGGCGGTGTTTGCCTTCGTCACCATGCGCGACACCCCGCAATCGGTGGGCCTGCCGCCCATCGAGAAGTACAAGAACGACTACCCGGAAGGCTACGACGCCAGCCACGAAGAAGAATTCAGCGCCAAGGAAATCTTCGTCAAATACGTGCTACGCAACAAAATGCTCTGGTATATCGCCCTGGCCAACGTCTTCGTCTACCTGTTGCGCTACGGCGTGCTGGACTGGGCGCCGACCTACCTCAAGGAAGCCAAGGGCTTCACCGTGGATAAAACCTCGTGGGCCTACTTCTTCTACGAATGGGCAGGTATTCCGGGCACGCTGCTATGTGGCTGGATGTCGGACAAGATCTTCCGTGGCAACCGTGGCCTGACCGGTATGGTGTTCATGGCATTGGTGACTGTTGCAACTCTGGTGTACTGGCTCAACCCGGCGGGCAACCCGACAGTCGACATGATCGCGCTCGTCTCGATCGGCTTCCTGATTTACGGCCCGGTGATGCTGATCGGCCTGCAAGCGCTGGAATTGGCACCGAAGAAAGCCGCCGGTACGGCAGCGGGCTTCACGGGTCTGTTCGGTTATCTGGGTGGTTCGGTCGCGGCCAGTGCAGCGATGGGCTACACCGTGGACCACTTCGGCTGGGATGGCGGTTTCGTGCTGCTGATCGGCGCATGCTTACTGGCGATGGCCTTCCTGGCGCCGACGCTGTGGCACAAACAAGTTGCCAGTCAGAGCCGCGAAGCGATCGCCTGATCGGACTTTGATTTGCAGCGCTTGAGCCGCGCCTCCAGATTCCGGTCTGGCATGGCGTGGCTACGCAGGGCGTTGGCGGTCTGCTCGACATAATCGCGAGTGGTACCGTAACGCCCGCAAGCGTTTTCGAACACGTGGCTCAACACGTGATCCGGGAGGTCGCCGGCATAGCTGGGCAGGTGCCGTTCCAAAACAAATCCCAACGCCTGAACCTGACTTCCATCTTCAAGACGGCAGTTGAGCCAGTGTGGGCGATAGGACGGGAATGGCATTTCTCTTTGCCAAAGTGCATATAACGAAGCGTCGAGTTGTTCTTCGGGCAATCGATAAGCAAACCCGCTGCAAGAGCCACCGCGATCCAGGCCAAATACCAGCCCGGGCACTTCAGGCGTGCCGCGATGTTCGTGGGACCACAGGTACAAACCGCGATGGTAGCCATGCACGCGACCGCGCACCCTCTCCACCGCCGCGCATTCAGGGCGCCAGATCAGCGAGCCGTAAGCGAACAGCCACACCGGCCCGCCTTTGTGGCGCGCCATGGTTGACTGCATCGAGCTGAGCAATTGTTCGTGCGTATGCTGCGGCCCCAGATCGAGTCGCGGCGGGTAAGCCAGATTCAAAAAAGCGGATTCAATGGCACTCATGGCGAATAGCGTTCAGCTCCCCGCGGGTAAAGATTACTTAATAGAACGCACCGCTGTAACAATAAGGCACATATGTTTCGAGGCAATTTAAGTGCCATGGCACAGTTTTTAACTTATTGCCTGAATGACATATAACCTACCGGTATTTATATAGTTTTATAAATACCGATCGGCTATATATGGAGTTATAACGATCAAGACCGTGGATCAAAATCGCGGATCAAGATCGCGGATCAAGATCGCGGCGCGTACGCAAACACATCCGCACGCATTTGATGAGCATCCATCCCCGCTTCGACCAAGGCATCCAGCGTGCCGTAGACCATTGCCGGAGAGCCGCTGGCATAAACATGCAGCGTTTTCAGATCAGGGAAATCCTCACACACCGCCTCATGCAGCATCCCGCAGCGCCCCTGCCAGCCGCATTGATCACTGACGACTTTATGCAGGAACAGATTGGGCAGCTTCAGCCACTCATCCCAATGCTCGATGTCATAAAAATCTTCAGGACGACGCACGCCCCAATACAAATGAACGGGATGCTTGAAACCTGTGGCCCGGCAATGTTCGATCAGGCTATGGATCTGGCCCATGCCGGTGCCTGCGGCGATCAGCACCAGCGGACCTTCCGGCAGTTCTGCCAGATGGGTATCGCCGAATGGCATCTCGATCCGCACCATCGGGTTGCGCTGCAACTGATCGATCAGGTTCAACGCACTGCTTTCGCGCGCCAGCACATGGATTTCCAGATCGCGCCCGCCATGAGGCGCCGATGCCAGGGAAAACGCAGACTTCTCGCCGTTTTCACGCTCGATCATCAGGTACTGACCGGCGTGATAGCGCGGCGGCTTGCCGGCCGGCGCTCGCAGACGTACACGCCAGGTATCGCCGCCGACGTCCCTGCATTCAATAACCTGACACGACAAGCTGCGCACCGGCAATTCTCCCAGCGCGAGCACGCCATCCCACAGCACGATGCAGTCTTCCAGCGGCTCTGCTATGCAAGTGTAGAACTCGCCATGGTCACGCACATCGCCGGCCTGTTTGACCCGCCCTTCCACCAGCAGCGCGCCACACACGTGGCAATTGCCGTTACGACAGCTTTGCGGGCATTCATAGCCCAGGCGTCGCGCGCCATCGAGAATCCGCTCGCCGGGCAGAATCTCTAGCACTGCTCCGGAGGGCTGCAAAGTTACACGCATCAATCTATTCCTAACTGATTCCAGATGGCATCGATCCGTTGGGTCACGGCTTCATCCTTGACGATGACCCGGCCCCACTCGCGAGTGGTTTCGCCCGGCCATTTATGCGTGGCATCGAGCCCCATTTTCGAACCCAGGCCAGACACCGGCGAGGCGAAATCCAGGTAGTCGATCGGCGTGTTATCGATCATCACCGTGTCGCGCTTGGGGTCCATGCGCGTGGTGATGGCCCAGATCACGTCGTTCCAGTCGCGTGCATTGATATCGTCGTCACAGACGATAACGAACTTGGTGTACATGAACTGTCGCAAAAACGACCAGACACCGAGCATTACCCGCTTGGCGTGACCCGGATACGACTTCTTCATGGTCACGATGGCCATGCGGTACGAGCAGCCTTCAGGCGGCAGGTAGAAGTCGGTGATCTCCGGGAACTGCTTCTGCAGGATCGGCACGAACACTTCGTTCAGCGCCACACCGAGAATCGCCGGCTCATCCGGCGGACGACCGGTGTAGGTGCTGTGGTAGATCGGTTTGATGCGGTGGGTGATGCGCTCGACGGTGAACACCGGGAAGCTGTCGACTTCGTTGTAGTAACCGGTGTGGTCGCCGTACGGACCTTCATCGGCCATCTCGCCGGGATGGATCACGCCCTCAAGGATGATTTCGGCAGTGGCCGGCACTTGCAGGTCGTTGCCGCGGCACTTCACCAGTTCGGTGCGATTGCCGCGCAGCAAACCGGCGAAGGCGTATTCGGAGAGGCTGTCGGGCACTGGCGTCACGGCCCCCAGAATGGTCGCCGGATCAGCACCCAGCGCCACGGATACCGGGAACGGCTGGCCAGGATGCTTCTCGCACCACTCGCGATAATCCAGCGCGCCACCACGGTGACTCAGCCAGCGCATGATGACCTTGTTGCGACCGATCACTTGCTGACGGTAGATGCCCAGGTTCTGGCGGTCCTTGTTCGGACCTTTGGTGACGGTCAGGCCCCAGGTGATCAGCGGGCCGACGTCGCCGGGCCAGCAGGTCTGCACTGGCAACATGGCGAGGTCAACGTCGTCACCTTCGATGACCACTTCCTGGCAGACCGCGTCTTTGACGACTTTCGGCGCCATCGCAATGATCTTGCGGAAAATCGGCAGCTTGGACCAGGCGTCTTTCAAGCCCTTCGGTGGCTCAGGCTCCTTGAGGAACGCCAACAGCTTGCCGATTTCGCGCAGCTCGCTGACCGCCTCGGCACCCATGCCCATGGCGACCCGCTCGGGGGTGCCGAACAGGTTACCGAGTACCGGAATGTCGTAACCGGTCGGGTTTTCGAACAACAGCGCCGGGCCCTTGGCCCGCAGCGTGCGATCACAGACTTCGGTCATCTCCAGCACTGGAGAGACGGGGATCTGGATGCGTTTCAACTCTCCGCGCTGCTCAAGCTGCTGCACGAAATCCCGAAGATCCTTGAATTTCATTGACGATGGCACCCCTAAAATAGGCGTACATCCTACCTGCTCTGCCGGCCGCTGGCAGCTTATCGCTGCTTATCTGGCCGCATTCACCTTGCCGTTGCCGGCAGTTGCCTGGGCTTGTAACCGCAGAAACAGTGGCTCAAGTACCGGCGCGATGAGTCGCGCACCGACCTCCGACAGGTGATTGTCATCGGTATACAGCGAATGACCCTCGAACTCGACGCGGCAAAGACCCGTCTGATCACACAGCAGCGGCGCCGGATCCAGCACTGTCACTCCCGAATTGGCTGCTGCCATTTGCGCGAACAGTTGGCTGATGAACGCTTGGCGCTTGAAGTGCTCCGTGACCGCCAGACCCACATCGGTCGGACGATGCAACATTGCCAGTCGGCTGAGACGGTAAGGCGGGCTGAACTGTTGCAGCGGCGCTTCCTTGATCAGCCAGACTCGATGCCCGCCATTGCGCAATTGCTGCACCGTCGCTCGCAGTCCTTCGGCCAGCCGTTGCTCGGCGACGGCGCGGTCGTAGCGGCCGTCGGAATCCTTCAACGCATGCCCAATATCACCTTTCACATCGCCATAGAGATACAGACTCCAGCGCGCCACCAGCACCACATCGCCCACGGTCTGTGGCTTCAAGGCCTCCTCGACTCGACGATTGAAGCGTGCACAACGCGGGTCATGCTCAAGGCCCGTCACCGGCAAGCACCCGGGCGAACTTGCCAGGATCACACTGACGCCATGCGCCTGCGCACCGTCTTCAAATACCGGGATCAGCGCCGTGGCGTGACTGTCCCCCCAGACCAACGCCTTGGACGCATTCAGTGCCGGCGTCCCGTAATGACAAAAGAGTTTGTCATCGGGCGTTTTGTCGTCAGCCAGACACGCCATCAGCTCCGGCCGCCACTCGCGCCCTTTGGCGTACTGCAAAGCCTCGTCGGACAGACGCCACGGCAGGCCATCGGTCCAGCGCAGAGCCTGACCTGCCAAACCAAGGACCAGCACGCCGAAACCCGCAGCCACCAGAATCTGCCGGCGTCCAGCCAACAGCCGGCGCTCGCGGAAAGGCGTCTCGACGAAACGCCACGATAGGTAGCCCAATATCAGGCTGAGCAAGATCAATCCTGCGATATCAATCGGGCCTGGCTCGTCGACACTGGCGTAGCTGGCGAAGACAAAAACCGGCCAGTGCCACAGGTACCAGGAGTAGGAAATCAACCCGAGGCCGACCAGCACACGACTGGCCAGCAACCCACCGACCAGGGTTTGCCGATGCCCGTTGGCCCAAATCAGCGCAACCACACCCAAGGTTGGCAGCAACGCAGCCGCACCGGGGAATGGCGTGCTTTTGTCGTAGCACAATACCGCCAGCAGAATCAGCCCGAACCCGGCCAGACTGACCACTTGGGCCCCGGCAGTTGTCAGGCGCCAATTCCCTCTGGGCGCAACCGCCAGCATGGCACCGGCCAACAACTCCCAGGCGCGCATCGGCAGCAGGAAAAAGGCTTTTTCCGGATGATGCGCGACGGCCCAAACGCTGAGCCCGAACGACACCAGCAACACCGCGAACAGCGCCAGCCGCCAATGTTTGAGGCGACTCGACAGCACCGTCAGCAGCAGTGGGAAGACAATATAGAACTGTTCTTCAACCGCCAGCGACCAGGTATGCAGCAACGGCTTGAGCTCTGAGGCAACATCAAAATAACCGTCCTGGCGCATGAACAGGATGTTGGACACGAACATCACCTGGTAACGCACCGAGCGGCCCAGCTCCTCGTAATCCTTGGGCGCCAGCAAAAACCAGCCAACCGCCAGCACGACGATGATCATCGCAAACAGCGCCGGCAGGATCCGCCGGGCACGACGCGCCCAGAAATCGACAAAACTGAAGCGCCCGGCCTTACGCTGGTTCCAGATGATCGAGGTGATCAAGTAACCGGAAATCACAAAGAAGACGTCGACACCGACGAAACCGCCGGTAAACCCCGGGACGCCAAAATGGAACAACACCACCGCGATAACGGCAATTGCCCGCAAGCCGTCGATATCCCTTCGATAAGCAAGAGTGCTCATAAACTTTAATGCCAGTCCGTTAATAAATTGGAGGCCGTCTGGGCCTTTTCGTTTTTGTACTGACCTACCTTAGCCGCAAACCTCCTCTTTTTTTGCAAAAAAAATGGCGCCCCGAAGGACACCATTTTTAGCGGTTAAAAAACCGTCTTACTTACGCTTCATCGACAAGAAGAACTCGTCGTTGGTCTTGGTCTGTTTCAGCTTGTCGATCAGGAACTCGATGGCAGCGACTTCATCCATCGGGTGCAGCAGCTTGCGCAAGATCCACATGCGCTGCAACTCGTCGTCGGCCGTCAGCAACTCTTCGCGGCGTGTGCCGGAACGGTTGATGTTGATCGCCGGGAAGACGCGTTTTTCCGCGATCTTGCGATCCAGAGGCAGCTCCATGTTGCCGGTGCCTTTGAATTCTTCGTAGATCACTTCATCCATCTTCGAGCCGGTTTCAACCAGCGCGGTAGCGATGATGGTCAGCGAACCGCCTTCTTCGATGTTCCGCGCGGCGCCGAAGAAGCGTTTCGGCTTCTCCAGGGCGTGGGCATCGACACCACCGGTGAGCACTTTGCCGGAGCTCGGGATCACGGTGTTGTAGGCGCGGGCCAGACGGGTGATGGAGTCGAGCAGGATCACCACGTCTTTCTTGTGTTCGACCAGGCGCTTGGCCTTCTCGATCACCATTTCAGCAACCTGCACGTGGCGGGTTGGCGGTTCGTCGAACGTCGAGGCAACCACTTCACCGCGCACGGTGCGCTGCATCTCGGTTACTTCTTCCGGACGTTCGTCGATCAGCAATACGATCAGATGAACTTCAGGATTGTTACGAGCGATGTTGGCCGCGATGTTCTGCAGCATGATCGTTTTACCGGCTTTAGGCGGTGCAACGATCAGACCACGCTGGCCTTTGCCGATCGGGGCGCACAGGTCGATGACACGACCGGTCAAGTCTTCCGTGGAACCGTTGCCGGCTTCCATCTTCATGCGCACGGTCGGGAACAGCGGGGTCAGGTTCTCGAAGAGAATCTTGTTTTTCGCGTTCTCGGGACGATCGTAGTTGATCGTGTCGACCTTGAGCAACGCGAAGTACCGCTCGCCTTCCTTTGGAGGGCGGATCTTGCCAACGATGGTGTCACCGGTGCGCAAGTTGAAGCGGCGGATCTGGCTCGGCGAGACGTAGATATCGTCCGGGCCGGCGAGATAGGAAGCGTCAGCGGAGCGCAGGAAGCCGAAGCCGTCCTGGAGAATCTCCAGCACGCCATCACCGGAGATTTCCTCGCCGCTTTTAGCGTGCTTTTTGAGCAGGGAGAAAATCACGTCCTGCTTGCGCGAACGGGCCATATTTTCTATGCCCATCTGTTCGGCCAATTCGAGCAGTTCGGTAATCGGCTTTTGCTTGAGTTCAGTCAGATTCATATAGGAATGACGTAATCATTTATGGAGGGGGGGAAATTAAGCTTTTGGCTTAATGAGGCCGCGCCGCAGAGAAGGCGACAGGATCGCGTACTTATTCGAAAAGGAGTGCGTCGGCGACGGCTAGCAGGGGGCAGTGGAGAAACCAGTGCGGGGCCGAATGTACCACCTGAGTTTCGGAGCGTCTAGCCCTCAATAACGAAAAGGCCCCGCGATGTGCGGGGCCTTTTTGATGACGCTTTAATCGACGCTTAGATGTTGGCGTCGAGGAAGGCAGCCAGTTGCGACTTCGACAGTGCACCGACCTTGGTGGCTTCGACGTTGCCGTTTTTGAACAACATCAGCGTCGGGATACCACGCACGCCATGCTTGGCCGGGGTTTCCTGGTTTTCATCGATGTTCAGTTTGGCAACGGTCAGCTTGCCTTTGTAGGTTTCTGCAATTTCGTCCAGAACAGGAGCGATCATTTTGCAAGGGCCGCACCATTCAGCCCAGTAGTCGACCAGTACAGCGCCTTCGGCCTTGAGGACGTCGACGTCGAAGCTAGCGTCGGTGACGTGTTTAATAAGATCGCTGCTCATGGAAGTCTCCAGGTTGTAAGCAAAAAAACGTGGCCCATCATAGCTGCCCTTCCTTCGTTCAGGAAGGTGCAGATGATTGAGTCTCGCTATGGTGCTGCATGAGTTTGGGTATAGCTCAAGTCATGAGGTGGCGGGAGCGACGAAAGCGATTCCAGTGCGCAAAGCTGCGTTGCGTACATGTTCGTGCATGGCCTTCTGCGCCGCGCCGGACGCCCGCCGGGCCAGTGCGCGGAGGATTTTGCGGTGCTCCTGCCAGGTTTCCATGGCGCGTTCGGCCCGGATGAACGGTAGCTTCTGACTCTCCAGAAAGATGTCGGCGCTGGCCGTCAGGATGCTCAGCATCGCCTGATTACCACTGGCCAGCAGGATGCACCGGTGAAATTCGAAATCCAGTCGCGCCGCCGCCTCGAAGTCGCCAGCCTTCAATTCGTTGCGCATGGCGGCGACGTTGTCCTCCAGCGCATCGAGTTCATGGGTGCTCAGGGTCACAGCGGCCAAACCGGCGGCAAAGCCTTCCAGGGCATAGCGCAACTGGAAGATGTCCAGCGGCGACGCCTGTGCCGCGAATGGCCAACTCAGCGTCGCGTCGCCCCGCGGTAGCTCCACCGGCGATTGCACGAACACACCTTTGCCCGGCTGGATGCTGATCACGCCCAGCGCGCTCAAGGACGACAACGCTTCTCTCAACGACGCCCGGCTGACTCCCAATTGCACAGCCAGATCCCGCTGCGAGGGCAAGGCATCCCCCGGCCCGAACCCCCGCTCGGTGATCAGTTTGCGGATGGCTTGCAGCGCCACTTCAGGTACGGCGCGGGAGATAGAGTTCATGGTTTTTCAGACGAACCAGGCCAATGAGCGGTCAGTTGTAAAGCTATTCGCGACGCCCGGCAAGTCGTGCCCCATGGGGGTTCGGCGAAATCCGGCGATGCGCTATCGGGGTGCGAAACCACGCACGACTGTTCAGACCAGTAAGACCGAACGAATCCAGCAAAACCGTGGCCTGCGGCACCCAAAACCGATTCTTGGCATGGCCCATGCTCTGTCGATCCGCAGAAATCACTTCTCGCCGATTCGGAGATTTGCCATGACCCAGCGTTACAGCGCCCTCCTCGCAGCCCTGTTTGCCAGCCTGATGCTGAGCCAGGCGCCCGCCCACGCCGACGGTCTGGAGGATGTGGTCAAGCGCGGCGTCCTCAAGGTGGCCGTGCCTCAGGACTTCCCTCCCTTCGGTTCGGTCGGCCCGGACATGAAACCTCGCGGCCTCGATATCGACACCGCCAAACTGCTGGCCGACCAACTCAAGGTCAAACTCGAACTGACGCCGGTCAACAGCACCAACCGCATCCCGTTCCTGACCACCGGCAAGGTCGATCTGGTGATCTCCAGCCTCGGCAAAAACCCCGAGCGCGAGAAAGTCATCGACTTTTCCCGTGCCTACGCGCCGTTCTACCTGGCGGTGTTCGGTCCGCCAGACGCCGACATCAAAGGCCTGGACGACCTCAAGGGCAAAACCATCAGCGTCACCCGTGGCGCCATCGAAGACATCGAGCTGACAAAAGTCGCGCCCGAAGGCGTGACCATCAAGCGCTTCGAAGACAACAACTCGACGATCGCTGCTTATCTCGCAGGCCAGGTTGATCTGATCGCCAGCGGCAACGTGGTGATGGTGACCATCAGCGAACGCAACCCGAAACGCATTCCGGCACTGAAAGTGAAGCTCAAGGATTCGCCGGTCTACGTTGGCGTGAACAAGAACGAGCCGGCGCTGCTGGGCAAGGTCAATCAGATCCTCGCCACCGCCAAGACCGACGGCGCGCTGGAGAAGAACTCCCGGACCTGGCTCAAAGAGCCGCTGCCGGCCGATCTCTGATCGCCGTTGCGGAGACTGAACATGGCTTATCAGTTCGACTTTCTACCGGTGGTGCACAACACCGACCTGCTACTGCGCGGTGCGCTGTTCACCCTTGAACTGACGGCCATCGGCGCGGTGCTCGGAGTGGGTCTGGGCATCGTCGGGGCGCTGGTGCGGGCGTGGAATATCCGCCCGTTCTCAGCGATGTTCGGTGTCTACGTCGAGTTGATCCGCAACACGCCGTTTCTGGTGCAGTTGTTTTTCATCTTCTTCGGCCTGCCGTCACTGGGTGTGCAAATTTCCGAGTGGCAGGCAGCAGTGCTGGCGATGGTGATCAACCTCGGGGCTTATTCCACCGAGATCATCCGTGCCGGCATTCAGGCGATTCCTCGCGGCCAGCTCGAAGCTGCCGCCGCGTTGGCGATGACCCGCTTCGAAGCCTTCCGCCACGTGATCCTGCTGCCGGCGCTGGGCAAGGTCTGGCCGGCATTGAGCAGCCAGATCATCATCGTCATGCTCGGCTCGGCGGTCTGCTCGCAGATCGCCACCGAAGAGCTGAGCTTCGCCGCCAACTTCATTCAGTCGCGCAACTTCCGCGCCTTTGAAACCTACACCCTGACCACGCTGCTCTACCTGTGCATGGCGCTGCTGATCCGCCAGTTGCTGAACTGGATTGGCCGCCGTTTTGTCGCAAGGAGCAGCCAATGAGCGATTTCACTACCTGGGACGTCGTGCGCAACCTGCTCACGGGCCTGCAATGGACCTTGGCGCTGTCGCTGGTGGCGTTTATCGGCGGCGGGTTGATCGGCTTGCTGATCATGGTCATGCGGATTTCGAAAAAATCCCTGCCGCGCAACTTCGCCCGCTCCTACATCGAACTGTTCCAGGGCACGCCGCTGTTGATGCAGCTGTTTCTGGTGTTCTTCGGCGTGGCGTTGGCGGGGGTTGAGATTTCGCCGTGGATGGCGGCGGCGATTGCCCTGACGCTCTTCACCAGCGCCTATCTGGCGGAGATCTGGCGCGGATGCGTCGAGTCGATCCCCAACGGCCAGTGGGAAGCCTCGTCGAGTCTTGCACTGAACCCGCTGGAGCAACTGCGTTACGTGATCCTGCCGCAAGCGCTGCGGATCGCCGTGGCACCCACCGTGGGCTTCTCGGTGCAAGTGGTCAAAGGCACCGCCGTGACATCGATCATCGGCTTCACCGAACTGACCAAGACCGGCGGCATGCTCGCCAACGCGACCTTCGAACCGTTCATGGTCTACGGCCTCGTGGCCCTCGGTTACTTCCTGCTCTGCTACCCTTTGTCCCTCAGTGCGCGCTACCTGGAAAGGAGACTGCATGCCCCTGCTTAGAATTTCGGCCCTGCATAAATATTACGGCGATCACCATGTACTCAAAGGCATCGACCTGAACGTCGAGGAAGGCCAGGTCGTGGCGATCATCGGTCGCAGCGGCTCGGGCAAATCCACTTTGTTGCGCACCCTCAATGGCCTGGAATCGATCAACGACGGCGTGATCGAAGTCGACGGCGAATACCTCGACGCCGCCCGTGCCGATCTGCGCAGCTTGCGGCAGAAAGTCGGGACGGTGTTTCAGCAGTTCAACCTGTTCCCGCACCTGACCGTCGGCGAGAACGTGATGCTCGCGCCGCAGGTTGTGCAGAAAGTGCCGAAAGCCAAAGCCACCGAACTGGCAAGGGAGATGCTGGAGCGGGTTGGGCTGGGGGAGAAATTCGATGCCTTTCCGGATCGATTGTCTGGCGGGCAGCAACAGCGGGTAGCGATTGCCCGGGCGCTGGCGATGTCGCCGAAGGTCTTGCTGTGCGATGAGATTACCTCGGCGCTGGACCCGGAGCTGGTCAACGAGGTGTTGAGCGTAGTCCGGCAACTGGCCAAGGAAGGGATGACGTTGATTATGGTCACCCATGAGATGCGTTTTGCCCGGGAGGTTGGGGATAAGTTGGTGTTCATGCATCAGGGCAAGGTGCATGAGGTGGGGGATCCGAAGATTCTGTTCGCGAATCCGCAGACGGCGGAGTTGGCGAACTTCATTGGGACTGTTGAAGCGACAGCCTGAAAGAGCCTCAGTGTCTTTAATGCCCTCATCGCTAGCAGGCTAGCTCCCACAGGGGTACGCATTCCAATGTGGGAGCTAGCCTGCTAGCGATTGACCGCGCAGCGGTCACCCACTTTCCTGCGTCGGATCAAGGCTTTGAACACTGTGCGTTGGCGGCAGCGTTTGATCGTGGCACGATGTCGAGGTTATCGACCGAGACCCCCTGACCATGCCGCAATCCCAAGCCAAGAATCTGTCCCTGATCGCCGCAATCGACCTGGGCTCCAACAGCTTTCACATGGTCGTGGCCAAGGCCCAGAACGGCGAAATCCGTATTCTCGAGCGTCTCGGGGAGAAGGTTCAGCTGGCCGCCGGCATCGACGATGAGCGTCAGCTCAGTGAAGAATCCATGCAACGCGGGCTCGATTGCCTGAAGCGTTTTGCCCAACTGATCAACGGTATGCCGCTGGGCGCCGTGCGGATCGTCGGCACCAACGCCCTGCGTGAAGCCCGCAACCGTGCCGAATTCATTCGCCGCGCCGAAGAAATCCTCGGCCACCCGGTGGAAGTCATCTCCGGCCGTGAAGAAGCGCGCCTGATCTACCTCGGCGTTTCCCACACCCTCGCCGACACCCCGGGCAAGCGCCTGGTGGCTGACATTGGCGGCGGCAGTACCGAATTCATCATCGGCCAGCGCTTCGAACCGCTGCTGCGCGAAAGCCTGCAAATGGGCTGCGTCAGCTACACCCAGCGCTATTTCAAGGACGGCAAGATCACCCCGGCCCGCTACGCCCAGGCCTACACGGCGGCGCGGCTGGAGATCATGAGCATCGAACACGCCCTGCACCGCCTGACCTGGGATGAAGCCATCGGCTCCTCGGGCACTATCCGCGCCATCGGCCTGGCGCTGAAGGCCGGCGGTCATGGTACTGGCGAGGTGAATGCCGAAGGCCTGGCCTGGCTCAAGCGCAAATTGTTCAAACTCGGCGACGTCGAGAAGATCGACTTCGAAGGCATCAAACCCGATCGCCGGGCGATTTTCCCCGCGGGCCTGGCCATTCTCGAAGCGATTTTCGATGCCCTCGAACTGCAACGCATGGACCACTGTGAAGGCGCCCTGCGCGAAGGCGTGCTCTATGACCTGTTAGGCCGTCATCACCATGAAGACGTCCGTGAGCGCACGCTCAGCTCGCTGATGGAGCGTTATCACGTCGATCTGGAACAAGCGGCGCGGGTCGAACGCAAAGCGCTGCATGCCTTCGATCAAGTCGCCGAAGACTGGGATCTGGATGACGGCGTCTGGCGCGAACTGCTCGGCTGGGCGGCCAAGGTCCATGAAGTGGGCCTGGACATCGCTCACTATCACTACCACAAGCACGGCGCCTACCTGATCGAGCACTCGGACCTGGCCGGGTTCTCTCGCGAAGACCAGCTGATGCTCGCGCTGCTGGTGCGCGGTCACCGCCGCAATATTCCCCGTGACAGGTTTGCCGATTTCGGCGATGAAGGCATCAAGCTGATTCGCCTGTGCGTGCTGTTGCGCTTCGCGATCCTGTTCCATCACATCCGTGGCACTCAGGAAATGCCTCAAGTTGTGCTTCACGCCAACCGCGACAGCCTCGATGTGTTGTTCCCGGAAAACTGGCTGGATGAAAACCAGCTGACCCAGGCAGACTTCGGCCTGGAAGCGGAATGGCTGACGCGGGTTGGCTTCGCGCTTAACGTTCGCTGAAACTGAAAAAGGCCTTCTTCGGAAGGCCTTTTTTTGTGCCCGCGATTCGGCAGACGACGCAACCCCCCATGTGGGAGCGAGCAAGCTCGCTCCCACAGGTTTTGCGCGTTATCGGACCGCCAGAATCGGGCTACCCAAACGCTCCAGCAGCGTTGCCTGGGCACTGCGCGGGTTCTGATTGCCGGTCGGTGTGTTACGGATGTAACGGCCGTCCGCCTGCAGGCTCCAGCTGTGAGTGTTATCGGTGAGATAAAGCTCCAGCTCTTTCTTGACCCGCATGATCAGCTTTTTGCCCTCGACCGGGAAACAAGTCTCGACGCGCTTGTCGAGGTTGCGCTCCATCCAGTCGGCGCTGGACAGGAACATCTGCTCTTCGCCGCCATTGAGGAAGTAGAAGACCCGGGTGTGCTCCAGGAAACGCCCGATGATCGAGCGCACGTGGATGTTGTGCGAAACCCCGGCGATGCCCGGACGCAGGCAGCACATGCCGCGCACCACCAGATCGATACGCACCCCGGACTGACTGGCCTTGTACAACGCGCGGATGATCTTCGGGTCGGTCAGCGAGTTGAACTTGGCGATGATGTGCGCCGGTTTGCCGTCGAGGGCAAACTGAGTCTCGCGGGCAATCATGTCGAGCATGCCCTTCTTCAACGTGAACGGCGCGTGCAGCAGCTTCTTCATGCGCAGGGTTTTACCCATGCCGATCAACTGGCTGAACAGTTTGCCGACGTCTTCGCACAAGGCGTCATCCGAGGTCAGCAAGCTGTAGTCGGTGTACAGACGGGCGTTGGCCGCGTGGTAGTTGCCGGTGCCCAAGTGGGCGTAACGGACAATCTCGCCAGCCTCGCGACGCAGAATCAGCATCATCTTGGCGTGGGTCTTGAAGCCGACCACGCCGTAAATCACCACCGCACCGGCCGCTTGCAGACGGCTGGCCAGTTGCAGGTTGGACTCTTCGTCGAACCGCGCACGCAACTCGATCACCGCAGTGACCTCCTTGCCGTTACGCGCCGCATCGACCAGTGCGTCGACAATTTCCGAGTTGGCACCGGAGCGGTACAGGGTCTGACGGACCGCCAATACGTGCGGGTCCTTGGCCGCCTGGCGCAGCAGGTCGACCACGGGGGTGAAGGACTCGAACGGGTGCAGCAACAGGATGTCCTGCTTGCTGATCACGCTGAAGATGTTCTCGCTGTTTTGCAGCAGTTTCGGGATCTGCGGGGTGAACGGCGTGTATTGCAGCGCTCGCTGACTGTCCAGCCCGGTGATGCTGAACAGGCGGGTCAGGTTGACCGGACCGTTGACCTGATACAGCTCGGTCTCGTGCAGGTTGAACTGCTTGAGCAAGTAGTCGGACAGGTGTTTCGGGCACGTGTCGGCGACTTCCAGACGCACCGCGTCACCGTAACGACGGGAGAACAACTCGCCGCGCAGGGCGCGGGCCAGGTCTTCTACATCTTCGGTATCGACTGCCAGGTCGGCGTTTCGGGTCAGACGGAACTGGTAGCAGCCCTTGACCTTCATACCCTGGAACAGGTCATCGGCGTGCGCATGGATCATCGACGACAGGAACACGTAGTTGTCGCCAGAGCCGCCCACTTCTTCCGGCAACTTGATGACCCGCGGCAGCAGACGTGGCGCCGGAATGATCGCCAGACCGGAATCGCGGCCGAAAGCGTCGATACCTTCGAGCTCGACGATGAAGTTCAGGCTCTTGTTCACCAGCAACGGGAACGGGTGCGTCGGGTCCAGGCCAATCGGGGTAATGATCGGCGCGATTTCGTCGCGGAAATAACGGCGCACCCAGGTTTTGATCTTGGTGGTCCAGTGACGCCGACGGATGAAGCGGACCTGATGTTTTTCCAGTTCCGGCAACAGAATGTCGTTGAGGATCGCGTACTGACGGTCGACGTGACCGTGTACCAGTTCGCTGATGCGGGCCAGGGCCTGGTGCGGTTGCAGGCCATCGGCGCCCGCCTGTTCACGGGCGAAGGTGATCTGTTTCTTGAGGCCGGCCACACGAATCTCGAAGAACTCGTCCAGGTTGCTGGAGAAAATCAGCAGAAACTTCAGCCGCTCCAGCAACGGGTAGGACTCATCCAGCGCCTGTTCCAGCACGCGGATGTTGAACTGCAGTTGCGAGAGCTCACGATGGATGTACAGGCTGCTGTCATCCAGGCCGGGAATAGCAATCGTCGGGGCCGCATGCGCGGGCTCGGCCACCACCGCGGGTGGAGCAGGCTCCAGTTCCGGCGGGGTTTCGGCGATTTGCTCCACCACGGGTTGAGCGTCTTTTACGGCAACTTCAGTGAGTCCTTCGGTATTCATCGAATGTTCCTGGGAGGGCTATTTTTGCTCTCGTAACAATTGAGCAGCACGGACGGCAAAGTAAGTCAGGATGCCATCAGCGCCTGCACGTTTAAAAGCGGTCAGGGATTCGAGGATAACCCCTTCGCTCAACCAGCCATTCTGGATCGCCGCCATGTGCATGGCATATTCACCGCTGACCTGATAAACAAAGGTCGGCACTTTAAATTCTTCTTTGACCCGGTAGAGGATGTCCAGATACGGCATGCCTGGCTTGACCATGACCATGTCCGCGCCTTCTGACAAGTCCGCCGCCACTTCGTGCAGGGCTTCGTTGCTGTTGGCCGGGTCCATCTGATAGGAGGCCTTGTTGGCCTTGCCCAGGTTCAGCGCCGAACCGACCGCATCGCGAAACGGGCCGTAGTAGGCGCTGGCGTACTTCGCCGAGTAGGCCATGATCCGCACGTTGACGTGATCGGCCAGTTCCAGCGCTTCGCGGATCGCCTGGATGCGACCGTCCATCATGTCCGACGGGGCCACCACCTGAGCACCGGCTTCGGCGTGGGACAGGGCTTGCTTGACCAGCGCGTCGACGGTGATGTCGTTCTGCACGTAGCCTTCTTCGTCGAGAATGCCGTCCTGACCGTGGGTGGTGAACGGGTCCAGGGCAACGTCGGTGATCACACCCAACTCCGGGAACCGATCGCGCAAGGCGCGGGTGGCGCGCTGGGCGATCCCGTTCGGGTTCCAGGCTTCGGCGGCGTCCAGCGACTTGAGCTCCGGTGGCGTCACCGGGAACAGTGCCAAGGCCGGAATCCCCAGCTCGACCCACTTGGCCGCTTCTTCAAGCAACAAATCGATGGTCAGGCGTTCGACACCCGGCATCGAGGCCACCGCTTCGCGACGGTTTTCACCGTCCAGCACGAACACTGGCAGGATCAGATCGTCGACGGTCAAAACGTTTTCACGGACCAGTCGACGCGAAAAATCATCACGGCGATTGCGACGCAGACGGGTTGCTGGAAACAAACGGTTGGCGGGGGTAAAGCTCACGGCAGACTCCTGAGCCCGCGTTGGCGGGCGAGCGTGACAGTTATAAGCGGCCATTATGACGGTCGTATTACAGTTATGTGCACCCCTGCGACAGGTAGCCGCATTCCATTGTCCTTGTAGGAAATGTTCACGTCGAGACACATTTGGACACTTTCATGAATGTGCACGAAGGGTTAGGCTGCGCGTTCATTTCGCCAGCACCCAGACAATGCTCCAACAATTTCTTCAGGAATTCGGCTACTTCGCCCTCTTTCTCGGCACGTTCTTCGAAGGCGAAACCATTCTGGTGCTCGCGGGTTTCCTCGCGTTCCGCGGATACATGGACCTCAAAGTGGTCATGATCGTGGCGTTCCTCGGCAGTTATGCCGGTGATCAGCTGTGGTATTTCCTGGGGCGCAAGCACGGCCGCAAGTTGCTGGCGCGAAAACCGCGCTGGCAATTGATGGGTGACCGGGCGCTGGAACACATCCGCAGGCATCCGGACATCTGGGTGCTGAGCTTCCGCTTTGTCTACGGCCTGCGCACGGTAATGCCGGTGGCGATCGGCCTGTCGGGTTACCCGCCGGGACGTTATCTGCTGCTCAACGGGATTGGTGCCGCGATCTGGGCCACCGCACTGGCTGCTGCCGCGTATCACTTCGGTGCAGTGCTCGAAGGCATGCTCGGCAGTGTCAAGAAGTACGAGCTGTGGGTGCTCGGTGCGTTGCTGATATTGGGCTTTTGCCTGTGGCTGCGCCGGCGCTTCAAGAATGCTCGTCTGGCGAAGAAGATCTACGCCGATGAGCAGGCTGAACTGGCCAAGGCCGCCGAGACTAAGACGCCAGCCGAGTAAAACGGTTTCTGCAACAGTAGAGACCGATACCGCTGAGCAGGCTGTAACTGAGCAAGCCGACCCAGCCCACTGCGCTGGCCGGCCACAGCCCGACCACAGGCGCCAGCCACACCAACGGCAGGTTCGACACCAGTCGCAGCAGTTCCAGCTTCAGCGCCCACGGGCGATTTTCCAGGGCCACGCCCAATACGAACAGACCCAGCGCCACGGCACTCCAGCCCAACACCAACGCGGCCGTCGGCAAACTCTGCTCCAGGTTCATCAAGTAGCTACCCAGCGCGATATAGACGCAGAACTGCAACACCACATACCACTGCTGACGCCCGTCCAGCGGCACCTCGTATTTGCGGAACTGGCTCAGGTCCGGTTTGCTCATCGGGTATTTGGCCGCGACATCCGCCGGCCGCCAACCGGTGCGCATGAACCAGATCCGCAGCTTGTCCCAAGTGCTTTCAGCACGCCGCGCATCCGCCCACAACTGCGCGTAAAACTGCACGTTAGCCCACACTGGATTCCAGCTCGCCAGCGGCGTGGTCACGCCGAAAATGACCGGCTCGTTGTCGTCCTCCTCCTGGAACGAGCCAAATAGACGGTCCCAAATAATGAACACCCCGCCGTAGTTGCGATCCATGTAGAGAGCGTTCTGTGCATGGTGAGCCCGATGATTCGACGGCGTGACGAAAAACCACTCGAACCAGCCGAGCTTGGGAATGTGCTTGGTATGCACCCAGAATTGATACAAAAGGTTCAGTGCCGCGACGCTGACGAACACCAGCAACGGCACGCCAAGTACCGCCATGGGCAGGTAGAAAATCCAGCTCAGCAGGAAACCGGTGCTGGTCTGGCGCAGAGCGGTGGAGAGGTTGTAGTCCTCGCTCTGGTGATGCACCGAGTGCGCGGCCCAGAGGATGTTGCGCTCGTGGCCCAGGCGATGCAGCCAGTAGTAGCAGAAGTCGTAGAGGACGAAGGCGAACACCCAGACCCAGGCACTCTCGGCCGAGAGTTCGAACAGCGCCAGGTGCTTGAGGGCAAACGCATAGGCCACCAACCCTACACCTTTGGTCAGCAGGCCGGTGGTGGTCGACAGAACGCCGGTGCTGATGCTGTTGATCGCATCGGCCACACGATAGTTGGTCACCCCGCGCCAACGGTCGGCCAGCAGTTCGACGGCAATCAGCACAAAGAAAAACGGCACCGCATACAGAATGAAGTCCATGACACGCCCTGATCGGAATCTTGAGGACAGATCCTAGGTGTAGCCGCGAATTAACCCTATGGCAACGAGTGACAAATTAGTGGACATTTAACGCCATGAATCTGGAGAAAAGCCCATGAGCAAAAAAATTGCAGTGATCCTTTCCGGCTGTGGCGTATACGACGGCGCCGAGATCCACGAAAGCGTGATTACCCTGCTGCGTCTGGACCAACGTGGCGCTCAGGTGCAGTGCTTTGCCCCCAACATTTCGCAATTACATGTGATCAATCACCTGACCGGCGACGAAATGCCCGAGTCGCGCAACGTGCTGGTGGAATCGGCGCGAATCGCCCGGGGCAACATCAAGGATATTCGTGAGGCCAATGTCGAAGACTTCGACGCGCTGATCGTGCCCGGCGGTTTCGGCGCAGCCAAGAATTTGTCGAACTTCGCCATCGAAGGTGCCGGCTGCACGGTTCAACCGGATGTCCTGGCCCTGACCGAAGCGTTCGCCGAAGCGGGCAAGCCCGTGGGGCTGATCTGCATCTCGCCTGCCCTGGCCGCGAAAATTTATGGGCCGGGCGTGACCTGCACCATCGGCAATGACGCCGACACCGCTGCCGTCATGAACAAGATGGGCGCCACTCACACAGATTGCGTAGTGAGCGACATCGTCGAAGACAAGGCGCGCAAACTGGTGAGCACCCCGGCGTATATGCTGGCGCAGAGCATCAGCGAAGCGGCATCGGGCATCAACAAACTAGTCGACCGCGTGCTGGAACTGACCCACGAAAACGACGAGTAACACGGTTTAAATGGGGGAGCGAGCCTGCTCGCGATAGCGGTCTAACCGTCGACATCAATGTTGAATGTGCCGACCCCATCGCGAGCAGGCTCGCTCCCACAGGGACCACCGTCATGCTTAAGACTTGCGCGATAGCCGCGTGAGGATCCGATCCAGCGCATTGGCAAACGCCTGCTTCTCACGCTCGCCAAACGGCGCAGGTCCGCCGCTCATCTGCCCCTGTTCACGCAAATCGGTAAACAGGTTACGCACCGCCAACCGGTCGCCCATGTTCTGCGCATCGAACTCCTTGCCTCGTGGATCCAGCGCCGCAACGCCCTTCTTCACCAGACGATCGGCGAGCGGCACATCGCTGCAGATCACCAGTTCACCGGGTACCGCGTATTCCACCAAGTAGTCGTCGGCCGCATCCGGGCCGCTCGGCACCACGATCAGCTTCACCAGGGCAAGCCCCGGCTTGATCTGCGGCTGCCCGGCCACCAGCACCACTTCGAACTGGCGCTTGAGGGCAAACTTCACTACCAGATCCTTCGCCGCCCGCGGGCAGGCGTCGGCATCGATCCAGACACGCATCGTGTTTTCCTCTTTTAAAAAGCATCGCGGGCAAGCCCACTCCCACAGGTTATACGCAATCCTGTGGGAGCGGGCTTGCCCGCGATTGTGAGCACAGCGAATGCTTTTAAGAAACCTGCACCCGCCGCTTCTCAGCCATCCGACTGCGGCCATACAGCACGATGATCGCAATGATCGCCACGGCCTGAGCACTCAGCGAGTACGCATCAGCGTGGATCCCCAGCCAGTCGAAATCAAAGAACGGCACCGGCCGGGTGCCGAAGATCCCGGCTTCCTGCAATGCCTTGACGCCATGCCCGGCAAACACCACCGACAACGCGCACAGCAAAGCAGCGTTGATGCTGAAGAACAACGACAGCGGCAGTTTCGCCGAGCCGCGCAGGATCACCCAGGCCAGACCGACCAGCAGCACCAACGCCGTCGCACCACCGGCCAACACGGCGTTATGGCCCGCCGGACCTGCCTGCAGCCACAGGGTCTCGTAGAACAAAATCACTTCAAACAGCTCGCGATACACCGAGAAAAACGCCAGCGTCGCAAATCCGAAACGCCCACCGCCGCCTACCAAACTGCTCTTGATGTAATCCTGCCAGGCCGCCGCGTGCCGACGGTCATGCATCCACACACCGAGCCAGAGCACCATGACGGCGGCAAACAACGCCGTGGCACCCTCCAGTAATTCCCGTTGCGAACCGCTGACATCGATCACATAGGCCGCCAGCGCCCAGGTCGCCAGACCGGCCAACAGCGCCAGGCCCCAACCGACGTTGACGCTGCGCACTGCCGATTGCTGGCCGGTATTGCGCAGGAACGCGAGGATCGCCGCCAGCACCAGAATCGCTTCCAGGCCTTCGCGCAGCAGAATCAGCAGACCGGAGATGTAGCTCAAAGACCAGCTCAAGCCCTCGCTGCCCAGCAAGCCGGCTGATTCCTTCAACTTGGCCTTGGCCGCGTCCAGACGCTGCTGGGCCTGGGCCACCGGCAAGCCATCCTGCAACGACTGACGGTAAGCCATCAGCGATTTTTCAGTGTCTTTGCGTACGTTGGCGTCGACGTTGTCCAGGGAGCTTTCGACCAGTTCGAAACCTTCCAGGTAGGCCGCTACCGACAGGTCATAGGCTTGGTCGTGATCGCCGGCACGGTAGGCCGCAATACTCTTGTCGAGGGTCGCGGCGGTGTAATCGAGCAACTGTGCCGGGCCACGCTTGACCTGCGGCGGTTGCGCCCGTTGTGCACGGAAGGTTGCCGCAGCTTGAGGGCCGTCGGCGACCTGTACTTCTGCCGGCGTCTGACGGGCGAGGTCGGCGATGTTGTAGGTCTTTTCGGATTTTGCCGCTGTCGGATCGGCGCTGAAGCTGGCGATGTACGTCGCCAGGTCCCAACGCTGACGGTCGTCCATCTGATCGGCGAAGGCTGGCATGTCGGTACCTTCGATGCCCATCCCCAGCGTGTTGTAGATGGCGTAGAGGCTCAGACGGTCCAGTCTTGTGGCATCGCGCAGATTGGACGGCGGCGGCGTCATGCCCACGCCTGCCGGGCCGTCACCAGTGCCCGCCTCGCCGTGACACACCGAGCAGTGCTGCGCGTACAGCGGCGCGCCGCGAGTCGGGTCCGGGGTAATGATCGGCGCCTGACTGACTTCATAGCTCACCGCCAGTTTCGCGCCCAGCTGTCGCGCCTGACGGGCAACGTCCGCACCGTCCTTGCGAGCAGCAATCGCCGTACGCAGGCCAACGACGCCTTGCTCCAGTTCTGCACGCTCAGGCTTGGCCGGCAGTTCGGCGATCAAGCCCTGCAGCACAGTCAGAAATTCCTGTTGCTCCTGGTATTCGGTGTCATTGATGACTTTGCCGGCCTTCACCGAATCCGGGTAGTCGGCGCCGATGTAATCAAGCAAATGCAGCGCCTTGTGCGCACCTTCAGTGGTTTCGGCCAGCGCATTGAAGCTGCAAAACGCGATCACCGGCAGCACTAGCCACGCCAGGAAACGGGAGGAGGCAGTCATGAATGAATCTCAATTGGAAATACGAAGTAACACATTGTTCACTTCCAATGACTTTCACTCAAGCTTTGTTGGTGTTTCCGGCGCAACGACGTGTACATTTGCCGGCAAATTGCCATCGTTCTCCGGATTCATTCAGGGAAGAATCATCGTCCATGCCTTCACGCCTCGTGTTCTCGCTGCTGATAAGCGCCGCTCTGCAACTGGCCGGTTGCGCCGCCTACCGAAATTACGATCTGGAACTTGAACAAACGACTGATCAGTTGAAATCGGGCAATCCCGATGGCGCGCTCTCTCTGCTCGAACGGCACAATCCGGCGAAAGAAAGGGACTTGCTGTACTACTTCGAGAAAGGCGCAGTCCTCAGCGCCGACGGCGCCCTGCCCCAGAGCCAGGACGCCTGGCGCAGTGCCGAGCAGATCGTGATCCAGCGTCAGGACACCGTCGAGTCGACCGGTACCAAGCTTTTGTCCGCGATGGGCGATCACTGGGGCAGCATCATCAACGACAAATTGCGCCGCTACGATGGCTACGACTACGAGAAAGTCATGCTGACCACGCAAATGGCCTTGAACCAGCTAGCGGTCAATGACTTCGATGGCGCACGGGCCGACATCAAAAAAACCCATGAACGTGAAGCGCTGATCGCCCGACAACGGGAAAAGGAATACGAGCAAGTCGAGGAACAAGCCAAGTCCCAGGGCGTGCGCGTGCACTACAAGGATCTTCAGGGCTACCCGGTGGCAATCCTCGATGCGCCTGCCGTGATTGCGCTGAAAAACGGCTATCAGAGTGCGTTCAGTCACTACCTGGCCGGTTTTACCTATGAAGCGCTGGGCGAGCGGGATCTCGCCGCACCGGGCTATCGCCAGGCCATTGAACTGCGCCCCGACCTGGTGTTTTTCCAGCAGGCATTGCGTGAGCTCGACGAACCCGGGGCCAAGGCTGATGAAAGCGACGTGCTGATTATCGTGCAAAGTGGCCTGGCGCCGGCTCGCAGCTCGGTGCGCGTGCCTTATCCGGTGCGCCTGGAGGACAACCAGGTAATCGTCGCCAACGCCTCGTTTCCGGTGATGGTGATGGTGCCCGACACCTCGACTCCGGCGTTCACGCAAATGAGCATCGACGGACGCAAACAGAAGTTGATCCCCGTGAACAGCATCACCGATATGTCGCTGCGTACATTGCGCGACGACATGCCGGGCATCATTCAGCGCACCGCCTATCGTGCCTTCCTGGCGGCCTCTGTCCAGGGCAACGACAACCGCCGCGACCCAGGCAAGGCCTCTTATGTGACCCGGTACGATGGCTTCGAGCACGCGGACACCCGCACCTGGCGCACTTTGCCCAACCTCACTTTGGTGACGCGCCTGCGCCTGAAAAAAGGCGAGCATCTGATCAGCCTGCCGAATGCCCCGGGCGCGGCGCCCCTGAGAATCCGGATCGATCAGAATCATCAAGTCATCGGTCTGCGAGCCTTGGGTGATCGGGTTTACGCCAACGGAATTGCCTTTCAGCCCGCCTCTTCCGCTGAGAGCCGTGTGGTCTCCGGCCTGAAAAAGTAATGGCATGAAGTGTTAAATTGAAACCAAAAAGCCACTACATTGCCAGCATCCCTGTTTATAATGCCGCGCCCTCGCTACCGCGAGACGGCATTTAAGCTCCTCTTGTTTGAGGAACTGGCAGGACGCCAACATTCCTGCCGGTGGGTCCCAACAGCCCGACCAGCATGCGCGGCTGCAAAAAACTCAAGGAAGAAGTACCCGCCATGGCATCCCGCATCCTTACCTCGATCGCGCTCAGCGCCGTCACCTTGCTTTCCGGCTGTTCGGCCTTTCGTAACTACGACTCAGAGCTGGCCCAGACCAACCAGCAACTGGCCGCCGGCAACGTCGACGCCGCGCTGACCCTGCTGGAAAAGAACAACACCAGCAAAGACAAAGACCTGCTCTATTACTTCGAAAAGGGTGAGCTGCTGCGCGCCAAGGGCGATTTGTCCGGCAGCCAGAATGCCTGGACCAGCGCCGATCAGGTGGTGGGCAAGTGGGAAGATTCGGTCAAGCTGGACACTGGCAAGTACCTCGCCCAGTTCGGCAGTTTCGTGGTCAATGACAAAGTCCGCCGCTACGAAGGCTACGACTATGAAAAAGTCATGCTGACCACACAGATGGCCCTCAACCTGCTGGCCGTGAACGACTTCGACGGCGCGCGGACCGCTATCAAGAAGACTCATGAACGTGAAGCGGTGATCGCCGATTTGCGCGACAAGGAATACCTCAAGCGCGAAGAGGAAGCCGAGAAAGAAGGCGTCAAAACCCAGTACAAGGATCTGCAGGGTTACCCGGTTGCCAGCCTCGATGCGCCCGAAGTCGTCGGCCTGAAAAACAGCTACCAAAGTGCGTTCAGCCATTACCTTTCCGGTTTTGTGTATGAAGCCCTGGGCGAAAAAGGCCTGGCCGCGCCGGGTTATCGCAAGGCCGCCGAACTGCGTCCCAACACCCCGCTGCTGGAACAGGCGCTGGTCAACCTCGACAAGCCGAGTGGCAAGGACGACGAAAGCGACATCCTGATCGTCGTGCAAAGCGGCCTGGCTCCATCGCGCGATTCCATCCGCATTCCGCTGCCATTGCCGATCAGCAACAACGTGGTGATCACACCGCTGTCGTTCCCGATCATCAAGGCTGACACCTCCACTGCCTCTTTCGCCCAGATCGGCGTGGACGGTCAGCAACTCAACCTGACGCAACTCAACAGCACCACCGCCATGTCTCGCCGCGCCCTGCGTGACGACATGCCGGGGATCATCGTGCGCACCACCGTGCGGGCGATCACCCGTGGCGTGGCGCAAAAACAGATTAACGAAACCAACCCGCTGGCAGGCCTGGTGGTCGGTATCACTTCAGCCGTGCTTGAAGGTGCCGATACCCGTACGTGGCGCACCCTGCCGGACAACACCCAAGTGGTGCGTCTGCGCTTGAAGAAAGGCGAGCATCAGGTCACCCTGCCCAGCGCTGTGGGCGGTTCGGTGGTCAAGGTCACTGTCGATCAGCGTTACCAGGTGATCAGCCTGCGCGCCGTGGGTAACCAGGTGTTCGCCAGCGGCCTCGCCGCTCATGTGATCCCGAGTGCCAACCCGACCGCCGTGGCCAGCCTCAAACAACCTTAAGAACGGAGTCTTTAGATGCGCTTCAAACTCATCGCTGTCGTCGCCCTGGCCTTGCTGGCCGGGTGCGCCACCCCGCCGCCACCGGAACCTGGCACTGCCGCCAGCAAAGTCGTGGCCATGGGCAAGCTCAAGAATATCGTGGTCGGCGCCATGCGCGTCGCCCGGGAAAACGGCTTCATGACGGCCAATGTGCAGTTGAGCAACACCAGCTACAACAACAAGACCTTTTACTACCGCTTTGCCTGGCTCGGCCCTGAGGGCTTCCCGGTCGCCGAAGAAGAAACCTGGAAAAGCCAGCTGATGTACGGCGAGCAGACCAGCTTCATTCAGGCGATTGCGCCAACCGCCAAAGCCGTGGATTTCCGTCTCGAAATCAAGACGCCTTAAGCCCATACCCTATTCGTTCAGTTCTAGAGAGCATTCCCATGTTTGCACGCTTTTCGTTCATTGCCGTTATCGCCCTGCTGGCCAGCGGCTGCGCCAACACCTCGCCAACCCTGGGGAGCAAGAACATCTCCTATGGCGACACCAAAGCGGTTGAAACCGTGACCAACGAGTTCGGTTCCACCGACCTGCAAATGATCGCCGAATCGATGACCCGCTCCCTGGCCCAGTCCGGCATCCTGCAGGGCCGCACGGTCGTTCAGGTCTACGACGTGAAGAACAAGACCAGCGAGTACATCGATACTCGTGAGATCACCACCAGCATCAAGACTCAGCTGATGAAGACCGGCACCGCCCGCTTCGCCAGCGACAACACCGCCATGCAAAGCCAAGTCGACCAGCTCAAATTGCAGAACCAGAGCGGTCTGTACAAGAAAAGCACCGTGGCCAAGACCGGCAACATGATCGCCGCCCAATACCGTCTTGAAGGTTCGATCAGCTCAATCGTCAAGCGCAGCAGCGATTACAAGGACGTCTTCTACAAATTCAGCCTGCAATTGATCGACGTTGAAAGCGGTCTGGCCGAGTGGATGGACGAAAAAGAGATCCGCAAAACCACGGAGCGTTAATCAATGCGCACATGGATTGGCATGATGGCCCTGGCTTGCGCGTTCAGCGTGCAAGCGGCCCCGAAAGTTGCGGTCACGGACCTGGCGTATCAGGAGCGAGTGGAGCAGTACATCCACATCGTTTCGGCGCAGAGCAACCACAGCCAGAGTTACTACGGCGCCAGCGGTTCTTCGAGTTACAACGAAATCGAAGCGACCAGCAGCTACATCGAACAAGGTGAGTTGCGTAAGTTTACCGGCGACATCAAGGGCGAGATTCTTCGTACCGGCATGTTCCAGCTGGTTCAAGGCACGCCTTACACCTCTGCGTCCAAGGGTGATGTCTACGACGTGATCAAGCGGATCAAGGCCGGCAACTTCAAAGGTGCCGACTACGTGCTGTTCGGTACCGTGTCGGACATCGATTTCACCCGCGACATCAACGAACTCGCCAACACCGACAGCTATTCAGCGGTACTGGCGTTGACCCTGGTGGCCGACTTCAGCCTGATCAACACCAAGACGTTCGAAATCACCTCGGCCTTCACGGCGATGGGCGAAGGTCAGGACACCAAACTGATGAACCACCGGGACATTCGGATATCGCTGAACCGCCCAAGGGTGGTGCGTGACGTGTCCAAGGCGCTGGGCGAAGACGTGGCCGCGCAACTGAGCCAACAGCTCGGCGGCGGTGGTTATGAGCAGCCTGGGCGAGCCCCATTGCGCAATAATCTGCCAGCGGATACCGCGCCGGTGATCTTGCGCTGATCCTGGATACTGATCGTTCCCACGCTCTGCGTGGGAATGCAGCCGGGGACGCTCTGCGTCCCAAAGAGCCGAACGCGGAGCATGGGAACGATCAGCATGGCTCGAATGAAAAAGGCGACCCCAAGAGGTCGCCTTTTTTGTGCCCGACGGTTTTACATCGCCGCTTTGCGCAGCGTCGCCATAAACGCCGCCGCGCCAATGAACAGCCCGGCAAAAGTGCGGTTCATGCGTTTTTGCTGTTTAGGTGTGCGTAACAAACGCAACACTTTGGACGCCAGCCCTGTGTAACCAGCCATGACGATCAGATCGACGCAGATCATGGTCAGACCGATGATCAGGTACTGAGCCAGCAGCGGCGCGTGCGGGTCAATGAACTGCGGCAACACCGCCAACATGAACACCAGAGCCTTGGGGTTACTGATGTTGACCAGGAAACCACGAAACACGAGCACCAGCGGCCTGCCAATCTGCCGCACCGCCGCGTTATCGCTCATGTCGCTGGGCAGCGCGCGCCATTGCTTGACCGCGAGGTAAACCAGATACGCCACACCGAACCATTTGATCGCGTAGAAAGCGGTGGCCGAAGCCGTGAGAATGGCACCAACACCGGCGCCGACAATCGCAATCTGCACCGCCAGGCCCAGTTGCAGGCCCAGGGCGTTCCAGTAACCGCGCCAGAAACCGTATTGCAAACCACTGGACATCGACGCAATGGCGCCGGCACCGGGAGACAAACTGATCACCCAGCAGGCGGCAAAGAACGCCAGCCATGCTTGAAGCTCCATTACACACCTCGACTCAGACTCCTGACAGACGTCTAAGCTAATGCGGCTTTGAGCCGATGACTACCGATTTTTTGTAAGGACATTACGACTGCCGACCAGCGTTTACGGCTTCAGGACCCCTTCGCCAGCAGGCTCGCTCCCACAGTGGTTCTCGATTGTTGCAAAAAACAGGTTCACCGAAGATCAACTGTGGGAGCGAGCCTGCTCGCGAAAGCGGTGTGTCAGACAACAGAAGCCTACTTTTCAAAGCCATTCGAAGGGAATACATCGCTACCCCGCCAGCGTCGAACCGAGCGCTGGAAGAACAGGCTGTTGGGTACTTGCACCATGGCGCTGCCGGTACCGAGCTCTTCGGCTTCGATCAACGTGGTGTAGAGCAGGTTGATCGCCACCACCCGACCTTTGACGCCAGGCTTGTCAGTGGTGTCCACCAATTCGACGACATCACCGATCCGGAACGGGCCGACGGTGAAGATCAGGATCGCGCAAAGCAGATTGGAGAGCACGCTCCACATGGCGAAGAACGCCACCGCCGCTACTGCGACAAACCCGGACAATGCGGTCCAGAGCACCGTGGCTGAAACGCCAAGGCGTTCCAGGACGAAGATCAGCGCGCTGCCCATGATCAGCCAGCGCAGACCACCGCGCAGTGGCATCAGCAATTGCGGCGGCAACGGATAGCGTTCACCCAGGCGGGTCAGGCACTTGGCCACGAAGCGCTGGGCGATGTAGCCCGCCAACAAGATCAGCAGGATTTGCCCAAAGAGCCACAGAGGCTCAATCCACATGGCAGCCAATGGCAGCTTGAACGCTTCCATCAAGACAGCGCCTCCAGCTCCGCCTGCATGCTTTCGAGCAGCTCCAGCGCTTCCATCCAGGCTTCTTCGAGTTCAGCTTCACGCACCTTCAGCTTGGCTTGTTCGGCCAGCAGGTCACGCAGATCGTTCTTGCGTGCCGGTTCGTAAATGTCGCTGTCACCCAGGCCGGTATCGATCTTGGCCAGTTTCTCGTGCAGCTTGCCCAGCTCGGCTTCAAGTTTGTCGGCTTCGCGCTTATGCGGCGCCAGTTGCTGACGCAACGCGGCAGCGGCTTGACGCTGGGCCTTCTTATCGGTCTTGTCCGGGTTCACCGGTGTGTTGCTGACCGGGGCATTGCGCTGGCGATAGTCGACCAGCCAACGGGTGTAGTCTTCCAGGTCGCCGTCGAATTCCTCGACCTTGCCGTCCGCCACCAGATAGAAATTGTCGGTGGTGCTTTTGAGCAAATGACGATCGTGGGAGACCACCAGTACCGCGCCGCTGAACTCCTGAAGAGCCATGGTCAGCGCCAGGCGCATTTCCAGGTCCAGGTGGTTGGTGGGTTCGTCGAGCAGCAACAGGTTCGGCCGACCCCAGGCGATCAACGCCAGCGCCAGACGGGCCTTTTCGCCCCCGGAGAAATTCAGCACGGGCTCATCGATACGCGCACCACGGAAGTCAAAACCACCGAGGAAGTCGCGCAAGGTCTGTTCGCGCTCCGTCGGTGCCAGGCGTTGCATGTGCAGTAACGGGCTGGCTTTGGAATCGAGCGAATCCAGCTGATGCTGGGCGAAGTAGCCAACGACGGTGTTCTCGCCACGGGTCAGTCGCCCGGACAACGGTTCGAGTTCACCGGCAAGGTTTTTGATCAGGGTCGATTTACCGGCGCCGTTCGGGCCGAGCAAACCGATCCGCGCGCCGGGGGTCAGTTGCAGCTTGACCTTCTCCAGCACGGCCCGCTCGCCGTAACCGAGTCGGGCATCGGAGAGGTCGATCAACGGGCTGGAGATCTTCACCGATTCACGGAAGACGAAATCGAACGGCGAATCGACGTGGGCGGCGGACAGTTCTTCCATCCGCTCCAGTGCCTTGATCCGGCTCTGGGCCTGACGAGCCTTGGTGGCCTGGGCCTTGAAGCGGGCGATGTAGCTTTCCATGTGCGCACGTTGCGCCTGCTGCTTCTCGTAGGCCTGCTGTTGCTGGGCCAGACGTTCGGCGCGAGCGCGTTCGAAGGCTGAATAACCACCGCGATACAGAGTGATCTTGCGCTGATCGACGTGGGCCACGTGATCGACCACGGCATCGAGGAAATCCCGGTCGTGGGAAATCAGCATCAAGGTGCCGGGATAGCTTTTGAGCCATTCTTCGAGCCAGATGATGGCGTCGAGGTCCAAGTGGTTGGTCGGTTCGTCGAGCAGCAACAAGTCCGAGGGGCACATCAAAGCCTGCGCCAGGTTCAGACGCATCCTCCAACCACCAGAGAAATCTCCTACCTGGCGATCCATCTGTTCATTGGTGAACCCAAGGCCGGCCAGCAACTTGCGGGCCCGGGCATCGGCGGTGTAACCGTCGGCGCTGTCGAGTTCCGAGTGCAGGCGGGCCTGAGCGGTACCGTCATGGGCCGCTTCGGCTGCGGCGAGGTCGCGTTGCACCTCGCGCAGGCGCAGGTCGCCATCGAGCACATAGTCGACCGCCACCCGATCGAGGGTGTCGATCTCTTGGCGCATGTGGGCGATGCGCCAGTCCGCCGGCAGGAAGCAATCACCCGAGTCCGGGTGCAGGTCACCCAGAAGCAAGGCGAACAGGCTCGATTTGCCGGCGCCGTTGGCACCGATGAGGCCGGCTTTGTGGCCGGCGTGCAGGGTCAGCTCAGCGTCTTCTAGCAGACGTTGAGGGCCACGCTGTAAAGTCAGGTTCTGAAGTCGAATCATAATGGCGGCGGAGTCTACCAGCTTCGCTCGCAACTGGCGCGAGTAGCACTATGTCCTCTGACCTGTGGAGCTTTTCCCTTGGCACTTACGCCCGTTCCGGCGTTGAACACGCGTGCCTGCAATTACAGTCGACGGGGGTGAATGTCTGCCTGCTGCTGTGTGGTTTGTGGCTTGGGCAGCGGGAAGTCGCCTGTAACGAGCAACGATTGCAGCAGCTTCGCAACGTGGCCGAGCCCTGGGACGCGGATGTCGTGCGTCCGCTGCGGGCCTTGCGCATGCAATGGAAAGCCGTCGCAACTGAAGATGCCGAACTGAATTCATTGCGCGAACAAGTGAAGACACTGGAACTCGAAGCCGAGCGACATTTGTTGTTGCGGCTGGAGCGATTGGCGCAGAGTTGGCCGCAAGGTGAGGTGACCGATCTAACGGCCTGGCTGGAAGGTGTGACGGCAGGTGCCGCCCACCTGGACCGCGACGCGCTGCATCAGCTGCGCGTCGCGGCAACCGGCACTTAGGAAGCGCTGGTTGGGGTGGTTGCTGCGATCGATGCGGCGGCCGGCGTTGGCGCTGGCGTGGCTGTCGAGGTGGCTGCTGCTAAAGCAGACGTTGCTGCCGGAGCCGGGTTGGCTGGCTTGGCAACTGGCGCGGCGGCCGGCTTGGCGGCAACCGGTTTTTTCACCGCGGGTTTTGCAGCAGGTTTGGCTGCGGCAGGTTTGGCTGCGCTGGCGGTGGCCGGCTTGGCAGCAGCGGCAGGTTTAGCCGCAGCAGGTTTAGCGGCTGGTTTAGCGGCTGGTTTTGCAGCAGCTTTTACCGCGGGTTTTGCAGCTGGTTTTGCAGCAGCTTTGGCCGCTGGTTTTGCAGCTGGTCTGGCAGCAGTTTTAGCCGCGACAGGTTTGGCAGCCGGCTTGGCAGCAGGTTTCGCCGCAGCGGTTTTGGCAGCTGGTTTGGCTGCAGGTTTAGCGGCCGTTTTTGCAGCAGGTTTTGCTGCTGTTTTTGCTGCTGGTTTGGCAGCGGCTTTTTTCGCCACGGCTGGTTTTGCAGCGGCAGGCTTGGCAGCCGTCGTTTTAGCAGCCGGTTTCGCAGCACTGGCAGCGACGGTTTTTTTCGCTGCTGGTTTTGCAGCAGGCTTGGCTGCGGCTTTCACCGGTGCTCTGGCGGCCGGTTTGGCAGCAGGCTTGGCCGGTGCTTTTGCAGCAGCCGGTTTGGCAGCGGCTTTTTTGGCAGGAGCCGCGGCAGGCTTGGCCGAACGCAAGGACAACGCCTTGCCGACAGCCTCTTGTACACGACCGACGCCCTGGGCCAGTTTCAGGCTTTCTTGAGCATCGCGTTTGAGTTGCAGAATGTAGTTGCGAGTTTCGGATTGACGATCCTTGAGGGCATCGAGCAAGTCCTCAAGCTCCTTCACCGCGCCCTTGGCTTTAGTTTGTGCCTTGGCCTTGCCGGCCGCCGCAGCGTCCTGCAATTTGGTACGGAATTTGTGCAGTTTTTCCTGCGCTTTTCCGCGCTGCTTTTCCAGTTTGGCGAGCAATTTTTCAGCATCAGCCAAGGCTTGGGAACAAGCGGTTTCCAAATGTTCGAGCAGGCTGCCCGAGAGTTGTTGGAGTAAGTGCAACGGAGTATTTACTGGCTTCTTGGTGGCCGACATGGTTTACCTCCTGGCTGACGTGGGTGCGGCTCATACTAGACCTCTGCTGCTACCGCCGCTAGGGCATGTTGACAGTATCCAAAGCGCTGCGTTGCAACGGATTGAAATTCTTCTGCGCCTGCGCAAAACCAGTTCACCGTTGCACGCATTCTCACTGGCATAATCCACCGCATTTGAGGTCGGAGAGTGCCCATGTCGCGTTACCTTTTTTTATCGCTATGCATGGTTTTTTCCGTGGCCCAGGCCGCCGAAAAAACCAAGGACAATGACGCTCACGATCTCGCTTACAGTCTGGGTGCGAGCCTCGGCGAACGCTTGCGCCAGGAGGTTCCTGACCTGCAACTTCAGGCGTTGGTAGAAGGTTTACAGCAAGCCTATCAAGGCAAACCCCTGGCCCTGAAAGATGAGCGGATCGAACACATTCTTGCCGAGCATGAAGCTCAGGCCTCCTTGCAACCGGCCATGCCGCAGAGCGAAGTTGCCCTGGAAAAAGAGCGCAGTTTTCTCGCCGAGGAAAAAGCCAAACCCGGAGTTCGCGAACTGGCAGATGGAATATTGCTGACGGAGTTGGCACCGGGTGCTGGCGTCAAAGCCGGGCCGAACGGCAAGGTCCAGGTGCTGTATGTCGGTCGCCTTCCCGACGGCACCGTGTTCGATCAGAACAGTCAACCGCAGTGGTTCAGTCTCGATAGCGTGATCAGTGGATGGCGCAGCGCATTACAGCAAATGCCGGTCGGCGCGAAATGGCGCCTGGTCATTCCATCGGCCCAGGCCTATGGCGCCGACGGTGCCGGCGACGTGATCGCGCCATTCACACCGTTGGTATTCGAAATCGAATTGCGCGGTGCCACAAGCTGAGTTCCGGGAACGAAAAACGGCGCGCATAGCGCACCGTTTTTTTTGAGATGTTGCAGGGAGAGGGTTCAGGCCTGAACCGAATCCTCTTCTTTGTGAGCGGTGTGCAGCACTTCGATCAGGCAGTCTTCCAGTTCGAAGCGTTCATGCAACAGGCCACCCAGCTCCTTGAATTTCTCTGCTACGCACTTACCTGCATCACACAGGTCGTTGAACGCGAGCAGCTTCTCGGTGATGACGTCGATGCGCGGGTAGATCGTCTCGGCCAGCTCCAGACCACGGGTATCACCAAACGCCTTGGCTTCGCCGGTCAGCTGTTCGTAGATCTCGAAATGCCCGGCAGACACGTAATCCACCAGTACTCCGCAGAATTCCTGTAACGGTTTTCGATTTTCGCCCAGCGCCTCAGGCTTGGCGCCGAGAGCATCATAGGCCCGAACCAGTTCGTGACGCTCCTGCAACCATCGATCGATCAGCAGATGCACTCCACCCCAGCGTTCCTGAGCATTCTGACAACTTTCGAGCATGGCGATCTCTCTTCCCTTGTGGGTCATGCTGCCCTACACCTGTCGCACACTTGAAGATCAAGAATCGGTCAGGCAGAACGTCATTCGAGCAACATATTTCCAATGACACGTGCGGGCCAGATTATGCCCGCGCGACAAGGCCTTCAAGGTACGCAGGAGATAAAGTTCATACAAGTGTTTAATCGCCCGTCAGCGCCCGGTGCGACGACTCGCCGCTGAGCGGTCGCTGACAGGTGATCCAGACAAGTCGCAGCAACTGATAAATGCCCACGATCATCATCGCGACGAAAAACAGCAGGCTCCACTCCGGGATGCTCAAGTCGAACAGCGTCCAGGAAATTTGCGCACAGTCCGCAGAACCTTCGAACATCCGCTGCACGACACACCGCCAGGGTGTGCTGGCGAACAGCTCAGCCAGATTGGGCGAGCAGCCCGACAGCTGTTGCACCGGATCGCTCTGTAACAATACCTGCCGCCACGCCGTGACCGTACCCGCCAGACTGCAGAGCAGACCGAGCAACCAATACACAGATGAGCCGAGTCGGCCCGGGCCATGCACCGAAGCCATCAGGCAGACACCCAAGAGCAGCGCCAGACAAAAACGCTGCAACAGGCACAACCCGCAAGGTTTGAGACCGACCGCATATTCCAGGTAATAGGAAACGCCCAAGACCAGGGCACCCGTAATGAAAACCATGAAAAACAAGGAGCGTGAGCAGGCCAAAGACATGGCTTTTCCGTAACAGTAGAGACAGGCGGTTACGGTAGAGGAAAGCGCGCCAGCCTTTCAAGGCAGGCCAGCAGGGACACTTCAGCAGAAGTGTAGGGAATTCCCGACAGAATCGAGAGGATTTGATGTAGTCCCACGTAGGACGATGCCGTTAAGGGACTACAACGCCAAACATTCGGCGCGATTCGAGCTACTTGATTGCCTTCCAACCGACCCACTAGCAGCTGGCGCAGCCTACGTTCGGCTGCGTAGCGGTCGCTAATCCTGCCGACTCGATCTACCGGCAATAACCAGGGTGTCTAAATTACGCCTGCTGCGCAGCGAACGCAGGCTGCGCCGGCGGCTATGTCCAGCGTCAGTATCAAGCTTGAACTGCAACTGGCAACGGTGCCGCCAGCAAGCGTTCGTCCAGCAAGCCCAAACCTTCCTGGAACAGTTGGTTGCTGCGCTCGGTATCGCCCAATTGCGCCAGCAGCCGCGCCAGTTCCGCACAAGCTTCCGGATTGCGCTGCACACGCAGGCTGCTTTCCAGATAATCCCGGGCCTTGCCCCATAGGCTGCTTTGCAGGCACAAACGTCCGAGGGTCAACAGCAGGCTCGGATCGGCCGGATGGTCCTTGAGCCAGCCTTCGGCCGTTTGCAATTGACGCGCCGGATCACTGCCGCGAACAAGTCCATAGAGGCGTGCCAGATGGCTGTCGTAGTTGCGCTTGAGCGCTGTGCGCAATACCTCTTCAGCTTTGACCTGCGCACCCAGTTGACGCAATTGCTCGGCATAAGCGAGCACCAGCTGCGGCTCCTGACGCTGCGCCGAGGTCAACTGCTGCCAGGCGCGATCAAGCGATTGCAGACCGACCGTTCCGTCCTCCTCCTGATGCGCCGCCAAGGACAAGTTCTCCCCCCAGGCCCGGCGTTCCAGTTCGGCCAATTCCGCCGGAGGCAGGACCTTGTCCTTGCGTAGCTCCGGCAGCAGGCGAATGACGGCCGACCAGTCGCCGCGCTGTTGATGCAAGCGCTGCAACTGACGCAGGGTCTGGACGTTATGAGGATGACGCTCATGCATGGCTTGCAAGGTCTCCAGAGCGCCTTCGGTATCACCGCGGTCTGTCTGCAATTGTGCATGACTCAGGGCAATCGCCAACTCGGCCTGGGGCTGTCGCTCGAGTGCGCGCTCCAACAGGCTGTCGCTTTCCTCGTAATGACCTTGTTCGTTCGCGGCGCGGGCAGCGCCGAGATAATAAAGCAGCGGCTGGCGCTCGGCTTCGGCGGCCCGATGCAGATGGCGCTGAGCGCTGGCCCACCGCCCCTCGGCCAGATCCAGCTGACCGTGCTCGATCGCCACTTGCACCCGGCGGCTGCGATTGCGCCGTGACCAGGGATTGACCACGCCGCTGGAGGTCGTCACCAGTTCGATCAACGCCTTGATACCCCAGAACACCAGCCAGAGCACCGCGATCAATGCCAAAGCCGCCCACAGGCTCGATTCGTAACGGAAGCTCTTGTAGGCGATCAGCACGTAGCCGGAATGCTCGGCGATCGCCAACCCCAGCGCGGCGGCGGCAGCGATAACCAGAAACACGATCACGTAGAGGCGTTTCATGGCGTGACCTCCTGCGCAGTGCTCGCAGCAGGTTTGGCCATGGGCTTGATCGAATCCTCGGCGTTGACATTACGCCGTTCCAGATACCCCTGAACCGCACTCAGCGTGCCAGTCAGATCTGGCGTGGCCACAGTAACCGGCTGCTTGCTCAACTCGCCAACCTGCTCAAGCATGACTTTGCTCTGAGGGTTGTCCGGGTTGAAGTTGCCCGTGAGCACGTCCCGCGCCTCCGCCAGCGCCTGGGTGTAAACGGCTGCCTGGCCATTGAGCGCGGCCCATTGCGCCTGCTCCAGCGCCAGGCTCAGGGCCAGGCGCACCTGGCTCAGGCTCTGCCCGGCCAGCAACGGACGTACATTCTTGTCGGCGTTGAAGTCGATGCGGATGTAGCGCGAGACCTGATCCCACCATTGCGCCCAGCGACTGGCGCCGTCGCCATCAGCGGTGAGACCCAACAGGGATTCGCCACGATCCTTATACTCGGGTGCCAGTTCGGTGAGGTTGATCACCTGATCGCGCAGCGCGCCCAGTCGCAGGAACAGCCCGGTGCGGTCCGGCTGTTCGGTGCTGCGCAATGCGACCAGCGTTTTGGCTACTTGCTCACGAGCGGCAAAGGAACCCGGATCGTTCTGTTCGCGCAGAATTTCATCGGCACCCTGCACCAGGGCCTGGGCGCTGCTGATGTCCTGCAATGCGGAAAGACGCAGGCTGGCCAAACGCAGCAAATGCTCGGCCTCAGCCAGACGCCAATCCTTGCGGCTGGCGCCGAGCACTGTTTCCAGACGTTGATTCAAGCGCTGTTGATCGCCTTGAAGTTGCACGACCAAACGACTGCGCGCGTCGAGCTCGTCGGCGGCAGGCAATTGTTCCAGGCGAGCAGTCAGGCGTTGTTCATTGAGCTTCAGGTCCTGCGCCTGATCGTTCAATGCCTGGACCTGACTCAACTGCTGTTGCGTATTGGCTTGCAGGTGTCGCACCTGCCAGACTCCCCAACCGCCTACGGCGACACCGGCAGCGCCCAGCAGCAGCGCGACGATTGCCAGCCCATTGCCTCGGCGCTGCTCTGCGGCAGGTGAAGGAGTTTCAACCGGCGCATCAGGCACTGGCTGGACGTCATCTTTAGGCAAGGCTGTTTCGCTCACGTATCCATCCTTTGCATTAGAGAACGGGTCCGGGATGCTCCCGTAACGCCGTCAGCAAAGCCGCGGCACTGGCGCCGCGACAATCCACAACTGTTTGGGCCCCGGCGGCACGTGCCAGCTCGGCGACCCTGGGGCTTGGAACAAACAACGGCAACCGCGCCAACTGCGGCCAGGCATCGCCGGCCAACTGATGCAGGTGCTCAAAACCCTGTCCACTGCTGACCACCAGCCCGTTCAAGCGTTCCGCTTCGATCCGGTCAGGCAGTGCTCCCGGCGGGTACTGCGGCAGGCCGCGACTGTACAACTCCAGATACTCGACACTAGCACCTAGTTCGCGCAAACGCTCAGCCAGCAACTCGCGCCCGCCCTCTCCGCGCATGATCAATACGCGTGGATCGAGCCGTGCGATCGCCTTGCGCAATTGAGGAAGTTCAAGCAAGGCTTCGCTGTCATCACCCTCGTCCGGGAAACTCACGTTCAACCCATTATCTTCGAGGATCTGCGCAGTCGATGCGCCCACGCTGAACCAGCGTGGGGACGGTGGTTGCGGCCAATACTGATTGACCAGATCCACGCCCATTCTGGCGGCCGGCTTGCTGACCACGATCACCGCACAATAGCGATCCAGACCCTGAATCACCTCGCGCATTGTGTCAGAGACAGCAATCGGCTCTATTTCCAAAAGCGGCAAGCTGCTGCTGAAAATCCCCTTTTCGGCCAAAAGACTGCTCAGCGCCGCCGACTCATCCGCGGGACGCGTCAGCAGCAGGCGCCAGCCGGTCACTCGTGACCTGCCTCGCCATAGACTGCCTTGAGAATGTCGTTGGCGCCTTGACTCAGCAGGTCTTCAGCCACTTGCACACCCAAGGCTTCGGCATCGCTGCGCGGCGCACGAGCTTCGGCGCTGAGCAGCAGGCCGCCGCTCGGATCACCAACCAGACCACGCAACCAGACCTGCTCGCCTTCAAGCACGGCGTAGCAGGCGATGGGCACCTGGCAGCCGCCATTCAAATGCTTGTTGAGCGCACGTTCGGCAGTCACGCGGGTGGCGGTGTCCTGATGGTGCAGCGGCGCCAGCAACGCGTGAATTTCAGTATCGACGCTGCGGCACTCGATACCCACCGCGCCCTGGCCACCAGCCGGCAGGCTGTCATCGACGCTGATGGCCGAGGTGATGCGATCTTCAAAGCCAAGACGGATCAGGCCCGCGGCGGCAAGGATGATGGCGTCATATTCGCCGGCATCGAGTTTGGCCAGGCGCGTGTTGACATTGCCGCGCAGGAAGCGGATTTCCAGGTCCGGTCGACGGGTCAGCAGTTGGGCCTGGCGACGCAGGCTCGAGGTGCCTACAATGCTGCCTTGCGGCAATTCATCCAGGCTGGCGTAGGTATTGGAGACGAACGCATCGCGCGGGTCTTCGCGCTCGCAGATGCAGAACAGACCCAGCCCTTCGGGGAAGTCCATCGGCACGTCTTTCATGGAGTGCACGGCGATGTCGGCTTCGTTTTCCAGCAGCGCCGTTTCCAGCTCCTTGACGAACAGGCCCTTGCCGCCGATTTTCGACAGCGGCGAGTCGAGCAACTTGTCGCCGCGACTGACCATGGGCACCAACGTCACGAGCAGTCCCGGATGGGACTCCTCCAGACGGGCTTTGACGTATTCGGCCTGCCACAGGGCGAGAGCACTTTTACGGGTGGCGATGCGGATTTCGCGAGAGGACATGGATCAATCCGTACTGAATAGATACGGCGGATAATAACAGCTCAGCCAAATCCACTTTGACTTGTATCAAAAACTGCTTGGCCTCCCTGGCCTCGGATGTCCGGCAATCGGGTGTGAAATTCGCCTGTGAGCGACGAATTAAAGCTGTTGCATCATTTTACGAACGCCGGCCACATGGCGCCGACTGACGATCAGAGCGTCACCGTTCAGGCCTTTGAGGAACAGCTGAAAATGCCCCAGAGGCGTTCGTTGCAGGCGTTCGATTCGCTCGCGGGCAACCAGTGCGTTGCGGTGAATACGCACGAACCGGTCACCAAATTCATCTTCGAGGGCCTTGAGCGGTTCATCCAGCAGTACTTCGCCGCCTTCGTGGCGCAAGGTCACGTATTTGTGATCCGCAATGAAGTAGACCACCTGATCCAACGGGATCAGTTCGATACCTTTTCGGGTACGGGCGCTGATGTGACTGCGTGGGCCGCTGCCACTTTCGGCGGCGGGGCGAGTCAGGGCGGAGAGCTGGACGCGATTGGGACGCTCGGCCTTTTTTAACGCTTCGTGTAGATGTTCTGTACGCACAGGTTTCACCAGATAGCCTACGGCGCTGGCCTGTAAGGCTTCCACGGCAAATTCATCGGGTCCTGTACAAAACACAACGGCAGGCGGGGTTTCGCGTTCGCACAGTCGTGCAGCCACTTGCAGTCCATCCAGGCCCGGCATGCGAATATCGAGCAACACGATATCCGGTTTGTGGCTGTCGATCAGTGCCAACGCCTCTTCGCCGTTCGTGGCGCTGGGCTCCAGGACACTGTATCCCTCGAGTTCGCCGACCATTCGGCTCAGGCGCTCGCGGGCAAGGGGTTCGTCATCAACGATCAGGACATTCATATTGCGCTGGATTCCTGCGTGAGTCTCGCACAAGGATAGCGTAGACAGGTGAAGTGACGTCCGTCACCGCGATCCACGCTAAGACTAGCGCGATGGCCAAAAAGTGCCGCGCGACCGACGGCTAAATTTTCATCTGCCGAACGATTGGCGGCTCTGGCCCGCGTGGGCGAGGCATCGCCGTAGGGTTTGCTGATACACAATATGAACACCCCCTCTTCTTATAGTCGGCCGCAGCGCCAGGAAGTGCGCTGTTCCTACTGTCCAACTGTAGACGGTTGCCGGGACGATATTGCTCAATTGAAAAATATCGTTGCACAAGCCTTATTCGAGTATGGACCGAGGCATGAGAAAAAAACGTGTCGACCAGTGTCAGCGACAGGATTGGCAACCCTGTTATTATCCGCGACAGCTTTCAACGCCATCTTTCTTCAGCCGATACGAGCGAATTCATGAGCACTGACAAGACCAATCAGTCCTGGGGCGGCCGCTTCAGTGAACCCGTCGACGCCTTCGTCGCCCGCTTCACCGCCTCCGTCACTTTCGACCAGCGCCTGTATCGCCACGACATCATGGGCTCGATCGCCCACGCCACCATGCTGGCCAAGGTCGGCGTGCTGACCGATGCCGAGCGCGACAGCATCACCGATGGCCTGAAGACCATCCAGGGTGAAATCGAGGCCGGCCAGTTCGACTGGCGCATCGACCTCGAAGACGTGCACATGAACATCGAAGCACGCCTGACAGACCGCATCGGCGTCACCGGTAAAAAGCTGCACACCGGTCGCAGCCGTAACGACCAGGTCGCCACCGACATCCGCCTGTGGCTGCGGGACGAGATCGACCTGATCCTGAGCGAAATCACCCGCCTGCAAAAAGGCTTGCTGGAACAGGCAGAGCGTGAAGCCGGCAGCATCATGCCGGGCTTCACTCACCTGCAAACCGCGCAGCCGGTGACCTTCGGGCACCACATGCTGGCCTGGTTCGAAATGCTCAGCCGCGACTACGAGCGCCTGGTCGACTGCCGCAAACGTACCAATCGCATGCCGCTGGGCAGCGCCGCACTGGCAGGCACCACCTACCCGATCGACCGCGAATACACCGCTCAACTGCTGGGCTTCGACGCTGTGGGCGGTAACTCGCTGGACAACGTGTCCGATCGTGACTTCGCCATCGAGTTCTGCTCGGCCGCGAGCATCGCGATGATGCACTTGTCGCGCTTCTCCGAAGAGCTGGTGCTGTGGACCAGCGCGCAGTTCCAGTTCATCGATCTACCAGACCGTTTCTGCACTGGCAGCTCGATCATGCCGCAAAAGAAAAACCCGGACGTGCCGGAGCTGGTGCGTGGCAAGACCGGCCGTGTATTCGGCGCGCTGATGGGCCTGCTGACCCTGATGAAAGGCCAGCCATTGGCCTACAACAAGGACAACCAGGAAGACAAGGAACCGCTGTTCGACGCCGCCGACACACTGCGCGACTCGCTGCGGGCCTTTGCCGACATGATCCCGGCGATCAAACCCAAGCACGCGATGATGCGCGAAGCGGCGCTGCGCGGTTTCTCCACCGCCACCGACCTGGCTGACTACCTGGTACGCCGTGGCCTACCGTTCCGTGACTGTCACGAAATCGTTGGCCATGCCGTGAAGTACGGCGTGGAAAGCGGCAAGGATCTGGCGGAAATGAGCCTGGAAGAACTGCGCAAGTTCAGCGACCAGATCGACCAGGACGTGTTCGCCGTGCTGACCCTGGAAGGCTCGGTGAATGCCCGTGACCACATCGGCGGCACTGCGCCGGTGCAGGTGAAGAAGGCTGTGGTTCGCGGCCAGGCATTGCTCGCCAGCCGCTAAATCGCCAAAAGCTTCGTCGGAACGCCGCCCGCAGCAGGCTCGCTCCCACATTTGGAATGCGTTCCCCTGTGGGAGCGAGCCTGCTCGCGAAAGCGGTCTTGAAGACGCTGTAAAACCTACTTCTTGGACGCGACCATCGCTAAAAACGCTGGCATCGCCGCGTCCTTGTCCGCCGCAATCCGCTGCACGTTCGGGTTCTGTTCCAAACGCTCCAGCAGCGCCCTGGCCGCCGGCATCTGCGCCAGCAAATCCAGATCAAACAGCTTCTGCGCCACCGCACAGGCGAGCGGCACACTGTAGAGGAAATACAAATCCGCAATGCTCAAACTGTCGCCTGCCACATATGGGGCGAATTTGCCGTGCCTGTTCAACGACGCAAAACCCAGTAGCAGTTCAGCCTTGGTCTTGTCCTTGATCGCATCCGGCACGGTCATGCCGAAAAACGCTTCGCCGTAGCAGGCACGCCCGGGCAGTTCGATGTACAGCTCGATTTCCTTGGCCAGCGCCAGGACCTGCGACCGCTCAAAGGGATCGCTCGGCAGCAGCGGCGTGCCTTTCTGACTTTGTTCGAGGTATTCGAGGATCACGCTGGTTTCGTTGACAAAACCCTGTTCGACGCCCAGCACCGGCACCTTCCCGCGCGGGCTGATGACGAATGCCTCGGGGCTAGGGCTTGGGTAAAACAGGACTTCTTCGAACGGCAGTCCCTTCTCCAGCAGCGCCAGCTGGACCATGTTGTAGTAGTTGCTGACGGAAAATCCATAAAGCTTGAGCATCACTTAGCCTCCAGGCCGTGCGGGGTTGGCAGTGCCTGTTTATAGAACGCCCGGGCGCATCTTGCCAGCAGCATCACAGCGCTGAATGCAGGTAAACTGGCCGCCTTAACTTGAGGAGCCTGCCATGAGCGAGCCAACAGATATCGAGATCGACGAAGAAGAGTTCGCCGAAAACACCCTGGTCGAAGCCATCGAAAACCAGATCGAAAGTGACAACCCGCCGGCCGCCAAGGCGACCTTCAACAAGTTGACCCTGGTCGGTTACGAGCGTGAAGAAATCCTCAATCTGATGGCCCACGTTCTGGCCGTGGAAATCGACGCCATCCTTGAAGAAGACCGCGCGTTCAATACCGAGTGGTACGAAACAGCGCTGCGCGCATTGCCAGAGTTGCCGCCTGAAAAGAAGTAAACGAATACCCTGTGGGAGCGAGCCTGCTTGCGAAAGCGTAATGTCAGTTAACATTGATGCTGGATGTGACGACCTCTTGAGGAGCGAGCCAGCCCGCTCCCACACAAATTGTCACCCATCACTCCAGCCTTCCCCCAGACCCTGTCTACACTGCTAACCACCCCGCTGCCGCACCACCCACCGGGGAATGCTTCCTGAGGCGAAAAAAACCCTGATGCGAGCACTGGACATGCCGCACAAGTGGGCTCACCTTAGGGGCGCTGTCGTCCAATTCCTAGAAAGTCTGGAGTCCTTATGTCGCTTACCCCTGAGTTGGTTGCCGAACTGGAAATCCTCGCCCTCTTCAACCTGGACAGTTCCCAGGAAGGTTTGAAAATTCATCAGACCGCTGCCCCGAAAGCCATTGCTGCCGCTCAACGCCTGTACGAAAAAGAACTGATCGACCAGCCCGATGGTGGTTATCTGACCAGTCTGGGTCGTGACGCCGCACAAAACGTACAAACCGTTCTGACGATTCTGAGCGTCCAGGAAACAGCCTGAGCATCACCGCATCGCCCACGGAAACCCCTGCTACGGGATTTCCGCGGGCACACTTTGTTAGCTGCCGTCGCCGCGCGGTAGAAATCTGACGTCAAAAACACAAAATCAGCTTAAAAGTCCCGAGGCCGAGGCGCTAAACTGCCCCTCATCCGCAGACTTCCCACCTCCGAGCCCCGCGAGCCGGTTTGAGCTGACATGACCCGCAACCATGAAATCCGTCCTGATCTGGACGAAGGAATCGACCGCAAGGTGCTCAGCCAACTGCGCGCACGGTTTCTGAAGCTCAACGACGGCCGTATGGCGCGCGCCATGGAAGGGTTGTCGACCCGCCAGCAAGCGGTGTTGACCCTGTTGCCGCTGTTTTTCCACGTCAATCACCCACTGTTGCCGGGATACGTCTCGGGCAGCACACCGGCCGGGCTGTCGAATTACGAGCCTGACGCCAACGTCCTCGCTGAAGCCCAACGCCTGACTCGCTCGTTTTCCTATAAGCCACGCCACGGCAGCAATCCGCCGCGACCGATTCACGGCCTGTTTTTGATGGGTAGTCTTGGCACTCTGGCTCAGGCCGATCAGAGCGACATGGACGTGTGGGTCTGCCACGCGCCGGACCTGAGCGAAACCGAACTCACCGAGCTGAACAAAAAATGTCAGCTGCTTGAAACCTGGGCTGCCAGCCAGGGCGCCGAGGCGCATTTCTTCCTGATCGACCCGATCCGTTTCGTACGTGGCGAGCGCGATACGCAACTGAGCTCGGAAGACTGCGGCACCACTCAGCACTATCTGTTGCTGGACGAGTTTTATCGCACCGCGATCTGGCTGGCCGGACGCACGCCGATCTGGTGGCTGGTGCCGGTCTACGAAGAGGCAAGTTACGACCGTTACACCCACACATTGATGTCCAAGCGATTCATCCGTGCCGACGAAACGCTGGACTTGGGGCATATGGCCTTTATTCCGCCCGGCGAGTTCATCGGTGCCGGGCTCTGGCAGTTGTTCAAGGGCATCGAGTCGCCGTACAAATCGGTGCTCAAGCTGCTGTTGATCGAGGTCTACGCCAGCGAACACCCCAAGGTCCATTGCCTGAGCCTGCGTTTCAAGCAAGCGGTGTTCGCCAATCGGCTGGACCTCGATGAGCTGGACCCTTACGTCGTGGTTTACCGGCGCATCGAGGAATACCTCACCGCCCGTGGCGAACCGGAACGGCTGGAGCTGGTTCGCCGCGCGCTATACCTGAAGGTCAATCGCAAGCTCACTGGCAGCAGCCGCACTCAGAGCTGGCAACGTTCGTTGCTCGAACGCCTGGCCCACGAATGGCACTGGGATCATCGCCAATTGGCCTTGCTCGATAGCCGCAGCCAGTGGAAAGTCCGCCAGGTCGGCGCTGAGCGCAGAGCATTGGTCAACGAGCTGAATTACAGCTACCGCTTCCTGACGCAGTTCGCCCGCAACGATCAGACCGTCGGCCTGATCAACAAACGCGACCTCAACGTACTCGGTCGACGCCTTTACGCCGCCTTCGAACGCAAGGCCGACAAGGTCGAGTTCATCAACCCGGGCATCGCCCCGGACCTGGCCGAAGACACCCTGACCCTGGTGCAGGCGCGGAACAAGAAAGAATCGGGGCAAACCCAATGGGGTTTGTACAACGGCAGCCTGACGGTCCACGAGTGGGAGCATTTCGCGCCGATCAAGCGCAGTCGCCAACTGCTCGAGCTGCTGACCTGGTGCCATCGCAACGGCGTGATCGACAGCGGCACCCGTCTGGCCTTGCATCCCGGCACCAGCGACCTGAGCGAGTTCGAACTGTTCAACTTGCTCGGCAGCCTGCAACAGACCATCGCCCTGCCCCTGCCCACCGTTGCCGAAGAACCACTGCTGCGTCCCAGCGTGCCGAGCGAGGTGCTGATTCTGGTGAACGTCGGGGTCGATCCGCTCAAGCACCACCGTGATCTGAACATCCTGATGACCACCGAGCGTACCGATTCGCTGAGCTACGCCGGCGTTCGAGAAAACCTGGTGCTGACCCTGGACCAGGTCACGCTCAACAGCTGGAATGAGGTGCTGGTCAATCGCTTCGACGGTCCTCACGCTCTGCTCGACTGCTTGCGCGATTACCTCAACAACCTGCCGAGCGGGCTGCAACAGCCAAAATTACGCGTACGTTGCTTCTGTCACAACCGTGCGCAGTTCATCGCCCAGCGGGTTGAAGAAATCCTCGATACCGCGCAAAACCTGCTGCTGAGCAAACTCAATCATCGCTACCTGATTCAGGTGCAGCAGCATTACCACGTGCTGGAGCTGGTGCCCGGCCAGGTCAACCACGTCGCACTCGCCACGCTGCCGGCACTGTTCGATTACCTCGGTGAAGAACTGACGAGCTACAGCCCTCTGCATCTGGACCCGATGGCACTGGAAGACCACGACCTGGCGCTGCTTCTACCCATGGGTCAGCCCGACTGCATTCAGGTGTTCTACCGGGTCAACGAAGACCAGGTCGACCTGTATGTGCTCGATGAATTCAATGCCCTGTGCCAGCAGCGTTTGCCCTGGCACGACGAACAAAGCCTGTTGGTGCCGTTGCAGCGTTTCCTGCAATCGATCCAGTATCGGCGTGACGCCTTGCTGCCGATGGACGCCGCCCAGCGCCAGAGCCCGGAAACCTTGTACTACCAATTGTTGCCATCCGGCCCCGGCCGAGTCCGGCGGGTCGAAGCGCGGCTGGCGCCGCAAACTCCGGTCAACAAACCGTTCTACGACGTGCAGGCGATCATCGGCAAAGCCGCGCCGGGCAAGGTGCAGGTCACGTTGTATTGCAATCAGCGGGAGTTTTCAGAGCTGGAACATGGCGACCTGCTGTTTCGCGTGGTCGCCCGGGAAATTGTCGGGCAGCGCCGCGAAACCGAACGCTACCGGTGCTACATCACCGATCTGGACCTGTCGGGCCTGCTCGATGACGGTCAGTGTTCAAGCAATTTGTATTTGCGCTACAAGGCCGACCTGGAGCGCGCATTGAACGAGGCGCTCGAGCAGGTCTGACGGGTTTATTCCGGAAAGTGGCCGCCCTCGGCCGGCTGCGATTCAACTTCCAGCAGGGTCAGTTTCAGCGTTTTGCCGCCCGGTGCTAGCCAGTCGATGTGCTGACCAACCTTAAGGCCGAGCAGTGCACTGCCGACCGGCGCAAGAATGGAAATTTTGCCGTCGTCGGCATTGGCATCCTTCGGGTAAACCAAAGTCAGGTGATAGTCCTTGCCGCTGATTTCTTCGCGGCAATGCACGCGGGAATTCATGGTCACGACATCGGCAGGCACATCTTCGTGACTGACCAGAGTATCGGCGCGATCCAGCTCGGTTTGCAGCGCGATAACGCCCGGCAGCGTGTCATCCAGGCTGTCGATCAGGCGTTCCAGACGTTGCACGTCCAGACGGGTAAGGGTGATGGAAGGTACGGTCATGATCCAGGCAGACTCCTTTCTTCTGCACGAAAAAAGCAAAACCCCGCCAGAAAAAGGCGGGGTTTTCACGAGCCTCGATGGGTTGAGGCGTACCCGGACACTATCACAGCCCAATAAATATACAAGTCAGGGGACAAGGGACCCGATAGGGGGAAATGATGCGTCGGCCAAGTAGAGATCCTGTAGGAGCGGGCTTGCCCGCTCCCACAGGTTGTGCGTCAGACGCAGGATTTGCGTTGAGCAGCCTGGGCGCAGATGACCCGCCGCCGCTCATCATCCGCCGAGCGCCATTCGCGGATGTCTTCGACGTGGCGAAAACACCCGAGACAGACCTTCTGCTCATCCAATCGACACACGCCGCTGCACGGCGACGGCACCGCCGGGCTGACGTTGCTGTAGAGCGGCTTTGGCGGACGAACGGGTGCAGGCTGGGTCACGGTTTTACAGACCTTCGAAATCGAGTTCGGCGTCGGCCTGCTGCTTGACGATGCGCTCAAGCATTTCGCCCAATTGCTCTTCGCTCTTGTCACACATCCAGCGCTCGCTTTCTTCGTCGTAATCGAAGTGGAACCCGCCGGAAACGGCCGCGAGCCACAGCTGGCGCAGCGGTTCCTGACGGCTGAAGATCAACTGGCTGCCGTTCTCGAACTTCACGGTCAGCACGCCAGCCGAGCTCTCCAGATCGATGTCCAGATCACACTCGTCGAAAATATCCTCCAGCGACTGCTGGGTGGCATCGACCAGGTCGTGGAAACGGGCTTCAGTCAAACTCATTGCGGGAACCTCAAAAAGTGTCTACTCACGCTCAAGCGCCGCAAGATACGGGCGAGCCCCGGTGATTGCAAAGGATAACGGCCAAGGGGTCGATACAGCCAGGTTAAACACCGGACCTGTGGGAGCGGGCTTGCCCGCGAAGAGGCCGGCACATTCAAGATAATTGTTGACTGATACTCCGTCTTCGCGGGCAAGCCCGCTCCCACAGGTATTGTGTATGGCCAGCCTGCATCAGTCCAAGCCCCGCCGGACGGGAGCTCCGTTACATAGGCAAGCTGCCGGGTGGCCGGTATACTCCGGCGCAATTAACGCATTTTCAAGGATTTCGCCATGAAGCGCCTGATCTCTTCCTTCGCTGCGCTCGCTTCGCTCGTCGCTTTTGTCAGCCTATTATCGGCCTGTGGTCAAAAAGGCCCGCTGTACCTGCCTGACGAGAACCAGGATCCTGCAGAGCAGGCCAAGTCGTCGCAACAACAGCCTGCGTCCAAATCACACAAGCACGACGTCTACTAAGGGAACGCCATGGACGCTTTTAACTACCGTGGCGGGGAGCTGTTCGCGGAAGGTGTTGCCCTGTCCGCCATCGCTGAACGCTTTGGCACACCGACCTATGTCTACTCCCGCGCCCACATCGAAGCCCAGTACCTGGCTTACGCCGACGCACTGGCCGGCATGCCGCACCTGGTCTGCTTTGCCGTCAAGGCCAACTCCAACCTGGGTGTACTGAATGTCCTGGCCCGTCTCGGCGCCGGTTTTGACATCGTCTCCCGTGGCGAGCTCGAACGCGTACTGGCCGCTGGTGGCAGCGCCGACAAGATCGTGTTCTCCGGTGTCGGCAAGACCCGTGACGACATGCGTCGTGCCCTGGAAGTCGGCGTGCACTGCTTCAACGTCGAATCCACCGATGAGCTGGAACGTCTGCAAGTGGTCGCCGCCGAGCTGGGCGTTCGTGCGCCGATCTCGCTACGCGTGAACCCGGATGTCGACGCCGGCACTCACCCGTACATTTCCACCGGTCTTAAAGAGAACAAGTTCGGCATCGCCATTGCCGACGCCGAAGACGTGTACATCCGCGCCGCCCAACTGCCAAACCTGGAAGTCGTCGGTGTCGATTGCCACATCGGTTCGCAACTGACCACCCTGCCACCGTTCATCGATGCCCTCGACCGCCTGCTGGGCCTGGTCGACCGCCTCGGCGATTGCGGCATCTACCTGCGCCACATCGATCTCGGTGGCGGTCTAGGCGTGCGTTATCGCGATGAAGAGCCGCCATTGGCCGCCGACTACATCAAAGCCGTGCGCGAGCGTCTCGACGGTCGTGACCTGGCGCTGGTGTTCGAACCGGGCCGCTTCATCGTCGCCAACGCCGGCGTGCTGCTGACTCAGGTCGAGTACCTCAAGCACACCGAACACAAAGACTTCGCCATCGTCGACGCGGCCATGAACGACCTGATCCGCCCGGCGCTGTACCAGGCCTGGATGGACGTCACCGCCGTGCGGCCACGCGATACTGCTGCTCGTGCCTACGATATCGTCGGGCCGATCTGCGAGACCGGCGACTTCCTGGCCAAGGATCGTCAGTTGGCCCTGGAAGAAGGCGACCTGCTGGCCGTGCATTCGGCCGGTGCCTATGGGTTTGTCATGAGTTCCAACTACAACACCCGCGGCCGCGCCGCTGAAGTGTTGGTGGACGGTGATCAGGCGGTTGAAGTGCGTCGCCGTGAGACGGTAGCCGAGTTGTTTGCTGGCGAAAGCCTGCTGCCGGAGTAAAACCATGCTGCTGCGTTTTACCAAAATGCACGGCCTGGGCAATGACTTCATGGTCCTGGACCTGGTCAGCCAGCACGCGCACATCCTGCCCAAGCACGCCAAACAATGGGGCGATCGGCACACAGGCATCGGTTTCGACCAGTTGCTGATCGTCGAAGCACCGAGCAACCCGGACGTGGATTTTCGCTATCGGATCTTCAACGCCGACGGTTCCGAAGTGGAACAGTGCGGCAACGGTGCTCGCTGTTTCGCACGCTTCGTGCTCGACAAGCGCCTGACCGCGAAACGGCTGATCCACGTCGAAACCAAAAGCGGCATCATCGAACTGGATATCCGCAGCGACGGCCAGATCGGTGTCAACATGGGCGCACCGCGCCTGGTACCGGCCGATATTCCATTTGAAGCGCCGGAACAGGCCCTGAGTTATCAGGTTGACGTCGACGGTACTGCGATCGAACTGGCCGCCATCTCCATGGGCAACCCCCATGCCGTGCTGCGAGTCAGCGACATCAACAATGCACCGGTGCATGAACTGGGGCCGAAAATCGAAAACCATCCGCGCTTCCCGGCGCGGGTCAATGTCGGTTTTCTCCAGGTCATCGACCGGAACCGCGCGCAATTGCGCGTCTGGGAACGTGGGGCCGGGGAAACCCAGGCCTGCGGAACCGGCGCCTGCGCTGCCGCAGTGGCCGCGATCAGCCAGGGGTGGATGGATTCGCCGCTATTGATCGACCTGCCCGGCGGGCGTCTGTCCATCGAATGGGCAGGCCCTGGCCAACCGGTCATGATGACCGGCCCGGCAGTACGCGTTTATGAAGGACAAGTGCGTCTTTGAGAGAGTCGAATCCATGAAAGATAAGCCCCAGGTTCCCGCCCTACAGCCCGACGAATCCCCTTCCGAAAGCCTTGAGGCGGCGGCGATTGCCGCGTACCTGGAGGCTCATCCGGATTTCTTCGTCGAGCATGAAGACCTGCTCGCAACCTTGCGCATTCCGCACCAGCGCGGCGACACCATTTCGCTGGTCGAACGCCAGATGACCATCCTGCGCGACCGCAACATCGAATTGCGTCATCGCCTCTCGCACTTGATGGACGTCGCCCGCGACAACGACCGACTTTTCGACAAGACCCGCCGCCTGATTCTCGCGCTGATGGACGCCACCACCCTGGAAGATGTGGTGATCAGCGTCGAAGACAGCCTGCGCCAGGACTTCCAGGTGCCCTTTGTCAGTTTGATCCTGCTGGGTGACAACCCGATGCCGGTGGGCCGCTGGGTCACTCATGCCGACGCGCAAACAGCCATCGGTGGCTTGCTCTCGGAAGACAAAAGCGTCAGCGGCAGCCTGCGTGAGCACGAACTGGACTTCCTGTTCGGTGAAGAACAGCGCAAGCAGATCGGTTCCACCGCCGTCGTCGCCATCAGCTATCAAGGCATCCACGGCGTCCTGGCCATCGCCAGCCGCGACCCGCAGCACTACAAGAGCTCGGTGGGCACGCTATTCCTCAGCTACATCGCCGAAGTCATGGGTCGCGTGCTGCCACGGGTCAACACCTCCCTGCGCTCGGTGCGCTGATCGTGGAACGGCAACTGGACGCTTACTGCGAACACCTGCGCAGTGAGCGGCAGGTGTCGCCTCACACGCTGTACGCCTACCGCCATGACCTCGACAAAGTGCTGGGCTGGTGCGTCAAACAGAACATCAGCAGCTGGGCCGCGCTGGACATCCAGCGCCTGCGCAGCCTGATCGCTCGCCTGCATTCACAAGGTCAATCGTCCCGCAGCCTGGCGCGGTTGCTGTCGGCGGTGCGCGGGCTCTATCACTATCTGAACCGCGAAGGACTTTGCGAGCATGACCCGGCCAACGGTCTGGCACCGCCCAAAGGCGAGCGACGCCTGCCGAAAACCCTCGACACCGACCGTGCGCTGCAACTGCTTGAGGGCGCGGTGGAGGATGATTTTCTGGCGCGACGGGATCAGGCGATTCTTGAATTGTTCTATTCCTCCGGACTACGACTTTCGGAACTGACGGGGCTGAATGTTGACCAACTGGATCTGGCCGACGGCATGGTCCAGGTGCTCGGGAAAGGCAGCAAGACCCGTCTGCTGCCAGTGGGTAAAAAGGCCCGCGAAGCCCTGGAACTGTGGCTTCCGCTGCGGGCCATGACCAATCCTGCGGACGATGCGGTGTTTGTCAGCCAGCAAGGTCGGCGTCTGGGGCCTCGGGCGATTCAGGTGCGGGTTAAAGCCGCTGGCGAGCGTGAGCTGGGACAGAACCTGCACCCGCACATGCTGCGGCACTCCTTCGCCAGCCACTTGCTGGAGTCCTCACAGGACTTGCGAGCCGTGCAGGAATTGCTCGGCCACTCGGACATCAAGACCACCCAGATCTACACCCACCTGGATTTCCAGCATCTGGCGACGGTATACGACAGCGCCCATCCAAGGGCCAAACGCATTAAGGGCGATGATTCATGACCATCCAATTGATCACCTTCGACCTCGACGACACCCTGTGGGACACCGCCCCGGTAATCGTCAGCGCCGAAGCCGTATTGCGTGAATGGCTGACCGAGCATGCGCCGAACCTTGGAGCCGTGCCGGTTGAGCATTTGTGGGCCATTCGTGAGCGAATCCTGAGCAGCGAACCGAGCCTCAAGCACCGCATCAGCGCCCTGCGGCGCCGGGTATTGTTCCAGGCGTTGGAAGACGCGGGCTACGACCACGGGCAGGCTTCAGACCTGGCCGACAAGAGTTTTGAAGTGTTTCTGCATGCGCGGCATCAGATCGAGGTATTCCCTGAAGTCGAGCCGACGCTAGAGACCCTGGCCAAGCATTACGCCTTGGGCGTGGTCACCAACGGCAATGCCGATGTTCGTCGGTTAGGGCTGGCGGATTACTTCAAGTTTGCGCTGTGCGCCGAAGACATCGGCATCGCCAAGCCGGATGCGCGACTGTTTCATGAGGCATTGCAACGGGGCGGCGCGATTGCCGAGACGGCGGTGCATGTCGGCGATCATCCGGGTGATGACATTGCCGGGGCGCAGCAGGCAGGGTTGCGGGCGATCTGGTTTAACCCGGCCGGCAAAGTGTGGGAAGCAGATCACTTGCCGGACGCCGAGATTCGTAGCTTGAGCGACTTGCCAGCGCTGCTGGCCCGGTGGAACGCCCAACACGGATCCTGAATTCACACAGGGATCACTGCAGATTTCCAGATTTTTACTCCGCCCATAAAAAAGCCCGCAGCGACGGCGGGCTTTTTCAGCAAGCAAGCAGCAACCTTAGATAGGCCGGCTACCGTACTTGTTGTCAGGCTTCTTGGGAGGATCGGCGACCACATTGGCCTCCACTTCCTGCACCTTGCCGCCTTTGGAGAGAAACTCCTCCATAGCGCGCGCCAGAGCGTCTCGCTCTTTGTTCTTGGCTTCGACGCTCGGCAATTCATCAACCGATACCGCCGCCTTGGCCTTGCCTTTGGCCGTCGGAGCGGGTGCATCACCGCCGTCGTCGTCCGCGACGTCTTCTGCCGCCGCTTCCAAGCCTTCTTCAGCCTCGTCTTCGTCGCCTACTTCGAGGTCGTCGTTTTCCAGATCATCGTCGCTCATGTTCTACCTCATGACTTGCGAAAAGCAGATTAGTTATAGCCCAGCTTCGCCGTCTGTCGACGGCCGCCGGAAAAAATTCAACCGCCGTTGGTGACCAACGGCTTATTCCCCTTCACCGTGCACGGTGGCGAGGACTTTACGGGCACCGCCATGATCACGGTGCTCGCCCAGATAAACGCCTTGCCAGGTCCCCAGCGCCAATCGGCCTGCCGAAATCGGCAAACTGAGCTGACAGCCAAGCACGCTGGCCTTGAAGTGCGCCGGGAGGTCGTCCAGGCCTTCGTCGTTATGCTCATAGCCGTCTGTTCCTTGTGGGATCAGACGATTGAAAAATCGTTCGAAGTCGCGACGTACCGCCGGATCGGCGTTCTCGTTGATGGTCAACGACGCCGAGGTATGCTGCAGCCACAAATGCAACAGACCGACCCGACATGCCTTGAGTTCAGGCAGGCCGGCGAGTAACTCGTCCGTTACCAGATGAAAGCCCCGGGGCCTCGCCCGCAGGGTAATCAGAGTCTGTTGCCACATACAGTTCTCCGCACGTTCGGGGCGCATTCTAGCGCGCTCTGGGAAAAAACAAAGGCCCTAATATTCCTTCAATCATGTAAGCCATTGGCCGCAGAAAAACGTCCGTCGTAAACGCCACTAAACGTGTACGAAAAAACCTTTCAGCAGTTCCTTCAATGACAAACTCCAGACAAAAAAATGCCCGGCAAGCCGGGCAAGTTTTTTTATTCGCGTGCTTACAAGTTGTAGCCGCGTTCGTTGTGGAGTGCCAGATCGATGCCGACCGCCTCTTCTTCTTCGGTGATACGCAGCCCCATGACAGCGTCCAGCACCTTGAGAATGATGTAAGTGACGATCGCGGTGTAGATCACCGTGAAGCCCACGCCTTTGCACTGAATCCAGACTTGGGCGGCGATATCGGTCACGGTGCCGAAGCCGCCCAGGGATGGTGCAGCGAACACACCGGTCAGGATCGCGCCGAGGATACCGCCGATGCCGTGCACGCCGAAGGCGTCCAGGGAGTCGTCATAGCCGAGTTTGCGTTTAAGGGTAGTGGCGCAGAAGAAGCACACCACGCCGGCCGCCAGACCGATGACCAGAGCGCCCATCGGGCCCACCGTGCCAGCGGCTGGTGTGATTGCAACCAGACCAGCCACAACACCCGAAGCAATACCCAGTGCACTTGGTTTGCCGTGGGTGATCCATTCGGCGAACATCCAGCCCAATGCGGCGGCGGCGGTTGCGATCTGGGTCACCAGCATCGCCATGCCGGCAGTGCCGTTGGCCGCTGCGGCGGAACCGGCGTTGAAGCCGAACCAGCCGACCCACAGCATGGCAGCGCCCATCAAGGTGTAACCGAGGTTGTGCGGCGCCATCGGGGTAGTCGGGAAGCCTTTGCGTTTGCCCAGTACCAGGCAGGCAATCAGACCGGCCACACCGGCGTTGATGTGCACCACGGTGCCGCCGGCGAAGTCCAGCACACCCCAGTCCCACATAAGGCCGCCGTTACCGGACCAGACCATGTGCGCGATCGGTGCATACACCAGGGTGAACCAGACGCCCATGAAGATCAGCATGGCGGAGAACTTCATCCGCTCGGCGAAGGCACCGACGATCAACGCAGGGGTGATGATGGCGAAGGTCATCTGGAAGGTGATGAACACCGCCTCAGGGAACAACGCTGCGGGACCGGTCAGGCTCGATGGCGTGACACCGGCGAGGAAAGCCTTGCCCATGCCGCCGAAGAACGAGTTGAAGTTGACGACGCCCTGCTCCATGCCAGTGGTGTCGAACGCAATGCTGTAGCCATAAATGACCCACAGGATGCTGATCAGACCGGTAATGGCGAAGCACTGCATCATCACGGAAAGAATGTTTTTGGAACGAACCATGCCGCCGTAGAACAGCGCGAGACCGGGAATGGTCATGAACAGCACGAGGGCTGTCGAGGTCAACATCCAGGCGGTGTCGCCGGAGTTGAGGACTGGGGCCGCCACTTCGTCTGCCGCCATAGCCAGGCTGGGCATTACGAGGGACAACAGGGCTCCTAGCCCTGCGAATTTACGCAGAGTCATATTGTTTTCTCCTGGGGCGTTGGGTTTGTGGCGGCTTTTAAATCGCGTCGGTATCGGTTTCGCCGGTACGGATGCGAATCGCCTGTTCCAGATTGACCACGAAGATCTTGCCGTCACCAATCTTGCCGGTATTGGCAGCCTTGGTTATCGCCTCGATAACCCGATCAAGATCCTTGTCGTCAATGGCGACATCGATCTTCACCTTTGGCAGGAAATCGACCACGTACTCCGCGCCGCGATACAGCTCGGTGTGACCCTTCTGCCGACCGAAGCCTTTGACTTCAGTAACGGTAATGCCCTGCACGCCGATCTCGGACAGCGACTCGCGCACGTCGTCCAGTTTGAACGGCTTGATGATGGCAGTGACTAGCTTCATGAAAACTCTCTCCCGAATTGGTGGACTTGCCCCAGGAAAACAAACCCGACTCAAGTCTAAGCGCAGTGCCTGGCTTTGTAACGCATCGTCGGCCTTACCTGCCCGTCCGATGTCTGCTAACCACTCCGCACGAAACTCTTCCCCCGTTCCGCTTGGCGCACTGCATTCGTCACAGCGACTGCATCAGTGCATGGGTCACTAGGCACTAAGCAGAAAGCTTGCCATCTCCACAAAGCTCCCTGTTTTCAGGCTTTTAGCCGCTGATCCCTGCCTCTTCACCGCAACTCCCGCGGCGCTACGCACAACAACAGTGCGCTGCCGTCCATCCGCATGCGCGAAAAGCGTGCACGGCCTCCTGTCGGGATTGACTATAGACACTGCGTGATACACTGCCCGCCATTGTTGACAGGACATTTCCCATGCTCGCACCCAAAGACTTCCTCGATGCCCTGAGCGGCACCGCCTCGCGCCTCTTCAGCGGCGACACCCCACTGCCGAAAAGCGAAATCGAAAGCCAGTTCAAGGCTCTGTTGCAGAGCGGCTTCAGCAAGCTGGATCTTGTGAGCCGGGAAGAGTTTGATAGCCAGATGGTTGTGCTGGCACGCACCCGTGCACGGCTCGAGAGTCTTGAGGCGAAAGTGGCTGAGCTGGAAGCGAAGCTCAATCCACCAACCGAATAACACCACAATCCCTGTGGGAGCGGGCTTGCCCGCGAATGGAGTCGCCTCGGTCTACCAGCCCTCCCACACTGGACAGACCACCCCTGTAGGAGCTGCCGAAGGCTGCGATCTTTTGATCTTTAAGCCCTCAAAACCCCCGGCAACGTCCTACAAGAAAACCACCGCCGTCCGATTGCGCAGCAAAGCCCCGGTTCCTAAGCTCACCCAATGCTGAATGTTCAGCACTGGGTTTGGCGACCTGGAACCAAGCTATGCACGCAACCTCATTCGATTACGGATATCTCTCCCGATTCGAATTATGGCGGCTGCGTGTGGGAGACCTTCGGGTCTGCCGGTATTCGCTTGGCCGGTTCGCCAACCCGCACGCCGCTGCCACCCTTATTGTTTGGCGACGATAAGTGGCAGTTATCTATCAAGCGAATTTTGGGTACTGCGCTATGGACGAAAACTATCTAATCCCCCAAGTCTTCACCCGCCACAAACTCCACCTTCACGCGCTTTTGATCGAAAACCAGCCTTGGTTCAGCGCCCGAGACTTAGGCCGTCTGCTTCGTCTTTTCCTCGACGAACGCGCCGTCCGAAAACTCGATCCCGATCAACATCAATCCGCACGAGTCGTCATCCACGGCACCATCGAAAACACCCTGCTCATCAGCGAATCCGGCGTCTACGCGCTGCTGGTCTACCACTACTGCCCCGAATACCGGGCCCTGCGCGAATGGCTGACCCACGATGTGGTCCCCGCCCTCAGAGATGCCCAGCAAGCCACTTCAACCGAACGCCCGATCCTGAGCCTGCTGAGCTGGCCTGAGATGTCGCTGAGCCTGTTGCATTGGAATAATCAACCGTGGATTCGGTTGCAGGATGTTCCACATATGCTGCCGAGCGGCGAGCAAACGCAGCGTCCGGTCAACCTTCCATGGTGGAAAAAAGCTTCTCGAGCGTTGCATTCGCTTTAAGCGCTCATCCACGCTCGATTTCGGCGCTACGAAGATCGTAGCTCGATTGCAGATTCAGCCAGAATTCGGGCGTGGTATTCAAAAGCATGGATAGCTTCTTTGCCAGACCAACACTGACACCGCTCTGCTGCCTCACCACCTCGCTCACTTCAACCGAAGCTGTTACAACTTACTGAACTTCACGCCGAAGCACGTCGCTTGGCTGGGAATTTATCGACTAAACAACGACGCTTTATTGAAGTCGCCATCGCGCGCGGCAAAGAACTTGAACCCAGTGGTTGGTTGGCTGGTGGAAGAAACTAAATACTGCTTCTTGAAAAAACCGTCTGAATGGCGGTTTTTTTGTGCCTCGCAACTACCCCGCTCCGTGTCCGCAACATCCAGTGAAAGTTTGCCTGCATAACCACGCCCCAAATCTATCGCACCCGTCTACCCTTCAAAAACCCGCAGGAAGCGCCCCCCGTAAAATGCTCAAGGAACGACCATGTCCCTCTCCATCGTCCACAGCCGTGCCCAGATTGGCGTGGATGCGCCCGCCGTTACCGTAGAAGTCCATCTGGCCAACGGTTTGCCGTCATTGACGATGGTGGGTTTGCCGGAGGCTGCAGTGAAGGAAAGCAAGGATCGAGTGCGTAGCGCGATCATCAATTCAGGGCTGCAATTCCCGGCACGGCGTATCACCTTGAATCTCGCTCCCGCTGACCTACCGAAGGACGGCGGACGATTCGATTTGGCGATTGCTTTGGGGATTCTGTCCGCCAGCGTCCAGGTGCCGACGTTGACGCTGGATGACATTGAATGCCTCGGCGAATTGGCGTTGTCAGGCGCGGTACGTGCTGTGAGAGGTGTGTTGCCGGCTGCGCTAGCAGCACGCAAGGCCGGGCGTTCGTTGATGGTGCCGCGGGCGAATGCCGAGGAGGCGTGCCTGGCGTCCGGGTTGAAGGTGTTTGCCGTGGATCACCTGCTGGAAGCCGTTGCACATTTCAATGGACATACGCCGGTCGAGCCCTACGTTTCCAATGGCTTGCTCTACGCCAGCAAACCCTATCCGGACTTGAATGAGGTGCAGGGCCAACTCTCGGCCAAGCGTGCGTTGCTGATAGCTGCGGCGGGCGCTCATAACCTGTTATTTAGCGGACCGCCGGGGACCGGGAAAACACTGTTGGCGAGTCGGTTACCGGGGCTGCTTCCCCCGTTAGCCGAAAACGAGGCGCTGGAAGTCGCTGCCATTCAATCCGTCACCAGTTGCGTGCCCTTAAGCCACTGGCCGCAAAGACCATTCCGCCAACCCCACCACTCCGCCTCGGGCCCGGCGTTGGTGGGCGGTGGTTCGAAACCGCAACCCGGCGAAATAACTCTCGCCCACCATGGCGTGCTGTTTCTCGATGAACTCCCGGAATTTGATCGCAAGGTATTGGAGGTTCTGAGAGAGCCATTGGAGTCGGGCTGCATCGTAATTTCCCGCGCCAAGGATCGCGTGAGATTTCCGGCTCGCTTTCAATTAGTGGCCGCGATGAACCCGTGCCCCTGTGGATATCTTGGCGAACCCAGCGGCAAATGCAGTTGTACGCCGGACATGGTCCAGCGCTACCGCAACAAACTGTCGGGGCCACTGCTGGATCGTATCGACCTGCACCTGACCGTCGCCCGTGAAGCTACGGCGTTGAACCCCGCGTTGAAGGCCGGCGACGACACGGCCACTGCCGCTGTTCTGGTCGCCGAAGCACGAGAACGGCAACACAAACGCCAGGGCTGCGCCAACGCCTTTCTCGATCTGCCAGGCCTGCGCCGCCATTGCAACTTATCCACAGCCGACGAAACCTGGCTGGAGACTGCGTGCGAACGACTGACCTTGTCGCTAAGGTCAGCCCATCGACTGCTCAAAGTGGCGCGCACCCTGGCGGACCTTGAGCAAGTCGATGGCATCACCCGCGAGCACTTGGCCGAGGCGCTGCAATACCGGCCGAGCACAAATTAGCAGGGATTATTCCTTGGTGAGATCCACGAGCGGTGTTTGTCGTACCTCAGTCTGCCGCCCGCCCTGAATCTCGTTCACTCGCTTCAACGCGTTATCCACAGCTCCTTTATCCGCCAGCAAACTGTAATGAATCTGGAACTGTTTCTGCTCCTTCACCCCAATTGTCGGCACTAAACCGAGTGGCCGCTGATACCGACGGTTGTAGGAAAAGCTCGTTCCCGGCTCAAGACCCGTGACATAACCCTGCCCTTGGGTATCGGTGTTTTTCCACAGAGAAAACACTGGCAGTGTTTGAGTGTTGAAGCCGGCCGATACACCCAGGCTGCCGGCCTTGTTATGCAGCACCGTCAACGTATCGCCCTTGGAATCGGCATAGGGCACGACGTTGTAAACCGTCTCGTCGTAATCCTTGGTCGGTGCGCGGTAAGTCTGCCAGTCCGGCAGATCCCCTTTTGCCTTGTCATTGAACGGCGACACCTGTTTGACCGGTGCAACAAAACGCGCGCCCTGCTCCAGAAACGGAGCGCTGAAGTTGCTGTGATAAAGCGCCTGATACTCCTTCGGATAGTCGCCGTTATTGGTCAGGGTGTCGTTGAGGGAGAACGCTACGCTGCCTGGTTCGGTGACCAGTTCGGTCGCAACGGAGAAGTCGACTTTCTTGAACGCCTGCTCTTTCAGCTCGCCGCGCAGGCTGATGGTGTATGGCGGTTTTTCGTCGATGTGCAAGGTGACTTTGCTGGCCGGGATGTTGGCGGCGCGGCCATGGAGCGTCAGCAGTTCACCGTTGTCCATGCCGGGGTGACCGACCCATTCGTAGCCGCAGCGAGCGACCAGTTCGTTGAAGCCTTCGAGCCAACCCAGACCACCACGGCCGTTGAGTTCGATGAAGGACGGATTGACCACGTCCTTGACCGGCGAATCCCAGCCCATGCGCACATTACCGACCGACGCCTGCAGGACGTTCATCCCACGAGAGGGGACCACCGAGAGTTTCATTGTGCCGTTATCGATGTCGACGATGCTGACGCCCTCCTGCCGACCGCCGTGCAAGGTGCGCAGGCTCACGCTGAAGGGTTTGTCGGTTTTTACGCCGAGTTGCTGGCTGGTGATTTGCCAGTTCTGGGCGGCTTTGTCGGTGTCTAGCAGAACGTAATCCCAAGCCATGGCGTGGGAGGCAACGGTCATCGCGCCTAGGGTTATGGCGAGTTTGAGCGGGGTCATGATGGGAGCCTTTCTTGGAGTTGTGTGGTTTTTATAGTCTTGCTGAAACGATTCATCAAGCTTAAAAAACACAACAGCGAAGGCAAATTGATAGTGATGCGGGGGGTTGGGGTTAAAACCGGGGGAACTGAGTTGATCCCATCGCGGGCTTGCCCGCGATGGCGATTTCAGCAGTGACTCAGCGGAACCGATCAACCTCATGCCGCAAGTCCGCCGCGAGCTTCTCCAGCTCTTTGGCGGTGACGGCCAGATTGGAAACAACTTCTCGTTGCTCGCTGTTAGCCAGGGCAATGCTTTGCAGGTTGCTGCTGAGCAACGTCGCCGTGCTGCTTTGCTCTTGGGTCGCCGTAGTGATCGCAGCGAATTGCTGCCCGGCAGAACGGCTTTGCTCATCGATACGCGCCAGGGCTGAAGCGACATTCGCGTTGCGCGACAGCCCTTCCTGCATTAACACGTTGCCCTGTTCCATGGTGCTGATGGCGTTGCCGGTTTCCTGCTGAATGCTTTGGATCATCCCGGAAATTTCGTCAGTGGCCTGGCGGGTACGCGAAGCCAGGCTGCGAACTTCATCCGCCACGACCGCAAAACCACGCCCCTGCTCACCGGCACGGGCCGCTTCGATGGCGGCATTGAGCGCCAGCAAGTTGGTCTGCTCGGCAATCGAGGTAATCACACCGACAATGCCGCCGATTTCCTGGGAACGCTGACCCAAGGTATTGATCACCGTCGCCGTGCTGTTCAGCGCGCCGGCGATTTGTTCCAGGGACGAGGACGCTTCGTCCATCGACGTACGACCGATCTGGGTTTGCTGTGCGTTTTCTTGAGCCAGACGCTGAGTGCTGCCCATGTTGTCGGCAATGTTCAGGGAGGTGGCGCTGAACTCTTCCACGGCACCGGCCATGCTGGCGATCTCGCCCGACTGCTGTTCCATTCCTTCATAGGCGCCACCGGACAGACCGGACAAGGCCTGAGCACGGCTGTTGACCTCTTGCGAGGCCTTGCGGATGTGCTCGACCATGGTCGACAAAGCCTGGCTCATCTGGTTGAAGGCGCGGGCCAACTGACCGATCTCGTCGTTGCTCGATACGTTCAGCCGCACGCTCAAATCACCGGCGCCCAAGGCTTCGGCCTGACGCACCAGATCACCCAGCGGAGCCAGTTTGCTGCGCAGCAACCAGACTGCCGAACCCACGGCGATCAACATCGCCAGCAGGCTGCCAATCGCCAATTGAATACCGACACTCCAGGTCACGGCGCGAATTTCGCTTTTCGGCATGCTCGCTACGACCGACCATGGGCCGCCTTCGAACGGTACGGCGATGCTGTAGAAATCTTCCGACGTGTCGCTCCAGAACTCGCCCTTGCCCGGGGTCTTCACCAGGCTGTTGATTGCTGGGACTGCCCGATCCAGTGCTTGCACGCCCGCGATCGGCACCAGCCATTTGTTCTGCTCATCAAGCAGCGCCAGAGAACCGGTCTGACCGATGCGGAAGCGTTTGAGGTTGGCGAACTGCGCGTTCTGAGCGTCGGTGTAATCGAATCCTACGTACAGCACGGCAATGACCTTACCGCTGCTGTCGCGTACGGGGGTGTATTGCGACATGTAGAAGCGTTCGAAAAGCAACGATCGACCGACGAAGCTCTGCCCCGCCATCAAACGGGCGTAAGCCGGGTTCGCGTGATCGAGCACGGTGCCGATAGCCCGGTTGCCGTCCTGTTTGCTGACATTGGTGCTGACCCGGATGAAGTCGTCGCCACTGCGCACGAACACCGTGGCGACACCCGCCGTCATTTGCTTGAACTCGTCGACTTCCTTGAAGTTGTTGTTCAACACTTCAGCGCCCAGATGCAAACCCGGCGTCTGGATGCCCGCCACGGTTACCGGTTCGTCCGGATGCACGCTCAGCCCCGCGCTGAAGCGTTTCTCGAACAGGCCGGCCAGACGCTGGGTGCTTTCACGCAACGTGCCGTGAAATGTGCTCAGCTGGTCGGCCAGCAGCCGGGCTTCACTGGCCAGGTGCTCTTCGCGGGTGGCTAGGTTGGCCGAGTCCAGCGAACGCAAGGCGAACACGGTACTGCCACTGATGACAATCGCCAGTATCACGGCAAGCGCGAGACCCAGCTGTGAGGCTATCCGAGCACGAGGTTGAGACATGAAAGCTCCTGGTCGAGTGACCGGATCTTCCTGATCCCGACGCACACTCGACAAAATTTCTAATAATGGGAATTACGCCGAACCTGCACGAAGGTTCTACCTGCAGATTTTCGGCGGCAAACCTGAATACTTGAGTGATTAACCGGGATATGGCTCAAAGCCGCCATTGCGACGGCTCTATCGATTCAGCTCAAGCGCTCGACATCCGGTAATTCCATGGCCCGGACTTCGCCCTGCAAGAAGTCGCTCAGCCTGCGCATACGCTCACCTCCGGGGCGGGTTTTCGGCCAGACCAGATAATATTTCTCACCGCTGGCGACAGCCGTCGGCCACGGCAAACTCAGCCGCCCCTGGGCGACATCTTCCGCCACCATCAGCAGATCCCCCATAGATACGCCGTACCCTCGCGCGGCGGCGATCATGCCCAGCTCCAACGTGTCGAACACCTGCCCGCCCTTGAGCGATACCCGATCGGTCAGGCCCATGCGCTCCAGCCAATTGCGCCAGTCGCGGCGGTCCGGTGTTGGATGCAGCAGTTCGGCACTGACCAGACGCGCGACGTCCCAAGGTTGATCCTTCAGAAGATTCGGCGCACCCACGGGAATCAGCTCTTCCGGGAACAGGAAACTCGCCTCCCAGTCCGGAGGAAAATTCCCGTTGCTGAGGATGACGGCGCAGTCGAAGGGTTCATGGTTGAAGTCCACCGAGTCGATGTCCATCCAGGCGCTGGTCAACTGCACCTCGTTACCCGGCTGCAGGTGTCGAAAGCGACTGAGCCGCGCGAGCAACCAACGCATGGTCAGGGTAGACGGGGCCTTCATGCGCAGGATGTCATCTTCGGCGCGCAGGGTATTGCAGGCCCGCTCCAATGCGGTGAAGCCTTCGCGAATGCCGGGCAAGATCAGCCGCGCCGATTCGGTCAATTGCAGATTGCGTCCGCTACGGTGAAACAGCCGGCAGGCGAAATGCTCTTCGAGCGTACGAATGTGCCGGCTGACTGCACTTTGCGTGATCGACAATTCTTCGGCGGCACGGGTAAACGAGCTATGCCGCGCCGCCGCTTCGAATGCGCGAAGGGCATACAAGGGAGGAAGACGACGAGACATCAGGAAAGCTCCTATAGCGCAATTCCGCCAACTTATCAGAAACTCCGCTGCATGAGTTTTAATCATGCCACCCATCCTTTTTATCCCTTTGTGCAAACCCCCGAGAGCGCCGAGAATCGACGCTTCCAGTTCTCTTTGAAAATCGAGCGTGATGACCATGCAGCATCCAGCGCGTATTGAACTCTGGGCCATCTTGCGGCTGGCGGGGCCGTTGATTGCCTCGCAGTTGGCGCACATGCTGATGGTCCTCACGGACACCCTGATGATGGCGCGCCTCAGTCCCGAAGCGCTGGCCGGCGGCGGTCTGGGCGCGGCGACTTACTCGTTCGTGTCGATCTTCTGCATCGGTGTGATTGCGGCGGTCGGCACCTTGGTGGCGATCCGTCAGGGTGCTGGCGACATCGTCGGTGCGGCGCGGCTGACCCAGGCGGGATTGTGGCTGGCGTGGTTGATGGCGCTGGTGGCCGGCTTGCTGCTGTGGAACCTCAAACCGGTGCTGCTGCTGTTCGGCCAGACCGAAACCAACGTCCAGGCCGCCGGGCAGTTTTTGCTGATCCTGCCGTTCGCCCTGCCCGGCTACCTGAGCTTCATGGCCCTGCGCGGTTTTACCAGCGCCATCGGCCGGGCAACCCCGGTGATGGTCATCAGCCTCGCCGGCACCGTGGCCAATTTCGTCCTCAACTACGCGTTCATCACCGGGATGTTCGGCTTGCCGAAAATGGGCTTGGTGGGGATCGGGCTGGTGACCGCGATTGTTGCCAACCTGATGGCCGTGGCGCTGGCGCTGCACATCCGTCGGCACCCGGCTTACGACGCCTATCCCTTGCGCCAGGGTCTGTCGCGGCCCAACCGTCAGTATTTGAAAGAACTGTGGCGCCTCGGCCTGCCGATTGGCGGCACCTACGCCGTGGAAGTCGGACTATTCGCGTTCGCCGCGCTGTGCATGGGCACCATGGGCAGTACGCAACTGGCGGCGCACCAGATCGCCCTGCAGATCGTCTCGGTGGCGTTCATGATTCCGGCGGGGCTTTCCTATGCGATCACCATGCGCATCGGCCAGCACTACGGCGCCGGGCAATTGCTGGACGCACGGCTGGCCGGGCGGGTGGGGATCGTCTTCGGCGCGGCGGCTATGCTCGGGTTTGCGATGGTCTTCTGGCTGCTGCCGAATCAATTGATCGGCTTGTTCCTGGACCACAACGACCCGGCATTTCGCGAGGTCATCAATCTGGCTGTGAGCCTGCTGGCGGTAGCGGCGTGGTTCGAGCTGTTCGACGGTACGCAAACCATCGCCATGGGTTGCATTCGCGGGCTCAAGGATGCCAAGACCACCTTCCTGGTGGGTTTGGGTTGCTATTGGCTGATTGGTGCGCCGGCCGCCTGGTGGATGGCCTTCCATTTGAACTGGGGGCCGACGGGTGTCTGGTGGGGCTTGGCGTTGGGGCTGGCGTGTGCAGCGGTGAGTCTGACGTTGGCGTTTGAGTGGAAGATGAAGCGGATGATCAGACGCGAACCGTCGTCCCAAGGCGACTTCCAGATGGCTCAACCTGACTGACATCCCTGTGGGAGCGGTGTTCGCAGGACCGTTTACACCACGACTTCCAGTGACGGCTGCTGGCTGGAACCGAACGTCAAATACTCAACAAGCCCTGCCAGCGGCAACGGCTTGCTAATCAGATACCCCTGCACCTGATCACACCCAAACCCGCGCAACAAATCCAGCTGCTCTGGCGTTTCCACACCTTCGGCGACCACTTCAAGATTGAGGTTGTGTGCCAGATTGATCATCGCGTGGACCAGTTTTCGATTCTCTTCGCGCTGTTCCATACCGCCGACAAAGCTCTTGTCGATCTTCAGCAAAGTAATCGGCAGGCTGTTGAGGTGCACGAACGAGGAGAAACCGGTGCCGAAGTCATCCAGGGAGAAACGCACACCCAGGCGCCCAAGGGCATCCATGGTCTGCTTCACCAGATCGCTGCGGCGCATCACCGCGGTTTCGGTCAGTTCGAACTCCAGCCATTGCGCCTCGACGCCGCGCTCGGCAATCAGCCGGCTCAGGGTCGACAGCAACTGGCTGTCCTGAAACTGCCGGAACGACAGGTTGATCGCCATGTGCAGCGCCGGTAAACCCCGTTCGCGCAACGCCTGCATGTCCCGCAGGGCCCGGGAAATAACCCAGTACCCCAACGGCACGATCAAACCGCTTTGCTCGGCCAGCGGGACGAACTCGCTCGGCGGCAGCAAGCCGCGCTCGGCATGACGCCAGCGCACCAAGGCTTCGAGGCCGACAATCTGGCCGTCCTCAAGGTTCAGGCGTGGCTGGTAATGCAGCTCCAGCTCATCGCGACGCAAAGCCCGGCGCAGCTCGCTTTCGAGGTCGGCGATGCTGCGGGCGTTGCGATTGATGCGTTCGTTGAAGATGTGGAAAGTGCAGCCCTGCGTGCTCTTGGCCTGCTGCATGGCGATGTGCGCGTGCCACATCAGCGGATCGGCACCGGCCTGGGCTCGAGCGTGGGCGATGCCCAGACTGGAACCGATCAACAGACTTTCGCCGTCGACCCAGTAAGGCTCGGCCAAGGCTTCGGTGATGCGTTCGGCCATCCACTCGGCCCGCTGAGGCGCGCGGCGGGTGTCGATCAGCAGGGCAAACTCATCACTGCCCAGCCGCGCCAGTTGATCGCCGGCCTCAAGCTGGCTTTTCAGGCGTGCGACCACTTGCAGAATCAGTCGGTCGCCGGCCTGGTGGCCGAGGGCGTCGTTGGCGTGACGAAAGTTGTCGAGATCGAGGTGACCGAGTGCCAGGCCACGGCCGTCGTTTTCCGCCAGACGCGCCGCCAGCAAAGTCTGGAACCCCTGACGATTGGCGATGCCGGTGAGCGGATCTTGCTCGGCCAGGCGTTGCAGAGTGTTTTCCAGCAAGCCGCGTTCACGCACATGGCGCAGGCAACGGCGCAACATGCCGGGATCGAGCAGATCGCGCACCAGCCAGTCACTCACACCGTCGGGTGGAGACGGCGGCTCATGCTCCAGCAGCAACACTGTCGGCAGGCTGCAACGGCCAGGCAAAGGCTGGAGAGCCGGGATCGTCAACAACACCGCGCTGCGGTTGTCATCGAACAGACTGTTGACCGACTCCCAGCTCGGCGCGCTGATCAGCACGGCCGAGTTCCCCATCGGAGCCAGACACTCGCGCAACAACGCTGCCCACGCTGGCTCTTCGGCCAGTAGCAGCAAACGCAAGGGTTCGACAGGCGTAGACAAGCTAGCTCCCTAGACTCTGCAAAGATGTAGGCGGCAGGCATTATGCAGCGCCGGTAACCAATGACCAAATGGCATCCGTTATCAAACGTGTCTTGGGGCCTGGATTACGAACATTAGACGCAAATTCATTGCGCATCCTGCGTGAAAGTATCAAAACCGGCAAATATAGATAGCGTGCTGCGTCACAAGTCGGACAGAGCAGCACAATTCGCTGAGCCTGTTAAAATGCCGGCCCATTTCGCAAACGACTCCCTGATTTCGTATGTCCCGACTCAATCCCCGGCAGCAAGAAGCCGTGAGCTACGTCGGCGGCCCTCTTTTGGTGCTCGCCGGTGCAGGCTCCGGCAAGACCAGTGTGATCACCCGCAAAATTGCGCATCTGATCCAGAACTGTGGCATCCGCGCCCAGTACATCGTCGCCATGACCTTTACCAACAAGGCCGCGCGCGAGATGAAGGAACGGGTCGGCACCTTGCTCAAGGGCGGCGAAGGCCGCGGCCTGACCGTCTGCACCTTCCACAATCTGGGCCTGAATATCATCCGCAAGGAACACGCGCGGCTGGGCTACAAGCCAGGTTTCTCGATCTTCGACGAGACCGATGTCAAAGCCCTGATGACCGACATCATGCAGAAGGAATACTCGGGCGACGACGGCGTCGACGAGATCAAGAACATGATCGGCTCGTGGAAAAACGACCTGATCCTGCCGCCCGAAGCCCTGGAAAACGCGCGCAACCCAAAGGAACAGACCGCCGCCATCGTCTACACCCACTATCAGCGCACGCTCAAGGCGTTCAACGCGGTGGACTTCGACGACTTGATCCTGCTGCCGGTGAAGCTGTTCCAGGAACACGCCGACATCCTCGAAAAATGGCAGAACAAAGTCCGCTACCTGCTGGTGGACGAATACCAGGACACCAACGCCAGCCAGTATTTGCTGGTGAAATTGCTGATCGGCACGCGCAATCAGTTCACCGTGGTGGGCGACGATGACCAGTCGATCTACGCCTGGCGCGGCGCCCGCCCGGAAAACCTGATGTTGCTCAAGGACGATTACCCGTCCCTGAAAGTGGTCATGCTCGAGCAAAACTACCGCTCCACCAGCCGCATCCTGCGCTGTGCCAACGTGCTGATCTCGAACAACCCGCACGAATTCGAAAAGCAGCTGTGGAGCGAGATGGGTCACGGCGACGAGATTCGCGTGATCCGTTGCCGCAACGAAGACGCCGAAGCCGAACGCGTGGCCGTGGAACTGCTGACCCTGCACTTGCGCACGGATCGGCCGTACAGCGATTTCGCGATCCTGTATCGCGGTAACTACCAGGCCAAGCTGATCGAGCTGAAGCTGCAACACCACCAGATTCCTTACCGATTGTCCGGCGGCAACAGCTTTTTCGGACGTCAGGAAGTGAAAGACCTGATGGCCTACTTCCGCCTGCTCGTGAACCCGGACGACGACAACGCCTTCCTGCGAGTGATCAACGTCCCACGCCGGGAGATCGGTTCGACCACGCTGGAAAAACTCGGTAACTACGCCACCGAACGCAAAATCTCCATGTACGCGGCCACCGACGAAATCGGCCTGGGCGAGCATCTGGATACGCGCTTCACCGATCGCCTGTCGCGCTTCAAGCGCTTCATGGACAAGGTCCGCGAGCAATGCGCCGGCGAAGACCCGATCTCGGCGTTGCGCAGCATGGTCATGGACATCGACTACGAGAACTGGCTGCGCACCAACAGCTCCAGCGACAAGGCCGCCGATTACCGCATGGGCAACGTGTGGTTCCTGATCGAGGCGTTGAAGAACACGCTCGAAAAAGACGAAGAAGGCGAGATGACCGTCGAAGACGCCATCGGCAAACTCGTTTTGCGCGACATGCTGGAACGTCAGCAGGAAGAAGAAGACGGCGCCGAAGGTGTGCAGATGATGACCCTGCACGCCTCCAAAGGTCTGGAATTTCCCTACGTGTTCATCATGGGCATGGAAGAGGAAATCCTCCCGCACCGCTCCAGCATCGAAGCCGACACCATCGAAGAAGAACGCCGGCTGGCCTACGTCGGAATTACCCGAGCGCGTCAGACGCTGGCCTTCACCTTCGCCGCCAAGCGTAAGCAATACGGCGAGATCATCGACTGCGCACCGAGCCGCTTCCTTGATGAGCTGCCGCCGGACGACCTCGCCTGGGAAGGCAACGACGACACACCCGTGGAAGTCAAAGCCGTTCGCGGCAATACCGCATTGGCGGATATACGCGCGATGTTAAAGCGCTAGAATCGACTACTTTTTAACCAGCCTTAGACGCACAGACGTCATTAGAGGAAAGCTTCATGGAAGCACTGCACAAGAAAATTCGCGAAGAAGGCATCGTGCTTTCCGACCAGGTCCTGAAAGTCGACGCCTTTCTGAACCATCAGATCGACCCGGCCCTGATGAAGCTGATCGGCGACGAATTCGCCACGCTGTTCAAGGATTCGGGCATCACCAAGATCGTCACCATCGAAGCCTCGGGCATTGCTCCGGCGATCATGACCGGTCTGAACCTTGGTGTTCCGGTGATTTTTGCGCGCAAGCATCAGTCCCTCACCCTGACTGAAAACCTGTTGTCGGCGACGGTTTACTCGTTCACCAAGCAGACCGAAAGCACCGTGGCGATTTCCCCGCGCCACCTGACCAGCAGTGACCGCGTGCTGATCATCGACGACTTTTTGGCCAACGGAAAGGCGTCGCAAGCGCTGATCTCGATCATCAAACAGGCCGGCGCTACCGTCGCGGGTTTGGGGATTGTGATCGAGAAGTCGTTCCAGGGCGGCCGTGCGGAACTGGATGCTCAGGGTTATCGCGTTGAATCGTTGGCTCGCGTTCAGTCGCTGGCTGGCGGTCTCGTAACCTTCATCGAATAAATCAGCTGCACCGTTGTACCTGTGGGAGCGGGCAAGCCCGCTCCCACAGGTTTTTTGTTGTCTGTTACATCGAGGTGGCTTTGAGGCCGGTGAGTAATAGCCGCTGAAACAAGTCCTCTTTCAAACCCTCCGGTTTCGTCAGCTGCATCCGCTCCAGATGCTCGGGAAATGCCGAAGGCTCCGGCGCATCCAGCGCAGCCTTCCCCAACTCCAGAATTTCGGTGAGCTTGAATTTGCTCTTGAGCCAGTTCAGCGCCCGCAGCAGATCGCGCTCCACCTCGGTGAAATCACACCCCAGCGGATATTCCGGAAACAGGTTCGAATGCAGAGCCTGGATCGCCTGCAAACGCTGCGGACTGTTGTCGGCGAAGCGCGGATCGAGACGAAAACCCTTCGGCAATTTGCCAACGTTCTGCGCCTGCTCGATCAGCCCCTGCTGAAAACGTGAATCACTGATGTTCAGCAACGCCTCAATCACCGCCGCATCGGTCTTGCCGCGCAGATCGGCGATGCCGTATTCGGTGACCACGATATCCCTCAGGTGCCGCGGGATCGTGCAATGGCCGTACTCCCAGACGATGTTCGAACTCACCTCACCGCCCGACTCGCGCCAGCTGCGCAGCAGCAGCACCGAACGCGCGCCTTCCAGTGCATGGCCCTGAACCACGAAGTTGTACTGCCCGCCGACACCACTGAGCACTCGCCCGTCTTCCAGCTGATCCGCCACACCGGCCCCCATCAAGGTCATGGTGAACACGGTGTTGATGAATCGCGCATCAAGGCGCTGCAAACGCTTGAGTTCTTCCTGACCGTAAAGCTCGTTGATGTAGCTGATGCGGGTCATGTTGAATTCAAGCCGCTTGCCTTGCGGCAACTCGCGCAAACGCTCGTAGAAACTGCGCGGCCCGAGGAAGAACCCGCCATGCACCGAGAGGCCGTCAGTCTGCGCGGCTTCATCCAGAGTCCCGGCATTCGCTTGTTGCTGGGTCGACACATCCGGGTAGACCTTGCGCCGCACGATCCCGGCATCGGCCAAAACCAGCAGGCCGTTGACGAACATTTCGCTGCAACCGTACAAACCCTTGGCGAACGGTTCGATGCCACCTTCACGGTCGATCAGTTGCGCCCACTGGCTGAGATTCACATCCGCCAGCAACGCCTTGTAACCGTTATTGTCCGCCTGCCGCGCCAGTAACGCCGCAGTCAGGGCATCGCCCATGGCGCCGATGCCAATCTGCAACGTGCCGCCATCGCGCACCAGCGTGCTGGCGTGCAGGCCGATGAAGTGATCCTGAAACCCCACCGGCATGTTCGGCGTGGAGAACAGCGTGGTGCTGTCCTTCTCGTCGATCAGCAGATCGAACGTGTCCATGCCGACTTCCGCATCCCCCGGCATGTAGGGCAAATCGTTGTGTACCTGGCCCACCAGCAGGATCGTCTCCCCCGCCGCTCGGCGTTTGGCGATCATCGGGAACAGGTCAAGGGTGATGTCCGGGTTGCAACTCAGGCTCAAGCGATCTGGATGTTCGCTGTGGCTGGCCACCAGTTGCGCCACCAGGTTCAACCCGGCGGCATTGATGTCCCGCGCGGCGTGGCTGTAATTGCTGCTGACGTAATCCTGCTGGGCTTGTGCGCTGTGGAGCAGGCTGCCGGGCTGCATGAAGAACTGCTGAATACGGATGTTGGACGGCAGGCTGTCGCGATGCAGGTCGGCCAGGAAATCCAGTTCTGGATAATCGCCAAACACCCGCTCGATGAAGGGTTCGAGAAAACGCTTTTGCAAACCGTCACCCAACGAAGGGCGGCCGAGGCACAACGCGGTATAAATCGTCAGTTGCCGGTCGGGCAGTTGCGCGAGGCGTTGATAGAGCGCGTTGACGAAGTGGTTGGGTTTGCCCAGACCGAGGGGCAGGCCCATGTGGATATGCGCTGGCAACCGTGCCAATACATCATCGACCGCCTGCTCGATAGAACACAGCTGCACCATCTGATCCTCCCTTATATTCCGTGAATTGGGGTTGGACCGAGCTTGCCGGGCCTTTGCTCCAAAGAATAGTCGCAAGGGCAAATCGCGGGCACAAAAAAGCCGCTCGAAAGCGGCTTTTTCGCTGAAGATGAAAGCTTATTTCAAGCCGGACATCTTCTCGATAGCACCCTTGAGATCGGCATCTGTACAATCGGCGCAAGTGCCTTTTGGAGGCATTGCGTTGACGCCGGAGATGGCTTTCGCCAGCAAGCCGTCAAGGCCGCCTTCTTTCTTGGCACGTTCGCCCCACGCCGCGGCATCACCGATTTTCGGCGCGTCCAACAGGCCGGTGCCGTGGCAAGCGTTGCAATGTTTTGCAATCACCGAATCAGGAGTCTTGGCATCGCCACCACCCGCAGATGCCGCGACTTCCATCCCCTTGCACTCTTTACCCTGAACGCAAACCTGGCCGACCGGCTCAAGACGTTTAGCAATATCGTCGCTGGTCGCTGCTTGTGCGCTGACTGCCCATAGGGCCAATACGGTTGCTGGTACGGCCAGCATTTTCTTAATTAGATTCACGCGTTCACCCTCAATGGTGGCTAGTCACGCCCACGGCCACGGTTCGCAGGCGGGCGCAAGTATAACGGTAAGCCCGCCACACTTAAACAACCCTAAAGTCGAAGGGGTCTTATGCGTGGCGGAAAAACAACTCGGGCACCTGCGCAATGCTGGCGGGACGCCTCTTTTCCTAGAAATTCGCTGGAGTAGCTGCGCTGATTAGTCGCGCCGGTTCATCGAACGGATTACGGAAACGGTGCGGTTTGGTACTTTCAAAGTAGTAGCTGTCGCCGGCTTCGAGCACAAACGTTTCCAGGCCTACAACCAGTTCCAGTCGACCCTCAAGCAAAATCCCGGTTTCCTCACCCTCATGGGTGAGCATCTCGTCACCGGTATCTGCGCCAGGCGGGTAGATTTCGTTGAGGAACGCGATAGCCCGGCTCGGGTGAGCCCGGCCGACCAGTTTCATGGTCACTGCGCCATCGGAAATATCGATCAGCTCGTTGGCTTTGTAGACGATCTGAGTCGGTTTTTCCTGCAGGATCTCTTCGGAAAAGAACTCGACCATGGACATGGGAATCCCGCCCAGTACCTTGCGCAGCGAACTGATCGAGGGGCTGACGCTGTTCTTCTCGATCATCGAAATGGTGCTATTGGTGACGCCCGCGCGTTTGGCGAGTTCACGCTGCGAAAGACCTTTGAGCTTACGGATGGATTGCAGTCGTTCACCGACGTCCAAGCTTGCGCCTCCAGGATTCAGGTTGTAGGAATATTGCGCGTTATCATGGCGACAGCGTTCAGTATTTACAACACTTTGGCCTGAATCCTGTTCGGTGAGACGACTTCCGGTCCGCAGCGTTTGGGGTTAAGCCCCGGAATAGAGCAGCGGCACTCGGCGCAGGTTGCAGAAGATCTGGTAAGGAATCGTGTCAGCGGCCGCCGCCACGTCGCTTGCGAGGATGTTTTTACCCCACAACTCGACGGTTGAACCGAGGCCGGCTTGCGGCACATCGGTCAAGTCGATGCAGAGCATGTCCATCGACACCCGGCCAATCAACTGGCTGCGCTGCCCAGCCACCATCACCGGCGTACCGGTTGGCGCCTGACGCGGGTAGCCGTCGGCGTAACCCATGGCGACCACGCCCACGCGCATCGGTTTCTGGGTGATGAATCTGGCGCCATAACCGATCGGCTCGCCGGCCGGCAGTTCACGCACGCAAATCACTTTAGATTCGAGGGTCATCACCGGTTGCAGGCGGGACGCAACGGCATTGGCTTCTTCAAAGGGTGTCGCGCCGTAGAGCATGATGCCCGGGCGAACCCAGTCGCTCGAAATCTGCGGCCAACCGAGCACCGCCGGCGAGTTGCGCAGGCTGATCTCGGCCGACAAACCCTGACGCGCCGCTTCGAAAACCGCCACCTGTTCGGCGCTGGTTTGACAGTGCAGTTCATCTGCGCGAGCGAAGTGGCTCATCAGAACAATCTTCGCGACCTTGCCGCTGGCCAGCAGCCGTTGATAGGCCGCCTGATAATCCTTTGGATGCAAGCCAACCCGGTGCATGCCCGAATCGAGCTTGAGCCAGACCGTGATCGGTTTGCTCAGTGCGGCGTTCTCGATGGCTTCGAGTTGCCACAGCGAATGCACCACACACCAGAAATCATGCTCAACGATCAGCGACAGCTCATCGGCTTCGAAAAAACCTTCCAGCAGCAACACCGGCGCACGAATGCCGGCGGCGCGCAGTTCCAGCGCTTCTTCGATGCAAGCGACCGCAAACCCGTCCGCCTCGGCTTCCAGCGCCTGGGCGCATCGCACCGCGCCATGACCGTAGGCATCGGCCTTGATCACCGCGAGGGCCTTGGCCCCCGTGACTTCACGGGCGATTTGATAGTTGTGACGCAGGGCTTGGAGGTCGATCAGGGCACGGGCTGGACGCATGGCGGCAGACTTCTAGTCGGTCATGGGGAAGAAAAACCGGCGCTGGCTGCCGGCGTGAACCGCCAGTAGCACCGGGAGAGGGGTCTTTCTGACAGGCTTATGGCAGAGCGGCTACAACCGACAGCTCCACCAGGATTTTTGGTTCGCACAACTTCGATTCAACGGTGGCACGGGCCGGTGCGACGCCTTTTGGCAGCCACTTGTCCCAGACCGCGTTCATGCCTTCGAAGTGCGCATCAATGTCTTTGAGGTAAATCGTCACCGACAGCAAACGACTCTTGTCGGTTCCGGCCAGATCGAGCAAACGCTCGATGTTGGCGAGGGTTTCACGGGTCTGCTGTTCAATCCCGGCGTCCATATCGTCGCCGACCTGCCCTGCCAGATACACGGTGCCGTTGTTAACGACGATCTGGCTCATGCGCTCATTGGTGAGCTGGCGCTGGATTGCCATGTTTTGCGGACTCCTGGGTTTTGGTGCCATAACGAGAAATATCGAGGCCTTCGGCGCTGATCTGCGGCGTTTTCTTCGCCATCAGGTCCGCCAGCAAACGACCGGAGCCGCACGCCATCGTCCAGCCCAGCGTGCCGTGACCGGTGTTCAGGAACAGGTTCTTGAACGGCGTAGCACCAACGATTGGCGTGCCGTCCGGCGTGGTCGGACGCAGACCGGTCCAGAAACTCGCCTGGGTCAGATCGCCGCCCTGAGGATAAAGGTCGTTGACGATCATCTCCAGGGTTTCACGCCGACGCGGGTTCAGCGACAGGTCAAAACCGGCTATTTCAGCCATGCCACCGACGCGGATTCGGTTGTCGAAACGGGTGATCGCGACCTTGTAGGTCTCGTCGAGAATAGTCGAAGTCGGGGCCATCGCCGGGTTGGTGATCGGCACAGTCAAGGAATAACCCTTAAGCGGATACACCGGAGCGCGGATGCCCAACGGCTTGAGCAACTGCGGCGAGTAGCTGCCCAGCGCCAGCACGTAGCGGTCGGCGGTTTCCAGTTTGCCGTCGATCCATACACCGTTGATGCGATCACCGGCGTAGTCGAGTTGCTGAATGTCCTGACCGAAGCGGAATTCCACACCCAGTTTCACAGCCATTTCGGCCAGGCGGGTGGTGAAGATCTGGCAGTCGCCAGTCTGGTCGTTCGGCAGGCGTAGGGCACCGGCGAGGATGTCGGTGACGCCGGCCAGCGCCGGTTCAACCCGAGCAATGCCAGCGCGGTCGAGCAGTTCGAACGGCACGCCGGACTCTTTCAAAACGGCGATGTCTTTCGCGGCGTTGTCGAGCTGAGCCTGGGTGCGGAACAATTGTGTAGTACCGAGGCTGCGTCCTTCGTAGGCAATGCCGGTTTCGGCGCGCAGCTCATCGAGGCAGTCACGGCTGTACTCGGACAGACGGACCATGCGCTCCTTGTTCACCGCATAGCGGCTGGCGGTGCAGTTGCGCAGCATCTGCGCCATCCACAGGTATTGGTCGATGTCGGCGGTGGCCTTGATCGCCAGCGGTGCGTGACGCTGCAACAGCCACTTGATGGCCTTGAGCGGTACGCCCGGCGCGGCCCACGGAGAGGCATAACCCGGCGAAACCTGCCCGGCGTTGGCGAAACTGGTCTCCATGGCAGCGGCTGGCTGACGGTCCACCACCACCACCTCAAACCCGGCTCGGGCCAGATAATAAGCACTGGCGGTGCCGATGACGCCGCAACCCAAGACCATAACGCGCATTTTCATATCCCTCATCGCGGCTTGCCGCTGACGTTCGTAGTTGTCGAGCATTGATGTGCGCAGTGTAAAAAAGATTAGGCAGTGCTTTTCACTATATAAGTGCCTATATTTGGCGACAATTCTCGGCAAAAACCCTTTTCACGGAGGCGCATCCCCTATGCGTACCAACACTCAGACCAAACGTGAGCTGGACAAGATCGACCGCAACATCCTGCGGATCCTGCAAACGGACGGGCGCATCTCCTTTACCGAGCTGGGGGAAAAGGTCGGGCTGTCGACCACGCCGTGTACCGAGCGGGTTCGGCGGCTGGAGCGCGAAGGGATCATCATGGGCTACAACGCCCGACTCAATCCGCAGCACCTCAAGGGCAGTCTTCTGGTATTCGTCGAGATCAGCCTCGACTACAAATCCGGCGATACTTTCGAGGAGTTCCGACGCGCGGTGCTGAAACTGCCCCATGTGCTGGAATGTCATTTGGTGTCAGGGGATTTCGACTATCTGGTGAAGGCGCGGATTTCCGAGATGGCCTCGTACCGCAAATTGCTGGGCGACATCCTGCTCAAGCTGCCGCATGTGCGCGAATCCAAGAGCTATATCGTGATGGAAGAAGTGAAAGAGAGCTTGAACCTGCCGATTCCGGATTGAGATTTTGGGGTGCCCGGTCAGGCCCCATCGCTAGCAGGCTAGCTCCCACACTGGATCTGTGTCATGCACAGAATGTGTGTCTGCTGAAGATCAACTGTGGGAGCTAGCCTGCTAGCGATTACAGGCGACTCGGTCTTCCCTCAGACGAGGACCTGGCGAGTCGAAGCCATGTACTCGTGAATCTGCTTCTCGACCCGCGGATGAATCAGCTCCACCGGTCCCCGCCCATTGGGGCATGGCAAGGTCTTGGTGGTGCCAAACAGCCGACAGATCAGCGGTCGCTCGCCATACACGGTGCAACCGTTGGGCCCCAGGTGGACGCAATTGAGCTCATCCATCGCCGCATCCTGCTCGGCCCGGGTTTTGCGCGGCAGGCGGGACATTTCTTCCGGTGAGGTGGTCACTGGCCCACAGCAGTCATGACAGCCAGGGACGCACTCGAACGAGGGAATCTGCTGCCGTAGCGTGCGAATTTTCTGACTGTTGCAGCTCATCGAAGCGGTGACCAAAAGCGGAATAGACCGGGATTCTGACGCAAAAGCCCCGATCCAGACAGCACCAACCGACCAGTGTTGCCCGCCTGCGAAGGTCCGGCTTATGCTCCGTCAAATTTCCTAAACACAAGCATCAGGAACACGCACATGAATGCCCGTGCTCAGCAATCTGTCCCGAGCCACCAGCACGCTGCTTCTTATTACGCCGCCAGCAGCCTGCCGCAGCCCGATCATCCGGTGCTCACAGGCGAGCTGGTGTCTGACGTGTGCGTGGTCGGTGGCGGGTTCTCGGGGTTGAACACGGCCCTGGAGCTGGCTGAACGCGGTCTCAGCGTGGTGCTGCTCGAAGCCCACAAAATCGGCTGGGGCGCCAGCGGGCGTAATGGCGGCCAGTTGATTCGTGGTGTCGGTCATGGCCTCGATCAGTTCGCTAATGTGATCGGCGCCGACGGCGTGCGTCAGATGAAACTCATGGGGCTGGAAGCGGTGGAAATCGTCCGACAGCGGGTCGAGCGTTTTCAGATCCCTTGCGACCTGACCTGGGGCTACTGCGACCTCGCCAACAAGCCGCGAGACCTTGAAGGTTTCGCCGAAGACGCGGAAGAACTGCGCAGCCTCGGTTACCGCCACGAAACCCGTCTTCTGCAAGCCAATGAAATGCACTCGGTGGTGGGTTCCGACCGCTACGTCGGCGGCCTGATCGACATGGGCTCGGGGCATCTGCACCCGCTGAACCTGGCCCTTGGCGAAGCGGCCGCCGCACAGCAACTGGGCGTGAAGCTGTTCGAACAGTCGGCGGTGACCCGTATCGATTACGGCCCCGAGGTCAAGGTCCATACCGCCCAAGGCTCGGTTCGTGCCAAGACGCTGGTGCTGGGCTGCAACGCCTACCTCAATGAACTCAATCCCGAACTCAGCGGCAAGGTGCTGCCCGCCGGAAGCTACATCATTGCCACCGAACCTTTGAGTGAGGAGCAGGCGCACGTTTTGCTGCCCCAGAACATGGCGGTCTGTGATCAACGGGTGGCGCTGGACTATTACCGACTCTCGGCTGACCGACGCTTGCTGTTCGGCGGTGCCTGTCATTATTCAGGCCGGGACCCGAAGGACATCGGCGCGTACATGCGACCGAAGATGCTGGAAGTTTTCCCGCAACTGGCCGGGGTGAAGATCGACTATCAATGGGGCGGGATGATTGGCATCGGCGCCAACCGTCTGCCGCAGATCGGTCGGCTCAAGGACCAGCCGAATGTGTATTACGCCCAGGCTTATTCCGGTCACGGCGTGAATGCCACGCACCTGGCGGGCAAGTTGCTGGCTGAGGCGATCAGTGGTCAGCAGAGCGGCGGGTTCGATCTGTTTGCCAAGGTGCCGCATATCACGTTCCCTGGCGGTAAGCATTTGCGCTCGCCATTGTTGGCGCTGGGGATGTTGTGGCATCGGCTTAAAGAGTTGGTCTGATCGATTAGCTGCGGTCTTACTGGCCTCATCGCGGGCAAGCCCGCTCCCACAGGGATTGGCGGTGAACACAATTGTTGTGAACACCAGCGACCACTGTGGGAGCGGGCTTGCCCGCGATAAGGGCCGCAACGACACCGCAGCACTCAGATCCGCCAGAACGGTTTAAGCCCCTCCTCCCGCGCCTGCTCACGACTCAACCCTACATCCTTGAGCTGCTCCGGCGTGAGCGTCAGCAACGCCTTGCGCGTGTGCAGACGATGCCAGAACAGGCCCCAGCGACTCAGGCCGGACGGCGCGTCGCGCATGACCGCCTCGCGTGCACCGTTGTTTTGCCCTGCTGCCAGTTCCTGACTGCGTAACGTCAGCCGCACATCGCTCAAGCCGTTCATTTTGATTGCTCCTGTTTACTTGGGTAGCCAGAGCTTTCATGATGCGTGGACGACGAAAAGCATTACAGATTCAATACGCTTGTATTAAATCCATACAGATTGATCGATCCAACCACTGAATCCTGTATTTTTACTTCATCTGTACTGGTTAACCGATTCCTCCATACCGAGACTGCACCCATGACCCTTTACGTCAATCTCGCAGAATTGCTCGGCACGCGTATCGAACAGGGCTTCTATCGCCCCGGTGACCGGCTGCCGTCCGTGCGGGCGTTGAGCGTCGAACACGGGGTCAGCCTGAGCACGGTTCAGCAGGCCTATCGCGTACTGGAAGACAGCGGGCTGGCGATGCCAAAACCCAAGTCAGGGTATTTCGTACCGGTGAGTCGAGAGCTGCCGGAGCTGCCAGCCGTTGGCCGCCCGGCCCAGCGACCGGTGGACATTTCCCAATGGGATCAAGTGCTGGAGTTGATCCGCGCGGTGCCACGCAAGGACGTGGTGCAACTGGGTCGCGGCATGCCCGACATCACCTCGCCGACCATGAAGCCACTGCTGCGCAACCTGGCGCGAATCAGCCGTCGGCAGGACATGCCCGGTCTGTACTACGACAACATCTACGGCACCCTCGAACTGCGCGAACAGATCGCCCGCCTGTTGCTCGATTCCGGCTGTCAGCTAAGCGCCAACGATCTGGTGGTCACCACCGGTTGCCACGAAGCGCTGTCCACCAGCATCCGCTCCATCTGCGAGCCGGGCGACATTGTGGCCGTGGATTCACCGAGTTTTCACGGCGCCATGCAAACCCTCAAGGGCCTGGGCATGAAAGCCCTGGAAATCCCCACCGACCCGCTCACCGGGATCAGCCTCGACGCGCTGGAACTGGCCCTGGAACAATGGCCGATCAAGGCCATACAGTTGACGCCCAACTGTAACAACCCGCTGGGCTACATCATGCCGGAGTCGCGCAAACGTGCGTTGTTGACGCTCGCACAGCGTTTCGACGTGGCGATCATCGAGGACGATGTGTATGGCGAACTGGCCTACACCTACCCGCGTCCGCGCACGATCAAATCCTTCGACGAGGATGGCCGCGTCCTGTTGTGCAGTTCATTTTCCAAGACACTGGCACCGGGCTTGCGGATTGGCTGGGTCGCGCCCGGCCGTTATCTGGAACGGGTGCTGCACATGAAATACATCAGCACCGGCTCCACCGCGCCACAACCGCAGATCGCGATTGCCGAATTCCTCAAAGCCGGGCATTTCGAACCGCATTTGCGGCGGATGCGCACCCAATACCAACGCAATCGCGACGTGATGATCGATTGGGTGAGCCGGTACTTCCCGGCCGGCACCCGGGCCAGTCGCCCGCAAGGCAGTTTCATGCTGTGGGTGGAACTGCCGGAAGGGTTCGACACGCTGAAGCTCAATCGCGCCTTGCACGATCAGGGCGTACAGATTGCCGTCGGCAGCATCTTTTCCGCCTCGGGCAAGTATCGCAATTGCCTGCGGATGAACTACGCTGCCAAGCCAACACCGCAGATCGAAGAAGCGGTGCGCAGGGTCGGCGCTGCGGCCATCCAGCTGCTCGCTGAAACTGACAGCGTCACCGACTGACCTTTCTCGGGAAACCAGCGTCCATATGCCGACCCCTGCCGCCAATCGGAACGATCCCACGTGAGAGTCAGACAACCCCTGCTCGCTCTTCTGTTGCTCGCCTCGTTCCTGGGCGGCTGCGCCAGCTTCGACGTTCAGCGCGAACCGAGTCAGGCGCTGCCCGCCAGCGATTCGGCATTCGGCCGTTCGATCCAGGCTCAGGCCGCCCCCCATGAAGGGCAATCCGGGTTTCGCTTGCTATCCAACAGCACCGAAGCCTTCACGGCCCGCGCCGAGCTGATTCGTAACGCACAAAGCAGCCTCGATCTGCAGTACTACATCGTCCATGACGGCATCAGCACGCGAATGCTAGTGGACGAACTGCTCAAGGCTGCCGACCGTGGCGTGCGGGTGCGCATCCTGCTTGACGACACCACCAGCGATGGCCTGGACCGGATCATCGCCACCCTGGCGGCGCATCCGCAGATCCAGATCCGTGTGTTCAACCCGCTGCACCTGGGGCGCGCCACCGGCGTAACACGCACCCTGGGCCGGCTGTTCAACCTGTCGCAGCAACATCGGCGCATGCACAACAAGCTGTGGCTGGCGGACAACAGCGCGGCCATTGTCGGCGGACGCAATCTGGGGGACGAGTATTTCGATGCCGAACCCAACCTGAATTTCACCGACATCGACATGCTCGGTGTCGGCCCGGTCGCCGAACAACTGGGACACAGTTTCGATCAATACTGGAACAGCGCCCTGAGCAAACCGATCGACCAATTTCTCTCGAGCAAACCGACGGCCAAGGATCTGGAAAACACTCGCACCCGGTTGGAAGAATCCCTGGAAGAAACGCGAAAACAGAATCACGCGCTGTATCAGCGCCTGATGACTTACAGGACAGAACCACGCATGGACATCTGGCGCCGGGAGCTGATCTGGGCCTGGAACCAGGCGCTGTGGGACGCGCCGAGCAAGGTGCTGGCCGACGGCGAGCCCGACCCGCAATTGCTGCTGACCACGCAGTTGGCACCCGAGCTCAATAAAGTCAGCAAAGAGTTGATCATGATCTCGGCCTACTTCGTTCCCGGCCAGCCAGGGCTGGTGTACCTGACCGGGCGCGCCGATGCCGGGGTGTCGGTGAGCATGCTGACCAACTCACTGGAAGCCACAGACGTTCCGGCGGTGCACGGCGGCTACGCGCCCTATCGCAAGGCACTGTTGGAACACGGCGTGCAACTGTTCGAATTGCGTCGCCAGCCCGGCGATGACAGCGGCAGCGGGCCACGTCTGTTTTCCAGCAAGTCCTATGGCGATTCCGATTCCAGCCTGCACAGCAAGGCAATCATCTTCGACCAGCAGAAAGCCTTCATCGGCTCGTTCAACTTCGACCCACGCTCGGTGTTATGGAACACCGAAGTCGGGGTGCTGGTGGATAGCCCTGAATTCGCCGCCTACGTCCGCGAACTGGCGATGCAGGGCATGGCGCCTCCCCTGAGTTATCAGGCGAAACTGGAGCAGGAGCGGGTCGTCTGGGTTACCGAAGATGACGGCAAACTGCACACGTTGACCAAGGAACCGGGGAGCTGGTGGCGGCGCTTCAATGCGTGGTTCAGCACCACGGTCGGGTTGGAACGGATGTTGTAACTCAGTGGGAGCGAGCCTGCTCGCGAAGGCGGTGTAACAGTCAACATTGATGTTGAACGTGCTGGCCTCTTCGCGAGCAAGCTCGCTTCCACAGGTTTTAGGCCGGTTCAGCTACCGCACCGAACGCCCCCTGCCGCGATAGCAAAATCACCAGGCCAAACGCACCGGCCGCCATCAGCAACGGCAACGCGTGACCACTGATCCACTGGCTGCCAGCCCCTGCCGCCAGTGGCCCGACGAGGCAACCAATCCCCCACAACTGCGCGATATGGGCATTGGCCCGTACCAGCGCATCGTCGCGGTATCGCTCGCCGATCAGGATCAGTGACAAGGTGAACAAGCCACCGGCACTGGCACCGAACAACACCCACAGTGGCCAGATCAGCAACGTGTCGATCAACAGCGGAATCGCCAGGCTCGACAGCAGCAAAACCACCGCGCATCCAGTGAACAACGTGCGCCGCGACAGACGATCCGCCAGCGCGCCTATCGGCAATTGCAGCAATGCGTCACCGACCACCACCGTGCTCACCATCGCCAGCGCAATTTCCGTCGTGAAGCCCTGACGCAGACAATAGACCGGTAACAACGTCAGGATCATCGCCTCGAACGCCGCGAACAGCGACACCGCCCAGGCAATCGCCGGCAGGCCGCGACAGAAGTTCAGCAAGTCACCGAAGGTCACGCTGCTGGCTTCGCTGGAAGGCGCGCCGCTGCGGCCCAGCAACAGGAGCGGTGCCGTCATCAGCAAACCGACACCGACCCAGAATCCGTAATCGTGCTCGGTGCCCAATGCCCCCAGCAGCAACGGCCCGGCCAGCTGACTCAGTGCATAGCTGCTGCCATACAGCGCCACCAGTCGCCCACGCCACTCTTCCAGCACAAGCTGGTTGATCCAGCTTTCACCGAGGATGAACACGAGGGTCAGGATCACCCCGATCATCAGCCGCAATACCAACCAAATCGGATAGCTCGGCAACAGCGCCAGCAAACCGATGGACAACGCCCCGGCCCACAGGCACAAGCGCATCAGATTGGCCGTGCCCAGGCGCGCCGCCAGATGGCTGGAAATCTTCGCGCCCAGCAATACGCCAATCGCCGGCATCGACGCCATCACGCCGATGGCGAACGAGCCGTAACCCCAGCCTTCCAGGCGCAACGACACCAGCGGCATGGTGACGCCCAGGGCCAGGCCGACACTCAAGACAGACGCCAACACGGCGAAATAAGTCGCCCAACGCATGTTCCACACTCCTGTGGATATTTTTATGTGCTGCACAAAACAATGTGGGAGCAAGCTTGCTCGCGAAGAGGCCAGCACATTCAACATCAATGTTGACTGTTACACCGTCTTCGCGAGCAGGCTCGCTCCCACAAGGGATCTGCGTTGTTAAGAAAACCGACTTACAACTTGATCCAGGTCGCCTTCAGCTCGGTGTATTTGTCGAACGCGTGCAACGACTTGTCGCGACCGTTGCCGGACTGCTTGAAGCCACCGAACGGTGCGGTCATGTCGCCGCCATCGTACTGGTTGACCCAAACGCTACCGGCGCGCAGTGCCTTGGCAGTCAGGTGGGCCTTGGAAATATCCTTGGTCCAGACCGCTGCGGCCAAGCCGTAAGGGGTGTCGTTGGCAATCGCAATGGCTTCTTCGGCGGTATCGAAAGTGATCACCGACAGCACTGGGCCAAAGATTTCTTCCTGAGCGATTTTCATCGCGTTGCTGACGCCGTCGAAAATCGTCGGCTCAACGTAAGTGCCACCGGTTTCCTGAAGAATGCGCTTGCCGCCCGCCACCAGTTTGGCGCCGTCGGTGTGGCCGGACTCGATATAGGACAGCACGGTGTTCATCTGCTGGGTATCTACCAGTGCGCCGACGTTGGTCGCCGGGTCCAGCGGGTTGCCCGGTTTCCAGGTTTTGAGGGCCTCGATCACCAGCGGCAGGAAAGTGTCCTTGATCGAACGCTCCACCAGCAGACGCGAGCCGGCGGTGCAGACTTCGCCTTGGTTGAAGGCGATGGCGCCGGCAGCCGATTCAGCGGCAGCTTGCAGGTCCGGCGCATCGGCGAACACGATGTTCGGGCTCTTGCCGCCGGCTTCGAGCCAGACGCGTTTCATGTTCGATTCGCCGGAGTAGATCAGCAGTTGCTTGGCGATCTTGGTCGAACCGGTGAACACCAGGGTGTCCACGTCGTTGTGCAGGGCCAGGGCCTTGCCGACGGTGTGACCGTAGCCCGGCAGGACGTTCAGCACGCCTTTCGGGATACCGGCTTCAACGGCTAGCGCAGCAATGCGAATAGCCGTCAGCGGGGATTTTTCCGACGGCTTGAGGATCACCGAGTTACCGGTGGACAGCGCCGGGCCAAGTTTCCAGCAAGCCATCATCAACGGGAAGTTCCACGGCACGATGGCGCCGACGACGCCGACTGGTTCGCGGGTCACCAGACCCAACTGGTCATGGGGAGTCGCGGCCACTTCGTCATAGATTTTGTCGATGGCTTCACCGCTCCAGCTCAGGGCTTGCGCCGCGCCTGGAACGTCGATGTACAGGGAATCACTGATCGGCTTGCCCATGTCCAGGGTTTCAAGCAGGGCCAGCTCTTCGGCGTGCTGTTTCAGCAGGCCGGCGAAACGAATCATGGTGGCTTTGCGTTTGGTCGGCGCCAGGCGCGACCAGACGCCGGAATTGAAAGTGCCGCGAGCGTTTTCAACAGCGCGCTGGGCGTCGGCGGCGTCACAGCTGGCAATCTTGCCCAGCAGACGGCCATCGACCGGGCTGATGCACTCGAAGGTCTCGGCGGAGACAGCATCGGTGTATTCGCCATTGATGTAGGCACGACCTTCGATCTTCAGATCGCGAGCCCGTTGTTCCCAATCGGCACGAGTCAGGGTGGTCATTCGAGTGTCCTCCTCTTGTTGAATACGAACGCTGCGCGGTCTTCGCGGGCGCTGTCAGGAATTCTGCCCGGCCAGCCTGCATTTTCGGCCCAAGGCAACCGCCACCCTAAACCAGCGGCAGGTGAAGTTTCAATATATTTGACATAAGGCCGGCAAACGGCCTTGCGATGTTCATTTTAATAAACATAGACTTTGGGCCTTCCAGTCATTTGCGCCGCAATCACGGGGGATTACAACAATGAGCATCCAGGACATCGTCGACTTCAGCCAAGCCACTACTCAGCCCGATCGCTATCGGCCAGACCCGGCGAAGGTTCTCAAGGGCGACCCCGAACAAGCAGTTTACAACCACTACAACAGCCCGTGCGGTCAGTTGAATGCCGGCGTGTGGGAAGGTGCAGTCGGCCAATGGCTGGTGAACTTCACCGAGCATGAGTACTGCGAAATCGTTCAAGGGGTTTCAGTGCTGCGCGACAACGACGGCAACAGCAAAACCGTGCGCGCGGGCGATCGCTTTGTTATTCCGGCGGGCTTTCGCGGCACCTGGGAGGTGCTGGAACCTTGCCGCAAGATCTACGTGGCGTTTGAACAGAAGGCCTGAAGACTTATGCTGCTTGAGCCGGCCTCATCGCGGGCAAGCCCACTCCCACAGGTTTTGTGATTGACACAGCCCCCTGTGGGAGCGGGCTTGCCCGCGATGAGGCCCTGACAGGTAACGCATAATCCACAGGCAACAAAAAAGGCCCGTATCTCGCGATACGGGCCTTTTTCGTAAGAGGGAAAAATCAATTACTTGATTTTGCCTTCCTTGTAGATCACGTGCTTGCGAACAACCGGATCAAATTTCTTGATCTCGAGTTTGTCCGGAGTAGTACGCTTGTTCTTGTCGGTAGTGTAGAAGTGACCAGTACCGGCGCTCGAAATCAAACGAATCAATTCACGCATGATTAGCTCCCTTAGATCTTGCCAGCTTTGCGGATTTCGGCCAGCACGACAGTGATGCCACGCTTGTCGATGATACGCATGCCTTTGGCAGATACGCGCAGACGCACGAAACGTTTCTCTTCTTCAACCCAGAAGCGGTGATGCTGCAGGTTCGGCAGGAAACGACGACGGGTTTTGTTGTTTGCGTGGGAAATGTTATTCCCAGTCACCGGACCCTTACCGGTAACTTGACATACTCTCGACATGCCTCAGCCCTCTAAAACCACATGCCCAACCCGGCATGGGTTGGCCGCTTAATCTCTCAGTCATTTGGCGCCAGGCGCCGCGTTTCTTTAGAGGTCTTACCGGCTACACCTACAGTGAAGGAACCGGGCCCCTAGAAAAGAGCGCTGCTTTATACCAGAAAGACTGAAGAGCAACAACAATCGGTGTGCGTTGAGTTGATAAAAACCCCATTTTTTGAGCGCCGAGCGCCTTGGATAAAGGCTATGGTCGATAACGACCACTCGTCGCACAGAAACGGCCAACCCATCAATCCGGAGCTTCCCCCGACCTCACACACCAAAATCAGTCGCCCATAGTCCCCCGAAAATGAAAAAGGGGATAGTCATTTACAAAAGAGCCCACTAGGGTAAGCCTTTTCCAGACTGCACTTGCAGATGGGCCTTCGATCTGTAAAGGAATCCGACCATGCGCCTCGCTGCCCTACCGCTGTTGCTCGCGCCTCTTCTGCTGAGCCCACAGGCCTTTGCCGCCGCGCTGAGCGTCTGCACCGAGGCCAGCCCGGAAGGGTTCGACGTGGTGCAATACAACTCGCTGACCACCACCAACGCCTCGGCCGACGTGCTGATGAACCGTCTGGTGGACTTCGATACCGCCAGCGGCAAAGTCGTCGCCAGCCTCGCAGACAGCTGGGACGTCACGCCGGACGGCCTGACGTACGTTTTTAAACTGCATCCGCAGGTGAAATTCCACCGCACCGATTACTTCAGCCCAACGCGTGACCTGACCGCCGAAGACGTGAAGTTCAGCTTCGACCGAATGCTCGACCCGGCAAACCCATGGCATAAAGTCGCCCAGAGCGGTTTCCCGCATGCCCAGTCGATGCAGTTGCCAGCGCTAATCAAGAAGATCGATGCACTGGACCCGCTGACCGTGCGTTTCACGCTCGATCACCCGGACTCGACCTTCCTGCCGACCCTAAGCATGGGCTTCGCCTCGATCTATTCCGCTGAATACGCCGACAAACTGCTGAAGGCCGGCACGCCCGAGAAGCTCAACAACCAGCCGATCGGCAGCGGCCCGTTCATTTTCACGCGCTTTCAGAAAGACGCCGCGATTCGTTACAAGGCCAACCCGGCTTACTTCCGCGGCAAGCCTTCGGTGGACCCGTTGATCTTCGCCATCACGCCGGATGCCAACGTTCGTTTGCAGAAACTGCGTCGCAACGAGTGCCAGATCGCCCTGTCGCCCAAGCCTCTGGACGTACAGGCAGCAATGAAAGAGCCGACCTTGAAAGTGGAAAAGACTGACGCGTTCATGACCGCGTTCGTCGGCATTAACAGCCAGCACCCACCGCTGGACAAGCCTGAAGTGCGTCAGGCAATCAACCTCGCGTTCGACAAGGCCAACTACGTCAAAGCCGTATTCGAAGACACCGCCGAGCCCGCCAACGGCCCGTACCCGCCAAACACCTGGAGCTATGCCAAAGGCTTGCCGGGTTATCCGCATGACATCGAGAAGGCCAAGGCATTGATGGCCAAAGCCGGGCTCAAAGACGGCTTCAGAACCACCATCTGGACCCGCCCTTCCGGCAGCCTGCTGAACCCCAACCCAAGTCTCAGCGCTCAAATGCTTCAGTCCGACCTCGCGGAAATCGGCATTCAAGCCGAGATTCGGGTGATCGAATGGGGCGAGTTGATACGCCGTGCCAAAGCCGGTGAACACGACCTGCTGTTCATGGGCTGGGCCGGTGACAACGGCGACCCGGACAATTTCCTGACGCCGCAGTTTTCCTGCGCCGCGGTCAAATCCGGCACCAACTTCGCACGCTACTGCAACCAGGAGCTGGACAAGCTGATCAGCGCCGGCAAGACCACCGGCGAGCAAGGTGTGCGTACCAAGCTCTACGAACAGGCCCAGGCACAGATCCAGCAGCAGGCGCTGTGGCTGCCGCTGGCCCACCCGACTGCTTTTGCGCTGACGCGCAAGGATGTTGAGGGGTACTCGGTCAGCCCGTTCGGCCGTCAGGACTACTCGAAGGTCAACCTCAAATAATGGCGACACCACAAAACCTGTCGCACCGCCGCTCCCACAGGGTTTTCGTTTAACCGACCGACTCTCCTACATCCACCCATACTCCGCCATGGACAGCGGATCGCCGTCACCGATGATGAAATGGTCGAGCACCCGCACATCGATCAGGTCCAGCGCCTCTTGCAGGCGCTTGGTCAATTTTCGGTCAGCCTGACTGGGGTCGGGATTGCCCGACGGATGGTTGTGGCAGAGGATCAACGCTGCGGCGTTGTGGGCCAACGCACGCTTGACTACTTGGCGTGGATAAACGCTGGTGCAATCGATGGAGCCGCGAAACAGCGATTCAAACGCCAGCACCCGATGCTTAGAATCCAGAAACAGGCAGCCGAATACCTCATGCGGCTCATGACGCAGCATCGATTTGAGGTAATCACGCACCGCCAAAGGATTCTCCAGCACTGAGTTGTGACGCAGGCGCTCAGCCAGATGACGTCGGGCCATCTCCAGCACCGCCTGCAACTGCGCAAACTTGGCTGGCCCGAGACCAAGCTCACCACTAAAGGTCCGCAGATCCGCCTCCAGCAATTTGCGCAGGCTGCCAAACTGACTCAAGAGATGTCGCGCCAGATCCACCGCGCTTTTACCGGACACCCCGGTTCGAAGGAAGATCGCCAACAGCTCGGCATCCGAAAGACTCGCCGAGCCCTGCTCCAGTAACTTTTCCCGCGGCCGCTCGGCCACCGGCCAATCGCGAATACTCATAGCACCTCCCTGGAATGTGGGCGCCGCTGTTCCATAGCGGTCGCTGTGATATCTTAGCCCATCTTTTTTGCGGGCGATTTCATCCCTGGGGAGGGGGTATCGCCATGCAGTCATCAACGAAATGAAAGGCAGACCTATGCAGCGGCTGTATCGGAAACGCATCGTTCTGGGCGTCGGCGGCGGCATTGCTGCCTATAAGAGCGCCGACCTGGTTCGCCGCCTGATCGACCAAGGCGCCGAAGTGCGCGTGGTCATGACCCGTGGCGGCAGCGAGTTCATTACTCCGTTGACCATGCAGGCCCTCTCCGGGCACCCGGTTCACCTCGACCTGCTGGACCCGGCGGCCGAAGCTGCCATGGGCCACATCGAGCTGGCCAAATGGGCCGATCTGGTGCTGATCGCCCCGGCAACGGCGGACCTGATCGCCCGTCTGGCCCAAGGCATCGCCAACGACCTGCTGACGACACTGGTGCTGGCCACCGACGCCGTGGTCGCCGTTGCCCCGGCGATGAACCAGGCCATGTGGCGCGACCCGGCGACCCAAGCCAATCTGCAATTGCTCGAAAGCCGCGGCATCAAATCCTTCGGCCCGGCCTCCGGCAGCCAGGCCTGTGGCGACGTCGGCATGGGCCGTATGCTCGAAGCCACCGACCTCGCCCAATGCGCGGCTGACTGCTTCCAGCGTCAGGCACTCACCGGCAAGCACGTGCTGATTACCGCTGGCCCGACCCAGGAAAACATCGACCCGGTGCGTTACATCACCAACCACAGCTCCGGCAAAATGGGCTTCGCCCTGGCCGAAGCCGCGGTGGAAGCCGGTGCCCGCGTGACCCTGATCACCGGCCCGGTGCACCTGCCAACCCCGGATCGCGTCACGCGCATCGACGTGGTCAGCGCCCGCGACATGCTCGCTGCTTGTGAAGCCTCAATGCCCTGCGACCTGTTTATCGCCTCCGCAGCGGTCGCGGACTACCGTCCGGAAGTCGTGGCCCCACAGAAACTCAAGAAAGACCCTACGAACGGCGACGGCTTGTTGCTACAGATGGTGCGAAACCCGGACATCCTGGCCTCCATCGCTACTCGCCCCGACCGTCCGTTCAGTGTCGGTTTCGCTGCCGAAACCGAACACCTGCTCGATTACGCTGCGCGCAAGTTGAAAGACAAGAACCTCGATTTGATCGTCGCCAATGACGTCGCCAACCCGAGCATCGGCTTCAACAGTGAAGAAAACGCCTGCAGCGTGATCGACCGTGAATTGCACGCCACACTCTTCGCCCAGACCAGCAAGAGCAAGATTGCTCGCCAACTGATCACTTTTATCGCCGAACGGCTGAACCAGGTTTAATTTACATGCACGCTTTGCAAGCCAAGATCCTCGACCCTCGCATCGGTACCGACTTCCCGCTGCCGCAATACGCCACCCCAGGCTCCGCCGGCCTCGACCTGCGCGCCATGCTGGAAAAAGACACCGTGATCAAGCCGGGTGAAACCCTGCTGATCCCCACCGGCCTGTCCGTCTACATCGGCGACCCGGGCCTGGCGGCGCTGATTCTGCCGCGCTCCGGCCTAGGCCATAAGCACGGCATCGTGCTGGGCAATCTGGTTGGCCTGATCGACTCCGATTACCAGGGTCCGCTGATGGTGTCGTGCTGGAACCGTGGTCAGACCGAGTTCAACATGGTGGTCGGCGAGCGCCTGGCCCAGTTGGTTCTGGTGCCGGTGGTTCAAGCACACTTCGAGATGGTCGAAGAGTTCGTTGAAACCGAGCGCGGTGCGGGTGGCTTCGGGCATTCCGGCAGCCATTGATCCGAAAATCACGACCCGACGCTTCATTGTGGGAGCGAGCCTGCTCGATGACGGCGGCACATTCAACACCAGTGCTGACTACCAGTACGCCGTCGCGAGCAAGCACGCTCCCTCAGGTTCGTGGCTGAAAATGCACAGCCGTCATCTGGAAGGTTTACGACTGGAAATCAAGGTATGGACCGGCCAAAGGCTCACTGAATCTGAGGGCATGGCCATTGCACACCACGAACTCTCAGTGGAAAAAGCCGTCATACCCTTCAGTTTGCGCCTGCCGACGAGTTCTTCGCCGGCAGGTCCAGCCACCTTCGAGATGGAGCATTTCCAGTAATGAGCACCCCAGCCCAAGTCGCACCCAAGTTTCCCGACAGCATCTTCCGCGCCTATGACATTCGCGGCACCGTCCCGGAATTCTTGAACGCTGAAACCGCTTATTGGCTCGGTCGCGCCATCGGCTCCCAGAGCCTGGCCCAGGACGAACCGAACGTTTCCGTTGGTCGCGACGGTCGCCTGTCCGGCCCGGAACTGGTGGAGCAATTGATCAAGGGCCTGGCCGACAGCGGCTGCCACGTCAGCGACGTCGGCCTGGTACCAACGCCTGCGCTGTATTACGCCGCCAACGTATTGGCCGGCAAATCCGGTGTAATGCTCACCGGCAGCCACAACCCGTCAAACTACAACGGCTTCAAGATCGTCATCGCTGGCGATACCCTGGCCAACGAACAGATCCAGGCCCTGCACGAACGCCTCAAGACCAACAACCTGAGCAGCGGCAAGGGCAGCATCACCCAGGTTGAGATCCTCGATCGCTACAACACCGAAATCGTCCAGGACATCAAACTGGCCCGCCGCCTGAAAGTGGTAGTCGACTGCGGTAACGGCGCCGCCGGCGTGATCGCCCCGCAACTGATCGAGGCCCTGAACTGCGAAGTCATTCCGCTGTTCTGCGACGTCGACGGCAACTTCCCGAACCACCACCCGGACCCGGGCAAGCCTGAAAACCTCGTTGACCTGATCGCCAAGGTCAAGGAAACCAACGCCGACATCGGCCTGGCCTTCGACGGCGACGGCGACCGCGTCGGCGTGGTGACCAACACCGGCAGCATCGTTTACCCAGACCGCCTGCTGATGCTGTTCGCCCGTGACGTGCTGGCGCGCAACGCCGACGCGGAGATCATCTTCGACGTCAAATGCACCCGTCGCCTGACGCCGCTGATCAAGGAATACGGTGGTCGTCCGCTAATGTGGAAGACCGGTCACTCGTTGATCAAAAAGAAAATGAAACAAACCGGCGCCCTGCTGGCCGGCGAAATGAGCGGGCACATCTTCTTCAAGGAGCGCTGGTTCGGTTTCGACGACGGCATTTACAGCGCCGCGCGCCTGCTGGAGATCCTCAGCAAAGAAAAATCCACCGCGGAAGAGCTGTTTGCGACCTTCCCGAACGATATTTCTACGCCGGAAATCAATATCCATGTGACCGAAGAGAGCAAATTCAGCATCATTGATGCTCTGCACGACGCGAAGTGGGGCGAAGGTGCCGACCTGACCACCATTGACGGCGTGCGAGTCGACTACGCCAAAGGCTGGGGCCTGGTGCGCGCGTCCAACACCACACCGGTGCTGGTGCTGCGCTTCGAGGCCGATGACGAGGCTGAATTGCAGCGCATCAAAGACGTTTTCAAAGTCCAGTTGAAGCGTGTTGCACCTGATCTCCTTTTACCGTTTTGATTTATCGAAGCGCCTTTTATTGAAGTGCCGGAGCCCTGAATGACCCTCGAACGCGAAGCCGCCGCCAACACCGCCAAGGTCCTGTCCGAAGCGCTGCCTTACATCCGCCGCTATGTCGGCAAGACGCTGGTGATCAAATACGGCGGCAACGCGATGGAAAGCGAGGAGCTGAAAACCGGCTTCGCCCGCGACATCGTGCTGATGAAAGCCGTGGGCATCAACCCGGTGGTGGTTCACGGCGGCGGCCCGCAAATCGGCGACCTGCTCAAGCGTCTGTCGATAGAGAGCCACTTCATCGACGGCATGCGCGTGACTGACGCGCAGACCATGGACGTAGTGGAAATGGTCCTCGGCGGCCAGGTCAACAAGGACATCGTCAACCTGATCAACCGTCATGGCGGCAGCGCCATCGGCCTGACCGGTAAAGACGCCGAGCTGATTCGTGCGAAAAAGCTCACCGTAACGCGCCAGACGCCGGAGATGACTCAACCGGAAATCATCGACATCGGCCAGGTCGGTGAAGTAGTCGGCATCAACACCGACTTGCTGAACCTGCTGGTCAAAGGTGACTTCATCCCGGTGATCGCGCCAATCGGTGTCGGCGCCAACGGCGAGTCGTACAACATCAACGCTGACCTGGTGGCCGGTAAAGTCGCCGAAGCGCTGAAAGCTGAAAAGCTGATGCTGCTGACCAACATCGCCGGCCTGATGGACAAGTCGGGCACGGTCCTGACCGGCCTGACCACCCAACAGGTCGATGACCTGATCGCCGACGGCACGATCTACGGCGGCATGCTGCCGAAGATCCGTTGCGCGCTGGAAGCGGTTCAGGGTGGCGTGGGTAGCTCGCTGATCATCGATGGTCGGGTACCGAATGCGATTTTGCTGGAAATCTTCACCGATACCGGTGTGGGTACCTTGATCAGCAATCGCAAGCGTCCCTGATTTATAAAGCCTTAAAAGATCGCAGCCTTCAGCGGCGCCTATGGATGTACGAATATTCCGTAGGAGCTGACGAAGTCTGCGATCTTTTTTATGCGCGCAGGAAATGCCTGACCTGACAAAGCGAAATGTCCGACATCCAGCCAGCATTAGTCCGCATAGGATCTTCCGTGAATCCACAGGAGATCTACCTCATGAAAAAAGATTACGTTCCTTACGGTAGTGATGTTTCTGCAGGCACCTTTGAATGTGTGGACTGCGGCCATCAGTATTCCGGTCCGTCCAGCGTTTCAATGCCCCCCTGCCATCATTTCGATGACTCCACTCACGCCCTTAAGGGCTGGAAGGTTCTGACCGGCCAAGGCGACGCTATGGTAGATCCGTACCCGAACAAAACCTCCAGCCCTGTCAGAAAAAAATAGCCTGGGAGGCGATGATTCATGCAGATCTCGTTCACGATTGACGCCCAGGCTTTCGAGCAGGAGCAGAAGGAACCGGTCAAAAAGACCCTGAAGATTTCCGATGGCGAAATCGCTCATGCCTTGCAACGAATTGCCAAGGCCAGCCTGACCGAGTACCTGAAGATGCTGGTCGAAGGCGGCATGCCAAGCCGGGCCGATGAAGCGAAACAGGACCGCTTGCTGTATCTGATTCAAAGCTACTTCGGGCAGACCTTGCCGACCGAATCGCAGATATCGACGATTTTCCAGCTCACTCAGAGCCAGAGCAAAACCCTGCTGAAAAATACGGTTTCACGGTTTCGCAATCAGCTGGACGAGATCCTTCAACACAGCATGAGGGCCGTGATCGAAACGGCAGAGCATGCGCAGACGGTTTACCTGGTGGTGATCAGCTCTGACGTCATCCGTGATGAGCTGAACATGCTGATCACCCAGAACGAGCCGACTTTCAAACCCATCACCAAACGCAAAGGCAGTGCCGGGCAGTTCGAAATCAGTGAAGATTCCCACGCGCTGTTGTGCCAGACACTGGGCCTGAATGCCATTCAGTGACATCGTCGCGGTCAGCGGCTTGCTGCTGACCCTGACCACCTTCATGTTCAACCTGGCGTGGCCGAGGCTGCATGAAGCGTTGGAGTTGGATGAAAACCAATCTGGCCCGCTCGCCAGAAAACGTAGCCGGGAAAAGGTAACGAACGTTTTGTTCGCCTGCGCCCTCCCTCTGACCAGCGCCTTTCTGGCGCTGTTTTACGTCAACTTGCCTGCCGCTGTGAAAATCATGGGCAGCAGCACGCTGGATCTTTGGGACTTTGACGTGGATCGCACACTTTACGTAATGGTTGTGTTTGCACTGATGGTGTTTGCGCTGTTCAACGCGCGGTTGACCCTGCGCCTGTGTGCGAAATGGTGCAGCCTGCGTTAATCGCCAGATGAAAAAAAAGCCCTGTAAAAACAGGGCCTTTTCGTTAAACGCCGAACTGTGCGCGATAGGCTTCAACCGCTGGCAAATGCTGCTTTAGCTGCGGATCGTCAGCCAGGAACTCGAGCACCTGGTTCAGCGAAACAATACTGATCACCGGAATGCCGAAGTCACGTTCCACTTCCTGGATCGCCGACAACTCGCCGTTGCCACGCTCCTGACGGTTCAGGGCGATGAGCACACCCGCCGCCTTGGCGCCGTCCTGGGAGCCGATGATCTGCATCACCTCGCGGATGGCAGTGCCAGCGGTGATCACGTCGTCGATGATCAGCACGTCGCCGGTCAACGGTGCGCCGACCAGGCTGCCGCCTTCGCCGTGAGCCTTGGCTTCCTTGCGGTTGAAGCACCATGGCAAATCACGGTCATGATGCTCGGCCAAGGCCACTGCGGTAGTCGCCGCCAAAGGGATGCCTTTGTACGCTGGACCAAACAATACATCGAACGAAATACCGCTCTCAATGATGGCTGCCGCGTAGAAACGACCCAGCTGCGCAAGCGCCTTCCCTGAGTTGAACAGGCCGGCATTGAAGAAGTAAGGACTGGTGCGCCCGGACTTCAGGGTGAACTCGCCGAAGCGCAAAACGCCGCGATCGATGGCAAAACGAATGAAATCGCGCTGATACGCTTGCATGAAAAAAACCCCAAATACCACGGATTTAGCTAATTAGGTTGACGCCGTGTATCATACACGCACGCGATTTTTGGGGCCATTTATGCGGATCATCAGTGTGAACGTCAATGGTATTCAGGCTGCAGTGGAGCGAGGTTTGCTCAGTTGGCTGCAAGCACAGAATGCCGACGTCATCTGCCTGCAGGACACCCGCGCCTCCGCCTTTGAACTGGACGATCCAGCCTTCCAACTGGATGGCTACTTCCTTTATGCCTGCGAAGCCGAAGTTCCCGCCCAAGGTGGCGTGGCTTTGTATTCGCGGCTGCAACCGAAGGCAGTCATCAGTGGTCTCGGCTTCGAGACAGCCGACCGCTACGGGCGCTACCTGCAAGCCGATTTCGATAAGGTCAGCATCGCGACCTTGCTGCTCCCTTCGGGGCAGAATGGCGATGAAGACTTGAACCAGAAGTTCAAGCTAATGGACGATTTCGCCCGTTATCTGGATAAACAGCGACGCAAACGTCGCGAGTACATTTACTGTGGCTCGCTGTACGTAGCGCAACAAAAGCTGGATATCAAGAACTGGCGCGACAGCCAGCAATCCCCGGGCTTCCTGGCACCTGAACGTGCCTGGATGGACGAGATTGTCGGCAATATGGGTTATGTCGATGCACTGCGCGAAGTCAGCCGTGAAGGCGACCAGTACAGCTGGTGGCCGGATAACGAACAGGCTGAAATGCTCAACCTCGGTTGGCGTTTCGACTACCAGTTGCTGACCCCGGGCCTGCGCCGCTTTGTTCGTAGCGCACGCCTGCCACGTCAGCCACGGTTCTCGCAACATGCACCGCTGATCGTGGACTACGACTGGACGCTGACCATTTAAGCGTCGTTTCGCAGACACAAAAAACCGACAGCAATGTCGGTTTTTTTGTGCCTGCGATTTATTTGATCAGCCGCCAGGTGAACGGATACCGGTAAGGCACCCCTTCATTGGCTTTCACGCCAGCAATGATCGTCAGCACCAGCGCACCGATCGCGAGCAAACCAAACAGGAAGAACCCGATGATCACCACCATCAACAAGAAGCAGATAGCAGAAGCAATGGCGACGGTGATCTGAAAGTTCAGCGCCTCCTTGCCCTGCGCATCGACGAAAGGGTCCATCTCGCGCTTCATCTGCCAGAGAATCAGCGGCCCGATCAGCGTGCCGAACGGTATCCAGATCCCCAGCAAGGCGGACAAGTGACAAAACATCGCCCACTGCCGAACCTCTTTGCTAGGGATGGGAAGCAGCTCTTGCTCGTCACTCATAACGTCCTCCTTGCCTGGAGCGGTTCCGATCAGTCGGCCAGTGCAGCCTTTTGCAGCTCGAAGATTTCGCTCATGCCTTTCTTCGCCAGCTCAAGCATAGCGTTCAGCTCTTCAGGCTGGAACGGTGCGCCTTCGGCAGTGCCCTGAACTTCGATGAAACCGCCCGTGCTGGTCATCACCACGTTCAAGTCAGTCTCGGCAGCCGAGTCTTCCAGGTAGTCGAGGTCAAGCACCGGCTCGCCCTGATACATGCCCACCGAAACGGCAGCGATCATTTGCTTCAGCGGGTCGCCGCCTTTCAGGCCGCCACGCTTCTTGATCACTTTCAAGGCATCGACCAATGCAACCATGGCGCCGGTGATGGACGCGGTGCGGGTGCCGCCGTCAGCCTGGATCACGTCGCAGTCGACGTACAGGGTGACGTCGCCTAGCTTGGACATGTCCAGAGAAGCGCGCAGGGAACGACCGATCAGACGCTGGATTTCCAGGGTGCGGCCGCCTTGTTTGCCGCGGCTCGCTTCACGCTGGTTACGCTCGCCAGTGGCGCGCGGCAGCATGCCGTATTCAGCGGTCAACCAGCCTTGGCCTTGACCTTTGAGGAAACGCGGCACGCCGTTCTCGACGCTGACGGTGCAGATGACTTTGGTATCACCGAACTCGACCAGTACAGATCCCTCGGCGTGTTTGGTGTAGTTGCGGGTAATGCGGATCGAGCGGAGCTGATCGGCAGCGCGACCACTTGGACGTTTCATAGGGAATACCTGTACGGGGGACGGAAAACTGCGGAGCATTATAGAGCCGCAGGGCCGCGAGTGGGCACTTCTAAAAAATCCCCCGACGACTGAAGGCCCGCAATAGCGCTTTACCGACGGCCTGCAGCCCTTTGTCACGCCGTGTGTTTGGGCGCATTCGTCCCACTGCGCTACAATCCTGCGCCTTTGCTGCCTCTGGGCTTAAATTCATATAGATCAGGCCTGCGAAACCTTTGGTAACGCATGAACCTGCATTGCGAGGTACCTCCATGGTGCACAGCATGACCGCCTTCGCCCGCGTCGAGAAAGCCGGCGCCCAAGGCACCCTTAGCTGGGAACTGCGCTCGGTCAACAGCCGCTACCTGGAGCCGCACCTGCGTCTGCCGGAGTCGTTTCGCGACCTCGAAGGCGCGGTCCGCGAGGCCCTGCGCCAGGGAATCTCCCGGGGCAAGCTCGAATGCACCCTGCGCTTCACCGAAGAAAACACCGACAAACCGCTGCAAGTTGATCGCGAACGCGCCGCGCAACTGGTCGCTGCCGCCGAGACGATTGCCAGCCTGATCAAAAATCCGGCAGCGCTGAATCCACTGGAAGTTCTCGCCTGGCCCGGCGTGCTGGTGGGCGACGCCACTGACCCGCAAGCCTTGAATGCCGAAGCACTCGCACTGTTCAACGAATGCCTGAAAGAACTCAAGGCCGGCCGCGAGCGCGAAGGCGCGGAGCTGGCGCGGTTGATCAACGAACGACTGACCTCTATTGAAGAAGACGTGGTGACCCTGCGTGAACTGGTCCCGCAGATGCTCGCCACCCAGCGCCAGAAAGTCCTCGACCGTTTCGCCGACATGAAGGCCGAGATGGATCCGCAACGGCTGGAGCAGGAAATGGTCATGCTCGCGCAAAAAAGCGACGTCGCCGAAGAACTGGATCGCCTGAGCACTCACATCATCGAAGTTCGCCGGGTGCTCAAATCCGGCGGCGCTGCCGGTCGGCGCCTGGACTTCCTGATGCAGGAACTCAACCGCGAAGCCAACACACTGGGCTCCAAAGCCTTCGACCCGCGCAGCACCCAGGCGGCGGTCAACCTCAAGGTGTTGATCGAGCAGATGCGCGAACAAGTGCAGAATATTGAGTAAGGCAAACCCGACATGACCCACAGCACTGGCACCCTGTACATCATTTCTGCACCTTCGGGCGCGGGCAAGAGCAGCCTGGTCAAGGCCCTGACCGACGCCGATCAGGAGATCCGCGTCTCCGTCTCCCACACCACCCGCGCCATGCGCCCCGGTGAAGTGAACGGCGTGAACTACCATTTCGTCTCGCGCGAAGCGTTCGTGAAGATGATTGAACATGGCGATTTCCTTGAGCGCGCCGAAGTCTTCGGCAACCTCTATGGCACTTCTCAAAGCCACCTGCAGCAGATTCTGGACGAGGGCCACGACCTGATTCTGGAAATCGACTGGCAAGGCGCCGAACAAGTGCGCAAGTTGATGCCACAAGCCCGCTCTATCTTCATTCTGCCGCCGTCCCTGCAGGCCTTGCACCAGCGCCTGACCAATCGCGGCCAGGACAGCGACGAGATCATTGACGGCCGGATGCGCGAAGCCGTCAGCGAGATGAGCCATTACGTCGACTACGACTACCTGATCATCAACGACGATTTCGCCCACGCGCTGAAGGATTTGCAGGCGATTTTCCGTGCCAATCAGCTGCATCAGAAGCGTCAACAGCAGCGTCACGGAAAACTTTTGGCTGAATTGCTCGGCTAAACCGCTCTTCCCAAAACCGCTGCAAGGGCTTTACATTGCTACTTGCAGCGCGTTGAAGGGCTTGGTCAAAAAATCAGCGCTTCCCTAAACGCTGGTGATTTTTTAAACTGTTGAGTCCGCTCGCCCAACCGGGCAGCGCGCATATTGCATTCGCTCCGAGGAATACCATGGCCCGCGTAACCGTTGAAGATTGCCTAAACCACGTGGAAAACCGCTTTGAGCTGGTCATGCTGTCTACCAAGCGTGCCCGTCAACTGGCCACCGGCGGCAAAGAGCCACTGGTTCAGTGGGAAAACGACAAGCCTACCGTTGTAGCCTTGCGTGAAATCGCTGAAGGCCTGATGAGCTACGAGTTCATCGCCAACGCTGAAATCGTCGAAGACGAACCGCTGTTCGCAGCGTTCGAGGACGAGTCCAACGAGGCAGTCTAAGCCATGCCTGGTCGACGTAGCACGGCGCGGGGTCACAGCGAACGGCAGGATTCATCATGCCGAGCATAGACGCCCTCGCCGATCGCTTATCGACCTACCTCGGCAAGGACCAGGTCAACCTGGTCCGCCGAGCGTACTTCTACGCCGAACAAGCCCACGACGGCCAACGCCGCCGTAGCGGTGAGGCGTACGTCACGCATCCTCTTGCAGTGGCGAATATTCTTGCCGACATGCACATGGACCATCAGAGCTTGATGGCAGCCATGCTGCATGACGTGATCGAAGACACCGGTATTGCCAAGGAAGCGCTGCAAGCGCAATTCGGCGAAACCGTGGCCGAACTGGTCGACGGGGTCAGCAAACTGACCCAGATGAACTTCGAGACCAAAGCCGAAGCCCAAGCCGAAAACTTCCAGAAAATGGCCATGGCCATGGCGCGCGACATTCGCGTGATCCTGGTCAAACTGGCCGACCGCCTGCACAACATGCGCACGCTGGAAGTCCTGTCCGGCGAAAAACGCCGACGGATCGCCAAGGAAACCCTGGAAATCTATGCGCCCATTGCCAACCGGCTGGGCATGCACGCCATCCGCATAGAGTTCGAAGACCTCGGCTTCAAGGCGATGCACCCGATGCGTTCGGCGCGGATCAACCAGGCGGTCAAACGCGCCCGGGGCAACCGCAAGGAAATCGTCAACAAGATCGAAGAGTCCCTCAGCCACTGCCTGGCGATTGATGAAATCCAGGGCGAGGTCAGCGGACGTCAGAAACACCTCTACGGCATCTACAAGAAAATGCGCGGCAAGCGTCGGGCTTTCAACGAGATCATGGACGTCTACGCGTTTCGGATCATCGTCGACAAGGTCGATACCTGCTACCGCGTGCTGGGTGCTGTGCATAATTTGTACAAACCGTTGCCGGGGCGCTTCAAGGATTACATCGCGATTCCCAAGGCCAACGGCTATCAGTCGCTGCACACCACATTGTTCGGCATGCACGGTGTTCCGATCGAGATCCAGATCCGCACCCGCGAAATGGAAGAGATGGCCAACAACGGCATCGCCGCCCATTGGCTGTACAAATCCAGCGGCGACGAGCAGCCAAAAGGCACACATGCCCGCGCCCGCCAGTGGGTCAAAGGCGTGCTGGAGATGCAGCAACGGGCCGGCAACTCGCTGGAATTCATCGAGAGCGTGAAGATCGACCTGTTCCCGGACGAGGTCTACGTGTTCACGCCCAAAGGCCGGATCATGGAGCTGCCCAAAGGCTCCACGGCGGTCGACTTCGCGTACGCGGTGCACACCGATGTGGGCAACAGCTGCATTGCCTGTCGGATCAATCGACGTCTCGCACCGCTGTCCGAACCCCTGCAAAGCGGCTCCACGGTCGAGATCGTCAGCGCACCCGGCGCTCGTCCGAATCCGGCGTGGCTCAATTTCGTGGTCACCGGCAAGGCACGGACTCACATCCGCCACGCACTGAAACTGCAACGCCGCTCCGAGTCCATCAGCCTTGGCGAACGTCTGCTGAACAAGGTCCTCAACGGTTTCGACAGCTCGCTGGAAAAAGTCCCGGCCGAGCGCGTCAAGGCGATGCTTACCGAGTACCGCCTCGAACTGATCGAAGACCTGCTCGAAGACATTGGCCTGGGCAATCGCATGGCCTACGTGGTCGCCCGCCGACTGCTGGGTGAAGGCGAACAGCTGCCGAGTGCCGAAGGCCCGCTGGCGATTCGCGGCACCGAAGGCCTGGTGCTCAGTTACGCCAAGTGCTGCACACCGATCCCGGGCGATCCGATTGTCGGCCACCTGTCTGCGGGCAAAGGCATGGTCGTGCACCTGGACAACTGCCGCAACATCAGCGAAATCCGCCACAACCCGGAAAAATGCATCCAGCTCTCGTGGGCCAAGGATGTCACCGGCGAATTCAACGTCGAGCTGCGCGTCGAGCTGGAACACCAGCGTGGCCTGATCGCCCTGCTGGCCAGCAGCGTCAACGCGGCTGACGGCAATATCGAAAAAATCAGCATGGACGAACGCGATGGTCGCATCAGCGTGGTCCAACTGGTGGTCAGCGTGCACGACCGCGTACACCTGGCCCGCGTGATCAAGAAACTGCGTGCACTGACCGGGGTGATTCGCATCACCCGTATGCGTGCCTAAGCCAACTATTACAAGGAGTCATTCATGACCAAGACTGTTATCACCAGCGACAAGGCCCCGGCCGCCATCGGTACTTACTCCCAGGCGATCAAGGCTGGCAACACCGTTTACATGTCGGGTCAAATTCCTCTGGACCCAAAAACCATGGAACTGGTTGAAGGCTTCGAAGCCCAGACCGTCCAGGTGTTCGAGAACCTCAAGGCCGTGGCCGAAACTGCCGGTGGTTCGTTCAAAGATATCGTCAAACTGAACATCTTCCTCACCGACCTGAGCCACTTCGCCAAGGTAAACGAGATCATGGGCAAGTACTTTGACCAGCCTTATCCTGCACGCGCCGCCATCGGTGTAGCGGCCCTGCCAAAGGGTTCGCAGGTTGAAATGGATGCCATTCTGGTCATCGAGTAATGCGTACGGCGCAGTCCTCAGCAGGACTGCGCTGACTTCGTTCTGAAAGGATTCCACCATGCGCCAAGCGCTAGCTCTCTCGCTGCTCGCCCTACTCCTGGGCGGTTGTGCCAGCAACCCTGCCGACCGTGACATCAGCGGCACCTGGATCAACCAGGTGGCGATCAATGCTGCATCCAAAGGCGCCCCCCTGCGTGAAGCGCTCCAGGCTTATGGCCCGAATCTGGAATGGGACGTCAACACCAAGGCCGGCCAGGCTCGCTACACCAATGGTTTTGAAAACGTCGAAGGCAAGCTGCTGGGCGAAGAGTCCGGCGCCTGGAAAGTCGACTTTTATGGCAGCTCCGCCAGCGAGCTGAAGCGTGATGGCAAGCAACTGAGCCAAACCGCCAGCGACAACGAACCGGAGCAGGTCTTTGACCGCGCACTGATTCCTGTGCCGGACGGCGCGCCGATGGGCGCCAGTTTCGAACGTGCGCTGTATTCGTCCTACATGGGCGGCAGCTGGAAAGTCGTCAGCGGCCCCGGTGAAGGCAACACGGTGCAATTCCAGGCTGACGGTCAGGTTGCCGGTCTGCCGGGTGCGGATCGCTATGCCCTGTGTCTGGCGGGCGATTGCGCGTCGATGAGCGGCGGTAACGACAACATGTGGTTGCAACTGAACGGCCAGGGCAATACCTGGATCTTTGCGCGCAAGGGCAAGGAGCTGGAGATTCTCCAGGCGGTAAACACGGCGCAGGCAGACGAAATGCCTCAGTTCACGCCGGGTGAGCGCAAGTGGTTGCTGGAAAAGCAGTAACCCGGCTCTGAAGCCAACAGATAACCCTGTGGGAGCGGCGGTGCGGCGATCCCACAGTTGTTTTAGGGTGTATGGGGGTCAGCAGCGTCCTTCGAGAATGGCGGCGTAGCCTTCTCGATAGCTTGGGTACTTTGGCGTCCAGCCTAGGGCCTTCGCCCGTGCATTGCTGCATTGCTTGCTGCCTGTGCGCCGCACGCTCGCGTCGTCAGCCCACTCCGTCACGCCCAGATACTCGCGCAACCACCCCACCACTTCGGCCAGCGGCGCCGGCGCGTCGTCCACGCCAATGTAGATGTCATCTAACGCAACCCCGCGTCGATCCGCTTCAAGCAGAAACGCCATCAATCCCGCCGCATCGTCAGCGTGAATACGGTTGCCATACAGCGGCGGGTCAACGGCCACGCGATAGCCGCGACGCACCTGCGTCAGCAGCCACTCGCGGCCGGGGCCGTAAATGCCGGTCAAGCGCACGATGCTGGCCGGGATGCCGCTCTGGAGTGCAACTTGCTCGGCCTCCAGCATCAATCGACCCGAGTAGCCTGATGCAATGGTCGGCGAAGTCTCGTCGACCCACTCGCCCTCCTGCTGCCCATACACACTGCTGCTGGAAACGAACAGCAGACGATTGGGCACTTGCCCGTAGTCGTTCAGCCATTCCAACACGTGCTGCAAACCCTGGACATAAGCGGCGCGGTAACCGGCCTCATCGTGATCGGTGGCGGCGGCGCAATACACCAGATAATCCACCGCACCGATGGGCCAGGTCACCGGGCAGTCTTTATTGAACAAGTCGCCAGCAACGCCAATCACACCCTTTGGCACACGCGAGACATCACGCCGCAAGCCGTGAACCTCCCACCCGCCAGCCAATAATTGCGTGGCCAGACGACTACCAACATCACCGCAGCCGGCGATCAAAACAGAGGGCGCGGACATCAGAAAACTCCCATTGGAAAGGCACAGACTAGCGCTGGCAATGGACGAGCGGCTAGTAATGCGGGAAAAAAAGATACTCTATTACTTCTGTTAACAAGAATTATTTGCAATAATGCCCGCCACTTTTGTTCTCGGCCTCACGAGGCCTGGAAGAGCATCTACCGTTTTCTTTTCTCAGGTCCGGCCAGCATGACACGCAATCAATTCCCCGCTTCGCCAACCAAACGACCTCGCGCCTGGAGCGCGGTGGCCGCCCTGCTGCTCAGCCTGATGCTGGCGCCAACCGCCGCTTTCGCTGACGCACAAGCACCAGCCGCCCCGGCTGCCACTGCGGCTCCAGCTCCAGCTCCAGCTCCAGCCGATCACGCGGCACCGGCCGTTACCCCGACCACAACCGACCCGGCCCAAGCCGTGGACACCCTCGCCGAAGACGCTCCTGAAGTCCTCGAAGCCGACAACACCCTGGGCATGGCCCACGACCTGTCGCCGTGGGGCATGTACCAGAACGCCGACATCATCGTGAAAATCGTGATGATCGGCCTGGCCATCGCGTCGATCATCACCTGGACCATCTGGATCGCCAAGGGTTTCGAGCTGATGGGCGCCAAGCGTCGTCTGCGCACTGAAATCGCCCACCTGAAAAAGGCCACCACCCTCAAAGAAGCCAGCGCTACCGCCACCAAGCCCGGCACCCTCGCCAATTTGCTGGTACACGACGCGCTGGAAGAAATGCACCTGTCGACCAACAGCCGCGAGAAAGAAGGCATCAAGGAACGCGTCGCCTTCCGCCTCGAGCGCCTGGTTGCAGCCTGCGGTCGCAACATGAGCAGCGGCACCGGCGTACTCGCCACCATCGGTTCTACCGCGCCGTTCGTCGGCCTGTTCGGCACCGTGTGGGGGATCATGAACAGCTTTATCGGCATCGCCAAAACCCAGACCACCAACCTTGCTGTCGTGGCCCCCGGCATTGCCGAAGCCCTGCTGGCGACTGCGTTGGGTCTGGTTGCAGCGATTCCGGCCGTTGTGATCTACAACGTTTTCGCCCGCTCCATTGCCGGTTACAAGGCGCAAGTATCGGACGCATCGGCAGAAGTCCTGCTGCTGGTCAGCCGCGACCTCGACCACCAGCCTGAGCGCAGCTCGCAACCGCACATGGTGAAAGTGGGGTAATCGGCCATGGGCCTGCATTTGAAAGAAGGCGCAGACGACGATCTGGCCGAGAACCACGAAATCAACGTCACGCCGTTCATCGACGTGATGCTGGTGCTGTTGATCATCTTCATGGTGGCCGCCCCGTTGGCCACCGTGGACATCAAGGTTGACCTGCCCGCCTCCAGTGCAAAACCGGCGCCACGACCAGAGAAACCGGTGTTCCTCAGCGTCAAGGCTGACCAACGCCTGTACCTCGGCGAAGAAGAAGTGAAGGCCGAAGCACTCGGCGCCACGCTCGACGCCAAGACCAAGGGCAAAAAAGACACGACAATCTTCTTCCAGGCCGATAAAGGCGTGGATTACGGCGACCTGATGAGCGTGATGGATAACCTGCGCTCCGCCGGTTACCTGAAGGTGGGTCTGGTCGGGCTCGAGACGGCAGTCAAGAAATGATCACGACGCGCCATAAGCTGACGCGTTACGGCACGAGCCTGGCCGTGGTGCTGGGCATCCATGCGCTGGCCATTGCGCTGGCGCTGAACTGGTCGGTGCATCCGCCCATCGAACTGCCACCGCAAGCGATGATGGTCGAGTTGGCACCGGTTCCGGCCCCGCCACCGCCGGCACCGCCGAAGGTGATAACGCCGCCACAGCCACCCGCCCCGGTGGAAGAACTGCCAATACCGAAACTGGCTGAAGTGCCCAAAGCCGAGATTGCGGTGCCGAAACCGGTCAAACCCAAGCCGAAGCCTCAACCGCCCAAGCCTGTGGAGAAAAAACCGGAGCCGCCGAAGGAAAAACCATCCGAAGAAAAACCGAGCGATGCGCAACCGACTCAGGCACCGACGGAGAAATCCGCTCAGCCGGCACCGGGTCCATCACCGGCGCAGCAAGCGGCCAAGGCCAGTTGGCAAGGCACTCTGCTCGCTCACTTGGCCAAGTACAAAAAGTACCCGGCCAGTGCACAGGCGCGGGGCAAGGAAGGCATGAACCGTCTGCGCTTCGTGGTGGATGCTGAAGGCAATGTGTTGTCATTCGAACTGGTGGGTCGCTCCGGCAACGCCGATCTGGACCGGGCCACCCTGGAAATGATCCGACGCGCCCAACCGCTGCCCAAGCCACCGGCCGACATGCTGAACAACGGCTCCATCGAAATCGTTGCACCATTTGTTTACTCGCTGGAACGTCGACGCTAAGACATCGCCGAACCAATGTGGGAGCGAGCCTGCTCGCGATGAGGCCATAACATTCAACATCTTCATTGACTGTTAAACCGCCATCGCGAGCAGGCTCGCTCCCACAGGGTTATGTAACAACCATAAAAGGCACCGAAAGGTGCCTTTTGCATATCCGGAAACGCCAAACCCGCATTGCCCTGTGTCACTCGACACACACAGTCTGATAACGTGCGTCTATCGATTGCAGCCGGTATGCTTGGCCCGCAACTTCATGGACGCTCGCTATGACTCTTACAGAATTACGCTACATCGTTACCCTCGCCCAAGAGCAGCACTTCGGCCACGCGGCCGAGCGTTGCCACGTCAGCCAACCGACCCTGTCGGTGGGCGTGAAAAAGCTTGAAGACGAACTCGGTGTGCTGATTTTCGAGCGCAGCAAGAGTGCCGTGCGCCTGACCCCAGTCGGGGAAGGCATTGTCGCCCAGGCGCAGAAAGTGCTGGAACAGGCCCAAGGCATCCGCGAACTGGCCCAGGCCGGTAAGAACCAGCTGACCGCCCCGCTGAAAGTCGGCGCGATCTACACCGTCGGCCCGTACCTGTTTCCGCACCTGATTCCACAACTGCACCGGGTCGCCCCGCAGATGCCGTTGTACATCGAAGAAAACTTCACCCACGTGCTGCGCGACAAACTGCGCAACGGCGAGCTCGACGCGATCATCATCGCCCTGCCGTTCAACGAAGCCGACGTGCTGACCCTGCAGCTCTACGACGAACCGTTCTACGTCCTGATGCCGGCCCAGCACCCGTGGACGCAAAAAGAATCCATCGACGCCAGCCTGCTCAACGACAAGAGCCTGCTGCTGCTCGGCGAAGGCCACTGTTTCCGCGATCAAGTGCTGGAAGCCTGCCCGACCCTGGCCAAAGGCAACGACGGCGCCAAGCACACCACGGTGGAATCCAGCTCGCTGGAGACCATCCGCCACATGGTCGCCTCAGGCCTCGGCATTTCGATCCTGCCGCTGTCGGCGGTCGACAGTCATCACTACGCCCCCGGCGTGATCGAAGTGCGCCCACTGACGCCGCCGGTGCCATTCCGCACCGTGGCCATTGCCTGGCGCGCAAGCTTTCCGCGGCCAAAGGCGATCGAAATCCTCGCTGACTCCATTCGCCTGTGCTCGGTGGCCAAGCCGTCGGTGCCGGTGGTTGCGGCTTAAGTCGCTGTCATGACCGAGTTATCGCAAGTGTCGGTGACGACACTCAAGGGTGTCGGCGAAGCCATGGCCGAGAAACTGGCCAAGGTCGGCCTGGAGAATCTCCAGGACGTGCTGTTCCATCTGCCGCTGCGTTATCAGGACCGCACTCGCGTGGTCCCGATCGGCCATTTACGACCCGGACAAGACGCCGTGATCGAAGGCACCGTCAGCGGCGCCGACGTGGTCATGGGCCGTCGCCGCAGCCTCGTTGTACGTCTACAAGACGGCACCGGCGGGCTCAGCCTGCGCTTCTACCATTTCAGCAACGCCCAGAAAGAAGGCCTCAAGCGTGGCACGCGCATTCGTTGCTACGGCGAAGCGCGGCCCGGTGCGTCGGGGTTGGAGATCTACCACCCGGAATATCGCGCCATCACCGGCGACGAGCCGCCACCCGTGGATGAAACCCTGACCCCGGTCTACCCGCTCACCGAAGGCCTGACCCAGCAGCGTTTGCGCCAACTGTGCATGCAAACCCTCACGATGCTCGGCCCAACCAGCCTGCCCGACTGGCTGCCAACCGAACTGGCCCGGGACTATCAACTGGCGCCGCTGGCCGATGCGATCCGCTACCTGCATCACCCCCCTGCCGATGCCGACGTCGACGAACTCGCCCTCGGTCATCACTGGGCGCAGCATCGTTTGGCCTTCGAAGAACTGCTGACCCATCAACTGTCCCAGCAACGTCTGCGCGAGAGCATGCGTTCCCTGCGCGCCCCGGCGATGCCGAAAGCCACCAGGCTGCCGGCCAAGTATCTGGCCAATCTGGGCTTCGCGCCGACGGGCGCACAACAACGCGTCGGCAACGAAATCGCCTACGACATGAGCCAGCACGAACCGATGCTGCGGCTGATTCAGGGTGACGTCGGCGCGGGCAAAACCGTGGTCGCCGCCCTCGCCGCGCTTCAGGCATTGGAGGCTGGTTACCAGGTTGCACTGATGGCGCCCACCGAAATTCTCGCCGAGCAGCACTTCATCACCTTCAAGCGCTGGCTCGAACCGCTGGGCATTGAAGTCGCGTGGCTGGCCGGCAAACTCAAGGGTAAAAACCGTGCCGCCGCGCTGGAACAGATCGCCAGCGGCACGCCAATGGTGGTCGGCACCCACGCGTTGTTCCAGGACGAAGTGCAGTTCAAGAACCTTGCACTGGCGATCATCGACGAACAGCACCGCTTCGGCGTGCAGCAGCGACTGGCGTTGCGACAGAAGGGTGTTGGCGGGCGGATGTGCCCGCACCAGCTGATCATGACCGCCACGCCGATTCCACGGACGCTGGCCATGAGCGCCTACGCCGACCTCGACACCTCGATCCTCGACGAACTGCCGCCCGGTCGCACCCCCGTGAACACCGTGCTGATCACCGATACCCGGCGCGTCGAAGTCATCGAGCGGGTGCGCGGCGCCTGTGCCGAAGGGCGTCAGGCCTATTGGGTGTGCACGCTGATTGAAGAGTCGGAAGAGCTGACCTGCCAAGCCGCCGAAACCACTTACGAAGACCTGACTGCCGCCCTCGGCGAACTGAAGGTCGGGCTGATCCACGGGCGCATGAAGCCCGTCGAAAAAGCTGCGGTGATGGCCGAGTTCAAGGCCGGCAACCTGCAACTGCTGGTCGCGACCACGGTGATCGAAGTCGGCGTCGACGTGCCCAACGCCAGCCTGATGATCATCGAAAACCCCGAACGCCTCGGGCTCGCGCAATTGCACCAGTTGCGCGGTCGTGTCGGTCGAGGCAGCGCCGCCAGCCATTGCGTGCTGCTCTACCATCCGCCGCTGTCACAGATCGGCCGTCAGCGTTTAGGCATCATGCGCGAAACCAACGACGGGTTTGTCATCGCTGAGAAAGACCTCGAGCTGCGCGGCCCCGGCGAAATGCTCGGCACACGCCAGACCGGCCTGCTTCAATTCAAGGTCGCCGACCTGATGCGCGACGCCGATCTGCTGCCCGCCGTGCGCGATGCCGCCCAGGCTTTACTTGAACGCTGGCCCGATCACGTCAGCCCGCTGCTGGACCGCTGGTTGCGCCACGGGCAGCAATACGGCCAAGTGTGAGCACCGTCGCAGTTTCTGGACCCTGGCGCTAAACAAGCTGGTTATACTTCCGCAATTGTTTCAGAACGGATACAAACCATGACCGAAGTTGCCCTCGCACCCGCCACCCCGCACGCTCCGTCGGTTATTCGGCTGCTGCTGGGCAAATTGGGTATTGCCTACGAAGAAGTTCTCGAGCACCACGGCTTGAACGCCTCGCGCAAGGTCCAGGCGGTTCTGGTCGATGACGCCGTCGGCTCTCTGATGGTGCTGTTCGCGCAGAGCCAATTGCTGGACCTCAACCGGCTCACCGAACTCACCGGCCGCCGCCTCACCGCCGTGCCCACCGAACGCCTGGAAAAAATGCTCGGCAAACACAGCCTGAGCCTGCTCCCCGGTCTGCCGGCGCTCACCAGTTCGCCGTGCCTGTATGAAGCAAGCCTGCTGCGCGAACCGAAGTTGTTGATCAATTCGGGGGAGTCGGGTGTGTTGCTGGAAATCACCAGCGAAGCGTTCAAAACCATGCTGACCAAGGCCAGCGCTGCCAACTTCAGCGAGAACCTGACCAGCATCCGCCCGAACCTCGACCGCCCCGATGATGACCGCAAGGAAATCACCCAGGCCGTCCAGGCGTTCACCGCACGACGCATCCAGCAACGTCTGGAAGAAACCATCGAGATTCCACCGCTGGCCGAGACTGCGCAGAAGATCATCAAACTGCGGGTCGACCCCAACGCCACCATCGACGACATCACCGGCGTGGTGGAAACCGACCCGGCCCTGGCCGCACAAGTCGTCAGCTGGGCAGCGTCGCCGTACTACGCGTCGCCGGGCAAGATTCGTTCAGTGGAAGACGCCATCGTCCGGGTGCTGGGTTTCGACCTGGTGATCAACCTGGCGCTAGGCCTGGCCTTGGGCAAAACCCTGAGCCTGCCCAAAGACCATCCGCAACACACCACACCGTACTGGCAGCAATCGATCTACACTGCCGCCGTCATCGAAGGCCTGACTCGCGCCATGCCCCGCGCCCAGCGCCCGGAAGCCGGCCTGACCTACCTCGCCGGCCTGCTGCACAACTTCGGCTACTTGCTGCTGGCCCACGTCTTCCCGCCGCACTTCTCGCTGATCTGCCGCCACCTGGAGGTCAACCCGCACCTGTGCCACAGCTACGTCGAGCAGCACTTGCTGGGCATCAGCCGTGAACAGATCGGCTCGTGGCTGATGCGCTACTGGGACATGCCCGACGAACTGGCCACCGCGCTGCGCTTCCAGCACGACCCGGGTTACGACGGCGATTACGCCGAGTACCCGAACCTCGTCTGCCTGGCTGTGCGCCTGCTGCGTAGTCGCGGGATTGGGTCCGGCCCGGATGAAGACATCCCCGACGCCTTGCTGGAGCGCGTCGGCCTGACCCGCGACAAAGCCAACGACGTGGTCAGCAAAGTCCTCGACGCAGAAGTCCTGCTGCGCGAATTGGCTTCGCAATTCACACAGGCCTAAAAGCATCGCGGGCTTGCCCGCGATGAATCCACCTCGGTCTAACTGACAGACCTCAAGCCTTGGCTTTGGCCTTCGCCTTGCGCGGCTTCAAATACTTGCTCAACCCCTGAAACCAGATCACCAGCGCCGGGTTGCCCTTGATCTGAATCGACTTGTCCTGAATCCCCGTCATGAACGCCAACTGCTTGTTCTTCGCCCGCATCGTGGCAAAACCATACGCCGCATCTTTAAAGGCAATCGCAAACGCAGGCTCGGCATACACGCCGGACTTGCTGGTAATGCGCTGATCCTTCACAAAGAAATGCCGCGCCACTTTCCCGTCCAGTGTCTGTAACTGAAACACCAATTCCTTGTCACCCAACTGCTGCTGAAACGCAGGATTAGTCCGACTGGCCTTACCCATCAACAAACCCAGCATCCACAGCAGAAAACGAAATTTCATGCGCACAGCCTCAAAAGGAAAATGAACGGCCGGGGCAGTGTAGCGGCTTCAAGCAAGAACGCCACCATTGCGCAGTATTAGAAGAAGATGCCGTATTTTTTGGCGCTGATGACTACCAAGTCATTGACGGAACCAGCTGTTTAAAAGCGAAGATATTTTGATCTTTCTACGCTCGACTCCATCGGATGTTTCCTTCAACACGCGGTGCTGTTCGTGAACTAGGCAGCCCTGGGCTTCATCGATAGGCTTTGTTCGTCGCCGCAAAATCGGTGACACGGACGTGCAAGTCCGAACCCAGGTGCGTAATTGCTTATGGCTATTCGTCGAGCGTTTTCCTATGCTCGCCGGTCGTTATGGCGGCTGTGCGTCGGAGACCTTCGGGTCTGCCGGTTCCTGGATCGGTCTTGCACACCAACGCACAGCTGCCACCTCTTTCGAAGTGCAAAGCGAAACGGTGTCGGTCTCTTAATTCCAGGAGCTACATCAATGATCAAGCCAACACCGAATCCCCCAGAACACGAAGCCATATCCCCCTACGAATCTTTCGATTCCAAAAAACTCCACGAAGCAGCTGAACGCGCACTCGACCATCATCTCGGCACACCGCCTGATAAAAAATCTAAACGTCGCAATGGCGGCCTCTTCAGCGTCTGCCCCGACATCAACACTGAAGCCCTCCTCGCCAACGCCTCGGAAGACCTACTGTCCATCAGCGCCATCGCCGCCGGCCTTGCCGACGATGTAGACGGTTCACGCCGTTCTGTAGCCCTGGCGCTCAGCCGCATGGCCGATGGCGTGCATTTGTTAGTGGAACGAGCACTGGATCATCTGGATGAACCGGAAATGGCGGCGATACTCACCAAACAACAAAGCCGAGCCTGCTAACTGCAACAAGCAGTAAACAACCCCGATGTGTGTGTGTGTGTGTGTGTGTGTGTGTGTGTGTGTGTGTGTGTGTGTGTGTTCCTCACCATCGGGGTTTTCGCGTTACGGTGTCCAGCACACAGCTGGGAGTGCAAAAACCAGCACAGTTATCTTCCCTATTTCCGAGACGCACGTAGGAGGTGTCCGATTTTGCCTCGTAGGTCTTGAAGTGCCTCTGCACCTCGGTACTTTGCACCAGCACAACTCAATGCTGAGTCGGTGCGGCACATCGCTCATGGCAGCGCGACCACGCAGGGAGTTCAAACAGATCGTGGCTATTCGACACAATAAAAAATGGACCGTGGCCTTTGGGTGCTATTGGGCTGCCATGTTCGCACTCATAGCTAGCGCCTGTGTTCGTGCTGAAATCTGCAGCGGTCATAACTGCAAATTAGCTAGTGGCCCCTTTGAGTACTCAGCAATAACTAGATTTGGGTTGATCTTCACAACGATCGGGCCGTTTATTTCGACGTCAGACAAAATCGACGATGGCCGCTCCAAACACTACGTCCAGGCGGTGAAAGACGATGCCGCCTATCTTGCTACCGACGGCGATCTCGATGGGTCCATGCTTGAATCTGCATGGCGCGCGTACTTGCATAAGCATGCTGATTTTCAGCCAAACAAGAAAGAGTTTGCCCACTTGGTACTAGCTACCTATGGATGAACAACCTAACTCCTGACAATTGAAAGGAATCACTGAAGCGCAACAGCCACTCTTCAATGTCTGTCCTGACATCAAACCGAAGCGCTTCTGGTCAGCGCCTCAGAACATCAGCTGTCCATCAGCACCATCGCCGCCGACGATGTGGGCGGTTCGCGTCGCGCCGAAGCCTTGCGGCGCTGAGTGACTCGGCAAGTTCAAGAGTCACGGATAAAGATCTCGAAATTTAGAGCGTCGCCGAACCAGCACCGACCGGAAGTTTCCGCGCTGTTTCCCAGACGCGTCCTACATCTTTTGCATTTTACAAAGCCCAATACTTCCCCCCCACCAAGGTCTGTCGATTCACTAACAGTCGCTAGCCCTTCAAAGGCAAGTTAACAAGCGGCGAATGGATTCAACATGTCGATATTGCACCTCCGGATGAGGTTATTTTCTTTTGCAGTGCTCGGGTGCTTGAGTGGCCTGAGTTCGGCGGTGGCAGCGCCTAGTCCGACGCCGGGCGAACAGGATCTGATTCGTGAGCGTCAGAATCGATTGCTGGAACAGCAGCAGCGCCGGCTCGATGAGCTCAAGGAACTACCGGGTAAAACCGTGGCTCCCACAGCGCCAAGTGCTCCGGTCGATAGTCGCTGTTTCCCCATCCGCCAGATAGTGATCAACGGCGCCGATCATCTTTCCGAGTCTGATCGCAAGCAGGCAACCCAGCCCTATGAAGGCCAGTGCCTGGGCACCTCCCAACTCAATGAACTGCTCAAGGTCATCACCCACCGTTACATCGATAAAGGTCTGGTGACCAGCCGTGCCTACCTGCCACAACAGGATCTTTCTGACGGACAACTGAGGGTGTTGATCGTCGAAGGTCATCTGGAAAAGCTGCAAGTAGCAACGCCAGGCGATTTGTCGGCGCGTGAACTGGCCATGAGCTTCCCCGGACGTGAAGGTGAGCTGCTGAACCTGCGTGAAATCGAGCAGATGGTCGATCAGCTCAACCGTCTGCCATCCAATCAGACGCAGATGGAGCTCACTCCCGGCCAAGCTCCGGGGGGAAGTGATGTGGTGGTGAAAAACACGCCACAAAAGCCATGGCGAGCCTCGTTGTCACGCAGCAACGGCGGTCAGGTCAGTACCGGCGAACAACAATGGGACACTTCGCTGGATTGGGACAGCCCGTTGGGGTTGGCCGATCAGTTGATGCTGCGCGGCAGTCACGACGCCGTCAGTGACCATCAACGCAGCTCCAGCAGTGAGTTTATGAATTACAACCTGCCGTGGGGCTGGTGGAACTTCAACTACAGCTACAGCCAGAGCGACTACCGCTCGCAGGCCCAAGCCTATGGATTTGGCTTCAAGCAGACTGGCGACAGCCAGAACCATCAACTGCGTGCCGAGCGGGTGGTACATCGCGATGCCGTCAGTAAGACCTTGCTCAATATTGGTCTTAACCATCTGCGTACCAACAATTTCATCGAAGACACCAAGCTTAAGCAAAGCAGCAACCGCATCAGCGAAGCGCAGTTCGGTTTCAACCACGGCCGACGCATTGGCAGCGCTTTCGTCAACTTGGACCTCGGCATGCAGAACGGTATCGGTGCCTTCGATGCTCAAAGTGATCACGATCCGCGCCCCGGCGAACCCACTGCTCGCTACCGCAAATACACCGCGACACTGAGCTATTTGCAGCCCTTCACCCTGTGGGGCGAATCCTTGATTTTCAGCAGTCTTGCCACCGGCCAACGAAGCGAGGACGTGCTGTTCAGCTCACAGCGCATGAGCCTTGGCGGGCAAGGCTCCATACGCGGTTACAAGCAGCAATCGCTGTCTGGCGACAGCGGGGGTTACTGGCGCAACGACCTGCGCTGGAGTCGTCAGGTCACTTGGCCCTGGCTACGACCGGTGCTGGCTGAATACGGCACCAGCCTGGGATACGACCACGGCGTGATTCAGAACGATCGTTACAACGGTGACCAGCACGGACGGGTGTCCGGCAACTCCCTCGAACTGTTTGCCAGAGGCGAGCACCTGGCCACCAGCGTGACCTTTGCCCATTCGCTCGAACGCCCCAATGCGCTGACCGAACACGAAGCGCCGATCTATTTCAGCCTGAGTTTCTTCCTGTAGCCCCAGGCGATTAATTGCTGCACTTTCCGAGAGTTCCAACATGGATGTCCGTCAGTTTGTTTTCCTGGTTTGCCAGCCGTCTTCCGCCCTTTTGAGCGCTGAGCGTTTCTGGGGAATGCCCAAGCGTGGTCTGGCCTTTTTGCTGGCCAATGCCATGTTCTGGCAACCGTTGTGGGTTCAAGCCAACGGCATCGTCATCAATGCTCCTGGGGCGGGATTGGAACACGCTGGCAATGGCGTACCTATCGTGAACATTGCCGCGCCCAATGCCAGCGGGCTGTCACACAACCAGTTCCGCGACTACAACGTCGGCAGCGAGGGGGTGATCCTCAATAACGCCACGGGCCGCACGCAGGCAACCCAGTTGGGTGGGATCATTCTGGGCAATCCGAACCTCGGCGGCAGGGCGGCCAGCACAATCCTCAATGAAGTCAACGGCGGCAACCCGAGCCAACTGCGCGGCTACACCGAAGTGGCAGGGCAATCGGCGCGGGTCATTGTCGCCAACCCCTATGGCATCAGCTGCAATGGCTGCGGGTTTATCAACACTCCACGGGTGACCCTGACCACCGGAAAACCGGTATTCAACAATGGTCAGCTCGACCATTACAAAGTCGACGGAGGCAGCGTCTTTATCGACGGCGCCGGGTTGAACGCTACCAATGTCGACAGCTTCGAAATCATCACTCGCTCAGCGAAGATCAACGCCGAGATTCACGCGAATAAGCTGAGCATCGTCGCGGGTCGCAATGATGTCGACGCACAAAGCCTGAATGCCGTCGCTCGCGCTAATGACGGCAGCGCCAAACCGGAGCTTGCCATCGACAGTTCCGCGCTCGGCGGTATGTACGCCGGGGCGATCAAACTGGTGGCGACCGAAGCCGGTGTCGGTGTTCGATTGGCCGGTAATCTGGCGGCCAGCGGCGGCGATATTCAGATCGATGCTAACGGTAACTTGAGCCTTGCGCAGGCCACATCCACTCATGCCATCAACATCAAGGCGGCCAGTCTCGATGCACAAGGACCGGTCTATGCGGGCTCGACCCTGGACGTGCAAACCAGCGGAGCTCTGAGCAATCAGCGAAGCCTGGCCGCTGGTGATCGCATCAGCCTGAGTAGCGGCGGCCAACTGAGTAACAACGGCATCATCGAGGCGGGCGCAAACGCCGACAACAGCCGCAATGCTCGCGGCGACATCAGTCTGTCAGCACAGAACCTACGCAACACCGGCACAGTGGTAGCCAGCCGAAACCTTGACGCGCGCGTGAGCCAGACATTCGACAACAGTGGCGGATTAATGGGCAGTGAAGGCCTGCTCACCGCCAGTGCCGCCAATCTGGTTAACCGCCTAGGCAGCCTGTCCAGTGGCGGACGACTGAGCTTCACCAGCAGTGGCGGGATCGACAACCAGGGCGGCAAACTCATCAGCAGCCAGCAACTGAGTCTCGATGCCAGCAGCATTCTCAACCAGAACGGCTTGATCTCGGGTTGGGAGGGATTGAGTGTCACTACCGACAATCTCGACAACCGCAATCACGGCACGCTATCCAGTCGCAACGGCGACGTGGCCGTCAATGTCAGCGGTGACTTGCTCAATAGCGGTGCCGGTGCGCTGGTCAGCCAGCAGCGTCTGACGGTCAACGCTGGCAGCCTCGACAACAGCGCTGGCGGCATTCTTTCCAGTGCCGGCGATCAAGCTCTGACGGTGCAGGGTTTGCTGAATAACACCCAAGGTGGACTGATCGACAGCGGCGGCGCCTTGACCTTGCAGGCGATGGCCCTAGACAACACCTTCGGCGCCATCAGCGCCCAGCGGGCAGCCAGCTTCACCGGTGCCGCGCTGGATAACAGCCACGGCAACCTGATCGGCAACGCTGCCGTCACACTCAATCTGCTCGGTGTACTGACCAACAGCAACGGCAAACTGGCCAGTACCGGTCCCCTGCTGTTGCAACACGCCAGTCAGGTCAATAACCAGGGCGGCCAGTTAGCCAGCCAAGGCTTGATGACCCTGCTGATCGGTGGCCTGGATAACCGCAATGGGGGCACCGTTGCGGCGAACGACCATTTCATATTGACCGCCAGCGGCACCGTGCAGAACAGCGAAGACGGTCTGATCTACAGCCAACATGGCGACCTTCGCCTTTATGCTGCCAGCCTCGCCAACAGCCAAGGAACGCTGCAAAGCCAGGGCAAAATGAACCTCGAGGTTCTCGGTGACATCGACAACCAGAATGGTCGGATCATTGCCCAAAACGGTGACCTGAACCTGACGGCCGCGAATGTTGATAACCGTGGCGGCGTGCTGTCCAGTCTGCAAGCAACCCTCACCGGTTTCCTCAGCGGCTGGTTGAAAAACGGTTATGACTTGCTCAAGCACAAGGGCGGCAACACTCAAGCTGAGCACCTGAACCTGACCGCAATGGGTGGCATCGACAACCAGGGAGGACGCCTCGCGGCGCAATCGGGTGATGCCGTTATCAACACCGCTTACCTCGACAACCGGGAAGGTGGCCTGTATGCCGCCCATGCTGTCGGTGTTACCGGTGGTGCGCTGGATAACAGCGCCGGCCAGATCGCAGCCGAACAAATCGACTTGAGCCTGGCCGGTGCACTGAGCAACCGTCAGGGCATCATCGAAAGCAACAATATCCTGACGCTCAACAGCGCCAGCATCGACAACCAGTTCGGTCAACTCCGTGCCCTGGGTACCAGCGGCGCTTCACGATTTCTAATTGGCGGGCTGTTCGACAACCGCAACGGCACCCTGGAAAGCGCCAACACCGACCTGCACCTGGCGGCTGGTAACTTCATGAACACCGGTGGCACCGTTTTGCATGTTGGAAGCGGCAGTTTCGACATCGCCACGGCCAACGTCCTGAACGCGGGTGGTTCATTGGTCACCCGAGCCGGTTTGACGCTCAACGCTGACAGCTGGACCAACACCGGCATCATCCAGGCCGGACGCCTGACCCTGAACGTCAATAACTTTGCCCAGTCCGCCGCCGGCCAGTTACTGGCTTCCGACAGCCTGTACGCTACTGGTGTGAACTGGAGTAACGACGGCCTGATCGCCAGCGACGGTGATCTGTACTTGGGATTGTCTGGCGCTTACAGCGGCACCGGACGACTGACCAGCCGAGGTGACCTGAACCTGCTAGCCGGGCAACTGACCCTGGCCGAATCTGCAAGCATCGCCAGTGGTGGCGACGGTCTGATCAACGTGGCCGGCCTGCTGAGCAACCGTGGTCGATTGACCTCTGCTGGCGACCTGACGGTGTATGCGGGCAACCTGAACAACCACGGCACTCTCGGCAGCGGTCAAGACCTGACGCTCACGACCAACGCACTGCTCAACGATCACGGGTTGATCTTCAGTGGCTGGGACATGGGTTTACGAGTGGCGTCGTTGATCAACAGTTACGCCAGCATTTACAGCCTGGGCGATCTCGACATTGATCGTGACGGCAAGGGTGGTTGGGCCACGAGCATCGTCAACAGCTCCGGCTTGATCCAAGGCGACGGCAGCATGAGCCTGGCGGCCAGCACGATACAGAACATCCGTGCGCTTTTGACCATCAGCGACAACGGTATCTACACCGCCAAGATTGAGCAAATCCCGTGCGTTAAAGGCGTCAACGCCGGTGACTGCAGCGGCAAGCAAAACCGTGTTTGGGAGATCACCCAACGGGACAAGCTGGAAATATCCGCAGCCAGTGCCGCGTCCAGTATTACCGCCGGTGGCAACCTGAACATCAACGGCGGCGACCTGCTCAACCACAGCAGCACCATCGCCACCAGCGGCAACTTCATCGCCACGCTGAATAACTTGACCAACACCGGCGTGGAAACCTCCGACACCGAAACCGTGCGAGTGTTTCGTACCGAACGCGCCCGCAACGGCAGCGGCTGGAGCAACGCCGCCGACGACTTCACTGAGCGCTACTGGTTTCAGAGCAGTGGCTATGACGTCAACAATCTGAGTGGTTTGGTCGAGGCTATGAGCCGATTTGTCGGCACCACCGAATTTGAGTTGTCCGAGTTTGGCCGTACGACCCAACTCGCCACGGGTGACCAAACCTATGCCGCCATCATCCAGGCCGCAGGCAACGTCAGCATCAGTACCCAGAACAACTTCGACAACAGCGTGGTCCGTGGCGGCTTCGATTACGTCGGCAGTGGTCCACGCACCAATACCGATGCCCCTGACAGTAATTTCTCCACGCGTATCACCCTGAATCAGCAACTTCCACCAGACCTGGCACAACAGCAAGTCAACCCGCTGACAATGCCTGGGTTTGAACTGCCTGTTGGGCAGAACGGCCTGTTCCGCCTCAGCGGTCAGGGCGGCAGCACCACCGACAACGGCCCGGAAGGCTGGAGCGTGGGGGGCGCCGGCGTGGGCTCAATCGTTAAAGTTCAGGGTCTGCCGAGCAGTCACGGAATATCCAATCCGCACAAATACCTGATCGAAACCAACCCGGCACTCACAGACCTCAAGCAGTTCATGGGTTCGGATTACTTGCTGGGCAAACTCGGCTACAACCCTGACGACAGTGCCAAGCGTCTGGGTGACGGGTTCTATGAGCAGAAGCTGATCCAGCAAGCGGTGGTGGCCCGTACAGGTCAGCGTTTCATCGACGGCCTGACCTCGGACGAGGCCATGTTCCGTTATCTGATAGATAACGCCATCGCCAGCAAGGACGAACTCAACCTGTCGCTGGGCGTGACCCTCACCGCAGAACAGGTTGCCGCGCTAACCCACGACATCGTCTGGATGGAAACCGCGACGGTCAATGGCGAAAACGTGTTGGTGCCTGTGTTGTACTTGGCCAACTCGAACAATCGCCTGGCAGCCAACGGCGCACTGATTCAAGGCCAGGACGTGAGTCTGATCGCTGGCAAAGAATTGAAAAACGCAGGCACCCTCAAAGCCAGCGCAAACCTGGCGGCCTTGGCCGGCAACAACCTGGCCAACAGCGGTCTGGTGAACGCTGGCAACCGCCTAGATCTGCTCGCCAGCAACGACCTGAGCAACAAGGCCGGAGGCATCATCGCCGGGCGTGACGTGAGCCTGACCAGTATCAGCGGCGACGTGATCAACGAGCGCACCGTAACGGGGTATGCCAGCGGCAACGGCCACAACAACCAACACCGCGACTTCATCGACAACGCCGCCCGCATTGAAGCGGCCAACGACCTGACCATTTCGGCCGGGCGCGATGTGAACAACATCGGCGGCGTACTACAAAGTGGCCGCGATTCCCACATCAGTGCCGGGCGCGACGTCACCATCGGTTCAGCCGAACAGGTCAACAGCAACGAACACGGCAGCAATAACCGCGACTTGGCCATCAGCCAAAACGCCTCCACCCTCGACACCGGGCGCGACCTGTCGATCAGCGCCGGACGCGACCTCAGTGCCATTGCCAGCCAGATTGACGCCGGCCGCGACATTGCTCTGGACGCCGGGAAAAACCTCACGTTGGCCTCGGCGGCGGATGAGGAACACAGCTACAGCAAAACCAAAAAGGTCGAGGCTCAGGAAGATCACGTCAGCCAGATCGGCACCCGTCTCAATGCCGGCGGCAGCGTCGTGCTCACCGCTGGGCAGGACCTGACCTTGATCTCCAGCAAAGTCAGCGCGGGTGATGAAGCCTACCTGGTGGCCGGCGGTGACCTGAGCCTACTGGCCGCACAAGACAGCCACTACTCGCTGTACGACAAAGAAAAAAAAGGCGGCTGGGGTAGCAAGGAAACCCAGCGCGACGAAGTCACCGACATCAAAAACGTCGGCAGCGACATCAAGACTGGCGGCGGCCTGACGCTGGTCAGCGGTGGCGACCAACTCTATCAAGGCGCCAAACTCGAAAGCGGCAAGGACATCATCCTCGACAGTGGCGGCAGCATCACCTTCGAAGCCGTCAAGGATCTGCATCAGGAGAGTCACGAGAAGAGCAAGGGCGACCTGGCTTGGCAGTCCTCGTCGGGTAAAGGCAACACCGATGAAACCCTGCGCCAGAGTGAGTTGGTAGCCCAAGGTCATTTAGTGATCAAGGCTGTCGATGGCTTGCGCATTGACCTTAAGCATATCGACCAGAAGTCGGTGAGCCAGACCATCGATGCAATGGTGCAAGCAGATCCCAATCTGGCGTGGCTTAAAGCGGCTGAACAGCGTGGAGATGTGGATTGGCAGTTAGTCAAAGAAATCCATGACGCCTATGACTACAGCAGTTCCGGTTTGGGTGCTGGCGCGCAACTGGTCATCGCCATTGTTATGGCAGCGTTTGTTGGCCCTGCGGCGCTGACGGCATTGGGAGGCGCGGGTGCCGTCGCCGCCGGTGGTGCAGCCATTGCCACGGGCGCAGCGACCACTGCCACGGTCAGCGTCATTAATAACGGTGGCAACCTGGGAGCGGTGTTCAAGGATGTCACCTCCAGCGATGCCCTGAAGGGATATGCCATTTCCGGTATTACGGCGGGCATGACCGCTGGTTACTTCAATGACTGGACCGGCACCACAACAGACCCCGTCACCGACAAGATCAGCACCAATCTTGGCACCTGGAAAGGTGTCGGCCAATTCGCTGCCAGTCAGGGCCTGCAAAACGGCACCTCCGCCGCGCTGGGCAAGATCATGGGTCAAGGCGGCGATCTGGGCGATGCCCTGCAAAGTACGCTGTTTAATACGTTGGCGGCAGCCAGTTTTAACGCGGTGGGTGACTACACCAAAGATGTATTCGCCGATGGGAGCGTTCCGAAAATCTTTATCCACGCCATGGTCGGCGGCTTGCTGGCTGAAGTGAGCGGCGGCGACTTCAAGACCGGTGCGCTCGCGGCAGGTGCCAACGAAGCGCTGGTGGACCAGCTCAATACCTCGGTCGATGGCGACAAAAACCTTCTGAACATGACCTCACAACTGGTGGGCATGTTAGCGGCTGCGACACAGAGCGGCGCAGACGCTGAAAGCCTGCAAACCGGGGCTTGGGTGGCGCAAAACGCGACTCAGTACAATTTCTTCGACCACTTGCCGCCAGGCATGTCCGAATACGGACAAGCGGCAACATCCCTCGCCGAATACATGCAAGGACAAGGAGCCACCGCTGAAGACATCACCCAAGCACAACTCGCGCTCGCTCAAGGACAAGGCTTTGAGGGTGTTCAGCCTGCGAATGAGTTCGTAAAGGCTTGGGGGATTTTTATGGCCGGAGAGCTTTTCGGCATAGGGGTTGGGGCTGCGATAGGTGCAAAAGGTAGTCTTTCAGAAATTAAGTTGGTTGATGGCTTCTACCAAGCGGAAGGAGCTCCGTTCAAATTCTCTGAGTATTACTACAATCGTTTATGGTCAACTGGGCGTGGCGCCCCCTTTATTCAGGCGGATGAGGTATTAAAAACAGCAACAACGGTCACCCCTGATAGGATGTCCGGATTTTATCGCTATACGAATAGCTCGATGGAGATGGTTTATAATCCTGCCACTAAAGAAATTTGGCATCTTCAGCCTTTAAGGTAATTAGCACATGTGTCAACTCGCCATGCAGGTTATTTATTTCATATTTGTGCATCAAAATGGCCGGCGGCTTTTGGCTTTTGAGTCCTGTATAAATTATATTGATGGGGATTTGGTTTTTTTAGAAGATTTTTTACGTAACGAGCCTGCAATGTACGAAGAGCTTTTCTCTCCCGGGTGCAATGGATATGTGCTCGTTCTACTGAAAAAACTGATGACTGAGATGAAAGAGCTAAAGCTTGAAGATTCGGGAGAGGTTTTAGATGGGATAGAGTTTATCCAAAATGTTGGCGCTACAGCGTTATGGAAATTTAAATGTGATTTGACTGCTGAGTTGGACAGCTTTGTTAGGGAGTATGATCGATTGGATGTCGCTGAAGAGAGAAAAAGATTGTATTTGTTCGCACAGAATTAATGGTCCAAAAAGGGGTGGTTCAATCTAAATGGCATTCAGAATTCTTCCTGTTTCCGGAGAGATCGATTGTTTCCATTAAAATCGCATAAAGCGAATTACTTCTGCTTGGCATGATAAAAGCCAGGGCGAAAACAGTTAGATTGAATAGCAACGATGCAAGTAAAGCTACGCAATATTCGCTGCTTAACCCTGCAGTGTAGGATAAGGGATCGGTATATATCGTTCGCCCCAACAACGTCGGAATACTGGTTCGCCTATTGTTTTTTGGATGACAAAGAAGCTGATGCCGAAATGGGGCTACAACCGAGGTAACCAATGCATTTACTTCGATACAGCACGTGATCAGTTCCAAAGCGAAAATTTGGCGGAAGTGACCATTAATGCCAAGGCTGCGCGAAGTAGCCTTCGTACAGAAGAAGTAGAAATTGGCGCGATGATGGTCTGCAACAGCATGACACTGTTAAACGATCTTGAGGGACGTTATTTGGTGAAGAATACAGCACTCGAAACTGCCTCGAAAGAGAGCAAGTGATGTTAACGAAGCTCACTGCGCATTGGTGAATTAACTGTTGCCAAACATAAAGAACTGACATGAAAAAATTTCTATTTGTTGTGCTAATGGCGCTACTGATGAGCGGTTGCGCCAGCCAAAAGCTCACCCCGGAGCATCGGGCGCAGATCAAGACGGTGAAGGTTTTGCCGGTGAAGTGGGAATCCAAACAGATGAGTTACATGGGGCGCGAGCAGGCTTGGGGAGCTGCGTTGGGTGCGGGTCTGGGTGCTGGCATTGGAATGGCGAGCGGTGCATCCCGTTTGGGTACCAGCGCATTATCCGGTGCTGGACTTGCGGTCGGACTGAAGACCGGCGACTTGGCATCCATGTCGACGGTAGAGGCGATTCTTTATGTCATGGAGACGGAAAAGATTGACCTGGGTGAGTTGTTGAAACAGAACTTCGTCGCTGAGCTGAACAAGAACTCATCTCTCAAGGTAGTAGGTGATGACGAAGTGGCTGATGCGCAAATTCAACTCACGGTGGATCGCTGGGGATTTAGCCTGACACAAGGTTTCAGCAGTGTGGTCTATCCGGTGATCAACGTGGTCGCCGTGATGAACCGCGGCGACGAACAACTGTGGCAACAGGGTGATGGGGTTACGCCGTTCACTTCCGGTAACGACTACGGCTACACACCGTTGCAGTACCGTACAGAGCCACAGACCTTGCGCTTGGCCTTGAAAGGCGTCACGGAAATAGTCAGTCAGCCACTCGCGGAAGGCTTGAAGTAAAAAGAGAGACAGGTTTATGTTTATTGAGACGGTATTCATCGGTTACATAATTAAGCAGGCGAACATCTATTGATTGAACGCCGCCCGAGAATTCTTTTTAACCGACTCACTGTTACTTCATGAAAGCAATTGCACTGGCGCTCTCACCGAGAGCCTTCGCCGGCAGGCCGTGCTCCTACAAGATGTGGTTTTCAGGCACAAAAAAATGGTTCATCACGGATTACCGGGAAAGACGCTCTTGATCTTCATGAAAAAGAATTCGCTATCCCGGTAACCGTACGCCATCCGCTTGATGACCTTTATTCGATTGTTTATTCCTTCCAACTGACCAGT
>NZ_VOBI01000001.1 GCF_008369325.1 Pseudomonas sp. ANT_H12B | reverse complement strand
AGAGGTTGCTGAGCGGTTTTAACTGTTCCTGGAAACGTCACGGACTTGATCAGTTTGCGAAACGTAAGCACGGTCTCCTAGCGTCGATATAGAAAACCCAATCTGACGTTTTTACACACTCTGGGCCGAAAACAGACATAACTCATGCTACCCAAGTCTGCGAAATCGAATCGGGTGGCGCCCAGTCCCCTAGCGTAGAATTCCCAAAACACGAGCCCACACCCGAGACGGACCCTCAATGCAAACCCCCACCACCCAACCCCCCCTCTGGAAAACCTATCTCCTTTTCCTGGCCCCCATGGTCCTCTCCAATTTCCTCCAATCCATGTCGGGCACCATCAACAGCATCTACATCGGCCAAATGCTCGGCACCCAAGCCCTGGCTGCCGTGTCCGGCATGTTCCCCATCGTCTTCTTCTTCATCGCACTGGTCATCGGCCTCGGCGCGGGGGCGGGAGTGCTCATCGGCCAGGCTTGGGGCGCGCGCGAGCCGCATCTGGTGAAAACCATCGCCGGCACAACCTTGTTGTTAGGCGCAATGATCGGCCTGACAGCAGCCGTACTCGGTAGCGTGTTCGCAAGGCCAGCCCTGGAAGGCTTGGGCACACCGGCCGACGTTATCGACGACGCCGTGTCCTACGCCCACGTGATGATGTGGATCATGCCGTCGCTGCTGGTCTACGTGCTGTTCACCCAGCTGTTGCGCGGGGTGAGCGATACGGTGTCGCCGCTGATTGCGTTGGTGGTGTCGACGTGTATCGGGTTGGCGCTGACGCCGGCGTTGATTCGAGGTTGGTTCGGGTTGCCGATGATGGGGATTCAGAGTGCGGCGTATGCGGGGTTGGTGGGTAATTTGTCGGCGATGGGGTGGCTGGCGTGGCGGTTGATTCGCAAGGGGCATCCGTTGGCGCCGGATCGGGAGATGTTTGCGGCGATGCGGCTGGACCTGGTGATTCTCGGCAAGGTGTTGCGCATCGGGTTGCCGACCGGGTTGCAGATGGTGGTGTTGTCGGTGTCGGAGTTGGTGATTCTGGCGTTGGTGAATCAGCACGGCTCGCAGGCGACGGCGGCGTATGGCGCGGTGACGCAGATCGTCAATTACGTGCAGTTTCCGGCGCTGTCGATTGCGATCACGGCGTCGATCCTCGGTGCTCAGGCGATTGGGGCAGGGCGGCTTGAGCGCATGGGGCCGATTTTGCGCACGGGGCTGTTGATCAACGTGTGCCTGACCGGTGGGTTGGTGGTGTTGGGTTATCTGTTGTCGCACTGGTTGCTGGGGTTGTTCCTCACGGATGATTCCACCCGGGCGATGGCCGAGCATCTGTTGCACATCATGCTGTGGAGCCTATTGGTGTTCGGCTTCCAGGCGATTGTCGGCGGCATCATGCGCGCCAGCGGCTCGGTGTTGGTGCCGATGGCGATTTCGATTTTTTGTGTGGTCGGGGTGCAATTGCCGGTGGCGTATGTGCTGGACGGGCACTTCGGATTGCAAGGGGTGTGGATGGCGTTTCCGGTGGCGTATCTGGGAATGCTGGCGTTGCAGACGGCGTATTACAAATTAGTCTGGCAGCATCAGGCGATTGAGCGGTTGGTGTAGGCGGGCGGGACTTGTTGTCGGCCACGGTCGGGCCGACAATTTGGGGTGACCGTGTGATGCGAACCGACAGGCGTGGTCGTCTGAGGAGGTTTTCCAATGAGTCCCTCATCGCCAACCATCTTGCAGGACCGGGCGGCGGCCGGTCGACGTCTGGTGGAGCCGTTGCTCGAATACGCTCATCGCGCCGATGTGATCGTCCTCGCCTTGCCCCGTGGCGGGGTACCGGTGGCCTATGAAGTGGCCGCCGCGCTGGAGGTTCGCCTCGACCTGATGCTGGTCCGCAAGCTGGGTGTGCCGTCCCATCAGGAGTTGGCGATGGGCGCCATTGCCAGCGGCGGCATACAAATCCGCAATGAACACGCACTGCACAATCATCCGATTGATAAAGCCGCCTTCGATGCCGTGGTCGCACGGGAAACGCGGGAGTTGTTGCGTCGAGAGCAGGTTTACCGGGGAACGCGCGCGCCGGTGCAGCTCAAGGATCAGGTGGTGATTTTGATCGACGACGGTCTGGCGACAGGGGCTTCGATGTTGGCGGCGATCCACGCGGTGCGTTTGCAGGCGCCGGCACGCATTGTCGTTGCCGTGCCAGTGGCGCCGATTGAGACGGCGGAGGCGCTGCGCAGCGAAGTGGATGAGCTGATATGCCCACTCATTCCGGACTGGCTGATGTCGATCGGGTATTGGTACGTGGATTTTTCACAGACCTCGGATGCAGAGGTCATCAAGCTGTTGCAGCGGGCCTGGCAGAGAGAGGCTGGTCATTAGCTGACAACGATCAGTGCCCTCACGGGATAACACGTTGCCCGGCATTGATGTTGGCTGTGCTGCCGTCGTCGCAGCGACTCAGGATGCATGCGACGTGTTCTTGAGCCAGTCTTCAAACCGTGTTGATCCGACCATGGGATTCTCCCCCGGTGTCAGCGACTGATCATCGATGGGTGCGCCAAAGTAGGGAACCGTATCGACCGAAACCGCCTGGCGTGGGTCTTTGGTGTGTTGCAGGTATTCACTGACGAACGCCACCAGCGGTCGACGATCCGGCCCGGCCACTTCCACGGTTTTATTGCCTGGCGTTTTCAGGGCGAGTTCGCCACGTCGACCACCACGTCGGCGCTTTGTAACGCATCTTGCCGTCCTTCGCCACTGATGACGTTGACGCCGGTACTCAGTGACGCCGCAATCGCGTCATGCCCCAGCGCCTGACGATTTTTGCAGAGTTGGCGGCCGATCAACCCGGTGCCTCCGATGACGACGATTTTCATGGCCCGTCTCCTGATGCAGTGGTGAGTGCTGCCGCAATTAAATACCTGCATGGGCGCGAGCATCGGGCGCAGGACCGCTCTGGCCGACAGGTGGTCGGAAGGCAGCGCTTGAGGTGGAATAAAGGGTGGGTATTTGCTTTAGTCCATCTATCGCAGGTCAACGTGTGCAGCGCCTCAGCTCATGACGGGAACCCCGACCGGAGAATCCCATGAACCCTCGATTCCCGCGCTGCGCCACACTGGCTGCCGCGCTTGCCTTCGGCTCCTTGCCCTGCGCCCAAGCGGTCGAATACACACAAGTGAATGAAACCGCCAGCACGATTTCCTTCACCTATAAACAGTTTTCCTCGCGGGTCTACGGCACGTTCGGCAAGTTCCAGGCCTCGCTTGATTTCGACACAGCGAACCCGTCAGCCGCGCACGCCGCGCTCACCATCGAGCTCGACAGCATCGATACCGGAAGCAGCGACGCCAACAGTGAACTGCAAAACCCTGCCTGGTTCGACACCGCAACGTATCCAATGGCGACGTTTGAATCGACCGGCGTGAAAGCGCAGGAAAACAACCGTTACTCGATCACCGGCAAACTCACGCTCAGGGGAATCACTCGCGAGGTTGAAGTTCCGGTCCTGTTGAAGGCTGAGAACGCCATCGGGATTTTCGATGGCCAGTTAACGCTTAAACGCAGCGACTTCAAAGTCGGCGAAGGTGAATGGGCCGATGGTGTCGTCTCGGACAAGATCAATATCCGGTTTCGCATGGTTGCGCCGCAGCAGTAACGGGTGGGCATTTATCCGCTATGGGAAAGCGCGAATGTGGTTCCACCCTACGCTGAGCCAAGGAGAATAATCGGTCGTTTACGCAGGTGTGCTTCAGGTTCTCACTATCAAGGAAGCTCACCAAAGTCGCTGAAGGCAACGACTGGAACATGCCTTATCCGGCGCTTTATCAAGCCTTGAAGGAAAAAACCAGGGACCGTGTGTTGATCGGCGACAGTGTGTTTGCCAGTGAAACCGCAACGTTCATGGCAACGCCTACTGCGGCGCAAAATCCAGCTGTTTTGGCCTATCACCCCTCGGGTTTATGGGTGGAGGTGAAGATTTCCTTTGATCTGATCGGCCGACGCCCGGTCCACATTGCATGGATCGGGCCCGAATTTTGATGCTGCCGTTTTCACAGGTCTTGAGGCCGGGACTGGTGTCGTTGACGAACAGCTTTTCACCGGGTGCGCAAGGGAACGCAGCGCGTGGGTCCTGCGCCGCGGTGTTGATGGTGTCGTAACCGGCCAGTTGCAGCGGCCAGCGATAGTCGTAGTACTGCCCCGGAAAGAAAAACGCATTGGTGTAGCCGTCACTTTCGGCCGGGGAGTGGCCGTTGTGTTCGTGGGTGCTGATGGTGTGCAGGCCGAAACCCATGTTGGCTGCCGGATCGATGGGCAGGGCGTTGTAGTGGCGCATCAGCAGTGGCTGGCCGTAGCGGACCATGAGCAATTTGGGCGGCACGGTGCCGTCGAAGGTCCACAGCGAGTTGTGATTCTGCACCGGCATTTTCGAATGGAAACGCACGTCGATGCCCTTGGTCGTGCCCGTCGTTTCGGGAATGTCGGAGGTCTGATAGTAGAGCCCGCCGGGGCCGAATTCACCGACGGCGTAGTTGTGCAATTGTTTGCGGTCACGCAGGCCCAGGTTGGTTCGGGCACCGGCTTGCACGGTCTTGAAATCGACCTGCGGATAGAACTCGTTCCAGCGCTGGTGCGACCAGCCTTTTCCCGGTGGTCGCCCCTCGGCCGGCGAGCCCACCGGGTGGCGGTTGAGGAAGGTTTCGATTTGCCCCTTCTACGGGTTGCGGTCCAGCACATTGGAAAACTGCGCCGGAAACGGGAACAACCCCGGTTGACGCATAAAGGCGTCCAGCGCCGCACTCGGAGGGCCGCTGCGGGCGACGATGTTCGGGTCCTGCTGCGGTGCCGGGCCAATGGTGGGAACGGGGAAGGTCAGGGGTGGCGTGGGGATCGTCGGGTCGAGTTTTTCCGTGCCGAATTCCTCGAACAACAGCAGTTGCTGGGTGAACGGCTCGGCGCCGAACAACGGGCTGGGTTTGCCGTTGGTGGGGAAATTGAACGAGGTCTGCAAGGACGGCGGCAGCACGTTGTCCGCACGTGGCGTGTTGCGATCACCGTACGCGCCGTCAGGCAATGCCAGTGCGCCCTGGTTCACCTCCGGCATGGTTTTCAAGGCGTCCAGTTCGGCCGCCTCTGCCAGTGGATCGGCGGGCGCAGTGTAGTAGGCCGAGGGATCCGTCGGTGGCGGCTGGCTGACATCGTCCATCGGTGCCGCGCTGACGGTGGCAAGGCTGGCGGTGATCAGCATCACAGAGGTGGCGCTTGAGCGCCGTAAGAAACTGAACATGGGTGTTGCGCTTTTCATTGCTTTCCCCTCGCGTCATGCCGAATTGGCGAAACCCGGCGTCCCCGGCATGGGACGACGGCTGCTGCGGTGCTAGGGGCCGGTGCAACAGACGGGCCATGGGCCAGTATCGAAATAAGTATTCAGCGTTATTAGTAAGTTGTTTCAGAGTGTTTCAAAAACGCGTCAGTCAGCGGCGGGGGATATTCCTCATTTACGGGGAAAACGAGCTTTTTTATTGGAGTTACTGTCACCAATCGCGGGTGGTCTTGCCAAAATGTGGTCGACTGGCGCTAGCACCGAATCGTTCCTGCCGACTATCCCTTCACCCAGGCCACTCTCAATAGCCTGACCTTCGGTGCCGGGCGATGCGGCCCACTCGTTCGACGTGCCGTCCTACGTCGTCTACGACACCACCATCAGCTACGACATGGGCAAACTTGACCCTGGTCTGCGTGGTTTGCAGACCCGCCTGAACGTGCAGAACATCTTCGACCGTGAGTATGTGTCGGACTGCAACTACTCGTTCGGTTGCTATTACGGGCAGGAGCGGGTGGCTTCGGTTGAAATGTCTTACGACTGGTAACGTCGAGTTCGATCGTCCCGCGCCGATCATTCCCACGCAGAGCGTGGGAACGATCATCGATGCTGCCCAATGCTGCGATCTTTCTGGTTCATGGCTGGTGCGGCGACTGACGCTATCGCGGGCAAGCCCGCTCCCACAGGGTTTTGTGCTTTTCACTCTATTTGTGTAACAACCTGGACCACTATGGGAACGGGCTTGCCCGTGATGAGGCCATGAAGTTCGGCGCAGCTATCGACTGACACCCACCATTCCTCAGCCCCGATACCGCAACGCCTCCAGCAATAAAGCAAACGCCGGCGACGCCTGACGGCGGCTCGGGTAATACAGGTGGAACCCGGCAAACGGTGCGCACCAATCCTCAAGCACCTGCACCAGCCGACCGGCCGCAATATGCGGTGCCACCAAGTCATCGGGAAGATAGCTCAAACCAAAACCCTCCAGCGCCGCAGTGAGCAGTTGATACACACCGTTGAACGTGACCTGCCCAGACACGCGCGCCTTCAGACTTTCCTCACCCTTTTTGAACTCCCAAGCGTACAAACCGCCGTTAGTGGGCAGGCGCAAGTTATTGCACTGATGATCCGTCAAATCGCGGGGCGTCTCGGGCACTGAGCGATCGGCAAAGTAGGCCGGCGAACCCACCACCGCCATGCGCATGTCCGGCCCGATGCGGGTGGCGATCATGCCTTGCGCCACGTTCTCACCCAGACGCACACCGGCGTCGAAACCCTGGGCGGCGATGTCGACGAAGCTGTAGTCGCAACAGACCTCGACCGAGATGTCCGGGTACTGCGCCAGGAACGGTTTCAACACCGGCCACAGGATGTATTCCAGCGCATGGTCCATCGCGTTGATGCGAATCTTGCCGGCAGGCGTGTCGCGCAAATTGCTCAACGCTGCCAGCTCGATCTCGATTTCTTCGAAATGGGGGCCAACGGTTTCAAGCAGGTGTTGCCCGGCTTCGGTCGGTGACACGCTGCGGGTCGTGCGCGTCAGCAGACGCAACCCCAAGCGTGCTTCCAGCGCCCGAATCGTGTGACTCAGAGCCGACTGGGAAACGCCCAGTTTGGCAGCCGCCTTGGTGAAACTTCTCGCCCGCGCCACCGCCAGGAAGGCGAGCAGGTCATTGGCGTTTTCCCGAAGCATTGATGAGCCCTTCTCATAGGTCTTTTCCGATTCTAGCGGCTTATTTTGGTAATGCGTAACGGGTAGATTGAATGGCGATTTGCTTGCCAAAAATACCGAGTGAGAACAGCCATGAAGAACTTTGCAGCCACTGCGCTCCCACCGGTTCGGTGGTGATCAAATCATCGGCGGCAACTTGTCCAGCATCTTGTCCAGCGTGATCGGGTATTCCCGAACACGGATTCCCGTCGCGTTGTAGACCGCATTCGCAATCGCCGCACTGACCCCGCATATACCCAGTTCACCAACGCCTTTTGCTTTCATCGGCGATGACGCTGCGTCGGTTTCATCGAGGAAAATCACTTCCTGATGTGGAATGTCGGCATGCACGGGAACCTCGTAGCCGGCCAGGTCGTGATTGACGAAAAAGCCCCGGCGCTTGTCCACCGCCAGTTCCTCCATCAACGCCGCACCGACGCCCATGGTCATCGCGCCGATTACCTGACTGCGCGCCGAGGTTGGGTTGAGGATTCTCCCGGCCGCGCAGACGGCGAGCATCCGTCGAACGCGGGTCTCGCCGGTGGCACTGTCGACCGCGACTTCGACAAAGTGCGCACCGAACGTCGATTGCTGAAACTGCTTGCTCAGCTCAGCGAATTCGATCGAATCCTCGGCGACGATTTCTCCGGTTTGCGCCGCGTCGCGCAACGGGAATTTCTTGTCACCGGATCGCACTTCACCGTCGGCGAAAACCGCATCCTGCGCGCTGACGCCGAGGCGTTGCGCCACCGCTTCGCGAAGTTTGACGCACGCCGCGTACACGCCTGCCGTTGAACAGTTGCCACCGAATTGCCCACCAGAACCTGCCGATACCGGAAAGCTCGAATCCCCCAGGCGTACGACCACCTTGTCGAGCGAGACGCCCATCATTTCTGCTGCTGTCTGGCCAATGATGGTGTAGCTCCCGGTGCCGATATCGGTCATGTCGGTTTCCACGGTGACGATGCCTTGCTCATTCAGTCGAACGCGAGCCCCGGACTTCACCAGCAGATTATTTCGGAAGGCGACACCGACACCCATGCCGATCAACCAGCGACCCTCGCGTTGTGTGCCCGGCTGCGCATGCCGTTTGTTCCAGCCGAAACGATCGGCGCCAGTGCGCAGGCATTCAATCAACTGGCGCTGGGAAAAAGGCCGATCGGGTTTGGTGGGATCAACCTGAGTGTCGTTGATGATTCGAAACTCGACGGGATCGAGCTTGAGCTTTTCCGCCATTTCGTCCATGGCGATTTCCAGCGCCATCATGCCCGGGGTTTCGCCCGGTGCACGCATCGCATTGCCTTCCGGCAGATCAAGTGTCGACAGGCGCATGGTCACCCGACGGTTCTCGCCCGCATACAGCAGTTTGCTGGGTTGTGCGGCCAGCTCGACTTTGCCGCCGGGCAAGTTGCCGGACCAGCCTTCGTGAGCAATGGCGGTGATCTTGCCATCGCTGCTGGCGCCGATGCGGATGCGTTGAATGGTTGCCGGACGGTGGGTGGAGTTGTTGAAGATAAATGGCCGGGCCAGCGCCACTTTGACCGGCCTGCCGGCCATGCGCGCGCCGAGGGCGGCGAGTAACGCATCGGAGCGGATAAACAGTTTTCCGCCGAAGCCACCACCGATGTACGGCGAGATCAGGCGCACATTTTTCTTCGGCACGCCGAGGGTGGTCGCCAGATCGGTGACTGACCAATCGATCATCTGGTTCGACGTCCACAGCGTGAGTTGGTCGCCGTCCCAGGCGGCCATCGACGCAAAGGGTTCCATCATCGCGTGGGCCTGATCGGGGGTGGTGTAGGTCGCGTCCAGTTGCACCGGTGCTGCCGCGAACGCCGTTTCAAAATCCCCATGGACCGTGTCAGTCATCTGGTCCTTGGGTTCCACCGCCGAGCCGCGCGAGCTGGCCAGATCGAACGCGCCTTCGGTGCTGACATAGGTCACGTTCAACCGTTTTGCCGCGGCCCGTGCCTGTTCGAAGGTTTCAGCCACCACCAGTGCCACTGCCTGGTGGTAGTGCTGGATATCTGGTCCGCCGAGTAACGTCGCGGTGTTGTATTTGCCTTTGCCGAGCTTGCCGGCATTCGCCGCAGTGACAATGGTGATCACGCCGGGTGCCGACTGCGCCATTTCCAGATCCATCGAAGCGATGCGCCCCTTGGCAATGGCGGAACCGACCACCACGCCATAGGCCTGGTTTGGCACGACGGTGTGGTGTTCGTAGGCATAAGGGGCAAGCCCGGTGGTCTTCAACGGCCCTTCGATACGGGGCGTGGCCTTGCCGACGACCTTCATCTGGTCGATCGGGTTGGTTGTGGCGGGGGTATCGAATTTCATGCCAGAGCCCTCGCTTGTGCCATCACCGAAGCGAGCGTGCGCTCGACCAGGGTCAATTTGAATGCGTTTTCATCGGTGGGGGTGGCGCCGGCGAGCAACTGTTCGCTCACTGCTTTGGCACCTTGGGACATCGCAGCTTCGGCTGCCTCTACGCGCCACGGTTTGTGCGCGACACCGCCCAATGCGATGCGACCGGAGCCGTCTTTCTGAATCACCGCGCCCACAGAGATGAGGGCGAAGGCGTACGAGGCGCGGTCGCGGACTTTCTGGTAGAGGTGTGTACCGCCGAGAGGGGCGGGCAGGGTTACGGCAGTGATCAGTTCGTGGGCCACCATTGTAGTTTCGATGTTGGGCGTTTTGCCGGGTAGCCGGTGCAGGTCCGCGATGGGAATGATCCGTGTCGTGCCGTCGGGGCGTACGGTTTCAACCTGAGCATCAAGGACCCGCATCGCTACAGCCATGTCGCTGGGATGGATGGCGATGCACGCATCACTCACACCGATAATGCCCAGCGGCCGACTGAAGCCGCCGATGGCCGCGCAGCCACTGCCGGGCTGACGTTTGTTGCACGGCTGATGGGTGTCGTAGAAGTACGGGCAGCGGGTGCGTTGCAGCAAATTGCCCGCCGTGGTTGCCCTGTTGCGCAACTGGCCGGAAGCACCAGCGAGCAGAGCGCGGGAGAGCAGGGCATAGTCCTTGCGGATGCGTGCGTCAGCGGCCAGGTCGGTGTTTCTGACCAGCGCGCCGATTCGCAGGCCGCCTTCAGGCGTGGCTTCGATCCGGTCCAGGGCGAGGCCATTGACGTCGATCAAGTGCGTCGGCGTCTCAATGTCCAGCTTCATCAGGTCCAGCAGGTTGGTGCCGCCGGCGATAAACCGTGAGCCATCGACCTGCGCCGCCAGCGTCGCCGCTTCGGCCGGCGACTTGGCGCGTAAATAAGTAAAGGGCCTCATACCGTGGCCTCCGCGACTTCGGTGATCGCTTCGATGATGTTGGAGTACGCGCCGCAACGGCAGATATTGCCGCTCATGCGCTCCTGGATTTCACTGGCGATCAGTTGTGGCTGATCGGTGAGACTTGGACTGGCATGGCTGGGAATGCCCTCGCGAATTTCACCCAGCACGGCGACCGCGGAACAGATCTGCCCCGGTGTGCAATAGCCGCACTGATAACCGTCATGCTTGATGAACGCGGCCTGCATCGGGTGCAGTTTTTCCGGTGTGCCCAGCCCTTCGATGGTGGTAACTGTCGAGCCTTCGTGCATCACCGCCAGGGTCAGGCAGGAATTGAGGCGCCGACCGTCGACAATCACCGTGCAGGCGCCGCACTGGCCATGATCGCAACCCTTTTTGGTGCCGGTGAGTTGCAGGTTTTCTCGCAGCGCGTCGAGCAGGGTGGTGCGGGTGTCGAGGTCGAGCGCTCGCGTTTGACCGTTCACCTCGAACGACACCTTGGCCTTGATCGGACGTGCTTCATTGGCGGCGGATGCTTGCACAGAAATGAACGGTGGCAGCGCCACGGTTGCCGCCGTCACCGCACCTACAATCAGAAATTTGCGCCGGGTTATCGACATCAGGTCACGGTGGTCCATGGGTTCGATTCCTATTAGATAGTTGGCGTTGCCAGTCCTCATCAAAAGAGTGACCCGCGCGCTTGCGGAATGTTTTTGCGTTTTTCAGCTATAGAGTTATGCGTGGGGTTCATGAATAGAAGCCAGACACGTTTCTCGGCTTTCACAGACTAGAAAAGTTTGAACAATTGATTAAGGGCAATAAGCCGTATGGAGTCATGAGTTGACCTCATCAATCACGGCCGTAGATCGTTCCCACGCAGAGCGTGAGAACGATCATTGCGTAGCGCAGAGTACTTTTGCGAGTAAGCCGCCCCGGCACGTTATGATAGGCAGCCCCGCGATCAACTGTTCACATCCGCCCCTCGGAGTCAGCCCCTGCAATGCCCCAGATTACCTACTTCAAAACCCCGTGCCCCGAGCACATCAATAGCCAGATCCTGCAGATGGTGGTCGACAACCTGACCGACATCAGCATGGTCGCGATCCCGCCGAGCAACCTGTTGTACAACATCTATCAGTACGCGATCGGCTTTGAGGTTCACCTCTATCTGGAGGCGTTGAACGGGGCGAAAGGGATTGCCGTGGAGTTGTTGGTCGCAACCGACGATGACGACCCGGAGAAGGTCGTCGGCTTTTTGCTGTACTTGCCGGTCAAGGACGATCCCGAGGCGTGCGGCGTGGCCTATATGGCGGTGGATGGCGGCCATCGGCGTCAAGGTATTGCCCGGAGGATGTTGCGGGAGATGGTCGGCCGCTATCCGCATGCTGAATTGACCTGCGCCGTTAATAAGGTGCCGTATTTTGAATCGATGGGTTTTCAGGTAGTGGGCGTGCGCGGGACACAGGTGCTGATGAACACCCGCGACCATGGCAGTGACGGCTTGATGGGGTTGCTGGATGTGGCCTCGATCTACAGCTCGCTGGAGGTGCGGCAGATTCATACGTATCTGCTGCAAAAACACGGCAAGCGCGCGATGGTTGATGCGGAAAAGCAGCGTGACCGGCATCTGGACCAGATGACTCGCAAGGCCAATGAGTTTGTTCGCGAACGTCTGGGCGACGGTGCCGTGCGAGCAAGCGCCGCTCATTTACGTCTGGTCTAGATCCACTGTGGGAGCGGGTTTGCCCGCGATGAGGCCGTCACATCTGGTATTGATGTCGCCTGATACACCGCCTCCGCGGGCAAGCCCGCTCCCACAGGAAAGTTGGTGAGTTTCAGATGTGCAAAGCCCGGCAAATGCCGGGCTTTTTCGTGTCTGGAAATCACGCGGTTAAAAAAGAGCCTCAACGCTCTTTGATGGGGAGGAAGTAGAGCCCTTGAGGCTCAAGATGCGCGTGAAACAAGTGGCGAGCTTGATTAGGGGTTCAGTTCACTCACCACTTACGCAACGGCTTGAGTCAACAAACGGCTGCGTAGAATTATCGTAGGAAGATGGGCTTTCGCACTCAAGTACCGCTAGTCGAAAGCTGTTTCAGGCATCAATTTTGGCTGCCTCTCCAACGTCTCTGCGTGCGCTTCTTTCGACCATCCCCACGATGGTTTCGAATAGCTCGTCCTGTGCCTGCGCAGCGGTGATTTCTCCATTCGCCGCGGCGTTCGACAACGCTTCCGCTGCACCAAGCATCGCTCGCAATCCCGCAGGCTTGATCTCACCCGTATTCGCGTAAGGGGAGAGGGCGGTCCGGCATTTTCCCAGAAAGATCGCCTCGTACTCGCGCTTGATCTTCTCCAGTTCCGGGGAGCTGGCCAGTGCCGCGATAACGCCGGGGATCTCGTTGCCCTGAAGCAACACACAGTCGACGTACGACGAAGCGATCACCCTGGCGGTGCCGGGCAACGTCGGTTCGCTGCGCTCAAGCGCGGCATCCATCAGCGCTGTCTGTCGGGCGTCGAAATCCTGATAGAGCGCCGCCAACAATCCGGGTCGCGTGGTGAAGTGATCGTAGACCACCGGTTTGGTAATCCCGGCTAGCTCGGCGAGGCGACCGAGGGTCAAGGCGTCCGTCCCTTCATCCCGGACGAGTTGCCAGGCGACGTCCAGCAACTGGCGCTGACGATCCTCCCGGGACATCCGTCGTCGCGGTTGTGGGCTGGAATCCTGTTCGGTTATTTCTGTGGTTGACATGGCTATGTACCAAAAGTAACTTAGTGATCGTAACTTACCAAGAGTATATAAGGTTCGCCTTGTGCTCTCAATCAGGAGATTCCAGCATGCACGCGCTTATTGTTGTCGCTCATCACGATCCCCGTTCGCTCACCCATAGCCTGGCGGCACAGATTGCTGAAGGCCTGTCGCTGGATCCCGAAAACACATTCGAAATTGCCGACCTCTCGGCCGAAGGGTTCGAACCGAGGTTCAGCGCCGCTGATCTGGCGGTGCATCACAGGGAAGCGCCACCCCCTGCTGATGTGCTTGCCGAGCAAGCACGGATAGAACGCGCCGATGCGCTGGTGCTGGTTTATCCGGTCTACTGGTGGTCGATGCCGGCGCTGCTCAAGGGCTGGATTGATCGGGTGTTCTCCAACGGCTGGGCGTTCGATTTCAGTGCCGACAAACTGGAGAAGAAGCTTGGCCATCTGCGGGTGCACTTGATCGGTGTAGGCGGCGCCGACGCGGCAACCTATGCCCGCCACGGTTATGCCGAGGCGATGAAGACCCAGATCGACCATGGCATCTTCGAATATTGCGGTGCTCGGGTGTTGACGTCCCAACTGCTGCTTGAATCGGAAACACAGGATCCGGCGGTTCATCTGGAGGCCGCGCGAGCTATCGGTCGCGATCTCTTTGCGGCATCCAGACACCTCGATCCGGCTACACCTGTTCGCCCGGCCAGCCAGCTCGACGCAGTGCGTTAAGCAGCGTTTCGGCATCCAGCCCCGGCACCGCATGGCCATTGCCCTCGGCGGTATCGGAGGCCAGCAAGGCGTTGATGATGGCTTCTTCAACGGCTTCGGTGGCGGCCAGGAACAACTCGCTGATGTGGTCGTTATTGACCATGCTCAGGTTGTCGCAGGTCGGCGCGCGCTTGCTTTCATAAGCGGCCGGCGGCATGTGATTGCCGGTGGCGAAGGCGATGAAGATGTCACCGCTGTGGTCTTCATTACCGCCGCCGGTACGGGCCAGGCCCAGGCTGGCGCGTTGCGCGAGGCGCGTGCACTGGTGCGGCAGCAACGGCGCATCGGTGGCCAGGCAGACCACGATTGAGCCCATGCCCGGATGCGGCAGTGAAGCCTTGAGGAACGGCGAATCGGCCTGCTCCATGTAGCGCCCGACGGGGTAACCGTCGACGCGCAGTTCGTTGCGGATGCCGTGGTTGGCCTGAACGATAGCGCCGACGGTCCAGCCGCCCTGGGCACTGTTCAGACGCCGCGAAGCGGTGCCGATGCCGCCCTTGAATTCATGGCAGATCATGCCGCTGCCGCCACCGACGCAACCTTCAGTCACCGGGCCGCCCGCCGCTGTGTCCAGGGCTTGGGCCACATGTTCGGGCTTCACGTGAAAGCCATTGATGTCGTTGAGCAGGCCGTCGAACGTTTCCAGCACCACCGGCATGTTCCAGTAGAGCCGTCCGTTATCCGGCTGCTGCTCACGGTCGATCGCAATCAGCGCGTCACGCACTACGCCCAGGCTATGGGTGTTGGTGAAGGCGATCGGGCTGGTCAGCAAACCCGCCTCGCGAATCCACTCAAGACCGGTCGCATCGCCGTTGCCGTTGAGCACATGAACGCCGGCAAAACAGGGTTGCAGACTGGTAGAACCGGCACGCGGTTCGATCACGGTGACGCCAGTGAGGATGTCGCGGCCATTGGCGGTGCGTCCTCGCACATTGCTGTGGCCGACCCGTACGCCGGGCACGTCGGTGATCGCGTTGAGCGGGCCGGGTTGCAGTTGGCCGAACTGGATCTTCAGGTCGCGGGCACGTGGTTTCATTGTTTCTCTCATCTCGATTCGTGGCAGAAAAAATCGGGCTTGCTGGGCGCAGAACCTGTGGGAGCGGGCTTGCTCGCGATAGCGGTGTGTCAGACGACATCAATGTTGGATTTGACGGCCTCATCGCGGGCAAGCCCGCTCCCACAGGGAACGGTGAATCTATTGGCCGTTTTTGACCTTGCTCCAGATCCGCGTGCGCACTCGTTCGGTTGCGGGCGGCAACGGCTGAAGGATGAACAACGTGGCCAAGGCTTCTGCGGACGGATACACCGCCGGGTTGTTGCGGGTCGCTTCGGCCACCAGTGACGTCGCGTTGCGGTTGCCGTTGGGGTAGTTGAGGTGGTTACTGACCGGAGCGATGACTTCAGCGCGCATCAGGTAGTCGATGAAGGCCAGCCCTTGTTGCGGATGCGGCGCGTCCTTGAGCAGCACCAGCGTGTCGAACCACACCGGCGCGCCTTCCTTCGGCAAGCTGTAAGCGATCTTCACACCATTACCGGCTTGCTCGGCGGTGGCCTTCGCTTCCAGCATCGCACCCGACCAACCCACCGCAACGCAGATGTTGCCGTTGGACAGGTCGCTGATGAACTTCGACGAGTTGAAGTAGGCGATGTGCGGACGCAGTTTGAGTAGCAGCGCTTCGGCCTTCTTGTAGTCTTCTGGGTTGGTGCTGTTGGGCGGCAGGCCCAGGTAGTGCAGGGCGACCGGCAACATCTCGGACGGCGAGTCGAGCATGGCCACGCCGCACTCGCCGAGTTTGGCCAGGTTCTCTTCGTTGAACACCAGGTCCCAGGAATCCACCGGCGCCTTGTCGCCGAGGGCTGCGCGGACTTTTTCGATGTTGTAGCCGATGCCATTGGTGCCCCACAGATAAGGCACGGCGTACTGGTTGCCCGGATCGTTGGTGGCCAGTTTCGCCAGCAAGTCAGTGTCCATGTTTTTGAAATCGGGCATCTCGGCGCGGGGCAGCGGTGCAAGGGCGCCGGCCTTGATCAGGGTCGGCAGGCTGAAGTTGCTGGCCACCACCACGTCATATCCGCTGCGGCTCGTCAGCAGTTTTCCTTCCAGGACTTCGGCGCTGTCGAAGGTGTCGTAGACCGGCTGGATTCCGGTGTCACGCTTGAAGTCATGCAGGGTGTTCGGGCCGATGTAGTCATACCAGTTGTAGACGTGCACGGTCGGGCCATCGGCGGCAACCGCCGACAGCGAAACCGCCAGACAGGCGCCAAACCCCAGATTGAAATACGAGCGGTGACGACTCATGATGCGGCACTCCTGGCCTGCTGCAGGCCGGTGATGAACAGGTGCTTGCAGCGTATCGGCAGGGGCTGGACTCACCCATTCCCATCATGGGTTACTCGAAAGGGGTAGTGCGTGGACGCGTTGTTGAAAGAGTTACCGGTGCACCAGGGGCTGGCGCGGGTATTTGCTGCAGTGGGTCAGGACGGATTCTGGCGCGCGCTGGTGGATACCCTGCGCCTGCTGGTGCCGCTGGACAACGCGTTGGTTGCGGTGATGCGGTCCGGACGAGTGCCGCGCCTGATGATTGATTTCGACTCCAAGGGTAGCGGCGACGAGCATGAGGAACTGGCGGACTACAGCGCTGGCATGTACTTGCTCGATCCGTTTTATCAGGCTGCGTGCGCCGGCATTGCCGACGGTTTGCACAGCCTTGAATCGCTGGCTCCCGACCAGTTCCAGCAGAGCGAGTACTACCTGAGCTACTTCCGCTCGGTGGTGGGCGCTGACGAGTTGCAGTTCATGGTCAACGTCGATGGCGCGGTGCTCGGTTTGTCTCTGGGACGCTCGACGCGCTTCACGCTTGAAGAGCAGGGCCGTCTGCTCTGCGTGCGCGACTGGGTGCTGGCCGCGATGCGTCGGCACCTGCAATTGATGCCGCCGGAAGGCCCGGCCGCCGAGGCGGTGGCCGGTGATCTGGCGAGCCTTCTGGATCGCTTCGACGCGCGACTGACGGTACGGGAAGTGGAAACGGCGCGGCTGATTCTTCAGGGATTCTCAAGCAAGGCCATCGCCCAGCAACTGGGCATCTCCCCGGAAACGGTGAAGGTGCATCGGCGCAATCTTTATCACAAGCTCAATGTGAATGGGCATGGGGAGTTGTTTGCGTTGGTGTTGCAGCCGCGGTGAGGCGAGGCGGCCTACAAGTCATGAGTTCACCCGATCCACCGTGAAACAAAAACTCAATCGGCGCGTGTGAACACCAACGCCTTCAACCCGCATTCAACATCGGCATCCGCAAACTCCGGTGGATTGTCCAGCCGCTGCTCGAACCGCAGGCTCGGCGCTTCACGCATGACGCCCTCGATCAGGAAATCCGCACCGAAGGCCGGGTCGTTCATGCAAGCCAGTACCGTGCCCTCCAGACTCAGCAACTCCGGCAAACGGCGCAACACCCGCTGGTAATCCTTGGTCAGCAGAAAACTGCCTTTCTGAAAGGACGGCGGATCGATGATCACCAGATCGTACGGTCCCTTGCCGATGACCTTGCCCCAGGACTTGAACAGGTCGTGACCGAGAAAAGTCACCTTGCTCAGGTCGTGCCCGTTGAGCCGGTGATTGTCGCGGCCCCGGTTCAGGGCCGGGCTGGACATGTCCAGGTTGACCACATGCAGCGCGCCACCTTCGATGGCCGCCACCGAGAATCCGCAGGTGTAGGCAAACAGATTCAACACCCGCTTGCCCTCGGCGTTCGCCCGTACCCAATCGCGGCCGTAGCGCATGTCGAGGAACAGGCCGGTGTTCTGTTTGCGGCCCAGGTCCACCCGATAATTCAGGCCGCCCTCGGTGATGGTCATGTCCTCGATCGCGTCTCCACGCAGCCACTCGGTGGTGCTTTGCAGCAGATAGCGATGTTGCAACGCCAAGGTGTGCGCGCCGGATTTCGCCCACTCGGATGACTGAGTAACTTCCATCAGCCGCTGTTTCAACACCTCCAGTTGCGACACTTCAGGCTCCTTGAACAGCGATACCAGCACCACGCCCTGCAACCAGTCGACCGTCAATTGCTCCAGCCCGGGCCAGCAGCGACCGCGACCGTGGAACAGCCGACGGGTTTCTGCGGGGGCAGTGGCCAGCGCCGTCAGCAAATGGGCGTGGAGGGTGGAGAGGGCGTCTGAGTTCATCGGGCAGCGTCGACAATATGAGGGGGCGGTATTGTAGCCCACGGCTTGCAGTTCGGCAGATTTCGTCGGTCACCTATATCTAAAATGAATTTCCGCCAAGCCCGCTGCTCATACCTGTAGGCAGCGGATTTACGCACGCGAAATCTTTTATACGATCAGGGAGTTGCGAGGTCATGAGTCCAGTATCGACGGGAGGCGAGCGCTTTTCAGGCGAGTTGATTCTTGTGGTGGAGGACGATCCGCTGATCCTGGAGTTTCTTTGCGAAATTCTTCAGGAAGAAGGGTTTGTGGTTGAACCGCATGTCAGCGCGGATGCCGCATCGGCGTATCTGGAGCAACACTCGGACGGCGTCGATCTATTGCTCACCGACATCACCATGCCCGGCAAACTCAATGGCGCGGACCTCGCCAACCAGTTCGGTGACCGCTGGCCGGACAAGCCGATCATGATCATGTCCGGCTTCGAAACCCCGGAAACCTCTGGAGTGAAGCATTCGGTTTCGTTCATCAAGAAGCCGTGGGCGCTTGGGCAATTGCTGGACTGTGTGGCGGGTGCCTTGAAGTCGAAGTCGAAGCCGATCGGCTGAAAACGTCGATACCGCGTTCGAGCCCTGTCAGCTCGCAAATGCTACATTGCCCGGCACACCCGTCAGGCCCTTGCGAGAGGATGCTCCCACTTGTCTGCTAACGAATCCGTTTTCAACACGCCATACCGCGCCTTTCTGTTCGATATGGATGGAACCGTCCTCAACTCCATCGCCGCCGCCGAGCGGATCTGGGCTGCCTGGGCCACGCGCCATGGCGTCGATGTCGCGTCTTTCCTGCCCACCATTCACGGCGCTCGCGCCATCGACACCATCAATCGCCTGGCATTGCCCGGGGTGGATGCCGAGGCTGAAGCAGCGTTTATCACCGAGGCGGAAATCGAGGATGTCGAGGGGATTGTCCAGGTGTCTGCTGCGGCCGGTTTCCTGAAGTCGCTGCCCACCCACCAATGGGCCATCGTCACTTCCGCGCCCAAGGCGTTGGCACTGCGTCGGATGGCGGCGGCGGGGATTCCAGAACCTTCGGTGATGGTCACTGCCGAAGACGTCAGCGCTGGCAAGCCTGATCCCGCCGGTTATCGACTGGCTGCTCAGCGGTTAGGCGTTGAAGTGACGCAATGCTTGATTTTTGAAGACGCTACGGTGGGGATTCTTGCAGCCGAGGCGGCGGGGGCGGATCTTGTTGTCATGACATCGACCCATGTTCATCCGATTGAGACGCTGCACGCTACATTAGCCAGCTATGACTCGGTCGAGGCCCGCGCAGATGCCGACGGTCTCATCCGCCTAAAGAAAATCTAATGTGGTGTTTCAGTAAACCCCGGGAATCAACCGCCAACTCCGGGCGCAGTAGGCCTCGTATTCGCTACCGAACTGCGCCTTCAACAGCGCTTCTTCGGAATGAATGCGAGCGATCAGCGGGATCAGCGTCAGCGCTGCCAGTAACAGGCCGACACTCGAACGAAACGCCAGCGCCCAGCCCACGGCAATGATCAACATCCCCAAATAACTGGGGTTGCGCAAGGTTCGATAAATCCCGTCGGTGACCAGGCTGTGCCCCGGTTGAATCGCCACCAGACCACTGAAGCGCTTGCCCAACACAAAAACCGGCCACAACCGCAATGCGCCGCCGACGATGAACAGCAGCGCTCCCCACCAGCGCACGCCCTCGCCACCGAAGGTCCAGAAATCGATCCGGTCGGTGTAGGCCGGCAGATACCCACTCAATAATCCGATCACCCCCAGGGCCGGGATCACCCAGCGATTGGCCCGATCTTCCCGTTCGCCGGAGCTGAGGTTGACCTCGGTAAACAACGATGCGATGGCCATCACCAGGGTTGCCAGCGCAACAACCACCAGCGGCGCATGGGAGAATAACGCCGCAAACCCGCCCAGCCCCCAAATGGCGAGGCCAAGATAGGCCAGGGTGCTGATGATGGCGAAGAACGCCAGTTTCGGTGAGATTTTCATGTGTACCTCCCAAGGTCTGCCGTACACCTTTCAGTGTAGGAGGCGCGCTTACACGGACCTCGCATTACGCCGAATCACCTGCGGTGGCTGCCCGAACGCCCGAAGGAAGGCTTCGCGCATGCGTCGGCAGTCGCTGAAACCGGACGCTTCGGCGATCTGATTGAGGGTCAGTCGCCCGCGTTCCAACATCTGTCGCGCCGCCTCAAGTCTCAGGTTCTCGATGGCCTTGGCCGGCGACTGCCCGGTTTCCGCCCGGAAGGCCCGGCTGAATTGTCGGGGGCTGAGGCGCGCGACGTCTGCCAGTTGCTCCACTGACAATGTTTCGGTGAGGTGTTCGCGTGCATAGCCGAGAACTGTTTGAATGCGGTCGGATTTCGGTTCCAGTTCCAGCAGCGCCGAGTGCTGCGACTGACCGCCCGCGCGGCGGTGGTACATCACCAGTTTCTGCGCCACGGAGCGGGCCAGTTCGGCACCGTGATCCTTCTCGACCATGGCCAGTGCGAGGTCGATCCCTGCGGTCATGCCAGCGGACGTCCAGATCGAACCATCGATCACATAGATGCGATCGTCTTCGACCTTGATCGACGGGAACCGCGCTTGCAGGTCCCGCGCGTAAGCCCAATGCGTGGTCGCCCGCCGACCGTCCAGCAAACCGGCCTGGGCCAGGACAAAAGCCCCGGAACAAATCGATGCCGTGCGCCGTGCGGTTTTAACGCTGTCGCGCAGGTAACTCAGCACACCTTCGGGCGCCTGCTCGAGGATGGCATCGCCGCCGACCACGATCACCGTGTCGAACACCCGCTCATCGAACGCCTCGGTACCGACGTTCAGCCCGCCGGAGGCGCGTAATGTGCGGCCGTCTTCGGACAGCACGCTGACGTCATACAGCGCTTCGCCGGCGCTGAAGTTGGCGTACTCGAACACCGGCATGGCCGCCAGCGCCATGGACTGGAACCCCTCAAAAACTACAAACGCCACGCAAGTCATCGGTAGGTCCTCAAGGTCGTGTCCGAAAAACGTACTTTAAACGTCATTTGCGACGGGCGTGAGTCAATTTATAACGGTTCACACCCGGCGAACGTATCGCCTTACTGTGAAGGAAATTGAACATGGCCCTCTCATCCAAAGGTACCGCACTGATCACCGGCGCCTCTTCCGGCATCGGCGCGGTGTATGCCGACCGTCTCGCCCGGCAGGGTTACGACCTGATTCTGGTCGCCCGTAGTAAAGCCAGGTTGAACGCCTTGGCCAACCACCTGAGCAAGGAAACCGGCCGCGCCGTGGAGGTGGTCGCCGCTGATCTGAAAGACAAGGCTGACTTGCGGCGGGTCGAAGACATTCTGCGCCACGACGCGAGCATTACCCTGCTGGTCAACAACGCCGGGGTCGGCGCTGTCATGCCACTGCTCGGCAGCCCCGTGGATGACATGGAAAACATGATCACCCTTAACGTGACCGCGTTGATGCGTCTGGCTTACGCGGTGGTGCCAGGTTTCGTCGCCCGTGGTACCGGCACGGTGATTAACATCTCCTCGATCGTCGCCATCGCACCGCACATTCTCAACGGCGTTTACGGCGGGACCAAGGCGTTCGTTCTTGGCTTGAGCCAGTCCATGCACCACGAATTGGCCGACAAGGGCATCCGCATCCAGGCTGTGTTGCCCGGCGCTACCGCGACTGATTTCTGGAGCGAGGCCGGCAACCCGGTGGAAAACCTGCCGCAAGAGATCGTGATGTCCGCCGAGGACATGGTCGATGCCGCGCTGGCGGGGCTGGCGCAAGGCGAAGTAGTAACGATTCCGGGCCTGCACGAAGGCGAACAATGGGACGCTTACGAAGCTCAGCGCCAGACGCTGTCAGGGTTGTTCGGCCATTGCACGGCGGCACCGCGTTATCGCTGAGAAGACAGGCCCGGGGTAGGGTGAACTAAGCTTGGATAAGGACCGTTCACCCGCGGCTCGTCAAACGCTCGACGAGCCGGTGGCGTGCCAAAGGGAGCCGAAAATGCTGCACATCAGAACGCCCTTGATTCTGCATCCAGAGCTGTCGACCCCATCCCGGCGAATCTGGCTCAAGCTGGAAAACCTGCAACCCAGCGGCTCATTCAAACTTCGCGGCATAGGGCTTTTGTGCAGTCAGGCGGCGCAACAGGGTAAACGCAAGGTGATTTGTCCTTCCGGTGGCAACGCCGGGTTTGCCACCGCCATGGCCGCCGCCAGTCTGGGGATGAAAGCCTGCATCGTGGTGCCGCACACCACGCCGGAAACGACTCGCGCACGGATCAGGAAAACCGGTGCCGAGGTGATCGTCCATGGCAAGGTCTGGGACGAAGCCAATCTACGGGCCAAAGAACTCGCGCAGGGTGCGGACACCGAGTACGTGCCGGCCTTTGATCACCCGGTATTGTGGGAAGGGCACAGCACCATGGTCGATGAAATCCTCGAGGATTGTCCCGAGGTCGATGCGTTGGTGATGTCGGTAGGGGGCGGAGGTTTGCTGGCGGGAATTCTGACCGGATTGATCCGCCACCATCGAATGGACTGTCGGATCATCGCGTGTGAAACCCAGGGCTCGGCGTCTTTCGCTGCTGCTGTCAGTGCCGGACATCCGGTCATATTCCCCCGGATCGACACGGTCGCCAGGTCACTTGGCGCGACGCAAGTGGCCGCCTGGCCGGTGCAGCACATTCTCGATTTTCCGTATGAGTGCGTGGCGCTCGGCGATGAGGAGGCGATCATGGGCGTGGTCCGTTACGCCAATGATTTGCGTCAGTTGGTCGAACCGGCGTGCGGTGTTTCGTTGGCGATCGGCTATCTGGACCATCCGGCGATTGCCGGCGCCCATGATGTGGTGATTGTGGTGTGTGGTGGGGTGAGCATTAGCGCGCAGTTGGTGGCCGGCTGGGCGCGCACGTCCGCCGGCGCATAAACAAAGCTGCGCTGAGGCAAGGCAGGGCTGGAAACACTACTCGCGTGTTACGAGCCCCACCGCTGACGTTACGGTGTTCATTGACCTGCTGGAACGCCTTCCTGAACGAGGATGGCGCGGGCCAGGTCTTCGTCGCTAGCCTTGAGGTCGGGATGATCCAGACGAATCTGTTTTAAAACCGACTCCAGGTAAACGCCGCGAATCGCACCGCCACTCGCAACGAAGCTGGAGGCGTCATCCCGGGCGGGAATGACCAGTTTGTCATCCTTGAACGTCGAGTACAGCGATGCGGAAACCCCGGCTGAGGTGGCGACATCGCCCGCGTCCACTTTGGCCATAGCCGAACCGAAAGGTAAACACAGTATCAGTGACGATAATAAAAACAGACGGCGCATGACGGTGTCCTCCGACAGCATGAAGCGTAAAGGAAGTACCACATAATTTAGGATGCACGGCAGCCCTCAGGAGTTCCTTGCCGCGCAAACAATCACTTCAACCAATAAGTCCGGATGCGCCAGTTTTGTCTCGCCACATTGCGGTTGGCGTTCGGCGCGCTGGCGATCGGACCCTGCGTGGGAATGCCGCAGGGGACGCTCCGCGTTCCGCTCCCGACGCAAGACTTCAGCCCTGCGCACTGGTGACGCGAGCGTCACGGAATGCATTCCTTTGCTGCGCGTGGGAACGATCATAGGATTACGGCTGTGCGAAACGGATCAACTCAACGCGTAAACCGGTTGCGATAATCCCGCGGCGAGATGCCCAGGTTGCGCTGAAAGGTCAGGCGCATGCGCTCCTCATCACCAAACCCGCATAGCCGGGAGATTTGATCGATGTTGCGCTCGGAGTCTTCCAGCAAGCGCCGGGCGGCTTCCACTCGCAGCACTTCCACGGCTTTGGCCGGGGTGCGGCCGGTCTTGAATTTGTAGACCCGGGCAAAGTTACGCGGGCTCATTTGCACTTGCTGGGCGAGCAAGTCGACCGTGAGGGGGGCGCCCGCAAGGTTTCGCGTAATCCACAGGTGCAGTTCGTCGAAGGCGGCGCCCTCGCTGGTTTGCGATTGCAGCAGTTGACTGTACTGGGCCTGGCCACCGGGACGCTTGAGGTACACCACCATTTCCCGCGCCACCAGCAGCGTCACTTCACGCCCGCAATCCTCTTCGACCAGCGCCAGTGCCAGGTCGATACCGGCGCTGACACCGGCGGATGTCCAGACCGAACCGTGTTTGACGAAGATCGCATCACTGTCGACTTCAATTGACGGATAGCGCTCCTTGAGCATGTCGCACATCGCCCAGTGGGTGGCGGCTCGTCGGCCGTCGAGCAACCCGGCCTGCGCCAGCAGGAAAGTCCCGCTGCACACCGAAGCGATACGTTTGGCGTTGGTCGATGCGTGTGCAAGCCAAGCGACCAGATCCAGAGCATTGTTCATCGCCTGAAGAATATTCGGTGCGCCGGGAACGATCAGGGTATCGATCGGTTGGTCCGCAAAGTTGCTCAACGGCACGGTGTCGACGGCCAGGCCCTCGGCGGTGTGAATCAAGCCTCCGGCCAGGCTGGCCGTGTGCAGTGTGTAACCCGGCAAACCACGGCTGTTCATGTACCTGGAAGCGGCCCAGAAAACAGTTTGCGCGCCAGTCAAATCCAGCAAGCCCAATTCGAGGTAAGCGAGGAAGACGATCAGGCGCGGCCGGTCGGGCTGAGGTGCGGGGTCATCGGCAGTGCTGGCGATATCGTTCATAGGCTTCTGTATCAGCGAGATGGAATAAGCATAATTCGCAAACGGTATAAGCGTTATCGCTATTGATCGGCTGTCAGGATTTCAGGGTTTTATGTCATTTAGCCCGACAACGTTCAACCCTACCATCGGCAATGGGTTGTACCAGACAGTCGCTCGCTGTCTGCCTCCATTACTATTACGAAGGTAGCAATCATGTCCCGGAAAATACTCATCGTCGGCGCCGGTTTTGCCGGCGTCTGGAGCGCCTTGGGCGCGGCACGCGTGCTGGATACGCACGGCAAAACCGCAGACGTCGAAATCACCCTGATTTCCCCCAAGCCGGAAATCGTCATCCGTCCGCGTCTGCATGAACACGCGCCTCACGAAATGAGCGCACCGTTGCTGCCATTGCTGGAAGCGGCGGGCGTCAAATTCATCGAAGCCGAGGTGGAGCGCATCGACACCTCCAGCGCACGTTTCGTGCATGCGATCGCATCCGATGGCCGACACATCACCGTGCCCTATGACCGCCTGGTATTGACCAGTGGCAGCAAACTCAACCGTCCTCCGGTGCCGGGCCTTCTGGAAAACACCTTCGCGGTGGATCAACTGTCTGACGCGGTGAAACTCGACCGGCACCTGGCGGAACTGGCCAACCTGCCTGACTCGGCGGCCCGCCATACTATTGTGGTGGTTGGCGGCGGTTTCACCGGGCTCGAAGTCGCCACCGAACTGCCGGAACGCCTGCGCAACATCCATGGCGCGGATGCCCGGTTCAAGATCATCGTGGTCGAGCGCGCCGATGCGATTGGCCCGGATCTGGGCCCGAACCCACGGCCGATGATCACTGAAGCACTGACGTCCATGGGCATCGAGTTTCAGGTCGGTTCCGGCGTGGTCGCCATTGATGAGAACGGTGTGTTGACTGCTGCTGGCGAGCGAATCAACTCTAAAACGGTGATCTGGACCGGCGGCATGATCGCCAGCAGTCTGACCTCGCAAGTGTCGACGCGACTGGATCGCCAGGGACGTGCCGAAGTCACCGGCGACTTGCGTGTGGTCGGTACGGATCATGTCTTCGCAGCGGGGGATGTAGCGACGGCGCTGACCGATGACGAAGGTCATTACGCGCTGATGTCCTGTCAGCATGCGATTTTCATGGGACGCTTTGCCGGGCACAACGTGGCCGCCGACCTGGTGGGCGTGCCGACCCTCGAATACCGTCAGCCGTTCTATGCCACGTGCCTGGATCTGGGCGAGTGGGGCGCGGTGTACACCGAAGGCTGGGATCGCGAGGTGTTGCTGACCCACGATGAAGGCAAGGCCCGCAAACGCATGATCAACACCCAGTGGATCTACCCGCCAGCGGCGAACCGTGTCGATGCGTTGGCTGCCGGTAACCCGCAGATGTCTTTCTAGCGAGTAGGGCTGAGTACCCGGCAAAACGCCCGCCCGACCTTATTGATCCAGGTCCTTTGGCTGCTGCCTGAAACAGAGCGGCTGGGTGACGCAGAGCGTGGGAACGATCATGTGGTCGGGCCTGATTCCGTTAGCACCTTCCTGAATGTCTCCACCAGTGGTCGCAAATTAATCCGGTGCCATGCCGCCCACAGTGGCGTGGTGAAGGAAATCCACGGTACTTCCCGCAGCACCACACCCGGTGGTGCGTTGCGGCTCAAGCCTTTCTGAATCATCGCGATCCCCAGCCCCGACGCCACCAGCCCCAGCGCGGTGAAGGGTTCGGTGGCTTCCATGCGGATGTCCGGGGTGAAACCGGCGCGGATGCAGGCGCTGAGGAAGTCTTCGCGGCTGGCGCAGTGCTGGCGGTGTTGCACGCCGATCCATTCCTGATCAGCCAGGTCCGCCGGGGTCAAGGTCGTCTGCTGCGCCAGTGGGTGATGTTCGGGCAGGGCCAGCAGCATCGGGTCGTCCAGCACCTGAAAACCCAGCAGGTCCGGATCGTCGGCGACGGGCGGTTCGCTGACCAGGGCGATATCCAGACTACGCTGTCGCAGGCCTTCGAGTTGTTCGGCGGAGCTCAGGTTGTATAACGCGATGTGCACGCTCGGCCGGTCGACCCGCAGCACCCGCAGGGCATTGGGCAAGACGCCGGCGTGCATGGCGTTTTCGATATAGCCAATGCACAAGCCGCCTTCTTCACCGCGACCGAGGCGTTTGCCGAGCGATTCCAGGCGATTGGCGTGGGTCAGCAGGGCGCGGGTTTCGGCCAGGAAAGTCTGGCCGTCGCGGGTCAGGCGAATGCGCTGCTGGCTGCGTTCAAACAGTGTCAAACCCAGGCGCTCTTCGAGCTGGGCGATCTGCCGACTCAGGGGCGACTGGGAAATGTGCAGGCGTTCGGCGGCGCGACCGACGTGTTCTTCTTCGGCGACGGCGACGAAGTAGCGCAATTGACGGATGTCGATCATGTCAGACCTATCGGGACTTAAGTGCTGCGCATTATGTCTTGGACGGTCCGATCATCGCAATCTAGGATCTGCTCAACGGTCATTCAACTGACTTTGAAACTGACGAGGATTGAATCATGAGCTTGAACGACAAACTGCCCGGCACACTGGGTTTCGGTACCGCCCCATTGGGCAACATGTTCCGCGCCATTCCTGAAGAAGAGGCGATGGCCACCGTTCACGCCGCCTGGGATGCTGGCGTGCGTTACTTCGATACCGCGCCGTTTTACGGTTCCGGCCTGTCGGAGATTCGTCTGGGCGCCGCGCTGGCCCAATACAACCGCGACGACTATGTGCTCAGCAGCAAGGTCGGCCGGGTGATTCTCGATGAAGTCGAAGATGCTGCGGCTCGCGACCTGGGTGAAAAAAGCGGTGTGTTTGAACACGGTCGCCCGAACAAGATCGTCAACGACTATAGCGCCGATGCAACCATGCGTTCGATCGAGGACAGCCTCAAGCGTCTGCAAACCGATCGTCTGGACATCGTTTGGGTTCACGACATCGCCCAGGACTTCTACGGCGATCAATGGCTGGAATACTTCAACCAGGCCCGCACCGGCGCCTTCAAAGTGCTGACCCGTTTGCGCGAAGAAGGCGTGATCAAGGGTTGGGGTCTGGGCGTGAATAAGGTCGAGCCTTGCGAGCTGACTCTTGATCTGACTGAAGCCCAGCCGGACGGTTTTCTGCTGGCGGGTCGCTACACGCTTCTCGATCACGATCGTGCCTTGCAACGTCTGATGGACGCGGCCTTGGCGCAGAACGTCGAGATCGTGGTCGGTGGTCCTTACAGTTCGGGCATTCTGGCGGGTGGCACGCACTTCGAATACCAGAAGGCCAGCCCGGCGATCGTCAACAAAGTCGAGCAGATCAAGCGCATCGCTGCTGCCCACGGTGTCGACATCAAGGCCGCCGCGTTGCAGTTCTCCCTGGCTAACCCGGCCGTGGCGGCGGTGATTCCGGGTTCCAGCCGTCCGGACCGGATTGCCGAAGACGTTGCCGCGTTGTCGGCCGTTATTCCCGCTGCCTTCTGGCAGGCGATGCGCGATGCGAAGCTGGTTTCGGAACGTGCGCCATTGCCGATCATTGGAGCTTGAACATGAAAATTGATCTGAGCGGAAAACTCGCCATCGTCAGCGGCAGCACCGCTGGTATTGGCCTGGGCATCAGCAAGGCGCTGGCCGAATCCGGCGCCACGGTGGTGGTGATCGGCCGCGAGACGGCCAAGGTCGAGCAGGCGCTGGCGAGCATTCGACAGCGCGTGCCGGACGCACAGTTGCGTGGTTTGACCGCTGACCTGGGCACGGCTGAAGGCGCCGAGGTGTTGTTCGCGGCCGAACCCCGGGCGGACATTCTGGTGAACAACCTCGGGATCTTCAACGACGTGGATTTCTTCGACACGCCGGACAGCGAGTGGACGCGCTTCTATGAGGTCAACGTGATCTCGGGTGTGCGTCTGTCTCGGCATTACGTGCCGGACATGGTCAAGCAAGGCTGGGGCCGGGTGATCTTCCTGTCTTCGGAGTCGGGGATCGCAATCCCGGCCGATATGCTCAACTACGGCGTGACCAAAAGCGCCAACCTCGCGGTATCCCATGGTCTGGCCAAGCGGCTGGCGGGCACCGGGGTGACGGTCAATGCGATTCTGCCGGGCCCGACGTTTACCGATGGGCTGGAACAGATGCTCAAGGACGCCACCGCCGAATCGGGTCGCAGCGCTCGGGAAGAAGCCGATGTATTCGTGCGCAAGGCCCGGCCGAGTTCGATCATCCAGCGCGTAGCCGATGTCGAGGAAGTCGCCAACCTGGTGGCTTACATCGCCTCGCCGCTGTCCTCGGCTACCACCGGCGCGGCACTGCGGGTCGATGGCGGTGTCGTCGACAGCATGGCGATCTGAACCTTTTTGATTAAGAGAGAACTTCACATGGCAACTGCATCAGCATCTATCGACATTCCGGCTTCGGCCGATGAGGTTTGGCAATTGATTGGCGGCTTCGACACGCTGCCGGACTGGCTGCCGTTTATCCCGAAAAGTGAACTCAGCGAAGGCGGGCGGGTGCGTAGTCTGCAAACGGCGGATGGCGCGGTAGTGGTCGAGCGGCTTGAGTCTTTCGACAATGCAGTAAAAACCTACAGCTATTCGATTTTGCAGGCACCGTTTCCGGCTACTGACTATCTGGCGACGATCAGTGTTGACGCACAGGGGCAGGGCGCGCGAGTGACCTGGTCGGGACGGTTCACGCCTGTTGGGGTGAGTGATAAAGAGGTTGAGGAGTTGTTTACCGGGATCTACCAGGGTGGGCTCCAAGCCCTGCGGGCGAACTACCCCGCCTGAAGCCGTCACCACTGATCGTTCCCACGCGCAGCAAAGGAATGCAGCCCGGGACGCTCCGCGTCCCTTTCGAGAGCTGGAACGCTGAGCGTCCCTTGAGGCATTCCGTTGCTGCGCGTGGGAACGATCTTTAACCCGGGGGAATCAAGTTCTGTCGGCAATCGAGCACTGATTTTGCCCCGCCGAGTTCACTAGTGCCCACCTCAAGCGCAAACCCGTGCAGGCTGACAATCGCCGCGACAATCGACAGCCCCAACCCAAACCCGTTTTTCTGATTGCCGCCATCGGCACGATAGAAACGCTGGAACACCGCCTCTCGCTCGGCCTCCGCAATACCAGGCCCGGAATCGAGAACCTCAATCCGCGTATGCCCACCCTCACTGATTCCACGCAAAATCACCTCGCCACCCGGCGGCGTAAATTTGATCGAGTTGCTCAGCAAATTCGCTACAGCCTCGAACAACAACGCTCGATCACCGTTCAGCACAGGTAACGATTCCGGCAATTGCAGCTTGAAAACCAGTTCACCTTCCTCCGCCAGCGGTAGATAGAACTCATGCAGTTCCTGCAACAACGGCACCGGATCCAGCTGCACAAAACCGGAACGCCGCTGGCGATCTTCCAGCTCGGAAATCCGCAGCAACCCACGAAAGCGCGCCATCAAGGTGTCTGCTTCACCGAGCACTGAGTCCAGTTGCACGGCCAGCGTCGAACCGTCGTCGGCTTGTTGCTGAATCCGGTACAGCTGCGCCCGCAAGCGGGTCAGCGGGGTACGCAGATCATGGGCGATGTTGTCGCACACGCCCTTGACCTCGTTCATCAAGCGCTCGATGCGCTCAAGCATGGCATTGACGATGGCGGCGAGCATGTCCAGTTCATCGCGGCGATTGGACAGCGGCAAACGCCGGGTCAGGTCGCCGGCGACGATGGCCTCGGCGCTGGCCTGAATCCCGCGTATGCGCCGCAGAGGTCGACGGCGCAACAAGTGCCAACCGGCGATACCCGGAAGGATCGTCAGGGTTACGCCCCAGAACAATGCATGAAGGATGATTCGGGTCACGGCAAACAACGAACCGTTGTCGCGCACCAGCACCAGCCAGCGACCGTCCTTGGTCTGGGTCGCCACCGCGTCGCAACTGTCGGCGGGCAGGGTTGGGTCGTCGGACTCGGCGCAATCGCTGAGCGTGTGAATCTTGCCGTCCAGCGACATGCCTTGGGGAATATGACGCAGGGCACCGCTGAGGTAGCGATGCTGTTCATCGAACAGACCGTAGGCATCGATGCCGCGGATGTCGAAGGTCATGCTGACCGCGAGGGCATCCACCAGTTGATCACCGGAAAAACGCGAAAACAGATGCTGACGTTGCATCAGCGAATGTTTGGCGAGGTTGTCCAGGTAAGCCGAAACCTCGTAGTACATGACGCCCAGCAGGATCGCGCTCCAGATCACGAACAGCGAACTGTAGAGCGCCAGCAGTCGGCTGCTGGAAGAACGCCAGCCTTTAGACGGGTTCGGCAATGACATAACCCGAGCCTCGCACAGTCCGAATCAGTGGGACATTGCCAGGCGGGTCGATCTTCTTGCGCAGCCGGCCGATGTGCACGTCGATCAGGTTGGTGCCGGGGTCGAAGTGGTAACCCCAGACCTCTTCGAAGATCATCATCCGCGACAGAATCTGCCCGGTGTTGCGCATCAGAAATTCCAGCAATTTGTACTCGGTGGGCAACAGCGTCAGCAGCTGACCGTCGCGGCTGGCTTCATGGCTGATCAGGTTCAGTTCCAGATCCGCCACCCGCAGCGTGGTGGCCTGGGCGGTCACGGTGTTCTGCCGGCGCAGCAGAACTTCGACCCGGGCAGCCATTTCATCGGTGGCAAACGGTTTGGTCAGGTAATCGTCACCGCCAGCGCGCAAGCCACGAACGCGCTCATCGACATCGGAGAGGGCGCTGATCATCAGGATTGGTGTGGCCACGCCCATGGCCCGCAGGGTAGTGACAATCGCCAGGCCATCGAGCTCGGGCAACATTCGGTCGAGGGTGATCAGGTCGTAGTCGCCGCTGACCGCGCGCTCAAGACCCTCGCGGCCATTGTCGACCCAATCCACATCGAGGCCGTGGCTGCTCAGTTCGGCGACGATTTCCCGGGCGGTCACGGCGTCGTCTTCGATGGTCAAGATGCGGGTCATAGGGCGGACCTGATAATGGGTTCATGGCAAAGGTGTGAGCATTTTGCCAAGAAATACCGGCGACTTTTTAAATTAACTTTCATGTTGCTTTATAGGTCTGGCCGGAGCATTGATGGCATCGGGCCATAACTCTGGGAAGTTGGACTGTGCGCACTTTGATTCGCCATGGCGGCATGCCGATTGTTTTATTGTTGCTGTGCGTGGCTAGCATATCCGCTTGGGCGGGCAACACGCCCTGTTCGGGAAAAAAGGGCGGAATTGATCGCTGCGATGGCGATTTGTTTCTGTGCAACGACGGTTCTATCAGTGCATCGAAAAAAAGTTGCTCGGGACTGTACGGCGGCGCAAGCCAGGCACAACCACAAACGCTGCTGCGCAACGCCGATGGTTGCGCATGTGGCACCGGGTCGTTCTGTACGGGGCCCAGAGGCGGGGTGTATTGCCTTACGCCTAGTGGTAACAAGAGCTACAAGCGCAAGTAGTTCGTCCGCAATGCATAAAACCCGCTGCGTTTGGCAGTTCCTTGCAAATTGCATGGCCATTGGAAGTTCAAACTTTATAACTTATTGAAATACCAGGATTTATTTAAAGTTGGCGACTGGCACGGTGACTGCAATTCCTCCGTTGAAGAGTTGTAACACCATCTTTCCTGCCTGGAGCGATAACAATGAATAGATCCCCTGATGGTTTCTATCCTGCCCTCGAAGAATCAAGCACGCTCTCTGGCGTGTCCTGGGGCGCGATTTTCGCCGGGGCCGCTGCGGCGGCGGCGTTGTCGTTGATCCTGGTATTGCTCGGCATTGGTCTGGGCTTTTCGGCGGTCTCGCCTTGGGCCAATGAAGGCGCGAGTGCCAAGGGCCTGGGGATTTCAACGATCGTCTGGCTGGCCGTTACCCAAATTGTTGCTTCCGGGCTTGGCGGTTATATCGCCGGTCGCCTGCGGGTGAAGTGGGCGAACATGCACGGTGATGAGGTCTATTTCCGCGACACGGCCCATGGCTTTCTGGCCTGGTGCGTAGCGACGCTGGTCACCGCGACCCTGGTGGTCGGTTCTGTCAGCGGCATTGTCAGCGGTGGTGTGCAGGCCGGTGCGAGTGTTGCCAGTGGTGCCGCCAATGCGGTGACTCAAGCGGCGGGTACAGCTGCCGGTAACACCGACAGTGACCAGTACGGTTACTTCATCGACAGCCTGTTCCGTGATGATCGCCCCGCGGCGGTCAGTGATGACGCCGCTCGCGGCACGGTAACGCGCATCTTCGTGCGCAGCCTGAGCAACGACGGCCAACTGGCTGCCGAAGACCGGACCTACCTCGCACAACTGGTCGCCCAGCGCACCAACCTGACCCAAGCGGATGCTGAACGTCGAGTCGATGAGGTTTATGCCCGCACCCAAAAAGCCGTAGCCGACACCAAACTGGCGGCTCAACAAGCGGCTGACACGGCTGCGAAGGTGGCTGCAACGACATCGTTGTGGATGTTCGTTGCACTGCTGATCGGTGCGTTTTTCGCCAGCTTCGCTGCAACCTTCGGCGGTCGTCGTCGGGATGCGGTCGAGTACGTCGAAACCGACGCTTATGCCACCACTACTACCGTACCTGTTCGCTAAACCAGGAGAACTTCCATGCGCTCATTACTGCTGTTCTTTCTCGGCGTACCGATCCCGATCATTATCCTGATCGCCCTGTTCATGCACTGATTCTTCTGAGGCTTGTGCCTCTGCCGCTTCTGCCTTTGGTGGAAGCGGCGTTTTTGTCTGAGCAGCCTGATCGTGACATTGATGGTGACTGTCAGTCCGTCTTCGTGAGCAGGCCCGCTCCCACAGGAGAACGCAATCAACTGTGGGAGCGGGCTTGCTCGCGAAGGGGGCAGATCAGACGCAACGCATTCGTCTACTCAATCGGAGTGTTCACAAACTCTTCAAGTCCCTCGGCATACGCCGTGAACGCTCGAATCAGCGGAAACTGCGCAGCCTGCACCTGATCCGGCACCACCAGATGGGTAAAGCTCCAGGCCACTGCCAAGGTAATCCCGTCTTGCGCGATCGAACCATCAGTCTTCAACGGCTGCTTTTCCAGCTCACGCTCCAGCGCCGAATACGCCGCCGCCAATTGCCCTTCGACCCGTTCTACCCACGGTTCAAATTGAATGTGCGCCGGGCGCAGGTTGCGTTCGTAATAAATCTGCACTGCCTTCTCGCACGCCGCCAATCCCAGGCCAATCAGACGTAATGAGCGCAGGCGTTGATCGATATCGACGGGCATCAGGCTCTTGCCGGGGCCGGCCAAAGCTTCCAGGTATTCGATGATCAGCGTCGAGTCGATCAACACTTCACCGTCATCCAGCACCAGGGTGGGCGCCTTGACCACCGGGTTGATCTGCTGGAATTGCTCGAAATGCCGAAACACCGACACCGACTGGTGTTCCAGGTTGATCCCCAGGCATTTGGCAGAAATGGCGACGCGCCGCACATAGGGCGAATCGAGCATGCCGATCAGCTTCATTGAACCGCTCCTCCTTCAGATGTCCGTTTCAGGACGGACTACCTTGGCTGAGGTTCAGCGAGCTGCAAACGGCGTGCTGCTAATCCTCGAAGCCGACCTGTTCGTGAATCTCATCGACCTTCAATTCCAGGCGATAGGCCACGGCAATAAACAGCGCCTGGCACAAGCACAGTGTGGCACTCAGCGAACGGAAGGCAAACGAGCTGCCTTCGTTGACCAGCAGCACAGTGCTGGCTCGCTTGGCCAGGGGCGAGAGGTTGCTGTCGGTGATGATCAGGGTTTTGGCCTGATGGTGCTGGGCGATGCGCAGGCAGTGTTGGGTTTCTTTGCCATAGGGCGTGAAGCTGATGGCGATTACCAGGTCATTGGCGCGCACGCTGCGCATCTGCTCGCGGTAGCTGCCGCCGAGCCCCGAGACCAGATGGATGCGCTTGTTGGTGTGTTGCAGGTTGTAGACCAGGTAGTCGGCCACCGCGAACGAACGGCGCACCCCGACCACGTAGATATTGTCGGCATTCACCACCAGGTCGACGGCCTTGTCGAAGGCTGCATCGTCGAGTTCCAGCCCCAGGCGTTCGATGCCAGACAGGGTCGCATTGATGCACTCGCGCGCCAGATCGCCGCCGCTGGCCTTCTGCGACTTGTTGGCGATCATGCTGCGAATGCGCTGCTGGTAGTTCTGAACCGGCGTGGTCTTGTGGGTATAGGCCTCGCGAAACAGTGCCTGCATTTCGCTGAAGCCGCTGAACCCGAAGCGCTGGGAAAACCGCACGATCGCCGACGGGTGCACTTCGCACTCGCGGGCGATGTCGCTGATGCGGTCGACCATGATCCGGTCGCTCTGCTGGCTCATGTAACTGGCGATGCGTTTGAGCTGGCGCGGCAGGCTTTCGTACTCGTTGGTGATCAGCTGCAGCAGACGCTCGGCGTTGATCGGGGGGCTGGCGAGATCGCTGTCGGGCGTGCTCTCGGTCGGAGCCGGCTGATCGGTGCGGGACATAAAGGATCCTTCTGGCTTGTTCTTATAGGAACGACGAATAGGTCATCCCCTGACAATAGGTTGGCTGTGCGCAGTCTACAGGGTAGGCCGGAATAAAATCTTGAGCTTGCAGTCTGTGTGATGTGTGCTGAAACGATGCACTGCCTGTGGAACGCCTGTACCACAGCTTATTGGAAAAAATATTCCACGTAAAAAATATTTAGAATAATTATTGATTATTCGGCCCCGGACGTTTTAGTCTCCATCCACCAAGAGCGTTCGGCGCGGCCATCGCCCCGAACGCAGGCTGATAAAAATAACAGGAGCCAACATGGGCCAGACTCGTTTTGCCAGTGGGCGTCAATTGGATCTGATTTGCCTCGGGCGCCTTGGCGTCGACCTCTATGCGCAGCAAGTCGGAGCGCGGTTGGAAGATGTTTCAAGCTTCGCCAAATACCTCGGTGGATCATCCGCCAACATCGCTTTCGGCACGGCTCGGCTGGGCCTGAAATCGGCGATGCTGAGCCGGGTAGGGGATGACCACATGGGTCGCTTCCTGGTGGAATCCCTGACCCGCGAAGGTTGCGATGTCAGCGGCATCAAGGTCGATCCGGAACGTCTGACCGCCATGGTCCTGCTGGGCCTCAAGGACCGCGAAACCTTTCCTTTGGTCTTCTACCGCGAAAACTGCGCCGACATGGCACTGCGGGCCGAAGACATCAGCGAGTCTTTCATTGCCTCCAGCAAAGCCTTGCTGATCACCGGCACCCATTTCTCCACCGACGGCGTCTACAAGGCGAGCATCCAGGCGCTGGATTACGCCGAGAAGCACAACGTCAAACGGGTGCTGGACATTGACTATCGCCCGGTGCTCTGGGGTCTGGCCGGCAAGGCCGACGGTGAAACCCGTTTCGTTGCCGACCAGAACGTCAGCCAGCATGTGCAGAAAATCCTCCCGCGTTTCGACCTGATCGTTGGTACTGAAGAAGAGTTTTTGATTGCCGGCGGCTCCGAGGATTTGCTCACCGCGTTGCGCAATGTGCGGCGCCTGAGCGCGGCGACCCTGGTGGTCAAACTCGGCCCGCAAGGTTGCACGGTGATTCACGGCGTCATTCCTGAGCGTCTCGAGGACGGCGCCATTTATCCCGGCGTTCGGGTGGAAGTGTTGAATGTGCTGGGGGCCGGCGATGCCTTCATGTCGGGCTTCCTCGCCGGTTGGCTGGAGGAGGCTAGCGACGAGCGCTGCTGCCAGTTGGCCAATGCCTGTGGCGGGCTGGTGGTGTCGCGCCATGCCTGCGCCCCGGCGATGCCGACCCGCGCCGAACTCGACTATCTATTCAACAGCCCGGTGCCGATTACCCGGCCGGATCAGGACGCAGTGTTGCAGCGTCTGCATCAGGTCAGCGTGCCGCGCAAACAGTGGAAGCAACTGTTCATTTTTGCCTTCGACCATCGCGGGCAACTGGTGGAACTGGCGCACAAGGGCGGTCGCGACCTGAACGCCATCGGCGAACTCAAGCAACTGTTTATCAAGGCTGTGGAGCGGGTCGAAGCCGATTTGCGCGAGCAGGGCATCGAGGCCGATGTCGGGCTGCTGGCCGATCAACGCTTCGGCCAGGACTCGCTGAACGTCGCCACCGGTCGCGGCTGGTGGGTGGCGCGACCGGTGGAAGTGCAGGGTTCGCGGCCATTGGCCTTCGAACATGGGCGCTCCATCGGCAGCAACCTGATTGCCTGGCCGCAGGAACAAATCATCAAGTGCCTGGTGCAATTTCACCCCGACGACGAACCGCTGCTGCGACTGGAACAGGAAGCGCAGATCAAGGGTTTGTACCAGGCCTCCCAGGTCAGCGGTCATGAATTGCTGCTGGAAATCATCCCGCCTAAAGATCATCCGTCGACGCATCCGCACGTGTTGTATCGCGCGCTGAAACGCCTCTACAACCTGGGCATTTACCCGGCATGGTGGAAGATCGAAGCGCAGAGCGCCGAGGAGTGGAAACAACTCGACGAACTGATTCAGGAACGTGATCCGTACTGCCGAGGCGTGGTGTTGCTGGGGCTGAATGCACCGGCAGCGGCACTGGCCGAAGGGTTTCAACAGGCCAGCCAGAGCCAGACGTGCCGTGGTTTCGCCGTGGGCCGGACGATTTTCCAGGAGCCGAGCCGCGCGTGGATGGCCGGCGAAATCGACGACGAAACGCTGATCCGCCAGGTGCAGGTCACGTTCGTCGAACTGATCGATGCCTGGCGCACGGCCCGAAGCTGAACATTTTCAATGTGTGAACACAGAACCTGTGGGAGCGAGCCTGCTCGCGATAGCGGACTGACAGTTACATCTATGTTGAATGTGCTGCCCTCATCGCGAGCAGGCTCGCTCCCACAGGGTTTTGTGTCGCTCTTAATGATTTATGTAAAAAACAATAAAAGGTGCAGCCATGCCCGCTATTCGAATTGGCATCAACCCGATCTCCTGGAGCAACGACGACCTGCCGTCCCTCGGTGGCGAGACGCCGCTGAGCACCGCCCTCGGCGAAGGCAAGGAAATCGGCTACGAAGGTTTCGAACTCAACGGTAAATTCCCCAAGGATGCCAAAGGCGTCGGTGACGTGCTGCGGCCTTACGATCTGGCGTTGGTCTCCGGCTGGTATTCCAGCCGTCTGGCCCGCCGCTCGGTGGCCGAAGAAATCGACGCCATCAGCCGCCATGTCGAGTTGTTGGCGAAGAACGGCGCCAAGGTGCTGGTCTATGGCGAGGTCGCTGATTCCATTCAAGGCCAGCGCATCCCGCTGGTCGAGCGCCCGCGTTTCCACACCGAACACGCCTGGCAGGAATACGCCGACAAGCTCACCGAACTGGCGCGCTTCACCCTGTCCCAAGGCGTGCGTCTGGCCTACCACCATCACATGGGTGCCTACGTCGAATCCCCGGCAGACATCGACAAATTGATGGCGCTGACCGGCAGCGAAGTCGGCCTGCTGTTCGATTCGGGCCATTGCTACATGGGCGGCGGCGAACCGTTGCAGGTTCTGCGCAAACACATCGAACGCGTCTGCCATGTGCATTTCAAGGACGTGCGCAAACCAGTGGTGCAACTGGCGCGCAACAACCTGTGGAGCTTCCCGGACTGCATCATCAACGGCACCTTCACCGTGCCCGGCGATGGCGACATCGACTTCGGCGCCTTGCTCGACGTGCTGCTGGCGGCCGGTTACCACGGCTGGCTAGTGGTCGAAGCGGAACAGGATCCAGCGGTGGCGCCAAGTTACGTCTACGCCAAAAAAGGCTACGACACCTTGCGTTCGCTGCTTGATGAGAGGACTGCATTATGAGCCTGCTGGTCAAAAGCAATGCCCGTGGCCGGACCATGGTCGAGCTGGGTAAACGTGAGCTGGAATACGTTGGCTTCGCCGCTTATCGCTTGAGCCTGGGCGAAACCCTGCCGGTGTCGGCCGGTGATAAAGAACTGTGCCTGGTGCTGCTCAGCGGTCGGGTTGGCATCAAGGGTGAAGCGCCGGGGCAGGGCGCTTTCGACTGGGACAACATCGGTGACCGTCAATCGGTGTTCGAAGACAAATCGCCCTTCGCGGCGTACTTGCCACCCGGCAGTCAGGCGCAAGTGGTCGCGCTCAGCGATGTGCAAATCGCCGTTTGCGCCGCACCCGGTTCAACGAGCAACGGCCTCGGCCCGCGGCTGATCAAACCCGACACCATGAAGCGCAGCGTACGCGGCAAAGGCGCCAACACCCGTTACGTCTGCGACATCCTGCCGGACACCGAACCGGCCCATTCGCTGTTGGTGGTGGAAGTGCGTACGCCGTCGGGTCACTCGTCGAGCTACCCGCCGCACAAGCACGACACCGACGATTTGCCGTACCAGAGTTTTCTCGAAGAAACCTATTACCACCAGATCAACCCGCCACAGGGCTTCGTGTTTCAGCGGGTCTACACCGACGATCGCAGCATCGATCAGGCCATGGCCGTGGAAAACAGCGACCTCGTGGTCGTGCCCAAGGGCTACCACCCGGTCAGCGTGCCGTACGGCTACGAGTCGTATTACCTGAACGTGATGGCGGGCCCCAAACGTGTCTGGCAGTTCCATAACGATCCGCAGCACAGCTGGCTGCTGGACCTCTGAATCCTACTTCTGCACGGAGAACAATAACGATGAGCGACGCCCCGGTAATCGGCCATTACATCCACGGTCAAGTGCAAGACAGCGGCAGCGAACGCTTCAGCAATGTCTTCAATCCGGCCACCGGCAGCGTCCAGGCGCGCGTCGGGCTGGCCAGCCAGAAGACCGTAGACGAAGCCGTCGCCTCGGCGCTGCAAGCGTTCCCGGCCTGGTCCGAGCAATCGTCCTTGCGTCGTTCGCGGGTGATGTTCAAATTCAAGGAATTGCTCGACCAACATCACGATGAGTTGGCAGAAATCATCAGCCGCGAACACGGCAAAGTGTTCTCGGACGCCAAGGGTGAAGTCACCCGCGGCATCGAGATCGTCGAATACGCCTGCGGTGCGCCGAACCTGCTGAAAACCGAATTCAGCGATAACATCGGTGGCGGCATCGATAACTGGAACCTTCGTCAGCCACTGGGCGTGTGTGCTGGCGTGACGCCGTTCAACTTCCCGGTGATGGTGCCGCTGTGGATGATCCCGCTGGCGCTGATCACCGGTAACTGCTTCATCCTCAAACCGTCCGAGCGCGACCCGTCCGCCAGTGTGCTGATGGCCCGTCTGTTGAGCGAAGCCGGTTTGCCAGACGGTGTGTTCAACGTGGTTCAGGGTGACAAGACCGCCGTCGACGCGTTGCTGCAACACCCGGATATCGAAGCGATCTCCTTTGTCGGCTCGACGCCGATTGCCGAGTACATCCACCAGCAAGCCACCTCCCGCGGCAAGCGTGTGCAGGCACTGGGCGGGGCGAAAAATCACATGATCGTCATGCCCGATGCGGATCTGGATCAAGCGGCGGATGCCTTGATCGGCGCCGCTTTCGGTTCGGCCGGCGAGCGCTGCATGGCTATTTCGATTGCCGTGGCGGTGGGCGATGTCGGTGATCAACTGATTGCCAAACTGCTGCCGCGTATCGATCAACTGAAAGTCGGCAACGGCCTGCTGGGCGACATCGACATGGGCCCGTTGGTGACGGCCGAGCACAAGGCCAAAGTCGAAGGTTTCATCGACGAAGGCGTGGCCCAGGGCGCGCAGCTGATTGTCGATGGCCGCAACTTCAAGGTGCCGGGCGCCGAAAACGGTTTCTTCGTCGGCGCGACACTGTTCGATAACGTCACGACCGAGATGAGCATCTACCAACAGGAAATTTTCGGTCCGGTGCTGGGCATCGTGCGGGTACCGGATTTTGCCAGCGCCGTCGCGTTGATCAACGCCCACGAGTTCGGCAACGGCGTGTCCTGTTTCACCCGCGACGGCGGTATCGCCCGAGCCTTCGCCCGCACGATCAAGGTCGGCATGGTCGGCATCAACGTGCCGATTCCGGTGCCGATGGCCTGGCACTCCTTCGGTGGCTGGAAACGCTCGCTGTTCGGCGATCACCACGCTTACGGCGAAGAAGGCATTCGTTTTTACAGTCGCTACAAAAGCGTCATGCAGCGCTGGCCCGACAGCATTGCCAAGGGCCCTGAATTCAGCATGCCAACCGCCAAATAACGCACGTCTGCGGAGAACAACAATAATGAGCAAACCCCTGCGCTTCGCCCTGAACCGTATGGTCGCCCCACGTTTGTCCCTGCCGGCGTTCATCGAGCTGGCGGTGACCCTCAAGGCCGGCGCCATCGAAATTCGCAACGACCTTAAAGGCGTCGAGATCGAAGACGGCACCGCCCCCGAGCGCGTCCGTGAATTGTGTGCCGCCAAAGGCATCACCGTGCTGTCGATCAACGCGCTGTATCCGTTTGATGTGTGGAATGACGAGCGTCGCGCACAGGCCTTGAATCTGGCCGCTTATGCCCGTGATTGCGGCGCTCAAGGGTTGGTCATGTGCCCGCTCAACGACCGTGCCGACCCGCGTAATGAGGCCGCACGCGCTTCAGGTTTGCGCACGGCATTGAGTGAACTGGCGCCAATCCTGCGCGATCACGGGATTCTCGGTTTCATCGAGCCGTTGGGTTTCGAACAGTGCTCGCTGCGGCGCAAGCGCACGGCAGTGGACGCGATCAAGGTCATCGGCGGGCTGGATGTGTTCCGTCTGGTGCACGACACCTTTCACCATCACCTGGCCAGCGAACATGAGTTTTTCCCCGAGCTGACCGGGCTGGTGCACATCTCCGGTGTCGAGGATGCCGAGGCGCCGCTGGCGAGCATTCGTGACGGGCATCGGGTGCTGGTGGGCGAGGGCGACATCCTCGGCAGCGCGGCGCAAATCGACACCTTGCTCAGCAGCGGTTACAGCGGCTACCTGTCGTTCGAACCGTTTGCCGACAGCGTGCATGGCCTGACGGATATCCAGCAGGCGATCGGCGCGAGCATGCATCACCTGCAAAAATCTCAAGGCTAATGGAGATCCCCCTGTGGGAGCGAGCCTGCTCGCGAAGAGGCCGGCACATTCAACATGAGTATTGCCTGACACACCGCTTTCGCGGGCAGGCTCGCTCCCACAAGGGTTTCCTCGTTTATTGAAGGATCGGTTATGACCACAACAAGACTGACCATGGCCCAGGCCCTGGTGAAATTCCTCGATAACCAGTACATCGAGGTCGATGGGGTTCAAAGCAAATTTGTTGCCGGGATCTTTACCATTTTCGGCCACGGTAACGTACTGGGTCTGGGCCAGGCCCTGGAGCAAGACAGCGGCGACCTGATCGTCCATCAGGGCCGCAACGAGCAAGGCATGGCCCACGCCGCCATCGGCTTCGCCAAGCAACACCTGCGGCGCAAGATCTACGCCTGCTCCTCATCGGTAGGCCCGGGCGCAGCCAACATGCTGACCGCTGCCGCAACGGCCACCGCCAACCGCATTCCCTTGCTGCTGCTGCCCGGCGATGTCTACGCCTGCCGCCAGCCGGACCCGGTGCTGCAACAGATCGAGCAGTTCCACGACCTGAGCATCAGCACCAACGACGCGTTCAAGGCCGTGAGCAAATACTGGGACCGTATCAACCGTCCCGAGCAGTTGATGAGCGCCGCTATCCACGCGATGCGCGTGCTCACCGACCCTGCGGAAACCGGCGCGGTGACCCTGGCCTTGCCGCAAGATGTGCAAGCCGAGGCCTATGACTACCCCGATTACTTCCTGCAAAAACGCGTGCACCGCATCGAGCGTCGTCCGGCGACTGAAGCGATGCTGGGTGATGCGCTGGCGCTGTTCAAAGGCAAGCGCAAGCCGCTAATCATTTGCGGTGGCGGGGTCAGATACTCCGGCGCCAATGCCGTCTTGCAGGCGTTTGCCGAGCGCTTCGATATTCCCTTCGCCGAAACCCAGGCCGGCAAGAGCGCGGTGGTGTCCAGTCACCCGCTGAACGTTGGCGGGATTGGCGAAACCGGTTGCCTGGCCGCGAACCTGTTGGCTAAAGACGCGGACCTGATCATCGGTGTCGGCACCCGCTACAGCGATTTCACCACCGCGTCGAAATCCCTGTTCCAGCATCAGGACGTGCAATTTCTCAACCTCAACATCAGTCCCTGCGATGCCTTGAAGCTCGACGGCGTGCAACTGTTGGCGGATGCCAAAGTCGGGCTGCAAGCCTTGGCTGAAGCCTTGGGCGATTACCGTTCTGCATGGGGCGATCAACCGCGTCAGGCCAAGGCGCAAATGGACGAGGAAGTCGACCGTATCTATCAGGTCGAATACCAGCGCAAAGACTTCATCCCGGAAATCAACGACCACATGGACCCGGCGGTGCTGCGCGAATTCATCGAGCTGACCGGTTCCTGCCTGACCCAGAGCCGCGTGCTCGGCGTGCTCAATGAAACCCTCGCCGATGACGCCGTGATCGTCGCCGCCGCCGGCAGCCTGCCCGGTGACTTGCAGCGTAGCTGGCGCAGCAAGGGGGTGAACACCTATCACGTCGAGTACGGTTATTCCTGCATGGGTTACGAGGTCAACGCCGCACTGGGCGTGAAACTCGCCGAGCCGGATCGCGAGGTCTACGCGCTGGTCGGCGACGGCTCTTACATGATGCTGCACTCGGAGCTGGCGACCTCGATTCAGGAGCGATGCAAGATCAACGTGGTGCTACTCGACAACATGACGTTCGGTTGCATCAACAACCTGCAGATGGAACACGGCATGGACAGCTTCGGCACCGAGTTTCGTTACCGCAATCCTGAAACCGGCAAGCTCGATGGCGGTTTTGTGCCGGTGGATTTCGCCATGAGCGCGGCGGCCTATGGCTGCAAGACCTACAAAGTGAACACGGTCGAAGAACTGCAAGCAGCGTTGGCCGATGCGCGCTTGCAAACCGTCTCGACGCTGATCGACATCAAGGTCCTGCCCAAAACCATGATCCACAAATACCTGTCGTGGTGGCGGGTCGGCGTGGCGCAAGTTTCCACCAGCGCCCGCACCGATGCGGTGGCCAAGACCCTGAATGAGCGACTGGCCAAGGCTCGTCAGTACTGATTGCCCCTGAAGTGAACAACAACAAATCCAGGAGTCCTTACATGTCATTGCTTTCTAATTCGTTGCAAATCGGCGTCATCGGCACCGGAGCCATCGGCCAGGATCACATTCGTCGTTGCAGCCAGACCTTGCTCAATAGCCAGGTCGTTGCGGTCACCGACATCAACTTGCAACAAGCCGCGAACATCGTTTCCGACTTGAAGCTGACCGCCGAGGTTTATCCCGATGGCCACGCGCTGATCAAGGCGCCGGAAGTCGACGCGATCCTCGTGACCTCCTGGGGCCCGAGCCACGAAGCGTTCGTGCTGGCGGCGATTGCTGCCGGCAAACCAGTGTTCTGCGAGAAGCCGCTGGCGGTCACCGCTGAAGGCTGCCGCAAAATCGTCGAGGCCGAAGTGGCCCACGGCAAGCGCCTGGTGCAGGTCGGTTTCATGCGTCCTTACGATGAAGGTTATCGCGCACTGAAAGCAGTGATCGACAGCGGTCAAATCGGCGAACCGCTGATGCTGCACTGCGCGCACCGCAACCCGACCGTGGGGGAAAACTACAAGACCGACATGGCGATCACCGACACGCTGATCCATGAGCTGGATGTGTTGCGCTGGTTGCTCGACGACGATTACGTGTCGGTGCAAGTGGTGTTCCCGCGCAAGAGCAGCAAGGCGCTCGCGCATTTGAAAGACCCGCAGATCGTGCTGCTGGAAACCGCCAAAGGCACGCGCATCGACGTGGAAGTGTTCGTTAACTGCCAATACGGCTACGACATCCAGTGCGAAGTGGTGGGGGAGACCGGCATCGCCAAACTGCCGGAGCCGTCGCAGGTTCAGTTGCGCAGCGGGGCGAAGTTGTCCAACGCGATTCTGATGGACTGGAAGGATCGCTTCATCGCCGCGTACGACGTTGAGTTGCAAGCGTTCATTGATGGCGTGCGGGCCGGGCAGGTAGGTGGCCCTTCGGCGTGGGATGGCTTCGCCGCTGCCGTCGCAGCAGACGCGTGCATCGAAGCACAGAACAGCGGTGCGATCGTAAAAGTCGGCTTGCCAGAGCGCCCACACTTCTACGGCTAACCCCCCCGTAATGATCGTTCCCACGCAGAGCGTGGGAACGATCAATAAGGAGAATTTCTCATGCGCATCGGACTTGTCGGTTACGGCCATGGCGGCCGGTTTTTCCATGCTCCGCTGATCAGTAGTTTGCCGGCGGCGACGTTCGTGGGTGTGGTCACCCGTTCACCGGAGCGCCGACAGTTACTGGCGACCGAGCATCCAGGGGTGCCGGCCTTCGACAGCATTGGCCAACTGATGGAGGCCGGGATCGATGTGCTGGTGGTCTCCACACCGCTAAAAGGCCGTCCGGCACTGGTGCTCGATGGCATCGAACACGGTGTGGCAGTGGTCAGCGACAAACCGTTCGCCGCTGACGCGCAGCAGGCCCAAACCCTGATCACCATGGCCGAGCGCCAAGGCGTGCCGCTCAGCGTCTATCAAAACCGTCGCTGGGACTCGGACTTCCTCACCGTGCGCAAACTCATCGAGTCCGGCGCGCTGGGCCAGGTCACCCGTTTCGAATCGCGGATCGAGCGTTACTCGCCAGCCTCGGTGAACAACGGCAGTGGCGGTGGTTTCCTGCGCGATCTCGGTAGCCATCTGGTGGATCAGGCGATGCTTTTGTTCGGCCCGGTCACACAGGTCTACGCCGAACTGGATTATCTGGAAAAAGGCCAGGTCTTCGATAACGGCTTCTTTATGTCCCTGACCCACGCCAGTGGCGTGACTTCGCACTTGGGCGGCAGTTGCCTGCAAAACACTCCCGGCCCGCGCTTCCGGGTAACGGGCACACAGGGCTGTTACAGCGTCGATGGCCTGGACGGGCAGGAGGCGTTGGCGCTCGACGGGCTCACGCCCAAATCCGAAGGTCAACGCTGGGGCGTCGAAGAGCATCGCCGCTGGGGCTGGTTTGAACAGGGCGAAGTGCGTGAACGGGTTCCTTCCGAGCGCGGTTGCTGGAATCAGTTCTATTTACAGCTACAAGCCGCGTTACAGAGCGGTGGCCCACTGCCTGTGAAAGCCCGTGATGCACTGGCGACCACCCGCGTGCTAGACGCTGCGCGACTGAGTTTCGAGCGCCGGCAAGTGGTGGCGTTGAGCCCGTTCGACAGTCATGGAATAAAATTAGAATAAAATTCTAAAATGAGTTGATATAGAAATTATATTCCAATAGAGTCATTTCCAGCGACCTGCCTCGCGACTCGTTTTCATTCTTTTGCCGCTTACTGAAATCGTCACGCCTCATCCATAAAACCAACAAGAATGTGGAGAAAGACTTTTCATGAAGACCAAAATCCGCTTCGCCTTACTTGCCTTGTCCCTGATGTTCGCCAGCGGCGCGGTGCTCGCCGATATGAAGATTGGCGTCAGCATGTCGCAGTTCGATGACACCTGGCTCACTTACCTGCGCGAATCCATGGACAAGAAAGCCAAGTCCTACCCCGATGGCGTCCAGCTGCAGTTCGAAGACGCCCGCAGCGACGTGGTCAAGCAACTGAGTCAGGTAGAAAGCTTCATCAGCCAAAAGGTTGATGCCATCGTGGTTAACCCGGTGGATACCGCCGCCACCAAAAAAATCACCGAAGCCGCCGTCAAGGCCGGCATCCCGCTGGTGTACGTCAATCGGCGCCCCGATGACCTGAAACTGCCCAAAGGTGTGGTGACTGTTGCCTCCAACGACCTGGAGGCCGGTGAAATGCAGATGCAGTACCTCGCCGACAAGATGGGCGGCAAGGGTGACATCGTGATTCTGCTGGGCGACCTCGCGAACAACTCCACCACCAACCGCACCAAGGGCGTCAAAGACGTGCTGGCCAAATACCCGAACATCAAGATCGAGCAAGAGCAAACCGGGATCTGGTCACGGGATAAAGGCATGACCCTGGTCAACGACTGGCTGACCCAGGGCCGCAAGTTCGATGCGGTCGTGTCCAACAACGACGAGATGGCGATTGGCGCGGCCATGGCCTTGCAACAGGCCGGCGTCGACAAGGGCAGTGTGCTGATCGCCGGTGTCGACGGTACGCCGGACGGCTTGAACGCGATCAAGAAAGGCTCCCTGGCCGTCTCGGTGTTCCAGGACGCCAAGGGTCAGGCAGACGGTTCGATCGACACCGCCGTGAAAATGGCCAAAAACGAGCCGGTCGAACAGGCCGTGTGGGTGCCATACCGCTTGATCACCCCGCAAAACGTCGACACGTTCAAATAGCCTGTCCGCTCAATAACAACAATAAATACGCAAGGTTGCGACCGCGACCTTGCTGATGGAGTACCTGATCATGTTCGCTTCAGCGACTGCTTCGAGCACCCCGTTGGTGAGTATCCAGCCAGCTGCAACACCCGTCGATGAGCCGTACCTGCTGGAGATCATCAACGTCAGCAAGGGTTTTCCCGGTGTGGTGGCCTTGTCCGATGTGCAGCTTCGGGTACGCCCCGGTTCCGTACTGGCCCTGATGGGCGAAAACGGCGCAGGCAAATCCACCCTGATGAAAATCATTGCCGGCATCTATCAGCCGGATGCCGGTGAGCTGCGCCTGAGAGGCAAACCGGTGGTTTTCGAAACGCCGCTGGCAGCGCTTCAGGCCGGGATCGCGATGATCCACCAGGAACTCAACCTGATGCCGCACATGAGCATCGCCGAGAACATCTGGATCGGCCGCGAGCAACTCAACGGCCTGCACATGATCGACCACCGTGAAATGCACCGCTGCACGGCGAAACTGCTGGAACGCCTGCGGATTAACCTCGATCCCGAAGAGCAGGTCGGCAACCTGAGCATCGCCGAACGGCAGATGGTCGAGATTGCCAAAGCGGTGTCCTACGACTCCGACGTCCTGATCATGGACGAACCGACGTCAGCCATCACCGACAAGGAAGTCGCGCACCTGTTCTCGATCATTGCCGACCTCAAGAGTCAGGGCAAAGGCATCATCTACATCACCCACAAAATGAACGAAGTGTTCAGCATCGCCGATGAAGTGGCGGTGTTCCGCGACGGCGCCTACATCGGCCTGCAACGGGCCGACAGCATGGACGGCGACAGTCTGATTTCGATGATGGTTGGCCGCGAGCTGAGCCAGTTGTTCCCGGTGCGTGAAAAACCGATCGGCGATCTGCTGCTGTCGGTGCGCGACCTGAAACTGGACGGCATTTTCAAGGATGTTTCCTTCGACCTGCACGCCGGCGAGATTCTCGGCATTGCCGGGTTGATGGGCTCGGGGCGGACCAACGTTGCCGAAGCGATTTTCGGCATCACGCCGAGCGACGGTGGCGAGATTCGTCTCGACGGCGAAGTGGTGCGCATCAGTGATCCGCACATGGCGATCGAGAAGGGCTTCGCGTTATTGACCGAAGATCGCAAGCTCAGCGGCCTGTTCCCGTGCCTGTCGGTGCTGGAGAACATGGAAATGGCGGTGTTGCCGCATTACGCCGGCCACGGGTTTATCCAGCAAAAAGCCCTGCGCGCCTTGTGCGAAGACATGTGCAAGAAGCTGCGAGTGAAAACTCCGTCGCTGGAGCAGTGCATTGACACCCTGTCCGGCGGCAATCAACAGAAAGCCTTGCTGGCACGCTGGCTGATGACCAATCCACGGATCCTGATTCTCGACGAGCCGACTCGCGGTATCGACGTCGGTGCCAAGGTCGAGATCTATCGGCTCATTTCCTACCTCGCCAGCGAAGGCATGGCGGTGATCATGATTTCCTCGGAACTGCCGGAAGTGCTCGGCATGAGCGACCGGGTGATGGTCATGCACGAGGGCGACCTGATGGGCACCCTCGACCGCAGCGAAGCGACCCAGGAACGGGTGATGCAATTGGCCTCGGGCATGTCCGCGGTTCACTAATTGATACCGCCGGTGGCTGCGGCCGCCGTCGGCGACGCGATAGAAGGGTGAAGGGTTATGAACGCGATACTGGAAAACAAGCCGGCAACGGCACCGATCAAGAGCCGTCGGCGCTTTCCGACCGAGCTGAGTATCTTCCTGGTGCTGATTGGCATCGGCCTGGTCTTCGAAGTATTCGGCTGGATCGTGCGCGACCAGAGCTTTCTGATGAACTCCCAGCGTCTGGTGCTGATGATCCTGCAAGTGTCGATCATTGGGCTGCTGGCGATCGGCGTGACCCAGGTGATCATCACCACCGGTATCGACCTGTCGTCCGGCTCGGTGCTGGCATTGTCGGCGATGATTGCTGCCAGCCTGGCCCAGACTTCGGACTTCGCCCGGGCAGTGTTTCCGTCACTGACTGACTTGCCGGTGTGGATTCCGGTGATCGCCGGGCTCGGGGTCGGACTGCTGGCAGGGGCGATCAACGGCAGCATCATTGCCATTACCGGTATTCCGCCGTTCATTGCCACCCTTGGCATGATGGTTTCGGCGCGTGGCCTGGCGCGGTTCTACACCGAAGGTCAGCCGGTGAGCATGCTCTCTGATTCCTACACGGCCATCGGCCATGGCGCGATGCCAGTGGTTATTTTCCTGGTGGTGGCGGTGATCTTCCACATCGCCCTGCGTTACACCAAGTACGGCAAATACACCTACGCCATCGGCGGCAACATGCAGGCGGCGCGCACCTCGGGGATCAACGTCAAGCGGCATCTGGTGATCGTCTACAGCATCGCCGGGTTGTTGGCAGGCCTGGCGGGTGTGGTGGCTTCGGCGCGTGCCGCGACCGGGCAGGCCGGGATGGGGATGTCTTATGAGCTGGATGCGATTGCCGCGGCAGTGATCGGCGGCACTAGCCTGGCCGGTGGCGTCGGGCGCATCACCGGAACGGTCATTGGCGCACTGATCCTCGGGGTCATGGCCAGCGGCTTTACCTTTGTCGGTGTGGATGCTTATATTCAGGACATCATCAAGGGGCTGATCATTGTGGTAGCGGTGGTGATCGATCAGTACCGCAACAAGCGTAAACTCAAGCGCTGAATTCGAAGGAAACAAAAAATGCGCCACGTCTGACCCGCGTGGCGCAGCCGTTTGTCTTCTATATACAGCCGCTCGATTGAATTTCTTGCTATAAACGCACTCCGATAACCACCTCATAGCCTTCCATAGAGCACTTTCGGGGCTTTGTCGGACAAATTCGCTGTCTTTTCAGTTGCTGAGGCCTCAAGTCGGCCTTAGACTGCCGCCCCTCGTAAATTGAGTGCCGGGTGGCGCTTGGAATAAACGGCGCCTTTCCGATCGCCGACCCACGGTCCGCCGGAACGCTCCCTAATTCGCCTTAATGCACGTTTTTTTATAGAGATATCAATGACAAAGGACAAGTTGCTGGCCATGCCGGCGGATGACTACATGAATGCCGAGCAACATGCTTTTTTCTCCGAGCTGTTGCAGAACATGAAAGTCGAAACCCATGAGCGCATCGAACAGAATCGCATCGCCATCGAGAGCCTGGACACTCCAGCCGATCCGGCCGACGCTGCTTCTGTTGAAGAAGAGCGCACCTGGCTGGTGAACGCGATCGATCGCGACCAGCGCATGCTGCCTCAGTTGGAACAGGCTCTGGAGCGTATCAAGGAAGACAGCTTTGGCTGGTGCGACGACAGCGGCGAGGCCATTGGCCTGAAACGCCTGCTGATCAGCCCGACCACCAAGTACTGCATCGAAGCTCAAGAGCGTCACGAGCAGATCGACAAGCACCAGCGTCAGGCCTGATTTCGTAGCACCCCGCATCGCGGGCAAGCCTCGCTCACACAGGTCAATGCGAACCTTGTGGGAGCGAGCTTGCCCGCGATGCTTTTTGCCGTCTGCGATTCCTCTGCACTTCTATCGATCTGCTGCAACGCCCACTACTAACGGACCATAGATAATGGCCCTCTAGTGGCGTTTAATGCCGTCACAACAATTAGAAGCTGCATGGGGTGACGAAGATGACGAGGGATGGATCTCTGGTTGGGCCAGTGCCTGCTCCAGTGCTTTTGCCGAAAAACCTTTGGCTGATGCCGACCCTGCAAAGCATCGCCCTGATGCTTTTGTTGTGCGGCATGACGTTGGGAGGCTGGTCGCTTTACCTTGGCTTGCCATTGGCCGTGGTCATTATCTGGCTGCCTCGCCTGCGCTCGCGTGCCATCCCTGAGGCAACCCCCATCGATAGCGCCAGCGCCAGCGCCATCGCCGAGTTGACTCGCGATCTTTCCTACACCACCAGTCACAACGCACTGTCGGCTGCCGGCGTGGCCTTTTCGGTCAAGCAACTGGCCGACAAGCTGCAATCGCAACTCGGTGCCGCGGCGCAGATTGTCAGCAACGCCGAAGTGATGATCGCGACCGAACAAGCCACTTCGACACTCAGTCGAGCAGCGCTCAGTGCGGCCAGCGAGGCTCACCAGAGTAGCGCGGCAGGACGCACGGAGCTGATCGAGTCCATTGACCGCATGCATCAACTCAGCCAGCGCGCCAGTAGCAGTCGCGAAATGATCGAAGCCCTGAGCCTGCGCAGCAACGATATCCAGCGGGTCACGCTGGTGATCCAGTCGATCGCCAGCCAGACCAACCTGCTGGCATTGAACGCGGCTATTGAAGCGGCGCGGGCCGGGGAGCACGGTCGCGGCTTTGCAGTGGTGGCCGATGAGGTTCGCGGCCTGGCCGCGCGCACGGCGACGGCTACCGGCGAAGTCGGTGAGATGGTCGCCGACATCCAGCAACGCACTGCGCAAGTGGTGGAGCAGATCCGCCAGCTGTCCAGCGACCTCGACACTGGCGTCGAGCAAGTCGAGCACACCGGTCAGCATCTGGAAAACATCGCACGTCTGGCGGCGGGCGTTGAAAGCCAGGTCGCGGAGATTGCCAAAGGCGCGGACACCAATCGCGAACAACTCGACAGCCTGTTTCATGCCATCGAGCAGATGCGCAGCGATCTGGCGATCAGCGATCAACAGACCCAGCGCCTGGCGCAGGCTGCGGTGCAAATGGAAGGGCAGGCCGAAACCATCAGCGAGCGCCTTGCCGAAGTCGGACTGGATGACTATCACCAGCGCATTTATGACCTGGCCCGTGAAGGCGCCAGTCAGATTGCGGCGCGCTTTGAGGCGGACATTGACGAAGGACGCGTCAGTCTCGATGACCTGTTCGATCGCAATTACCAGACGATTCCAAACACCAGTCCGGCCAAATATCAGACCCGCTTCGATCGCTACACCGATCAGGTGCTGCCGGCGATCCAGGAACCGTTATTACCGCGCCATGAAGGCCTGGTGTTCGCCATCGCCTGCACCCAGCAAGGTTATGTGCCGACCCATAACACGGTGTTCAGCCAGCCACTGACCGGCGATGCACAGGTCGACACGCTGCATAACCGCACCAAACGCAAATTCGCCGACCGTACCGGAATTCGCTGCGGCAGCCATCAACAGCCGGTGCTGCTGCAAACCTACACCCGAGACACCGGCGAACTGATGCACGACCTCTCGGTGCCGATCATGCTCAAGGGACGGCATTGGGGTGGTTTGCGGTTGGGCTACAAACCGGAAAATCCTCGTTGAGAGGATCGGTGAGTGGTTAATTGTTACTTGTTATGCAACGAAGCTATGCAGCGTCGTTGCTGTTTCCTCGCGAATGAACTCATTAACATGCCTGCATAGTTAGGTTGCTAATGAAATTCGAGAGGTCAGCATGCAATGCAAAGTCGATGTCGCCGTGATGATTGGCAGCGGGGTGCCACAGTGTCTGCGTGCGGTGGGGCAAAGCGTTTGTTGGGTGGTGCTGCTCAATGGTGAGCGCCGGGGGACGGCGTTCTCCAGTCGCGATGAGGCCGAGGAGTGCAGGGCTGCCTGGCTGGCACAACTGAACGCCGAAACCCCCGACAGCCTGCATTGAATCTACAGGCTAGTGGATTTGGTGCATGCGCAGGTTCAGGTCGTCGACCACCCGCGCCCAATCGGCGTCTTCACGTAACTGCTCTTTCAGGAAACCCGCTTGCTGCGGCGTCCAGAACTCGGCATCGATGAGTTTTTTGTCGTCTGCCAAAGGTGAATGACTGGCGATGAAATCGTCGATGGCTTTCTCGCTGGATTCCAGGCCGAGCTGGTCGAACAAGCCTTTCAAGTCGTGTGTAGGTGAATCCATATTCATCTCCTTGCTGGTCGCGTCGAGTGCGAGATCTGAGGTGCGGCTTCAATGCATCTGAGGGAGCCGCGCTTCAGGAGTTCGAAAGCGATGTCAAAAGCAGGAGTGAGCATAGACTGCAAACCTGATTCAGGCTTTCAATGCGCCTTCATCGACGGCAACCTTCAGAGCCTTGGCGGCTTCCTGTGCGGCGTTGGCTGCAACGTCCGAGGTCTTGAACCAGCGATCCTTCTCGACCTGGTGATACGTCACGGTGGTCAGCGGTGGTTTGGCGCGCATGACAATGACTGCCTGGAATTCGCCTTCGACCTCTCTGGCTTCGCCCCGGATAAAAAATTCACCGATATCAAATTCCGTCACGTAGCAGCCTTCCCTTGGAAATAGTCTGTTGTTTTGAACGCCGTCCGCCCTGGGGACGGGTTTCATTGGTCGGGCAGTATGGCAGTAGTTGCCTGCCGACGGCTGAGTTAAGTCGTCGGCATGACGAAGCGTCTATGGAAATGAGCGTGGCAGGACCGTCAACGGCGTAACTCAAGAGATCGGGCAAGGGCGCAGGCTTCGTTATGATTGCCTCGGAAACCTCTGACGCGGCCTGTGGAAATTTCCTTGATGTGGAAGAAGGCATTGCCGGCCAGAATGACCTGAAACCTGGGCGGGGCAGGCTCTTCAGGGGGGTATTCATGCTGTTGCCACATCAGCGGGTGCAGAGTCGGCGTGCTGTTTGTGTAAGGTGCCAGGGGGTGAGCGAAGTGTGTCAGCGTGCACATATGAAATCCTTTTCGTTGTTTTACCGACGTGTGTACGTGGTTTTGGGTAGTCTCAATGAGCATCGCTGCTCTAGAATCACCGTCACTGGTTGGCGATTGATGTTCATCTAAAGCAATTTTTTGCTGGCGATATGTCGGAAAAGTGCTTTTTTTAAAGAGTTTTTTCCCTAAAGTTGGTAATCCGGTTTTTCTGGCAGTCAGAAGGGCGTTTTCCTTCAACCTCTGACGAACGCCAGGCAAGACGACGTGAGTGACATTCCAGTAGTCTTCTCCCTCGCGATGGATGAGCGCTCAGCTCGTTTCAGGATTCAACCCGGGTCATTTGGCTACACCTTCGGCATTGCGGCTTTTTTTTCTGCTGTTCGCTTTTTTAGCGTGCGGCATCATTTTCAGATGTGGGGATGGGTCCTTGGCAGTAAGTAATCTCGATATGCATGCTTTGTTCGTGCTGGGTGATTTGCGCGCAAAGCTGGTTAAACAGTTCCAGTCACGTTTCGTTTACATCACCGAACAGAATGCTGAAGGCATTTACATTGCCGAGATCGACACCGAAGAAGCGCTGGTGGTTGATGACAAACCAGGGCTTAAACTCAAGGTCGGCGATCATTTCAGCGCCTCTGTATTACCCAGTCGCGAAGGCGGCAAGCTGGACATCAAATTCCGTGAAATCAAACTGACCGTGTACGGGTTGGGTGACTACGCTTTCGTCACCACCGCTGATGGCCAGGCTATTGTGTTCAAGGAAGGGCATAGCGTGGTGATGGTGTTTGCCGCCCACCAACAGTTGCAGGAAGGCCTGACCAAAACCCTGAAAGCCGTTACCGCAAAGGCTGCCAAGTGGCGCAAGGGTGAACTGGTCACCTTCAAGGCCAGCGAGTAATGCCCCTGACCCGCGCCGATTTCCATGAACAGAACCAGGCCAGCGTCCGCGTCGAGGCCCGGCGGCTGTTCGAGCAGAAGGTTGTTTTGCAGGGCTCATGGCTGGGTTGGGTGGCATCACAGATCTACATACTGCGGCCGGCGGAGTACGCCAGCATGGTACGAAGAGAGCTGGCGCGCTTGCAGGAACTTTCCGAAAATTAATCGACATCCCTCCAAAGCAGGAACCTCTACTACAGTCAGTTGACTGAGTATTCAGAGGCTTTGCGGTCTTCTGCCAGGCCATCCTGCTATTGCTGTACAGCACGAGGTGCAAAAGCATGAACGGATTTCGACGGTTGCTGGCGGCTACGTTGGCCACGTTCGGTTTGTTGGCTTCACCGGTTCCGGTGTTCGCGGCCCAGGCGCCGATCCACTTCGCCGACCTGAACTGGGAAAGCGGCAGCCTGATCACCGACATCCTGCGGATCATCGTCGAGAAGGGCTATGGGCTGCCGACCGATACCTTGCCGGGAACGACCATCACCCTGGAGACCGCACTAGCCAACAATGACATTCAGGTCATTGGCGAAGAATGGGCCGGTCGCAGTCCGGTCTGGGTCAAGGCTGAGGCCGAAGGCAAAGTCGTGAGCCTGGGCGATACGGTCAAGGGCGCCACCGAAGGTTGGTGGGTGCCCGAATATGTGATCAAGGGCGACGCGGCCAAAGGCATCAAAGCGCTGGCGCCGGGCCTGCGCAGTGTCAGCGACCTGCCCAAATACAAGGACGTGTTCAGCGATCCGGAAACCCCGGGCAAAGGACGCTTCCTTAACAGTCCGATCGGCTGGACCTCGGAAGTGGTCAACAAGCAGAAGCTCAGGGCCTATGGGCTGGACGACAGCTATGTGAACTTCCGCAGCGGTTCGGGGGCGGCACTGGACGCGGAAATCAGCTCATCGATTCGTCGTGGCAAACCGGTGCTGTTCTATTACTGGTCGCCAACACCTTTGCTCGGTCGCTTCAAACTGGTTCAACTCGAAGAGCCGCCATTCGACGCCGACGCCTGGAAAACCCTGACCGACGCGGATAACCCGAACCCGAAACCAACTCGCTCACTGCCGTCCAAGCTGTCCATCGGCGTGTCCACGCCATTCCAGAAACAGTATCCGCAGATTGCCGAGTTCTTCAGCAAGGTCGACTTTCCGATCGATCCGTTGAACAAGGCTCTGGCGCAAATGAGCGAAAAACACACCCCGCCACGGCAGGCGGCGGAGGCATTCATGAAGGCGCACCCGGATGTTTGGCAGGCGTGGGTGCCGAAGGATGTGGCGGATAAAGTGTCTGCTGAACTGAAGTAAGGGGTTGGTTGGAGGGGGGTGTTGTGCCGACTACTGCAATCGCGGGCAAGCCCTCTCCCACAGGGGTTGTGTGAACACTGAAGATTCGGTGTGGGAGCGTGCTTGCTCGCGAAGCTTTTAGAATCGCGTTTGCACCGCCAACTCGAAGGTGCGCGGCGTGCCGAGGTAATACGCCGGTGAAACATGCGCAAACTCGGCGTACACCTCATTGGTCAGGTTGCGCACACGGCCGGTGACGGTGGTGTGTTGATCAACCTTGTAACTGAGGAACGTGCCATAGAGCGTGTACGACGGCAGGGTCATTGTGTTGGCGCTGTCGGCAAACACCGAGGCCACGTATCGGGCATCGACGCCTCCTTGCCATTGCGGCGCGAAATCATAGGTCAGCCACAGATTGCCGACCCGGTCCGGCACGTTGGTTGGTGTATTGCCTTTGCGTGAAACCACCACACCGGCGGCGTTCTTCTCGGTGAATTCGTCGTACCGGGCGTCGACCCAGGCGAAGTTGCCTTCAGCCAATAGCTTGTCGGTGATCCGCAACGAACTGGCCAATTCGATACCCCTGGACGTCTGCTGCCCGACCGGGATGCTGGCGGTCGGGTCCAGTGGATCGGTCACCGCGAAGTCCTTGCGCTCGATGGTGTACGCCGCCACTGTCGCCGAACCACGCCCGTCCAGATAATCGAACTTGCTGCCGACTTCCCATTGCTTGCCCGTGGAGACGTCGAAGTCTTGAGTGCCATTGGGCTGTTCGGCGGCGGTGCTGTATTGCACGTAGACGTTGGCGTCGGGAATGAACTGGTAGGTCAGGCCGACGCGACCGGTCACCGGCTCCCAGCTGCGTTTGAGGTGCCGGGGATTGCTGGCGGTCACTTCACGGTGATTGGTCACGTCCAGGTCGATGTCGTCGTAACGCAAACCGGTCAGCAACGCCAGCTTGTCGGTCAGCGCCAAACGGTTCTCGGCGAACAAGGCTTTGGTCGTGACGTCATTGGTCTTGTCGCTGACAAAGCCCGGCCGGGTGCCCGGGATGTCATAGAAATGCCCGGGCTGAAAATTGTTCGGGTCGACAGTGCTTGCACCTTTGACGTTGAGCGGTGAGTTGGTGGTCTGGTTGACCTTGTACTCGAAACCGCCGGACCAGGTGGTGTCCAGACCAAACAGTGTGTTGTCGTGGCGCAGTTCGAACTGGTTGCCGTTCTGTTCGCCCTGATGCCGAACCTGATACGCCGTGGAGCGGTTCACGGCGCTGTTGTCGGCGTTGTACTGGTAGGTTTCCAGGTTGCGGTAATCGCGTTGGCTGTCGAGGTGGTAGAGGGTGTTGCGCAGCGTGGTGCTGTCGTTGATCCGGTAGTCGATGATCGAGCGAGCCCAGATCGTGCGCTGCTCGTAGCGGCCATCTTCGACGTTGTAGTTGTTGAATCGGTTGTGCTTGTCGATTTTCAGTTCACCGGCCTTGGGATTGAGCACGGGTGTGCCCCAGTAAGGGCTGTCTTCGTGTTCGTCCTGATATTCCAGCGCCAGGGTGTGGGACAGGTTCGGTGTCAGGTCGCTGAGCAAGGAAAACGCCACGCTCCAGGCATCGCGCTCCTGACGGTCGATGTAGCCGTTGCCGGTGTTGTGGCTGACATCGAGGCGCGCGTAGTGCTGCACGTCCGCCCCAGCCTCGCTCAGGGCGTGGTTGAGGCCAAAAGACGTCTCGGTGGTGTCGTAAGTGCCGTAGCTGACCCGACCTTCGACGGCTTGCTCTTCACGGGTCGCCAGTTTGGTCACGTAGTTCAGCGAACCGCCAACGGAGCCGGCACCGTTGATCAGCGACGATGGGCCACCCACCAGTTCCACCCGATCATAGATCCAGGCATCCACTGGCCGGGCAAGTCCGCCGGAAACATTGATACCGTTGAACATTTGGGTGATCTGGCTGCTGGTAAAGCCACGGTAGGAGACGAATCCGCCAAAGCCCGGCGGTGCGCTGGCATTCACCCCGGGCAGGGTGTTGGCGGCGTCCTGGAAATTCTGCGCACCGTGGCGCTCGATGTCGTTGCGGTTGGCCACGGCTACCGAGGCCGGCGTTTCTCGCACACTCAAGCCCAGACGCGAGGCAATGCCGCTGGATTGATCGAGGCTCAGCCCCGGCGCAGTGGCAGCGTCGCCATCAATGGTGATTGGCGCGAGATTGACAGTGGATTGCGCCCAGGTGTTAACAGACAAACAGCCGAACAGACTTGCCAGCAAAGGAATGCGTTTCATCGATGAATCCTGAATTCTCGTCTAGGAAACAGCGCACAGGCGAACGTCACGCGTTGGCGCGGTGAGCTGATCGGAAAAGGCAAAGAAACTCAGGCGAGCGGCGGCGCGCGAGGATTGGCCGAAGGCCAGGTGAAGCGGGAAGGGAGGTCGGCGTTGGCGATGACGGCCAACGGCGGGCTGTGCTGCTGCGGAAGAATCGCCAGGGTCAGGCTGGAGTTGAGCGCCGGGCCCATGCCGCCGGTGGAACACAACGGGCAACCGAAGGCCTTGGACAGGGTCGGCAGCTTGTCTTCGGAGGTGCTCGGGGAGGCTGGCACCTGAGTGGCCGGGTCGGCTGTACAGAACTGGCCGCCGAGACCGTTGAGTTGCAGCCCGACCATTTGCCCGTGGCCGATGCTGCAGGCGAACACATTGAACAGGACGCAGCAATAGAGCATCCAGGCAATGAGTGAGCGATCGGTTCGGGCTAATTTCATGGAGCGGCACTTTACCACCGTCGATCACGAATACCCTTACAAAAACGTTCAAGGAAGTTCATCCTGCTGCAACATTTCACGCTGGAAATCTGAATATGAGCCTAATGGTCGCGCAATGGATGGCTGCAATCTTCCTGTTGATCAGCCTGGTCCACCTGTACTGGGCGGCGGGTGGCAAGTTGGGTAGCGAGGCGGCAGTGCCGCGAGTGCCCTCAGAGGGCGGTGGGGAATCAAGGCCCGCATTCAAGCCTTCGGGCTTTGCCACGTTGCTGGTGGCGGTCGGTTTGCTGCTGATCGCGATACTGGTGTGCCTGCGGGTCGGCCTGTATCTGCCGACGGTGCATCACTGGTCGCTGCAATGGGTGATCAGTGCGATTGCAATGCTGATGTTCGCCCGCGCGATCGGCGATTCGAATCTGGTGGGGTTTTTTAAACAGGTCAAGGATTCGAAGTTTGCCCGGCTCGATACCTGGGCCTATTCGCCGTTGTGTGTGGTGTTGGGGGCGGGGTTGTTGGCAGTTGCCTGGATTTGAGGTGACCGATCCATCGTCATCGCGGGAAAGCCCGCTCCCACAGGATCGTCAGTGTTCACACGATCTCTGTGGGAGCGGGCTTGCCCGCGATGAGGCCCGTCCTATCAACACAAATCTGCGAACTTAACTCCCGCTCTCCGTGCGCCGACTACTCACCTCGGCCGGCACCTCATCTCCCGCCATGCGCTTGCGGAACAATGCCGCCCGGGCCAGCAACAGCGTGGTCACCGGCACCGTAATCGATAACAGAATCGGAATCAGCCAGGCATGCACTACCGGCGCGGACTTGAGCGCCGAAAAGTAAATGATCGAGGCCAGTGCCACGGACCACGCGCCTAATGTCGAGGCCAGCGCCGGTGGGTGCATGCGCTGGAAATAATCCTTCATCCGCACCAGACCAATCGCACCAATCAGCGCGAACAGGGCGCTGACCACCAGCAGGATCGCCACCGGAATTTCCACCCACAAAGACAGTTCAGCGTTCATTCGATCACCTCGCCACGCAACAGGAATTTCGCCAAGGCAAACGAACCGACGAAACCGAGCAGCGCAATCAGCAGCGCCGCCTCGAAGTACGTGTCACTGGAATAGCGAATGCCCAGCGTCAGCATCATCAGCATCGCAATGATGTACAGGTAATCCAGCGCCAGAACCCGGTCCTGGGCCGACGGTCCGTTGAACAGGCGGATGAGGGTCAGGATCATCGCCAGCGAAAAGATGAACAGGCTCAGCAGAATCGCGTTCGTCAGCAGCGGGCTCATTCGAAGATCTCCATCAAGGGGCGCTCATAGGTCGCCTTGAAGTGCTGGATGAACAGCGCTTCGTCATCCAGATCGAAGACATGCAGCAACAGAATGCTGCGATCCAGCGCCAGTTCCGACCAGACCGTACCGGGCACCACCGTGCAGATCATCGACAGCGCCGCCAGGCCGTTGGCATCGCGCAAGTCCAGCGGCACCTTGATGAACTGCGAGCGCGGCGGCCGGCGGCCGGCATTCAGCACGCCCCAGGCCACGGCGAGGTTGGACACCACCACATCGCGACCGACAAGAAAGACCAAACGCACAATCACGCCAGGGCGACGAATGCGGATCGGCAGCGGCCGCAACTTGCGCATCATCAACGGCGCGCAGAACCCCAGCGCCGCGCCCAACAGCAGATTGCCGGGACTCATCGACAGGTTCAGCACCAGCCACAACAGCCACAGCGCCAGGGACAACCAGGGAGCAGGGAACAGACGCTTCATGGTTTGACCTCCGCTATTGCGGCTTTGGCTTCCGGGCTCGGGATCGCACGGGTGCCGAGCACCGCCATCACGTATTGCTGCGGGTTGTTCAGGGCTTCAGCGGCCGCCTGGGTGTAGCGCAGCAGCGGTTCAGCCTTGAAGGTCAGTGCAATGCTCAAGCCCAGCAGCGCGATGATCGGCACGCATTCGAAGCGTCGCAGCAACGGCGACGGCCGCTCCTCGGGTGTCCAGAAACGCTGGATACCCAAGCGCGAGAAGGCGATCAACGATGCCAGCCCGGAGAGGATCAGCAACGCCAGCAAGCCCCACGCGGCATTGGCAACCGGCTCATCGCTGCCATTGCCCAGGCCCAGCGGATTGAGCAGGGCGCTGAGCAGGCCGACTTTGCCGATAAACCCGGAGAGCGGTGGCATACCGATGATCAGCAGGGCGCATGCAATGAAGCTCAACCCGAGGAACGCCATGGTCCAGGGGATCACCTGGCCGACCACGGCTTTTTGCTCGTCATCGAGGTTGATGCCTTTGGGCGGCTGCAAGGATTCCATCGGCCGTGGCAGCAGGTCGCCGTCATCGAACAGCGGCATTTCATTGGCCGAACGCGAACGCTCGATCAACTCCGCCAGCAGGAACAGCGCGCTCAACGCCAGGGTCGAGCTGACGAGATAGAACAGCGCCGCGCCGATCAGGTTCGGTTGAGCAAAACCGATGGCCGACAGCAGAATCCCGGCCGACACCAGAATGCTCAGGCTGGCCATGCGTTCCAGGCGTTGCGCGGCGAGGATCGCCACCGCCGCGCAGACGATGGTCGCCATGCCGCCATAGATCAGCCAGTCGCCGCCGAAGTACGCCGACGCCCCGGCCTGACCGGAGAACAGCAAGGTCCACAGACGCAACAAGGTGTAAACGCCGACCTTGGTCATGATCGCGAACATCGCCGCCACCGGCGCGCTGGCCGCGGAATAGGCCGGCACCAGCCAGAAGTTCAGCGGCCACATCCCGGCCTTCGCCAGAAACGCTACCGCGAGAATGCCCGCGCCGGCATGCAGCAGGCCGCGATCGGCTTCGGGTACCAATGGGATTTTCAGGGCCAGGTCGGCCATGTTCAGGGTGCCGGTGACGCCGTAAATCAGTGCCGCGCCAATCAGAAATAGCGACGAGGCCAACAGGTTGATCGAGATGTAATGCAGCCCCGACGACACCCGCGCCCGGCCCGAGCCATGGAGCATCAGGCCGTAAGAAGCCGCCAGCAGCACTTCGAAGAACACAAACAGGTTGAACAGATCCGCCGTCAGGAATGCGCCGTAAAGGCCCATCATCTGGATCTGGAACAGCGCGTGGAAGCTCGAACCGGCGCCGTCCCATCGGGCCATGGCGAACAGCAGGGCGCTGACCCCGATGATTCCGGTCAGCACCAGCATCAGCGCCGACAGGCGATCGACCACCAGCACGATGCCGAACGGCACCTGCCAGTTGCCCGGCAGGTACACGCCGATGGAGCCGGGGACGCCCGTCTCCTGAGTCCATTGCAGCAACAGCACGGCGATGCCCAAGCCCAGCAGGCTGGAGAACAGGTTGATCTTGGCCTTCAACGGACGATGTTTCTCGCCCAGCATCAGCATCACGGCGGCGGTCAGCAGCGGCAGCAGAATCGGTGCAGCGATCAGGTGCGGCATCAGATTCATTCTTTAGGCTCCCGGCCATCCACATGGTCGGTACCGGTCAAGCCCCGGGAGGCCAGCAGCACCACCAGGAACAGCGCGGTCATGGCGAAGCTGATGACGATCGCGGTCAATACCAGCGCTTGCGGCAGCGGGTCGGTGTAGTGCAACAGGTCTTGTGGCACACCGTCCTTGATGATCGGCTCCTTGCCGATAAACAGACTGCCCATGCTGAAGATAAACAGGTTGACGCCGTAAGACAGCAGGCACAGGCCCATGACCACCTGAAATGTCCGTGGCCGCAGGATCAGCCAGACGCCGGACGCGGCGAGCACGCCGATGGCGATTGCGATGACTTCTTCCATCAGACGGCTCCTTTCGTGGCGACGGATCTGGGCAGGGCAGCGGTTTTGTGACCGCGAACCGATTGGTGGGCGAGGGCGGTGAGGATCAACAGCGTCGAACCGACCACCACCGAGTACACGCCGATGTCGAAGAACAGCGCACTGGCGACGTGAATGTCGCCCAGCACCGGCAACTCGAAATGCCAGGTGTGGGTGGTCAGGAACGGATACCCGACCGCCATCGCCCCGAGCCCGGTGACCGTGGCGAACAACAACCCGGTGCCCATCCAGCGCAGCGGTCGCAGGCTCATTTGCGCCTCGACCCACTGGGTGCCGGCGACCATGTATTGCAGGATGAACGCCACCGACATCACCAGACCGGCGACAAACCCGCCGCCCGGTTGATTGTGCCCGCGCATGAACAGGTAGACCGACACCACAAACGCAATCGGCAGCAGCAGGCGCACCAGCACCGCCGGCACCATCATGAAGCCGAGCGCGGTGTCGCTGGCCTGACGCGGGTTGACGAGGTCGGTGACCACGTCGGGCGCGAGCAGACGTTGTTGGGCCGGCAACTGCAGGCTTTCTTTCGGCGGACGGAAGCGTCGCAACAGAGCGAACACGGTCAGGGCCACGGCCACCAGCACGGTGATTTCACCGAGTGTGTCAAAGCCGCGGAAGTCCACCAGCATCACGTTGACCACGTTGCTGCCGCCGCCTTCTGGCAGGGCGCGACTGAGGTAGAACGAGGAAATGTCGTTGGGCGTCTGGCGCGTCAGCATTGCATAAGCCAGCAGCGCCATGCCGCCACCGACCACGGTCGACAGCAGCAAGTCGCGGATACGGCGGATGCGTGCCTTGCGCAGGGTGCTTGGCAGCGGCGAAACGTCTTCGATCCGGCGCGGCAACCAGCGCAGACCAAGGAGGATCAGCACCGTGGTCACCACTTCGACCACCAGTTGCGTCAGCGCAAGATCCGGTGCCGAGAACCAGACGAAGGTCACGCAGGTCATCAGGCCACAGACGCTGACCATGGTCAGGGCCGCGAGCCGGTGATACTTGGCCTGCCACGCCGCGCCGAGGGCACAGGCAATGGCCAGCAGCCAGAAGGTCACGAACACGATCGAGCCCGGAATCTTCGGCCGGTCGCCCCAGCTCAGGCTGCTGTGGAGCATCGGGATCAACCCGGCCAGCACGGCGGCGAGCACCACCAGAAACAGCTGGGTTTGCAGGCGTTTGGTGCTGATCCGCCGCTCGATACGACGGGCCAGGCGCATCATGATCACCAGGCTGCGTTCGAACAGGCGCTTGCCGTTGAACCGGCCAATGATCGGCGGGTATTTGAAGCGGCCGCGCTTGAGCTGATTACGCAGCAGTAGATAAAGCACGATGCCGCCGGACATGGCGACCAGGCTCATGATCATCGGCGCGTTCCAGCCGTGCCAGATCGCCAGGCTGTATTCCGGCAGGGCGCCGCCGACGACCGGCAGGGCCGCGGCAGCGAGCAACGGGCCGACCACCTGCGCCGGGAAAATCCCAACCACAAGGCAGGCGAACACCAGCAATTCCACCGGCGCACGCATCCAGCGTGGTGGTTCGTGCGGGGTGTGCGGCAGGTCGGTGGCGGTCGGGCCGAAGAACACGTCGACGGTAAAACGCAGGGAGTAGGCGACGCTGAAGGTGCCGGCGATGGTCGCGACAATCGGCAGAGTCATCTCGATCCACGCCGTGGCGTTGATGAACACGGTTTCGGCGAAGAACATCTCTTTCGAGAGGAAGCCGTTGAGCAGCGGCACACCGGCCATCGAGGCGCTGGCGACCATGGCCAGGGTGGCGGTGAACGGGATCAGCTTGATCAGGCCACTGAGTTTGCGTATGTCGCGGGTGCCACTTTCGTGGTCGATGATCCCGGCGGCCATGAACAGCGAGGCCTTGAAGGTGGCGTGGTTGAGAATGTGGAACACCGCGGCCACGGCGGCCAACGGACTGTTCAGGCCCAACAGCAGAGTGATCAGGCCCAGGTGGCTGATGGTCGAGTAGGCCAGCAAGCCCTTGAGGTCGTTCTGGAACATCGCGCAGTACGCGCCGAGCAACAGGGTGCAGGCGCCGGCGCCGCTGACGATGTAGAACCATTCTTCGCTGCCGGAGAGTGAAGGCCACAGCCGCGCGAGCAGAAATACGCCAGCCTTGACCATGGTCGCCGAGTGCAGATAGGCCGAAACCGGTGTCGGCGCCGCCATGGCGTGGGGCAGCCAGAAGTGGAAGGGAAATTGTGCGCTTTTGCTCAGGGCGCCGATCAGGATCAGGGGTAGCAGAATAGGGTAGAGGGTATGCGCGCGAATCAGATCGCCGGCGGCCAGGACCTTGTCCAGGTCATAGCTGCCGACCACATGGCCGAGCAGCATGACCCCCGCCAGCAGACACAAGCCGCCTGCGCCGGTGACCATCAGCGCCATATAAGCACCACGTCGCGCATCGGCGCGGTGGTGCCAGTAGCCGATCAACAAAAACGAGAAGAGACTGGTCAGCTCCCAGAAAAATACGATCTGGATCAGGTTGCCGGAAATCACCAGTCCGAGCATCGCGCCCATGAACGCCAGGAAAAACGCAAAGAATCGCGGCACCGGATCGTCCGGCGACATGTAATAGCGGGCGTATAACGAAACCAGCGTGCCGATGCCCAGCACCAGCATCGAGAACAGCCAGGCGAAACCGTCCATGCGCAGGACGAAGTTCAGGCCCAGGCTCGGTAGCCAGAAGAATTCTTCGCGGATGACGCCGCCGTGGGCGATCTGCGGGTACAAGAGGGCGACCTGAACGGTGCCAATCAAGGCCACCAGGCCAGCCAACAGCGATTCGGTGTTACGCGCGTTGTGTGGCAACAAGGCTGCCAGACAGCTGCCAATAAAAGGCAGAAGCAGTAGAACTATCAGGGACATAGGCTTCTAATCTGCGGAAGTTTGTGAAGCATCATACGTGCCAGCTCCCGGATCACCAAACGCCAAGCTGTCGCAGAATCCTACAAGGTAGACGGAAAAAACCTGATTCACATTGTTTCAGGGAGAAGGATTTCGCCTGTGCCGGCCCTTCGCGGGCAAGCCCGCTCCCACAAGGATTGCGCTAACCCTGTGGGAGCGGGCTTGCCCGCGATGGCCGTCTTTCAAACGCTGCAGATTCCGAGCCTTAACCCTGTGTTTCCTGCTCCAGCTCTTCCTCAGGCGCAGCAGCCTTACCTTTGGTCTTCAGCTCACTGACAATTACCGCCGCCACAATCAACCCCGCCCCCAGCAAGGCAATCGCCGGCAACCGCTCCCCGGCAATCCGCCCGACAATCCCGGCCCACACCGGCTCCCCGGCATAGATCAGCGTCGCCCGAGTCGGCGAAACACTCTTCTGCGCCCAGTTCATCGCCACCTGAATTGCTGCACTCGCTGCGCCCAACCCCAACGCGCTGCATAACAACAGCCACGAGAAGTCGGGAATTACTTCCTGAGTCGGCACCACCATCAAAAACGCCAGCACCGAAGTCACCGCCAGTTGCACCACCGTCACCCGACGCACATCGACCTGGCCCGCATAAGTGCTGATCAGAATGATCTCCGCCGCAATCGCCACGGCGCTGATCAACGTGGCGATTTCACCGGGACTGAAATTGAAAGAAGCGCCGGCCGGTCCCGACAGCAGCATCAACCCGGTGAACGCCAGCATGATCCCGATGCTCGGCATCAACCCCGGACGACGCCCCAGCACCAGCCATTGCAGCAACGGCACGAAGGGGACGTACAACGCGGTAATAAACGCCGACTGACTGCTGGGAATGCTCTGCAACCCGACGGTCTGCAAACCATAACCGAGCATGATCGCCACGCCGATAAAAGCCCCGGCCTTGAGTTCAAACAGAGTCAGTTCCCGCAGGCGCCGCCAGGAGAACAGCGCGACAATGATCGCTGCAGCGGCAAATCGCAGGCCGACGAAGAACATCGGCCCGCTGACGGTCATTGCATGCTGCACCAGCAAGAATGTTCCGCCCCAGACCATGGTGATCAGCACCAGCACGCACTCGGCCTTGCTGAACCGCGAGAAACGGGAAGAAGCCTGGGGGGAGTTCACCGACGTCATGACCTTGCGCGCTACCTGAGGGGGACGCACAATGCGCCGAATGTTGCGCAGTATACTGCCCAACCCCACCAAGTGAGCAATATAGTGCACAAAGATTCCACGCAGCGGGCTTCGGTCCTTCAGCACGTCAGCCAGAACATTCGACGCTTGCGCCATGCCGCCGACATGAGCCAGACCGCCCTGGCCGAGAAGTCCGGGGTCAGCCGCCGGATGCTGGTGGCCATCGAGGCCGGTGAGAAGAACGTCAGCCTGACCACCCTCGATCGCGTGGCCGAAGCGCTGGAGGTTGCTTTCAGCGACCTGATCCAGGCTCCGGATGCGCGCGATCCGAGCCGCATCAACGAAGTGGCCTGGGCCGGAGCGATTCCCGGCAGTAAAGCAGTGTTGCTGGCCAAGGCCAACGCCACCCGTGAAGTCGAACTCTGGGAATGGCGCCTGGAACCGGGCGAGCATTACCCGTCGGAACCGGATGCCGATGGCTACAGCGAACAGCTTTATGTGTTTGAAGGCTGCCTGACCCTGATGCTCGGCGGCCAGCCACAGAAAATCGCCGCCGGTGAGTTCTTCATGTTCGCCAGCAATCAGCCTCATTCCTATCGCAACGATGGGGTGGTGGCGGCGCGGTTTGTGCGCAATGTGGTGATTTGATCCGGGATTCCCACGAACCAGGAACGCAGTTGGTACTCCTTTGACATATTCATCAGTGACGTACTAATAGTTCGAGGATACGTCGTTAAGCCTAGTGATGATGTTTACAAGATTCCGGTGAATAAAACGTCGCTAAGTAGCCATGTAGGGCGCAATAAGGAATTTAAATACATCGCTTACTACGAGGGCGGAAACTCAGAGTACTCCACGGCCACGCTGTATTCGCCTGACTCCGGAGTCACGCCATGACAACCTCTGCCCACCGCCCTCGCGCCGCCCATGTGATCCGCTCGGACGTGGAGGCGATTGCCATCGCTCACAAGTGCGCCGCACGCTTTGATCCTTCCCATGCTCCACATGGGAATGCCGCCTTGGATACTCCGCATCTGCATTTCATCTGGCAGGCCACTCGCACACCCGACGCTCGATCCGAGCCTGGCTGACTGAATTCAAACGGGACATCGCATGAATCCGGCCCTGACGAACAGGTGAGCTTCCTGTTTGCCGAGCAAACTACTAATGTGGCGCTCAAGTACGCCTCAACGGATCCGTGAGAACGCCATGACTGAAACACCAAGCGCACAGGCAACTCCCGCCATTCGCCACGCAGACATCCTGATCGTCGGCGGCGGCCTCAGCGGCGCGATGCTGGCGGCGCAGTTGCTGCGCCTGCCGGGCAAACGCCAGGTGCTGGTGATCGAACCCCGCGCCGAACTCGGCCGGGGCGAGGCGTACAGCGCAGTCGAATTGGGGCATACGCTCAACGGTAATGCGGCGCGCATGAGCGTCGACCCGGACAACGCCGATGACCTGACCCAATGGCTGAGCGAATACATTGCCGCCGGCGGCTGGCCGGAGTCCGATGAACAGCACGTACCGGTCAGTGAATTGTTCCCGCCGAGGGGGATTTTTGGCTTGTACGTGCAGCAGCGCCTGGCCGAAGCGCAAGCCGTTGGGGCGGTGAATGGCTCAACAGTCGAGCATGTGCGGGCAGAGGTGACCGACCTGCAAACTCAAGACGATTCGGTGCTGCTGACCTTGAGTGACGGGCAGCGCTTGCAGGGCGCTTATGCGGTGTTGGCGACGGGAATGTTCCCCGCCGCGCGCACGCCGCAGACTGAATCCAGCGGCCTGAACGCTGCGGCACTCGATCCTTGGGATGTCGCCGCCATGCAGCAGCTCGACCCTCTGTCGACGGTGCTGATCATCGGCTCGGGCCTGACCATGGTCGACGCCGTGGTGTCGCTTGAACAGGCCGGGCATCGCGGGCCGATCGAGGTGTTTTCCCGTCATGGGTTGCTGCCTCACGTGCGCCGACAACCACCGATCTGGACGGATTTTCTCGCCGAAGATCACAGCATTCGCACACCACGACAGCTGGTGCGCGAACTGCGCCGGCATTGCCGCGAGGCCATCGCGCAAGGCATCGACTGGCAAGCACCGCTCGACACCGTGCGGGTGCACATCGGCCGATTGTGGAATCAGGCAACGGACGTCCAGCGTCGGCAGTTCGTGCGACATGTGCGGCCGTGGTGGGAAAGTCATCACCACCGCTCGCCACCGTTGAGCGCCGAGCTGGTGGCACGATTGCACAAGGAAGGGCGCTTGCGAATTCAGGCAGCGTCGTTCAAGGGGCTTGAGCCTTCGGTGAACGGCGAAGTGAACATTCGCATTCGACGTCGCGGCGAGGCCCAAACATCGGTCGTCAGCGGCGCGGCATTGATCAACTCCAGCGGCATCGAATACGACTGGCGACGGGTCGCCCGCCCGCTGCCACAGCAATTGTTAGCGCGTGGGTTGGTGCGGCCGGGACCTTTGGCGTTAGGGATTGCGGCGGCAGGCGACGGTGCGGTGCTGGGCGCTGAGGGACAGGTCGCCGAACGGTTATTCGCCATGGGGCCGCCGTTGCGGGGGATGTGGTGGGAAAGCACAGCGGTCACGGATGTGGCGCTACAGGCCAAGGCGTTGGCCGAGCGTTTGGTTCGCTGAGTCTTCAAATGCACTAAACCCCGCATCAAGCGGGGTTTGTTATTTCTGGCAGTCTTTCGATGGGTACTTCGCGCCAGAGCCGCTTGTCGGGAACCTTCCTTTACCTGTCAGATATGACAGTAGCCGAAATGACTGCCGCACTGTTTGATAACTCCTGCCAATGCCTATCGTGCAGGAGCCTCAAACATGACAACTCCCGAATTGCCCGACAATCACGTCATGGCGCTGTATCCGCCGAGGATTCCCAGAGGTACCGAATCGGTGGTGGGGGCTCATTACGGAATACCACTGCATATTTATGACCTTGAGCCCATCGGGTTGATCATTGAGGTGTTGGCTTATTTTGGGCAGTTAGCGGGGGATACCGTCCGCCTCAATCTCAACGGTCAGTCCGACATCGTCAATGCGAAGACTCAGAGCGACAACAGCAATACAACGCTGTATCTACCGAAAAACATGCTCCTCGCCGATGCGCTCAATCAGCTGACCTACACGGTGGTGCGCGGCAGCCAGAACATGGGCACTTCGACCCCACTGCTGACGATGTTGTACAACGCCATTCGTCCCGGCAATCAAGACTCCGACCCTGGTGTCGAGGGCCATTCGCGACTCGAATTGTTATTGCCCGACGCCATCAAAAACGGCGTCGGCGCCGATTTCGTCAGCGCTCAGGTGTGTGTGTCCTATCCGTACTGCCGGGCCCATGACGAGATTCGTCTGAACTGCAATGGCCATGACGTGTTTCACACGGTGACGGAGGCCGAAGCTCCGCTCCCGGGCTCGGACACGCCGGTCACCGTCTGTTTCCCCGTGACCCGTGCCGATCTCTCGGGCGGCGACAGTGCGACGTTCAAGTTCTCCTTCACGGTAACCGATCAACTGAAAAACTCCCCGGATACCGATTCGCCCTGGTCGGCCACAACGGAAGTGGATGTGGATCTGGCCGGGAAACGTTTGCCGGCGGCGGTCTTGCGAGAAATCCGGGAGGACACTACGGACGATCCGGGCCTCATTGATCTTGTAAAACTCGGCAGCAAACCGCTGCTGCTGATCGTGCTGACCGCTGGGCCACGTTTTCAACGGGGGGATACGATCAACGCCACCTATACCGCGAAAATCGAAGGTCAACCGGACGTCGTGGTGACGGTGAGCGGGGTGGTGGAGGCGGACGACTTCGGGCAGAAAAACCCCTGCATTCTGGAAGTTGCCAACGACAAAGTGCTGGCCGACAGTATGGTGACGGTGGTGTATGACTTGCTCAGGGGCGGCGCTCTGGTCGGCAGCTCCAAAATGGCGATGGCGCGGGTAACCGGCGAAGCAGTACCGGAGTTCAACGCGCCGAAAGTGCGGGAAGCGGAGCCGGACGGCAGCACTCTGCAGCCGGTCAAGGCCAAGGACACACTGACGGTTGTCGTTCCTGTGCAAGGTACACGGCCTGCCGATTTGCTGAGCGTCACCTTTGCGGGTGCACCGGGCACCCCGGCGGGTGGCTCGCATACCACACCGGCGAAGCCGATCAGTGAAGTCGGGTTAAACATCGCACTACCGGTCTCGGTGCTAGCGTTCAACTTGGGCAAGCCGGTGACCGTGACCTTCACGATTACCCGCGATGGCAAATCCTATACGTCGCGGCCATTGGCCTTGAACATAGGTACCTTGCCTGCCTCGGTCTTGAATTCGCCGATCATTGAAGAAGCTGATAATGCCGGAAATGGCCCCTTCCTGAATGTGAACAGTCTGATCACGGCTACTTTTCGAATGAGCGACTGGCCACTCATTGCTAGACTGCAATTCATCTGGATACGCCTGCAAGGTACTAACAATGACGGAACTCCCTATGAGGCAGTCCCCTCAAGTGCACCGGGTTCCTATGTCAACCAGGCGTGGATCGATCTCCGTTACTTCACCAAGTCTCTGAACCTCAGCCAGCTTAAAAACCTGAAACATGGCTCCTCTCTCTCCATCACATTTAAGGCGGCATTAGGCGGCAGCAGAAATGAAAGTGAAGCAGTGACTTTCCCTGTTCAGACTTACAGCGTGATCTCTGACGTGAATATTGATACTTCTCTCATGCAATTGCAGGGAAGAAACCCCATCGCGGCAGCGTCACTCAACTGGGAAAAAAGAGGTGATGCCATCGGGAGTTTTGCGCAACGCATCCCTCAGGGTGGGCGTCCGCCTTATACCTATTTTTCCTATAACGCGGCGATAGCTACAGTGGACAACACGGGTACTGTTCGCAGCGTGGGTAACGGGGCCACCGTGATTAGAGTCAGGGATTCATCCAAACCAGCAAAAGAAAAAAGTTATCCCGTGCAGACATCGAATGTCTTTCAGATTTTGCACAATCCCGAAGGGCTTAGCCACGATGAGGCTCGTTCTTGGATCAGTTCAGTAGGTGGAAGCCCTATCCAGCAATACGATACTGTTCTGCTGGCGGCGCTGAAGGAAAAATACATTGCACATTCCGGTTCCGATATTCATATCACGGGACGTACCACTAACGGTTTCCCACATACCCTTCGACGTACGGGGTACAAGTATCCAAATCAGTGGATTTGGCAGAGCGCAGGAGGAACGAGCGCCAGGGCGCCGGCTATATGTATAAAAGCGCTTCCCTCGACTTAAAAATGGCGAAGAAGCGGGCGAAGAGATTGAAACTATTGAATAGGCTTCAAAAAGGTAGTGTATTTATTTGCCGTCCAGGTGTGGGGGTTCCACCATTGCAGCATTGATCCACAGGCCGAACCTCAATCTACGGCCATGGATATCGCTAGCCCATAACGCAAGAAACCCCGCACAAAGCGGGGTTTCTTGTTTCCGGCAATTCAAACCAGCCACTCAGTAACGCTGATACTTGGAACCGAATTCAGGTCGGTTTTCCGCGACGTACAGTTTGGTTTGTTCGGCATTTTGTTGCAGGTTGACGCTGCCTTTGCGTTCAGTGTCGATGCCGACGGTGTTCACGTTCAGTGTTGCCGGTTGGCTGACATTAGCCGCTGCAACGACTTGCGACGTGGCGTGTGGGGCGGCAATGGCGGATGTAGCGCCAAGAACCGACAGGGCGAAACCAAGACCGATGATGCTTTTCATGATGTTGCTCCAGAAGGGTGGGGAGAAGATGTGGCCACTGTAGTGCTGGAGCGTCGCGATGAGAAAACACCCTTGCGCATAGTTGATATCGAGAGCGTTGATCCATTGCCAGGTGCCGTTTCATTACGAGGACCTCGACTGATCGTTCCCACGCAGAGCGTGGGAACGATCAACCTCTGGCCCGAGATCAATACCGCTGATATTTCGAACCGAACTCGGCGCGGTTTTCCGCGACGATCACACCGCCGCGCACTGCATTGCCCGGGCTGATCGAGGCAACACGTTCGCGAAGCTCTTGCAAACGGTCGGCACCGCCTTCAGCCACGCGATTCTCGATCAGGCGATCCGAGCCACCTTCAGCCACACGATTGTTTTGCAGGTTTTCAGAGCCATATTCAGCCATGCGATTGTTTTGCAGCCGATCCGAGCCACCTTCCACCAGCAGTTGCTGGATCTGACTGTGGGACGCAGCGCTCATGGTGTTGGCCGAAGCCAGGTTCGACAGGCCGAGACCACCGACCAGTGCCAGACCGAGTGCCAGGGACGAGACTTTCGAGAAGTTGAACATGGGTGATTCTCCGTGCGCTTTAGTATGAGTGGGTCAGTAGCGCTGAGTGAGTCAGTGCTATCTGGTGTTCACAGTTAAACGCTCGGGTGTATCGGTGATGTGTGCCTGAATGCCCTGAAATCGCGATCTGCGTATCTGTCGAGGGTTCTTATACAGACGGATACAAAACCCTTCGGAACATACCTATCAAGTCCGGTTCGAGACACTTGAGCTGCGGCGCTGATCTTGCCGATGTCGCCGGGTGCGGTGTGCAGCGCATAAAGCGCTGGTGGTGAATGGGGCGGATCAAGAACGGGGGCATTGAACACCAGCACATTGCAGCCCTTGGCGAGTTGCGTCAGCGCGGTGTGGGCGTGGGCATCGATGTCGCCGCTGAAGGTGATGCTTTTGCCTTTGTAGTCGACGCGGTCCACGCCCTGCTGGAATCGATGCTGATGCAGAGCGCTGCGGCCAGCAATAATCCGGGATGTAGCCACTGAGACACCCGCATGCGCGGCCAACCCAGGGAGAATTTCACGCGTCTGCGCCGAGCAATTCCACCGGGTAGGAGAACACGTAGCCTTCGCTGCGCACGGTTTTGATGTAGGTCGACTCGCGCGAATCATCCATCAACCGTTGGCGCAAACGGCTCACCAGCAAGTCGATGGAGCGATCGAACAGGTCTGCATCGCGGCCCTGGGTCAGGTTGAGCAACTGGTCACGACTGAGCACTCGCTGGGGGTGATCGAGGAACACCCGCAGCAGCCGATATTCGGCCCCACTGAGGGCCACCATCGTGCCGTCGTCGTCGAGCAAGTGTCGGGCGGTGGTGTCCAGGCGCCAGCGGCCGAACCGCAACAATCGGCCGCTTTCGGTGATCAGCAGGTTCGGTGGCAGCATGCGGGTGCGGCGCAGCACAGCGTTGATCCGCGCCAGCAACTCACGGGCGGCGAAGGGTTTGGTCAGGTAGTCGTCGGCGCCCATTTCCAGGCCGAGGATACGATCGGTTTCGTCGTTGCGTGCGGTCAGCATCAGGATCGGTGTGGCTTTGTGCTTGCCCGAACGCAATTCGCGGCACAGCAGCAGGCCGTCATCGCCGGGCATCATGATGTCCAGCACAATCAGGTCCACGGTGTTGGCTTCGAGAAAGCTGCGCATTTGCCGGCCGTCGGCAACCACCGTCGTGCGCAGGCCGTTCTTCTTCAGGTAATTACCGACCAGTTCACGAATTTCCCGGTCGTCGTCGACGATCAGGATGTGGTTCACATGTTCCATCGCTCAACCCTCTTGTTATTCGTATGTTGCACATTCGCAAGCCATGCCGAACCTGCATGCCGGCATTTGTATCGCACTGTATCCCGTGCCCTGTGTGACACGTTACGCCTCAATTAGCCTGATTTACGACACAGGGCAGATACCTCGGGCCGATTAAATGGGTTCCATCGAGACAAGACGACTTGCCTCGCAACCACCGCCCATTGCAACCCTGAGGAAATCACCATGAACTGGAACAAATTGATTGCCGCCAGCTTCTTCGCGGTCCTGAACGTTGCAGCGTTTTCGGCCCATGCCGATGTTCAAGCCCCGGCGCAGACAAGTTCTCACGGCACCCACCTCGATATCAAGAAGGTGGTTTCCATCGTCGACAACGATGGCGGCAATTGCGGCATTGTCGATGCCCGCCTGACGTACCTTGATTCCAGTGGCACGCAGAAAGCCTTCGATTACATCAAGTTCGCAGAGTGCGGTAATCAGGGCGGCTGATCTTTGCACTACGCTCATTGCTGTCGAAACCGACGAATGCACAGCCTGCTCGCCAAGCGCGATGGCTGACTCGCGTCGTCCAGATACCAGGTCCATGACTCGCAGGAAATCACAATGAAGATCAGTGTGTTGAGCAATACATCCGACTCGCGCCGTTGCCGTTTCCTTGGCCCGTCGATTCTCGCGTTCGCGCTGATGCAGTTGGGCGCCCTTGGTGCTGTCAATGTGCAAGCCGCGACGCCAGAGCCCGTGGTGGCCAGCGCTGGCACCCTCAAGACGGACTCGTTCGGACCGCTGAAGCATGTCAACGCCGGGTTGCTGAATGTGGCTTACGCCGAAGTCGGCCCCGCCGACGGTCCGGTGGTGATTCTTCTGCACGGTTGGCCCTACGACATTCACAGCTATAGCGAAGTGGCGCCCTTGTTGGCGGCGAAGGGTTACCGGGTGCTGATCCCGTATGCACGGGGCTACGGCGACACGCACTTCCTGTCCGACAAAACTGTTCGCAACGGCCAGCCCGCTGCGCTGGCCAGTGACGTCATCGACTTTATGGACGCGCTCAAGATCAAGAAAGCGGTGCTCGGCGGCTACGATTGGGGCGCGCGCTCGGCGGGCATCGTCTCGGCGCTCTGGCCGGAGCGGGTAGAGGCGCTGGTCTCCGTCAGCGGCTACCTCATCGGCAATCAGGCCGCCGGCAAGAATCCGTTGCCGCCCAAGGCCGAGCTGCAATGGTGGTACCAGTTCTACTTCGCGACTGAACGCGGGCAAGCCGGTTACGAAAAAAACCGCCATGACTTCGCCAAGTTGATCTGGGAGCTGGCGTCGCCGAAATGGACCTTCGACGATGCCACCTTCGACCGCAGCGCGGTGGCCCTGGACAACCCCGATCATGTGGCTATTACGATCTTCAACTATCGCTGGCGGTTGGGCATGGTTCAGGGTGAACCTCAATATGAAGCGCTGGAGCAACGGCTGGCCAAGGCCCCGGTCATTACGGTGCCGACCATCACGATGGAAGGTGACGCCAACGGGGCGCCGCATCCGGCTGCCGAGGATTATGCCAAGCGCTTCACCGGCAAATATGAGTACCGACTCATCACCGGCGGCATCGGCCACAACTTGCCACAGGAAGACCCGCAAGCCTTTGCCAAGGCAGTGATCGACGCGGATAACCTCTGAGCATCAGTGCCGCGAATAGTGTGCTGATTCGTTCCCACGCGCAGCAAAGGAATGCAGCCCGGGACGCTCCGCGTCCCTTCCAAAGCCGAACGCAGAGCGTCCGTAGAGGCATTCCCACGCGGGAACGTGGGAATGATTTTTAACCGAGCTACGCAACCACTTGGTAACACGGCACATACGCCGCGCCACCGGGCAATTTCATCCGATGTTGGGCGACGAAGGCCTTGAGCAGTTGATCCAGCGGCTGCATGACCGCTGCATCGCCACGGATCTGGTACGGCCCGTGATCTTCGATCAGGCGGATGCCCTTGTCCTTGACGTTGCCGGCGACGATCCCGGAGAACGCGCGGCGCAGGTTGGCGGCCAGTTCGTGGGCCGGCAGGTTGCGGCTCAGTTTCAGGTTGGCCATGTTTTCGTGAGTCGGGTCGAACGGACGCTGGAAGCCTTCGTCGATTTTCAGCAGCCAGTTGAAATGGAACGCGTCGTTGCGCTCGCGACGGAACTGTTTGACCGCTTTGAGCCCTTGGGTCATCTGCCGTGCCACTTCAGCCGGGTCATCGATGATGATCTCGTAGTGTTGCTTCGCAGCTTCACCCAAGGTGGCGCCGACAAACGCATCCAGTTGCTCCAGATACGGCGCGGCATGTTTCGGTCCGGTGAGGACCACGGGGAAGGGCAGGCCGGCGTTGTCCGGGTGCATCAGGATACCGAGCAGGTACAGGAACTCTTCGGCCGTGCCGGCGCCGCCCGGGAAAATGATGATGCCATGTCCGACGCGCACGAAGGCTTCCAGGCGTTTTTCGATGTCCGGCAGGATCACCAGTTCGTTGACGATCGGGTTTGGCGCTTCGGCAGCAATGATTCCGGGTTCGGTCAGACCGAGGTAGCGGCCGCCGTGGATGCGTTGCTTGGCGTGGGCGATGGTCGCGCCTTTCATCGGGCCTTTCATCACGCCGGGGCCGCAACCGGTGCAGATGTCGAGGCTGCGCAGGCCCAGTTCGTGGCCGACTTTCTTGGTGTATTTGTATTCTTCGGTGTTGATCGAGTGTCCGCCCCAGCACACGACGATTTTTGGCTCGACGCCGGGGCGCAGGGTGCGGGCGTTGCGCAGCAGGTGGAAGACGTAGTCGCTGATGCCTTGGGACGTGCTCAGATCGATGCGCTGGGCGTCGAGTTCGTTTTCGGTGTAGACGATGTCGCGCAGGGCGCTGAAGAGCATTTCGCGGGTGCTGGCGATCATTTCGCCGTCGACGAACGCGTCCGCCGGGGCGTTCAGCAGTTCCAGGCGTACTCCACGGTCTTGCTGGTGAATGCGGATTTCGAAGTTCTTGTAGGCTTCGAGGATGGTCTTGGCGTTATCGACATGGGCGCCGGTATTGAGGATGGCCAGGGCGCACTGGCGGAATAAGGTGTAGGTGCTGCCGGATCCGGCTTCGCTCAGTTGCTGTACTTCACGTTGAGAGAGGGTTTCCAGGCTGCCTTTGGGGCTGACCGAGGCGTTGATTACTTGTCGTTGGGTCATTCAATGATCCTTAAAACGATGCCGTTCATACAGGGAAATGGCATCCGAATAGTATGTATCCATGAAAGAAGATGGCACGAACTGCGCTGTATCGCCATGTTCTGCGTTTAACGATGAAAAGATGAATAGGAGCCCCAGCATAGCTAAATCCCCCGCAGAGGCGATAATGCCCGCACACTTTTTGCCCATGCCCCCAAGGAATCCAGCCGCGATGTTCGAGATCCAGCCGAAGAATGCCGAAACCTATCGACAACAGACGCGGCGCAGCACGGTGATTATTGCGCTGCTTTTCCTGGCGCTGGCGATGGTGTTGTCCACCGCGGCGGTGGCGCTGTTCGGTGAGCCCGGTGGGGACAATCTGCGTTTCAACGTCGGCGGGGTGTTTGTCGCGGTGCTGCTGATGGTGGCGCTGATGCGCGGTACGTTCTGGACCCAGGAATGGATGGCTCCGGCGGTCTACGGCTGGCAGCTCAAACGCAGCCTGATGAGCATCACGAACGTCATGCATCAGGTCACGGCAGCGGTGGAGAAGGACGATCCGACGGCCATGAAGCTGCTGCGCTTCTACCATCTGGGCTTGAGCCAGATGCACGAGCTGGACGGCAATTCCAGCGATCACAGCCAGTTGACCCGCGAGATGGATCAACACAAGGCACGGATGGAAGCGCAGGGCATCGACACTGAACAGACGCAATTGAATCCCGCCTGGATCGAGGCCGTGAAACAGTCGTCGAAGTGAAACAATGGTGTGGGCGAATTGCGCACCATTGGAGGTAGGGCTTCGGGGGCATGGAGTCTCGGCTGAACCTTCACTGCCCGAACGGGAGTCTGATGCCAGTAAGGAAACGCTCATGCCCCTGAAACCCACGTTTAGCCCGATACTGATCTTCGCCGTTGTCCTGGGTGTGGCCACGATTTGGGCGTGCAAGACGGCGGGGCGCGCTACTGCCTCTTCTTAAACCCTGACGGTGGCGGACAGTATCCTCGATGTGTCCGATTCACGTGACGCAAAACCTGCGCCCGTTTGTCGAGACAGCCGTGCGAATACTTATGGCGTAGATCACCCTGTCAGGTGTTTGATCAGGCATAGTCGACCGGCCCCTGACGGCTCATACCCGTCATGCATGGTTAAAACGGCTAACGGAATGGTTCGCCTGTCATAAGAATCAGGGAGCGTTATGGGACATCCGTCCGTTAAAGACCGAATTGAACGATCCCGCCACGGCAGGCCTTTGGTGGCTGCACAAGTCGGTGCGACGCTCAAGGTCCGCTCTGCGGTGTTTCTGCTGGTGGCGGTGTGCCTGTCGATGACGGTCATTGTCATCTGGGAAGCCTGGAGCTCACGCCAATACCATCTGCAAGACAAAGAAGTGGCGATGTCCAACCTTGCCCAGACCCTGGCCTCGCAAGCGCAGGCGTCAATCAAGCAAGCCGATACGCTCCTGTTGACCCTGGTGGATCGCCTCGAAAACGACGGCATCGACGCAGCCCGGGTACCCCGGCTGGAGCATTTGCTCAGTGCCCAGCGCAATGAGTTGCGCCAGCTCCATGGCTTGTTCGTTTATGACGAAGCCGGGCGTTGGATTGCCAATTCCAACGGCGCCGTCGTGTCCATTGCCAACAACTCCGACCGTGAATATTTCGTCTACCATCGCGATCACCCCGACCGCGGGCCCCACATCGGTCCGTCGATCAAGAGCCGTTCCAGCGGTGAATGGATCATGACGGTTTCGCGCCGCGTCAATCATTCGGATGGCCGCTTTGCCGGCGTGGCGCTGGCAACGATTTATCTCAGCCATTTCCTCGGGCTCTATGACAGCATCGACATGGGCAAAAACGGCGTGATCAACCTGATCGCCAACGACGCTAGCATCGTGGTTCGTCGACCGTTCAATGAAGCTGACATCGGCACCAGTGTTGCCAAGGGACCGTTGTTCAATCAGTTGTTGCCCAAGGGCAATTTCGGTACGGCAACGGTCAAGTCTTATGTCGATGGCGTCGAGCGGGTGGTGGGGTTTCGAAGAGTGGAAGGTTATCCGCTGATCATTTTCGCCGCACTTAACAAGGATGAAGTCCTCGCCAGCTGGCGCCAGGAGTCAATACTGAGGGCCGGCATCGTTGCATTTCTGCTCGGGTTCCTGGGCATTCTCGGTTTTCGCCTGATCCGCCTCATGAAGCAGCAGAATCAAGTTCAGGAGGTGCTGCTGGATGCTCAGGAAAAACTCCTTGAGGTCAATCGCAGCCTCGAGTTACTGGCCCTGGAGGATGCACTGACCGGTCTGTCCAACAGGCGCCAGTTTGACTTGTTCATCCTCGCGGAAATCGGCCGGGCCAAGCGTACCCAGACCCGCCTCGCGCTGCTGATGATCGATGTCGATCACTTCAAACTGTTCAACGATCACTACGGCCATTTGGCCGGTGATGAGTGTTTGCGCAACATCAGCGCAATCATCACGGACAACATGAAGCGCCCCGGCGATCTGGCCGCCCGTTATGGCGGTGAAGAGTTTGCCGTGGTACTGCCCGGGACCGACTATGTGGGGGCGTTTCTGGTGGCGGAAAAAATCCGTCGTGCGGTTCAGCTAGCGGGCATCCTGCACACAGAATGTGCCGAAGGCGTGGTGACGGTGAGCCTGGGAGTCGCTGCGTACGACCCGGCCTCGCAAGCCCGGCCCGACGATTTGATCGGTGCCGCCGACAAGGCGCTTTACGTGGCCAAGGCCAGCGGGCGGAACATGAGCGTCATCGCCAACTGACCGCGCAGAACATCAGCACCGAGGTGAGCCCCGGCCCGCGACAGGCTGCCGGTTTCGCGGTTGGCTTCGAGCAACGCCAGGTCTTCAATCGACAGCATGTTCTCAATCCCCGGATCTGGTTTCAGGCGGCCCGACGTACTTTCCACTGCCTGATCACGCGAAGATAGACCAATACGTTGATCGCCAGCACCACGCTGCCCAATCCCACCTGAATCGCCGGGGTCAGGCCGGCCGGGTAAATGATCGGCCACAGGTAATGCTCGATGAAACTGTCGCCATAGCCGGTTTGCCCGGCAGCGTGACGCATGAGGTTTTCCCAGTCAGTCAGCGGGCAGGGCAGGTGGAAGACTTCCACCGAAACGCCCCACACCGCGGCGGGCACGTGCCACCAGATCAGCGGTCGCCACTTGAGTACCAGCAGCCCGCCGAACAGCACGAACAGAATGAACAACAGGTGAAACAGCACCAGCCCGTCGGCAGCGATTCGGTAAAGCATGTCGACTCCCTGATGCGTTAAGCGAGTCGCTTCATGGTACTCGGGCTGGTTGCCGGCGCTCTATCGATTGTTGTGGTTCAGCGTCATCAGCACGTCCTTCAACTTCGTCACCATGGCTTTAGTGCTGCGTTGCATTGGCGCGCGCACTTCGTCGCCAATCAAGCCTTCAAAGGCCAGGGCGGTTTTCACCGGGGCGGGGTTGGGTTCGATGAACAGGCTTTGGATCAGCGGCAGCAGTTGAAAGAATGTCGTTCGTCCGGTCGCTAACTGGTTGTCGCGAATCTGTTGATACAACGCCACGAACAACTCGGGATGGACATGCGCGGAGGCCGCAATCGCGCCTTTGGCGCCCAGGCACAAGGCGTTGAAGATCTGGTTATCTTCGCCGCACAGAACGTCGACCTTGCCACTGGCCAGCAGCGCCAGGGTGTTGGCCTGATTGCCGCCGCAATCCTTGATCGCGACGATGCGCTCATGGGCAACGATGTTGAGCAGGGTCGCCTGTTCGAAGGCCACGCCGGTGCGGTAAGGGATGTCGTAGAGAATGACCGGGACGCTGGAGGCGTCGGCCACCGTTTTGAAAAACGCTTCGAGGCCTGCCTGGGAAGGGCGGATGTAATACGGCGGTGGCACCAGCAAACCCGCCACCGGACGTGTCAGGATTTCACTCTGAAATTGCAGCAGCTCGGTCAGATTGTTCCCGGCCAGCCCCATGACCACGCGATGCGCCGGCACCTGTTCCAGCACGGCATCGAGCACCGCCAATTGCTCATGTTTGCTCAGTGCCGCCGCTTCGGCCGTGGTGCCGCAGACCACGATCCCGTCGACGCCTTTTTCCAGCAGATGAGCGACCAGCCGCCCCAACCCGACAAAGTCGATAGCGCCATTGTGAAACGGTGTAACGAGTGGAACCCAGATACCTTGAAACGATGACATGCACTTTCTCCTGAAGGTTGACCGATTTCGTCACCGTCAGAAGCGTAGAAGGCAGTAAGCAAGGGTCGGGAGTCCGTAGCGCTCAATGTCCTGTCAGCTCATCTGACGGGACAGCGCGCCCCGGTCACATGAGCGACTGTTTCTTCGATTTCAGGGCGTGCGCAACGCAACCTTGCGCCTTGGCATTCAAGCCAATGACGATAGTGTTGAGGTTGAAGGTTGCGGACATGTTGCTGACACCCTGAATGAGGCGCTCAGTTTTAAAAGTCGGCGCAGTGTTTGTCAATCGCGAAAATCAGTGAACTGGGCGCGCATCCGGCCATTGCGTTTGGCCTGATAGAGCAACTTGTCGACCTGTTCGACGAATTCCAGCGGCGTTGCGTGCAGCGATGCGGACAAAGACGCGATCAAAGTGCGCAAGATTGTTCAAGCCATCGCCCACGACTGCTGGCACAGTCTGACGTCTTTCCCTGGTTGTAGAGCGTTATGTCCAATTCACTCATGCCGCGCAGTGCGTTTCTTCGTGGTGCCGCAGCCATCATGCCGTTGTCCCTGGCGACTGCGCCTTGGGGATTGCTGGCCGGTTCCATGGCCATCGAGGCCAATCTCACACCCCTGCAAGGCCAGGGCCTGTCGGGCATCGTGTTCGCCGGTGCCGCACAACTGGTGGCAATCGGCATGCTCAAGGGTGGAGCCGGGATCTTTTCGATTCTGCTGACCACGCTGCTGCTGACCTCCCAGCATTTGCTGTACGGCATGAGCATGCGTTCGGTAATTTCACCGTTGCCGGGTCGCTGGCGGGCAGGGCTTGGTTTTTTGCTCACCGATGAGCTGTTCGCCCTGACCAGCCAGCATGACAAACAGCAGTTCAACCGCTGGTACGCGTTGGGCGTCGGCCTGACGTTTTACATCGCCTGGAACCTCTTCACCCTGGCCGGGATCGTGCTCGGCAGCAGCATTCCGGGCCTGGAACATCTGGGGCTGGACTTCTCCATCGCGGCGACGTTTATCGCCCTGATCACCCCCGTGGTACGTAATGTACCGACCGTGGTGTGTGTGGCGGTGTCACTGTTCTGCTCGGTGCTGTTCAGCTACTGGCAATGGGGCTCGGCGCTGGTGCTGTCCGGGTTGGCAGGCATGACCGCAGGCTTTGTCTGCAATAAATTCTATGGGGGTCGTCCATGATGGTCTGGGCTGTGATTATCGGGATGGGCGTGCTCGTCTTTCTGAACCGCTACGTATTTCTCGAGCCTCGGCTGCCGCTGCGCTTGAGCAGCAACGCCCGGCAATTCCTCGGTTTTGCGGTGCCGGGCATGCTGACCGCGATCTGCGGGCCGATTGTGTTCATGCCCGACAAACAGCTGAATCTGCAGTGGGATAACCCGTATCTGATCAGTTCGCTGGTGGCGGTGGGGCTGGTGCTTTACACCCGCAATACCTTGCTCAGCATGCTGTTGAGCATGGGGTTTTTCTTTCTGTTGCGCTGGTGGCTCTGAGCCGGGTGCAAGAAATTGTTCTACGCTTAAAGTTGATGACTGATCCCTTAGGAAGAGAGGTGAGCATGGCAACTGAACAAAAAGTTCCGGACCCGGATGAAGACATGGATGAACCCACGGAAGAAGAGATCAAGCGGCAGAAGCGTTCGACGCCGGACTGGAAGCATCCCGACGACGGCAAAGAACTGTCAGACCGAGACCAAGAGTTTCCGTTGAAGCCCTGAGTGGGCCGCGCCAAAAAAAAGCCGCTTTCCCGGTGAGGGATAAGCGGCGTTTTTCATTGGGTAAACAGTGCATTGCACCAACCGGCACGTTACCGGCTGGCTGCGCATGGTTGCGGAGGGCGCAATCCCTGCCTATGTTCCATGCGAGGCATCTCCAGCGACCAACGTGCTTGACTGGCCTCAGGTTGCTGTCCATCCAGTGCGGATTTTCGCAGCGAGGTTACGACATGCCAAACGACTCCCGTCCCGCCGTGCTCGAACTGATCGGCAATACGCCGCTGGTGCGCGTCAGCCGCTTCGATACCGGCCCGTGCACGCTGTTTCTCAAACTCGAATCGCAGAACCCCGGTGGATCAATCAAGGACCGTATAGGCTTGGCGATGATCGACGCCGCCGAGCGCGATGGTCGCCTGCAACCCGGCGGCACCATCGTGGAGGCTACCGCCGGCAACACCGGGCTAGGCCTGGCCCTGGTCGGCCGTGCCAAGGGTTACCGGGTGGTGTTGGTGGTGCCGGACAAAATGTCCACCGAGAAAGTCTTGCACCTCAAGGCAATGGGCGCCGAGGTGCACATCACCCGCTCCGACGTCGGCAAGGGCCATCCCGAGTATTACCAGGACGTTGCGGCACGGCTGGCGCAGGAAATTCCCGACGCCTTCTTTGCCGATCAATTCAACAACCCGGCCAACCCGCTGGCCCACGAATGCAGCACTGCGCCGGAGATCTGGGCGCAGACCCAGCATGACCTGGATGCCATCGTCGTCGGCGTCGGTTCGGCCGGCACGCTGACCGGGCTCACCCGTTTTTTTCGCCGCGTGCAGCCAGAACTCGCCATGGTGCTGGCCGATCCGGTCGGCTCGGTGATGGCCGAATACAGCCGCAGCGGCACCCTCGGTACGCCCGGCTCGTGGGCGGTGGAGGGCATCGGCGAAGACTTCATTCCCTCGATTGCCGACCTTTCCAGCGTGCGCCAGGCCTATTCAATCAGCGACGAGGAAAGCTTCGATCATGCCCGCCAGCTGCTGCGCGCCGAAGGTATTCTCGGCGGCTCTTCGACCGGCACTTTGCTGGCGGCAGCGCTGCGTTACTGCCGCGAGCAAACCGAACCGAAACGCGTGGTCACTTTCGTCTGCGACACCGGCACCCGCTACCTGTCGAAGGTCTACAACGACCAGTGGATGAACGATCAGGGTCTGTTGCAGTACAAGCATTACGGCGATCTGCGCGACCTGATCTCACGGCGCTTCGAGGATGGCCGAGTGATCAGCGTGGGGCCGGACGATACGCTGCTCACTGCCTTCCAGCGCATGCGCCTGGCAGATGTGTCGCAACTGCCGGTGCTGGTGGATAAACAGCGGTTGGTTGGCGTGATTGATGAATCCGATATTTTGCTTGGCGTGCACCAGAACGCTTCGCACTTTCGTTTGACGGTGGCCAGCGCCATGACCGACAAATTGCAAACCCTGCCGCCCGGCGCCAGTCTGGCTGAACTGCAAGCAGAGCTTGACCGTGGGCTGGTAGCGATCATCGCCGACGCCTCGGGCTTCCACGGCCTGATTACCCGCGTCGACCTGCTCAATCACTTACGGAGATCCCTCACATGAGTCAACACGATGAAACCGCTACACCACGCGCCTTCGCCACCCGTGTGATCCATGCCGGACAGACGCCGGACCCTTCCACCGGGGCGTTGATGCCGCCGATTTACGCCAACTCCACTTATTTGCAGCAGAGCCCCGGCGTTCATAAGGGCTTCGACTATGGGCGTTCGCACAACCCGACGCGCTTTGCGCTGGAGCGTTGTGTGGCGGATCTCGAAGGCGGTACCCAGGCCTTCGCCTTCGCTTCCGGGCTGGCGACGATTTCCACCGTGCTCGAGCTGCTCGACGCTGACTCGCACATCGTCTCCGGTAATGATTTGTACGGCGGTACGTTCCGGCTGTTCGACAAGGTGCGCCGGCGCAGCGCCGGGCATCGCTTCAGCTTCGTCGATCTGACGGACCTGGCGGCCTTCGAAGCCGCGCTGCAGGACGACACACGGATGGTCTGTGTCGAGACGCCGAGCAATCCCTTGCTGCGCCTCACTGACCTCGCTGCGATCGCACGCATCTGCCGCGAACGAGGCATTCTCTGTGTGGCCGACAACACCTTCGCCAGCCCTTGGATACAGCGTCCGCTGGAGCTGGGTTTCGATATCGTGGTGCACTCGACGACCAAGTATCTGAACGGCCATTCCGACGTGATCGGCGGCATCGCGGTGGTGGGGCAGAACGCTGAGCTGGCTGAGCGCCTGGGCTTCCTGCAGAACGCAGTGGGCGCGATCGCCGGGCCGTTCGACGCGTTTCTCACCCTGCGCGGCGTGAAGACCCTGGCGTTGCGCATGGAACGTCATTGCAGCAACGCGCTGGAACTGGCGCGGTGGCTTGAGCGTCAGCCGCAGGTGGCGCGCGTCTATTATCCGGGCCTGCCGTCGCACCCGCAGCACGAACTGGCACGTCAGCAGATGCGCGGTTTCGGCGGAATGATTTCCCTCGACCTGAACAGCGATCTGGCCGGCGCCAAGCGCTTCCTCGAAAATGTGCAGATCTTCGCCCTGGCCGAGAGCCTGGGCGGTGTGGAAAGCCTGATCGAGCACCCGGCGATCATGACCCACGCCACCATCCCCGCAGACACCCGCGCGCAGCTCGGCATCGGCGATGCGCTGGTGCGTTTGTCAGTGGGTGTGGAGGATGTGGAAGACCTGCGCGCCGACCTGGCACAGGCGCTGGCGCGGATTTGAATCGACGTTTTCAGAAGAGGTGCTGGCCCTGCATTTTTGTGATTGCACGGGGAGGATCAGATCGACACATTCCAACGAATCTGAGTAATCCCCAGACGCAGCGCTTCGATGCGCGCGGTTTCGAGGCTGGCGTGTGCGGCAATTTGCCGGCCTGCCTCGGGGTAAGCATGCGCGGACGCCGAATGTATCGCCTCGACATCCGAGAACTGCACGGCCAATTTGAAAAAGTACTCCAAAACCACGCGGGGCAACATCAACGTCGAGATCAACCTGGTCTGAGTGGGCGAATTGCGCCCACAAGGTGCCTGTTTTACGCAAAGGTGAAGCGCAAGGCTTCACCTTTTGCGATAGGTCTCAATCGGGTGTTGCAGAGCGGGCACTCAGCTTCCCGCCCGTTTATTCAACGCCTCCTCAGCCGCCGCGATTTCAGCCTGGCGCTTGACGATCATGTCGCCAATCGGCGGGCCCTGGAAGCGTCGGGCTTCAAAGCCGAACCAGACGATGGCCGTCAGCACCAGAAAGCCGATGGTGATGTACAGCGCCCAATCGTTCGGCGGCTGGATGCCGATGACGAAAATGATCACCATCGAGAGGATCGAGAGGATTGCGAAGAATGAGTACCAAAAGCGCCCCAGGTTCCACGGCCCCATGGTCGGCCATTTCGAGGTCCCGTAAGTAAACAGGCCCAGGATGATGGGAATGACGAAGGAGAAGAACAGGAAGATCACCGTGCAGGACACCACGATGGTGTAGACCGGTGTTTCACCGATCGATATCACCGACGATCCCCAGACGAACAGTACCGCGAGGGTGGCACCGGTCCAGATCGCCGCCACCGGGCTGCGAAGGGTAGGCGAGACAGAGGACAGTGCTTTGGAGAAGGGCAGGCCACCGTCCCGTGAGAACGCGAAGATCATGCGCGAAACCGAGGTCACGGTTGCCAGCCCGCAGAGAAATTGCGAGATAAAAATCGCCACGTAAAGCGCCATTTTTACCGTCGGGTTCACCTGAGTGTCCATGGCCCAGAAAAACACGGTCCAACCATGCTTCGCCGCCTCGTCCATGCTCGGCAGCATCAGCACAAACGCGCTGAGCATGACCCAACCGAACAGCAACGACCAGACCACCGACATGACCATACCGCGTGGCACTGACATGGCCGCATTGCGGGTCTCTTCGGAGGTGTGCGCGGAAGCGTCATAGCCGGTGATGGTGTAGATCGGCAACAGCAGGCCGAGCATGAAAATCCAGCCGTTCGAGACCTCTGGCCAGACGCTGCCGCCCGCCTCACCGGAATAGTTGCTGAAGGTCCATAACCGGGCGAATTCATAACTGGGGGCAGAGATCAGACAGACGATGGTCAGCGCGAGCGCCGTGGCGAAGATCAGGTAACCCGAGAAGTCGGTGAGCTTCGCGGTCAGGCCGATACCCAGGTGGTTACACAGAGCCTGGAGGCCGGTCAGGATCGCCAGGAAAATCACCCGAGTCGTGGTCGTGTCTTCCATGCCAAGGGCCGGTCCGAAGGCGCCGAAAAAGAAGTAATAGGTACCGACGTTGATCGCCCCGAGCACAGTGACCAGCCCCAGCAGGTTGAACCATGCGGTCAGCCAGCCGGTGAAGCGGTTACCGAGAATCGAGCCCCAGTGATACAGACCGCCGGCGGTGGGGTAGGCCGAGGAAATCTGCGCCATGGCCATGGCGAACACTCCGGAAATCAGGCAGCCGATGGGCCAGCCGATGCCGATTGACGCGCCGCCCGCGCCCGATGTGCCTTGGGCGAGTGAGTTGATACCCCCCGAGAGGATGCAGATGATTGAAAAGGAAATGGCAAAGTTGGAGAAAACGCCCATACGTCGCGAGAGCTGCTGGGCATAGCCCATGCTGTGCAACACCTTGACGTCGTCGTCTTGCGGCGCGCTGGTGCCGGGCTGACTTGCTGGATTCATGTTGTGTGCCCCTTCAGGTTTTGATACGCATCCATCCGGGGTACCGGATGGGCTGGCCTTCAACCCCTTGTCGTACTGCTCCTGTCTCCAACCGCTACAACCTGTCCATGCTCTGTGTTCACGCCTCGGACTGGACAGACAACTGCTCTAAATACGGCCGTGAAACGCCGCGTCGAAAATTTCTGCCGCGCCGGCCCGGGTCAACGGCAGCGGGTTGCCGCCGGCAGAGGGGTCGACAATCGCCATGTCGGCGATCAAATCGGCCTGCCGATCATCCACGCCCAGTTCAAACAGCGTATGAGGCACGCCGATGTCCTTGCGCAGCTTGAGGACGAAGGCCAGAAAACTCTCGAAGCCGGGGGAGGGCAGACGCAACCAGGCCGCCAGGCGAGTGATGCGTTCTTCGATGGCCGGGCGATTGAACTTCAAGACATAGGGCATGAAGGTGGCGTTGGTCATGCCGTGATGGGTGTCGTAAAGCGCGCCCACCGGATGCGAGAGGGCATGCATCCCGCCCAGTCCTTTCTGGAAGGCGGTGGCACCCATCGCCGCAGCCGCGAGCATTTGCGCGCGCGCTTCAAGGTCGGACGGGGTGTGTACGGCGCGCACCAGAGCGTTGGCTACCAGGCGCATGCCTTCCACCGCAATGCCATCGGCCATCGGGTGAAAACCGGGGGCGCAGTACGCTTCCAGGCAGTGCGAAAAAGCATCCATGCCCGTGCCGGCGGTGACCTTGGCCGGCATGCCGACGGTGAGGGCCGGGTCGCTGATGACCACGCGGGGCATCATTTTCGGGTGGAAGATGATGCGTTTGGTGTGGGTGCTTTCGTCGATGATCACCGCCGCACGACCTACTTCCGAGCCTGTGCCCGCAGTAGTTGGCACCGCGATGACCGGGGCGATGCTGCTTTCGTCGGCACGGGTCCAGTAGTCGCCGATGTCTTCGAAATCCCAGACCGGTCGGGTCTGGCCGCTCATGAACGCGATGAGCTTGCCCATGTCCAGCCCGCTGCCACCGCCAAAGGCGACCACGCCGTCATGCTTGCCGGCGCGCCAGGCGTCGAGCCCGCCTGCCAGGTTGGCTTCGACCGGGTTGGGCTTGAGGTCGCAAAACAGCGCGACGCCCAGGCCGGCGGCGCGCAAGGCGTCCAGCGCTGCCGTGGTGATCGGCGCGCGTGCCAGGCCACTGTCGGTGACCAGCAACGGTCGCTGGATACCCTGGCTGCGACAGACCTCGGCCAGCTCGGCGATGCGGCCGACACCGAAGCGAATGCTCGTGGGGTAGTTCCAGTTTCCAGTCAGGCTCATGGCTCAGATCTCGTGGCGCAAATGGAAGGATTTGGCTCGGGTCAGGTGCTCGTAGCCCAGGCGCGATAGCGTCACGCCGCGTCCGCTGTTCTTCACGCCGGTCCAGGCCAGGGCCGGGTCCAGATAATCACAGCGGTTCATGAACACGGTGCCGGTGTCGATCTCGTTGCCCAGGCGCTCGGCGGCGGCGAGGTCTTGCGTCCAGATGGAAGCGCTGAGGCCGAACTCACTGTCGTTCATCAAGGCGATGGCTTCGTCGTCGCTGGCCACCGGCATGATGCCGACCACCGGACCAAAACTTTCCTCACGCATCACCGACATTTGATGGTTGACGTCGACTAACACCTGCGGCGCGAGGTAGGCGCTGCCCGGCACGCCAGCGGGAAAAGCCTTCGGATCGATCAGTGCCTTTGCACCTTTTAATAGTGCATCGGCGATCTGGCCCCGAACGAACTCGGCAGCGCTCGGAGACACCAGCGGGCCGAGCGTGGTGGCTTCGTCCAGTGGATTGCCCAGCACGTATTGGCGGGTCAGGGCGGCGAAGCGCTCGATAAACGCCGGGTAGATTTTTTCATCGACATAGATGCGCTCGACCGCGCAACAGCTTTGTCCGGCGTTGAAGAAGCTGCCGTCCACCAGGTTTTCCACTGCATGTACCAGGTCGGCATCGGCCCGGACGTAGGCCGGGTCTTTGCCTCCGAGCTCCAGGCCCAGTCCGAGGAAGCGTCCAGTGGCGGCGTTTTCCATGGCCTTGCCGGCTTCGACCGAGCCGGTGAAGTTCACCTGCTGCACCCGTCCAGAAGCAATGATTGCTGCGGTATAGACATGATCCAGCACCAGGTTCTGAAACAGCCCTTCGGGCAGGTTGGCCCGGCGCATGGCCTCGGCGAAGCGTTCGCCGACCAGCAACGTTTGCGATGCATGTTTGAGAATGACGCTGTTGCCGGCCATCAGCGCCGCAATGATCGTGTTGACCGCCGTCAGGTAGGGGTAATTCCAGGGGGCGATGACCAGCACCGTACCGAGTGGCTCACGTTTGATATGCCGTCGAAAACCAGCGACAGGCGTGGGTTCAAGCACAGCCAACGCTTCAGGTGCAATGGCGATCATGTGCCGGGCGCGTTCTTCAAAGCCGCGTAGCTCACCGGCGCCAAACCGTACCGGACGGCCCATCTGCCAGGCCAGTTCCGGGATGATGTCGGCCTTCATTGCCAACATCGCGTCCACTGCGGCGTTGCAATAGGCTGCGCGCTCGCTCAGTGGTCGACGTTTCCATTGCGCCTGAGCGGTTGCGGCAGCCGCCAGCGCCTGATCGATCTGTGTTGCATCGGCGCAGTGGCGTTCGGCGTAGACCCGGCCATCGACCGGCGAAATGAGTTGAATCATCGAAGTCATGATTTTCTCAATAGTAGCCTTCTCAATAGCGCTCAAAACCGCGCTGCAGTTCCCAGTCGGTGATCCGTCGGTCGTACTCTTTCTGTTCCCACTCGGCGGTGTGTACGTAGTGGTCGATCACTTCATCACCGAAGGCCTCGCGCAACATGGTCGAGCCCTGAAGCGCGGCACAGGCTTCGCGCAGGGTCTTCGACACTTCAGGCAAGTGCTCGTCGACGTAGGCATCGCCCTCGAAGGGCGGCGCGAGGTTGAGCTTCTCGTCAATCCCCGCCAGCCCCGCAGCGATCAGCGCAGCGAACGCCAGATAAGGGTTGAGGTCGGCGCCGCCGACACGACATTCAATACGGATCGCTTTGCTGCCTTCGGCACACAAACGGAAACCTGCGGTGCGATTGTCTCGACTCCACACCGCCCGCGTCGGCGCAAAAGTGCCGGCCTGAAAGCGCTTGTACGAATTGATGTAGGGCGCGAGAAAACAGGTGATGTCGTTGGCGTATTTGAGCTGACCGGCCACCCATGAACGCATCAGTTTCGACATGCCAAACTCTGCCTTGGTATCGAAAAACAGCGGCTTTTTGCCGTTCTTGTCCCACAGCGAATTATGGATATGGCTGCTGGAGCCGGCGGCGTCATAGCGCCACTTGGCCATGAAGGTGATTGCCTTGCCCTGCAGTTGCGCGATTTCCTTGCAGGCGTGCTTGATGATGACGTGGTGGTCAGCCATGGTCAGGGCATCGGCATAACGGATGTTGATCTCTTCCTGGCCCGGCCCCCATTCACCCTTGGAGTTTTCCACGGGGATGCCGGAGGCCTGCAGATGCTTGCGGATCGCCCGCAGCACCGGCTCTTCGCGGGTGGTCTGGAGGATGTTGTAATCCTCGATGTAATGGCCGGCGGTCTTCGGCTTGTGGTAGTTGCGTTCGTGAATAGCCTCGTAGCTCTCGTCGAACAGATAGAACTCAAGTTCCGAAGCAAACATGCCGGTATAGCCACGTTCGCGCAGGCGCTCGATCTGCTTTTTCAGGATCGCCCGCGGGCTGTGCGGCAAGTCCCGTCGATGGTGATGATCGAGCACATCACAGAGCACCAGCGCCGTGCATTCAAGCCACGGCACCCGTCGCAACGTGGACATGTCGGGTTTGAGCACAAAGTCGCCATAACCTTTGCTCCAACTGGCCGCGGCGTAACCCGGTACCGGCTCCATGTCGATGTCGTCGGCCAGCAGGTAATTGCAGCAGTGGGTTTCTTCATGTCCGCTGTCGATGAAAAACTCGACCTGGAATCGCTTGCCGACCAGTCGCCCTTGCATATCGATCATGCACACCAGCACGGTATCGATCTCACCGGAGGCGGCAGCACGCTTGAGTTGATCAAAGCTGAGTAGAGGCTCGGTCATATGACAGTCCTGCACAGATTGTTTTGGCGTGTCTGAAATAGCTGTTGCAGACGCTCTCCAGAAACAACCAAAACCTGCAGACGCGAGCATCGTGGGCAATAAGCTGCACTAAGCTTAGCCTACTGTTGCCAAGTGCAAGTTTCGGTTGCCGGCATCGAATCGCGAGGAAACAACGATGGGAAAGAAGAGAGAGCACAACACGTATCGACAGCTCAAAAAACAGTACCCGGATTACCTGGATGCCGTGCAGGCCTTGGGTAAGTCTGTGCGTCATTCCGGGCCACTTGAGGAGAAAGTTGTCCAGCTGATCCAACTGGGTGCCGCGGCGGCCATTCGCTCTGAGGGCGCGGTGCACAGTCATACCAGACGGGCACTGGAAGCGGGCGCTACGGCAGAGGAGATTCGTCACACACTGATCTCGCTGACGAGCACGATTGGTTTTCCGACCGTCGTTGCGGCCATAAGCTGGGCGGATGATGTGATTGAGAAATGAGTCGGGGGAGAGCGGCTTATCAGTGATGAACGCTAACTGCAAACAACGCTGACGGCCTTCGCGGCGCGTTGCAGTTCCTGTTTGACGTCCACAGGTATCCGCTGTTTCACGAGTCGCTGTTCGAGGAATTTCTGATCGCCTCGAGTGTCGACTTCAGCGTCAATAACGGCGTCCTGCGCTTCTATGGCCGCCGCGTGAGCTTCTATTACAGCGTCAACCTCTGCTTCATTTTTAGCGGCATCGAGCGCTCTGATCAGCGCCGCCACTTTGGCTTCCTCATCCTTGGCGTACGCGTCTAAAGACAGTCCGGCAGCCAACGCCCGCGCGCGTATTTCCACACCTTTGAGGGACTGCTGGGCTTGTCCACACAGAGCGTCGTGTCTCTGGCTGTCGGCGGCTTCCCATTGGACCAGGAGATACGTCATCGCGCCGACAATCGCTATGGCGATGCCGCCAATCAGGCTCCGCTGCATGGCTGCACCCTCAAGTATTCTGGGAGTGAGGTTTGGGTGTGCATCGCTTCAACTCTGTTCGAGGATATGAAAGCGTAGCATCGGAATCCGGTGGGCCCCCGTTCAATGTCACCGCTGTTTCAGCAAAAGAAGGTCAGTTAACGCCTTCTGTCGGCGTTCATGAACCTATATAGAACACGATTGATCCATTCAAAAAATGACGCTCGGATTCCAATGCCATGAACTCCTTCAAAAACCTGCTGACGCCGGCCCAGGAAAGAAGACTGTGTGGTTTGGACGTCTGGCATCGGGCACTCGAAAACATCGCTCTGCGCAAGGAGTGTCCCGATGCCTACCATGAAGAACTGCTACGCCAATCGGATGAGATGGATCGCCAGGGCATTGTCAGTTGGGAAGAGTGGCGAGACCTGCGAATTGAAGCGGATCAGGCGTATCTGCGCGCAGTCGCCGGAGCGGACTATCACTGAGGGCACCGCGTCGAAGGTTCAAAAGGGGGGGCATTGATGGACAGACACCTGAGGTTCGGAATAGAAGAGGAATACTTCATCACGGACCCGGCTACCCGGCGTATGCCGGACAAGCCTCCCGGCGCTGCGATTGAGGCGTGCGAGGCTGCTTTGGGGCATTGTTTCGCTTATGAGATGTTCCAGGGACAAATAGAAGTTGCGTCCCCCATCTTCACCAGCATGGCGCAAGCAGCGCAGTACCTTGTTTATGCTCGCAGAACGTTGCGCGGCATTTTCGAACCTTACGGTCTGGGCCTGCTCTGCGCCGGCAGCCACCCTTTGGCTGACTGGCGCACGCAACAGGCCACACACCAGGATCACTTTCTTCAACTGTTTGAAGACTACCAGCGCGTAGCAAGGCGTAGCCTGCTATCGGGTTTGCACGTGCATGTTGAAGTTCCGAAGCACCTGGACCGTATTCAGGTGATGAACGAAGTCTTGCCGTGGACTCCGTTGTTATTGGCCTTGAGTTGCTCCTCTCCATTTTGGGACGGTGCCGACACTGGTTTCATGAGCTATCGCCAGACCGCCTGTGATGAGTGGCCGAGGATGGGGGTTCCGGAGTTCTTCGAAGATCAAAAGGCCTATGACGCCTACGTCGCACTGCTGATACGTACCGGCACAATCAAGCAGGCCAGCGATTGCTGGTGGGGTTTACGGCCCGCCGCCAAGTACCCGACCCTGGAACTGCGGATGACGGATGCCTGCCCTCGGTTGGAGGATGTGTTGTGTATTGCCTCTTTTTTTCGGTTACTGGTCGGCCATGCCATCGATCAACCTCACCCCGGGTCGACCTATTCCCAAAAATCCCAATGGATCCTCAAAGAGAATCGTTGGCGTGCGAAACGAGGTGGCATCCACGCATCGTTCATTGTCGAAGGTTACGACCAACCCTTCTCTGTTGAGCAGTGGCTGTTCATGGCGGAACAGATCTTCGGTGACGCAGCTCGAGCGATGGGAATGGCGGATGTTTTTTCTCACCTTCGCCGGATTCTTCAAGACGGTACCAGCGCAGAGCGACAGCGAAACGTCTATGCGCGAGTCATACGCGGCTCAGAGGATGTTCATGCCGCGCTGTCGGCCGTGGTGGATCAGTTGCTGATGGAAACGGCGCATGAACCCTGCGTCAACGATGAGCTTCCAAGAGCAGTGTGTGAGTCATGAGCACAAGTCTGACGACGGGAAAAAAGCGGCCAACTCCACTCAAGTCTATGGCCGCTTTCCACCCCCCGCCAGATCCAGCATTTTGCTAGTTACCATCCGCCACCTTACGTTCTATCTCAGCTATTTTCCGCCTGAGCGCCTCAGCTTCCTCCTCCTTGGCTTGATCTACGCTTTTGGCGCCAGACGTGTCGGTGGGCGGTGTGTTTGATGTGGTTTCTGATTCGACGTCGTCATCTGTGTCATCGTTGTTCATATCGCTTACCTCCATTGACCTACACATTGGATAGAGCGGTATGGCTTTGAGTTCTGGATTTTTTTACCCGGCAGGGGAGGGTCAGGACAATGTCCTTATTTCGTTGATGGTGAGCCGGTTGTCGTATGACTTGAATGGGTCTTCAAAAATATCCAACCTTGCTGCCAACACCCGGAAAATCAACCGACTGACAGACCTACAGCCAGCTACGTCTGTGCGAACGGGAATTTCAACCAGCGGTCTTTGCCGAGACGAACGGCCATTTTTCAGATTGACAGCCCAGTATTGAACTCGATATAAAAGGCACAGTTGTACGACGACAGACGATGCGTCGACTGTCCAAGCCTAAAAATAAAAAAGAGTGTCGGCCCATCATGAATCCAGCCTGCTTTCTCACCTCCCTGAATGCCGATTCTGACGGCTCGATCCTGGCTGCATGCCGGCGCGCATCAGGCCTATTGCATGCAACGGTCCCGCCAAACGCCTCTTAGTGCCAGCGAAAATCCAACTCGGGCCGCTGACAATTGAGCTTCGCGAGATTTGACCGGGTGGCGCGGACTCATCGCGTTTTGGCAATGCCCTACGATCCACTTGATCTCGCTTGAAACCGAGCGATCATCACCATAATCCAATAATAAAGTGATGCTATGAATCTGAACGAGCCCATTAATCCGCAACGTATCGGCCAGGCCGTCGGCAAATACCGCTGGACTATCTGTGCGCTGTTGTTTTTTGCTACCACCGTCAATTACCTGGATCGCCAGGTACTTAGTCTGTTGGCGCCGGATCTGTCGACGCAATTTGGCTGGAGCAATACTGATTACGCCAACATCGCTTCCGTTTTTCAGTTTGTGTACGCGATTTCCATGCTGTTCGCCGGCCGCGTGGTCGACAGGATCGGCACCAAGACCGCCTTTGTGTTGGCCATCGGCATCTGGTCGACCGGCGCGATCATGCACGCCTTTGCGGTGCCAATGGGTGAGGGGATCGGCGCCATAAGCAGCGCGCTCGGTATTGCCGTCATCCCGGTCTCGATCGCAGGTTTCATGCTGTCGCGCGCCGTACTGGCGATAGGTGAAGCGGGTAACTTTCCGATCGCGATCAAGGCCACCGCCGAATATTTTCCGAAGAAGGAACGTTCCTTTGCCACCGGCATTTTCAACTCCGGTGCCAACGTGGGCGCGATTTTGGCGCCGATATGCGTGCCGCTGATTGCCGGTATATGGGGCTGGGAAGCGGCTTTCATCGTGGTCGGTATGTTGGGCTTCGTTTGGCTGGGCGTATGGATTGCGCTGTATGAAAAGCCGGAGCAGCAAAAACGCCTGTCCGCGCAGGAACTGGCCTACATCCGCAGCGATCAGGGCGCGCAGGCGCTCACCGCCACAGACTCGGGTGAGGCTGCCAAAAAAGTATCGTGGTTCAAGTTGCTGACCTACCGCCAGACCTGGGCCTTTGCCTTTGGAAAATTCATGACCGACGGCGTGTGGTGGTTCTTCCTGTTCTGGCTTCCGACCTATCTGTCAGCGCAATACGGCATGAAGGGCCAGGCCATCGTGGTGCCGCTGGCCGTGTTGTACAGCATGACCATGGTCGGCAGCATCGGCGGCGGCTGGTTCCCCAGCTACTTCATGTCGCGCGGCGACGCGCCCTATGACGGCCGTATGAAAGCCATGCTGGTGATTGCTTTCTTCCCGCTGGTGGTTTTGCTGGCACAGCCATTCGGTTACATCAGTTTCTGGGTGCCGGTGCTGCTGATCGGCGTGGGCGCATCGGCGCACCAGGCGTGGTCGTGCAACATCTTCACCACTGTGTCCGACATGTTCCCGCAAAAATCTATCGCTTCGGTGGTCGGCATTGGCGGTTTGGCTGGCGGTATGGGCGGCGTAGTGATGACCAAGATCGGCGGTTGGGTGATCGACCATTACAAAACGATCGGCGACATTCATACCGGCTACATGATCATGTTTGCCATCTGTGCGCTGGCCTATCTGGTGGCGTGGAGCGTGATGAAGTTACTGGTGCCACGCCATAAGGAAATCACCGATCTGTAATCGCTGGTACGACTGAGTTAGCCGAAAAGCGGGGCGGGCTGCGATGTAGTTTTGTCGTAGTGCGCCCGCAAGAAGCGAGATCACTCATTCACTATCACGAACAACGGGGGGCCGGACAACCTTGCCGGCACGATCCCCCTGCGCGGTGCTCATCCCCAACAATGGCAATCCCGAAAGGGTCAATGCCACTCCCGCCAGTGCACTGATAGTCAACGGATCGCCGAACTGCAGCCATGCCCAGATCATGGTCACCGGCGGTGTCAAAAACAGTGCGCCACTAATGCGCTGAATGCTGAAACGCTGCAGGCACAGCCAATAAAATCCATATCCCCCCAGCGTTGCAAATACCACTAGCCACACCACGCCCCCTGCAAAACCGGCGTTGGCCGGCGGGCGCATTTCTCCTTCAAGACACGCCAGCACTGTAAATACCGGAACCACCGCACATACCTGAATGAACAATGCGCTCAAGGCGGACATCGATGCACCGGGCGCCGCTTTTTGGTACAGCGTGGCCGCCGCCAGGGAGAGGACTGCCAGCAGCGGCAAGCTATAAACCCAAAGGTCAGCGGCGTTCCATTCCACGCTGGCACCGCTGGCCACCAGCATGCCGGTCAGGCACAGCGCCAGCCCCATCCACTGCCAGCCGCGTGTATGCTGCCCAGGCACGCTACCTGCCAACACCACAATCGTCAGTGGCAACAGATTGGCGATCAGTGAGGCAGTGCCCGGCGCTACCCCCAGTTGAATGGATCCGGCGATGGGCCCGATGTAGCCGCCAATCGCGAACAACCCCAGCAGACTTTGATGCACCACGTCGCGGCCGCGCAGGTTGCGCAAACCCGGCCAAGCGAAAGGAAGCAACACCGCCGCCGCCAGAATGAAACGCCACAACGACGCCAGGTAAACGCTTCCCTGATCGGCTACATAGCGGTAACCAATGAAACCAGAACTCCAGCTGACGACCATGGCCAACAGCAGCAAACTGCTCCCCAACAGCGATAGGCGGGTTTGAATGACGTTCATCGAGTGTCACCTGACAGTGGGCTGACTTCGATGGTATGAATGAAGCCGTGATGCAATCAAACGATACGAATAGCACTACTGATGCAGGATTTATCAATCATGGCCGAGACACTTGATATCGAGCTGCTGCGTACCTTTCATGCCATCGTGCGCTTTGGGCAATTCCTTGCGGCCGCAAGCTTTTTGAACAAAAGCCCGTCGGCGGTCAGTCTGCATGTTCGTCGCCTGGAAGCATTGGCGGGTGGACGCTTGCTGGAGCGTGATAACCAGACCGTCAACCTGACCCCGCTGGGTCGTCGTTTTGCATTGCAGAGCGCCGAACTTTTGCTGCTCCACGACCGGTTGCTAGCCAGCTTCACCGCGCCGGTAGCCAGTGGTCGAGTCAGGCTGGGCATTTCCGAGGAGTACGCCGGTGCGGTGCTGGGCTGTACGCTGCCGCACCTGGCGGCGGATTTTCCGCACATTGAACTGGAGGTAGAAACCGGTGCCAGTGGGCGTTTGAACACCCGCCTCCAGCGTGGGCATCTAGACATGGCTCTGCTGGTGGAGCCGGCTGACGTTGCTGCGCCGGATAAGCGCTGCGTCAAGACTTTTGGCATCACCCAACCCGTCTGGGTGGCCGCCCATGACTACCGGCTGAACCTCGCCAAACCGATCCCCCTGGCTTTGCATGGCAAGGGCTGTCCGTACCGCAGCGTGGCGGTCGATGCGCTTACACAACTGGGCCGACGCTGGCGACCGGTCATCATGAGCGCCGGTATGACCGCCCTGGAAACCGCCATTGAGGCCGGATTGGCCATCGGCATTGTCGACCGCGCTCAAGTGCGCCAAGGCATGCGCGTGCTGACCACGGCTGACGGGTTTCCTGAACTGCCCGTGCATGAATTGCGATTGGTGCTGGCCCCGGGGGAGGTGAGTGAGGCGGGCGAGGTGTTAGTGGGGTTGATTGGACATGGCTTTCAGCGCTAGCGGCGCTTTTAACAAGCGGTTGCGTGTAACGGCATCCTCATCGCAGGACAGCAATCGATCCGCGGCGGATCTCACCCCGCACCGATACGCTGCCCCAAACACTGCTACGTGTTATCCGCGTTATGACGTGCGGCCAATGAGGATTGATGCGACGCCCATCGCCACTCCCAGCATTTCCATACTTGCGGACTTGCAGTCCCCTTCCGAAATTTGACCCGCCAGGTTCAGACGATATAGCCGCAGGTGCCGTCCCAGGTTCGTATTCTCGCGGCAGTGATAGGGGCGTTTTTTTAACTTTTTCGACCGTATGGTCGATTTCGCCGTGTCTCATTCGACTACCCATCAGGGAATGAATCTGATGAGTCGCAATGACCACAGACCTCTCCCTGTACGAGCACCTTCACAAGGACAAACGAGGAGAACAGCATGCGTAAGCTAACCGTTGCCGTCTTCATCAGTCTGGACGGCGTCATGCAAGCGCCCGGCGGGCCGCAAGAAGATACCAGCGGCGAATTCCGCTTCGGTGGCTGGATAGTGCCCTACGCCGACGAAGCCTCCGGCCAGGCTATTCAAGACCTGTTCGCGCAGCCGTTCGAGTTGCTGCTGGGGCGCCGCACCTACGACATATTCGCGGCATATTGGCCGCACCACCAACAGGCTGATCCAAACCATCGCACCATCGCTCACTTATTCAACAGCGTGCCCAAGCACGTGGCCACCCATCGGCCCGATACGCTGGATTGGCAGAACAGTCATGGGTTGGAGGAAAACCTTGTTGATGCGATACGCGCGCTCAAGCATCGGGACGGCGCCGACCTATTGACCCAGGGCAGCGGCGACCTGGTGCGCCAACTGCTGGCAGCCGGGTTGGTGGACGAGCTTCGGCTGATGATTTTCCCCGTCGTTCTGGGACACGGCAAGCGCCTGTTCGGCGACAACGCACTAGCATCGGCCTTCACGTTGGTGCACTCGACCAGCACGTCAGTGGGTGTGCTGATCACACGCTACGTCCGCAACGGTGAGGTGCGTACGGGATCGTTCGAAGACGTTGAGTAGGGCAATGACAGCGGCTATTTCACCGTGCCTTCATGCGGGAGGTCCCAATGCCGGAATGGCGAATCGACGGACGAAGACCCGAGAAAAAGTGCCACGTCGCCCCGTTACGCCGAAAGGGCACCTCGACATAACGCCAGGATAGCCACGCGAGGATGATCGAGGCGTTGAATCCACAGCCGAAAGCTGTCTGCGCTCTATCGAGCGGCGTAAACCTGTTGTCAGCCAGCAACCCCATGCGCGAGGTGGCGCTAGCAGCGGGCGTTGTCGGAATTATTGGCATCGAGGACAGTCAACCGACAAATACTGCATTGGACAGATGTCATGCCTATTCCCGTCAACAGCTTGTTTGTGTCAGCCGCTGAAACCAGAACGAATGGGTTGGCGGTGAGTGGATGGCATGGACGCGGTTGATTCGGCGCTGATGGCGGCGCGTGTCCAGTTCGCGATCACCATCAGTTTTCATATTGTGCTGGCGGCACTGACCATCGGGCTGGCCAACTTTTTGATGGTGCTCGAAGCGCTTTGGCTGTGGCGAAGACGAAAGGTCTACCTGGACGTCTACCGTTACTGGCTAAAAGTATTTGCCCTCAACGTGGCGGTGGGCACCGCCTCAGGCTTGATACTGGAATATCAGTTCGGGCTCAATTGGTCGCGGCTTTCAATTCAGGCTGGAGATATCCTCGGCCCATTGATGTTCTACGAGGTGCTGGCCGCATTTTTCCTGGAAGCAGGCTTCCTTGGCATCATGCTCTTCGGGCTAAAGAAGGTAGGCCCTCGTCTGCATTTTTTCGCCACCTGCGCGGTCGCCGTCGGTTCGCTGATCAGCGCATTCTGGATCCTGTCGGCCAATTCCTGGATGCAAACGCCAGCCGGTTATGCCGTAGGCGCTGATGGCCGTTTCGTTGCCGAGGATTGGTGGGCGATCATCTTCAATCCATCGTTCCCCTATCGGCTGGGGCACATGACATTGGCGGCGTTGCTCGGCACCGCCACACTGGTGGCCGGAGCCAGCGCCTGGCAATTGTTACGTGCGCCAAAGAATCCGCGCGCACGCCTTCAATATTCCATGGCGCTGTGGACAATCGTCGTGCTCACACCTGTCCAGATCGTGGTGGGAGACCTGCATGGTCAACACAGTCTCAAAGTCCAGCCGCAGAAAGTCGCCGCCATCGAAGGCTCCTGGACTCGCCCGCCCAAAGGTGCAGGTGAGCCTTTACGCTTGTTCGCCCTGCCAGACATGGCCGAGCGGCGCAATCATTGGGAAGTGGCGATTCCGCGCATAGGTTCGCTGTACCTGACGCATGACCTGAGTGGCACCATCGCCGCGCTGGATGAATTCCCGCCTCAGGACATCCCGCCGGTGCCAGCGGTGTTCTTCGCGTTTCGCATCATGGTCGGACTGGGCGTATTGATGTTGGTGCAGGGCCTGAGCAGTTTGGTGTTGCGATGGCGACAACGGTTGTTCGCAGCGCGATGGATGCTGCGCGGGTGTGTGCTGATGGCGCCGGCCGGATTGGTGGCGATGCTCAGTGGCTGGGTGGTGACCGAGGTGGGCCGCCAACCCTTCACTGTCTACGGTTTGCTGCGTACGGCTGACAGTCTGTCTTCGGTGTCCCGACAGCAGGTCGTAGGGTCGACATGGACAATCCTGTTGTTCTACCTGCTGATATTCGGCATTGGCCTCTGGGTGCTGCTGCGACTCCTGCGTGAACCACCGCACAAGGACGAGGCGGGGCCGCAGCCAACCCTGGCTGACGAGACGGGTGAACCCTGAGGGCATGATCCATGGCGGACAATGACTGGATAACACTCCTTTGCGCTGCGGCCCTGGCGTTTTCGGTGTTGAGCTATGTGCTGTTGGACGGAACTGATCTTGGCGTCGGCGTACTGCTGGGCCTGACCCGTTGCGGTAAACATCGCCGTGCCATGGCAGTGACCATCTTGCCGATCTGGGATGCTAATGAAACCTGGCTGGTGCTAGGTGGCGGGGGGCTTCTAGCGTTATTTCCGCTGGCCTACGCCATCCTGCTGCCGGCGCTCTATCTGCCGTTCATCCTGATGTTTTTGGCTCTGATTCTTCGCGTGGTAGCGCTGGAATTTCGTGACTACGCTCCCAGTGATGAAATCAAGCGCGTTGTCGACGGTTTGCTGTCGGTCGGTTCACTGCTGGCCGGTGGATGTCAGGGGCTGGTCTTGGGTTCGCTGGTTCAAGGCATACCCAATGATGGCCGGCAGTACAGTGGCAACGGCTGGGAATGGCTGGGTATGTTTCCACTGTTCTGTGGCGCCGTGCTCGTGTTGGGTTACACGTGGCTGGGCGCCTGTTGGCTTTATTGGCGTACTGAAGGAGAACTTCAGCAACGATCAGGTCGTCAGGCGAGGGCGTTTGCAATCGTAACCTTGGTGCTATTGGCCGTGTTGGTGGTCTGGACAACGACACTGGACACTCGGTATGCGGACCGGTTGTTTGATCGTCTGGTCTGGCTGCCGGCCGCAACAGTGCTCATTGCACTGCTGATCGGCTTCATCCTGGGCTTTCGAAGCCGCCGGGAGTATCTGCCGCTGTTCGCGGCATTGGGTATCTTCGTTTTGGCGTTCGCCTTGATGATCACAGCGCTATACCCGTTGATTGTCCCACCGCATCTGACCTTGCAAGCTGCCGCCTCCAGTCCGACCAGCCAGATGTTCATGTTGGTCGGTTTTGTCGTGTTGATACCGGTGACGCTCATCTACAACACTTACGGTTTTAAAGTCTTTAGCGGGAAGGTGCGTGCTGCTCGTGATTGACTGCGTTCAAGCCGACGAACCTTCACCAAGGGTCGCCAGTGTTTCGCCGAAGACGCGGCAGAAGGTCGAGGAAACCGCAGCGTCCTTGGGTTACCGCACAGAGAATGTGCTCAGCGATGGCAAAGCGATTCACAATCCTTCCCCCAACAGCTTCAGGTACTCGGGGCTCTCGGATATTGAGTTGTGCCCCACACCCGGTATGACCTTCAGCGAAGCCACGCCTTTGGCGAAATGGGTGTAGAGGCGCTCCGTGCTTGAGCCCGGTATCACCTCGTCGTTCTGCGCCGCGATCAAGAGTGTCGGCACGGTGATGTGGGCGGCGTATTTCCAGGATTCAAATTTGTCCTTTAGCAACCACTTCACCGGGAATATGGGGTACTGCCGTGCGGCGAGTTCTCCAAGGCTGTTGTAGGGCGTGATCAGGATCAGGCGCGCAGCCGGGCGCAGGCTGGCGAGACGCACGGCGACGCCCGAGCCCAGGCTGCGACCGACCACGGCAATGTGCGGGTGGGAGGCGTAGACCAGGTCAAACAACGTCATGGCATCGCGCGCAATCGCCTCCTCGGAAGGCGCGCCTGAGCTTCCACCGAAGCCTCTGTAGTGAAGCAAGTAGAGAGCGTGGTCCGGGAACGCCTGCGAGAACTCGGACAGGCTGCGAGAGACATCTTCGGCATTTCCACCGAAATAGATCAATGCATTCGGTCCCTCGCGCGGTCTGACGGACACCAGCACGTGCTCATCGTCTACTGACAGGGTGAGCGGCGTTGTGGTTGTCTCAATGGCACGTGGTTGCGGAAAGTAGATGAGGGCGCGTTGAAACACGAACAGCGCAGCGCAGAGCGCCAGATACACGACGACTACGATGATGACGAGAGACACCAGGGTGCGTGACATTCGGCTAGCTTTAGTGGGCAGCATTGGCTGATCTGGCCTGGAGACGGCTATCGCTTGATAGCGGTCAAAGTGTAGTGGATCGATAGCGGGACGCACCGGGAGGGCAGCCATGCCCATCGTTGTTAAATGGCTCGACGTTCGACCCTCTGAAAGAGCGGCCCTGATGCTGGGCTTCGCCTTCCACTTCTGTGTGCTCGCCAGTTACTACCTGGTGCGGCCGCTGCTCGACGCCTTGGGCCTGGAGGGTGGTGCCGACAAGTTGCAATGGCTGTTCACGGCCACCTTCGTGGTGATGCTGCTGATGGTTCCGCTGTTTGGTGCGCTGGTCTCGCGCCTGCCTGCCACGCGTTTCGTGCCGTTGATCTATCGCTTGATCGCCTTGTCGATGCTGGTGTTCGGTGTGCTGATCGCCAATCACGTTGCGCCGGTGACGGTGGGGCGCGTGTTTTTCGTCTGGATCAGCATCTATAACCTGTTCATCGTCTCCATCTTCTGGAGCGTACTGGTGGACCGATTTTCCAGTGAGCAAGGGCGGCGGCTGTTCGGCTTCGTCGCGGCGGGTGGCACCCTTGGCACGTTTATCGGGCCATTGCTGGCCGCGACCATGGCCACGAGTTTTGGTCCGGTTGCGTTGACTGTCGCGGCGGCGGTGCTGCTGGAAGTCGCGGTGCGCTGCTATCGGGGGCTGTTGTCCCGTACCGAGTCGCAGTCCGGCAGCCGGTTGCTGGATGATCGACGCATGGGCGGCAGCCTGTTGGCGGGCGTCACGCTGATCCTGCGTTCGCGTTATCTGCTGGGGCTGGTGTTGTTCATGCTGTTGCACACCAGCGCGGCAACCTTGTTGTATTTCGAACAAGGACGGATTGTCGCCGGTAGCTATGCTGATGTTGCCAGCAGGACGCAATTTTTCGCCGTCGTCGATTTGATCGTGTCGGCGCTGACCTTGATCTTTCAACTGGTGCTGACGGCGCCGTTGATCCGATTGATTGGCGTCGGCGGGGCGCTGGCAGCGTTGCCATTGGCGACGATCGTGGCGTTCACCGCCATGGCCCTGGCGCCAGTGCCTGCAACCGTCGCGTTGGCACAAGGGCTGCGCCGCGCAGTCGAGTTCGCCGTCGTGCGGCCGGCGCGAGAGGTGCTGTGGACCGTGGTCAGCCGCGAAGAAAAATACAAGGCCAAGAATGTGATCGAAACCCTGGTGTATCGCGGCGGAGATGCCGCCAGTGGCTGGCTGTCCGCAGGCTTGACGGCGCTGGGCGCGGGTTTCGGTCTTGTGGCGCTGGTGATCGTGCCGTTTGCCGGGCTGTGGGGCTGGTTATCGCTATGGCTCGCCAGGCAGCAGGAACAAAAGGCCGACAGCAACAATGGGGAAGGGCGAGATCATGAGCCACACTGATGGATACACGCGTCGAAAAATACTCACGCTGGCCGCCGGTGTCTCGGCGGTCTTCACCCTAGAACCGGTCTTGGCAGAATCATCGCCGTCGATGGGAACAGGAGGCAAGAACATGCTGACCCGAGCCATTCCTTCCAGCTCCGAGCCGCTGCCCGTCGTCGGGCTGGGCACCTATCGCGGCTTTGATGTGCGGCCTTCCGATCCCGCCTACAAGCTTCTGCCGGACGTGCTCAGCGCGTTGTTTGCCAAGGGAGGGAAGTTGATCGACAGCTCGCCCATGTACGGTCGCGCCGAACAGACCACCGGTGAACTGTTGTCGATTCATGAGCCGCGCTCACCGGCCTTTCTGGCGACCAAGGTGTGGACCCGCGGCCGCGAAGAAGGCATCGCGCAGATGGAACAGTCCTTCAAACTGTTGCAGACCGACCGTATCGACCTGATGCAGATTCACAACCTGCTGGACTGGGAAACCCATTTGCCCACCTTGCGTAAATGGAAGGAAGAAGGGCGCATTCGCTATATCGGCATCACGCATTACACCTCGTCGGCGTACGACGAAGTGGAAGCGCTGCTGAAAGCCGAGCCAATGGATTTCCTTCAAATCAACTATGCCCTGGACGACCGCGGCGTCGAGAAGCGGATCTTGCCACTGTGTCGGGAGCGAGGTGTAGCGGTGATCTGTAATCGACCGTTTGGTGGCGGCTCCTTGCTCGGCCGATTGAAAGACAAACCTTTGCCAGGATGGGCCTCACAAGTGGGAGTCAAAAGCTGGCCGCAACTGGCGTTGAAATTTTTACTGGCTCATCCGGCGGTGACCTGCGTCATCCCCGGCACCGGCAACCCGCGCTACATGGCGGAAAATGCCGGGGCCGGTTTCGGTCCGATGCTGACGGGCGCGCAACGCGAGCAGTTGATTGATTTGGTGGGGTAGCGTTACCGAGGCGCTCGATTACCCCCAGTTTGTCCGGTGAGCAGGGGCGCCCAAGGGTGAACTCGTTGCACCACCATCGACGACGATCTCCGCACCCACGACGTTGGTAGAGTCGCTGGAGGCGAGGAACAAAGCGACGGAGGCCACTTCTTCAGCTTCACCCATGCGGCCGAGAGGAATAGCGGTTACAAGCTTTTTCTCCAGCGCGTCCATTCCAACGGAGGCGGCGTGAGGGTTCCACACCGGCGTGCGTGCAGCCCCGGGCGTGATCTGATTGACCCGAATGCCACGTGGGGCAAATTCTGCGGCCATGACGCGAGTCATCGAGCGAACAGCCCCTTTGGTGGCCGCGTAAGCGCTGTAGCCAGGCCATCCCATGACCGCGTGCACCGACCCGTTCAAAATGATCGATGCGCCAGGATTGAGGTGCGGCTCAACGGCCTGCACGGCAAGGGACGCGTTGGCGTCAATGCCGAAACCTTAGATAGAGGCTCGTTAAGTGAAACGTAAAAGCTTGCAGGGTAATGCCTGCCCGGTCGCGCGATCCCTTGATCTCATCGGCGATTGGTGGTCATTGCTGATCATTCGTGATGCGCTCGCAGGCACGCGGCGTTTCAGTGATTTCCAGAAAAGCCTGGATGTCGCGAAAAACATTCTGAGTGCACGGCTGAAAAACATGGTCGAGCAGGGTGTGATGCGCATGGAGCCGGCGGCTGACGGGAGTATCTACAAAGAATATGTGTTGACCGAAAAGGGCAGGGCCTTGCAGCCAGTCCTCATTGCCCTTTCGCAGTGGGGTAACGAGTTTATGTACGAGCCCGGCGAAACCGGATCAGTAATGGTCGATGCAAGGGACCGCAAGCCGATCAGAAAACTGGAGTTGGTTTCAGTCGATGGACGGCATCTCAAGCCTGAAGATATCGCCACCAAGTTGGGTGTTCCCCACTGAGCTCCTGTTGATCACGCGATGTGCCGAATTCGTCATCGACCTGATCTAAATCGATCAAGCCTTGCGGCCTGGAATGGGCCAGTCTGGACGGTCTGTCCAAGGAGTTGATTTATGATCCGACTGTCCCTGATCGAAGCGCGTACGCTCGCCGAATCGATCCTGCTGCACAACGGTTTCAACGCTGCCCACGCTCAGGCGGTGGCCGCCACAGTGATTGCCGGCGAACGCGATGGCTGTGCCTCCCATGGGTTGTACCGGATTCTGGGCTGCGTGAATTCGCTTCGAGCCGGCAAAGTGTCCGCCGATGCCGAGCCGCGAGTAATCGACCAGGCGCCGTCGATTGTGCGTGTCGATGCGGCGGGTGGTTTCTCTCAGCTGGCTTTTCAGGCGGGCCTGGCGTTGCTTGAGGAGAAAACCCGCGCAAACGGTATAGCAGCTTTGGCGATCAATCACTGTGTGCATTTTTCCGCGCTGTGGGTCGAGATCGAACAGCTGACCGCTGCTGGTCTCGTGGCGCTGGCGTGTAATCCCAGCCATGCCTGGGTTGCGCCTGCGGGAGGCAGTCAGCCGGTGTTCGGGACCAATCCCATCGCGTTCGGCTGGCCGCGCTCAGGAAAAGATCCGTTTGTGTTCGACTTCGCCACCAGTGCGATTGCCCGCGGCGATATCGAGTTGCACCGGCGTGCTGGCAAAGCGATTCCCGAGGGCTGGGGCGTCGACGCTGCAGGGCAGCCAAGTACCGATGCGAACGTGGTACTCGATGCCGGCGCGATGTTGACGTTCGGCGGGCACAAGGGCTCGGCGCTGGCCGCCATGGTGGAGCTGATCGCCGGGCCGTTGATCGGTGACCTGACCAGCGCCGAATCGCTGGCCTACGATGCTGGCAGCAAGTCGTCGCCGTACCATGGCGAGTTGATCATCGCACTCGATCCACGGCGCTTCCTCGGCGAAGCCACTGAGCAGCACCTGGCACGTGCCGAAGTTCTGTTCGAGAGCATTCAAGGGCAGGGCGCACGCTTGCCGTCGCAACGACGCTATGAGGCGCGAGGACGCAGTCTGGTGGAGGGTGTGCAGATTCCCGAGGCCTTGTACAACGACCTGAAGGCACTGCTGGCCTGATTGAATCCTGTGTGCGAGCTTGCTCGCGAAGAGGCCATCAGATTTCAACATCAACGTTGACTGACATGCCGCTTTCGCGAGCAGGCTCGCTCCCACAGGGGGCAAACCTATTGAGAGATTGTTTAAACCGGCTCGCGGTGGCTGTTGCCATCAACCAGGCGGGCAATGCCCAGCGGGTTGGCGTTTTTCAACGCGTCGGGCAAGAGCGCATCCGGGCAATTCTGGTAGCACACCGGGCGCAGGAAGCGGTCGACCGCCAAACTACCGACCGACGTGCCACGGGCATCGGAGGTGGCTGGATACGGCCCCCCATGCACCATCGCATCGCAAACTTCGACACCCGTCGGGTAGCCATTGAACAGCACTCGGCCCACCTTCTGTTCGAGCAGCGGGAGCAGCTCGCCATGGGTTTGCAGGTCACCCGCTTCGGCAATCAGCGTGGCCGTGAGTTGGCCGTGCAAACTCTGCAGCGCCCGTTGCAGCTCGGCGTTGTCAGCCACTTCCACCAGCACCGTGGTCGGGCCGAAGACTTCTTCCTGCAGCATCGGGTCGCCCTTGAGCAACAGGCTGACGTCGGCCTTGAACAGTTGAGGTTGAGCCTGTTTGCCCTCTTGTTCGCGGCCGGCCAGGTGAGTGATTTGCGGATGCGCGCGCAACGCCTGTACGCCTCTGGAATAGCTGTCGAGCGTGCCGGCATTGAGCATGGTTTGCCCCGGCTGTTCAGCCATCAGCGCGCTGAAATGTTCAACGAATGCGCTGAACTCGGGGGAGCGAATACCGATGACCAATCCGGGGTTGGTGCAGAACTGGCCACAGCCAAGCACTACCGAGGCCGCGAGTTCGCTGGCGATTTTCTCGCCCCGCGCCCGGAGTGCTTCGGGCAACACAATCACAGGATTGATGCTGCTCATTTCCGCGAACACCGGAATTGGCTGCGGTCGTGCGGCAGCCATGTCGCAGAGGGCGCGACCGCCCTTGAGCGAGCCGGTGAAGCCAACCGCCTGAATCGCCGGATGCTTGACCAGCGCTTCGCCGACCCCGGCGCCATAGATCATGTTGAACACACCCTTGGGCATGCCGGTTTGCTCGGCAGCGCGAATGATCGCATCGGCCACCCGCTCGGCCGTCGCCATATGTCCGCTGTGGGCCTTGAACACCACCGGGCAACCGGCGGCGAGGGCGGCAGCGGTATCGCCACCGGCGGTGGAAAACGCCAGAGGGAAATTGCTCGCGCCGAACACTGCGACCGGGCCGACGCCGATTCGGTATTGGCGCAGATCGACCCGTGGCAGCGGCTGACGTTCGGGCAATGCCCGATCGATGCGCGCACCATGGAAATCGCCACGGCGCAGGACCTGAGCGAACAGGCGCATCTGCCCACTGGTGCGGCCGCGCTCACCTTGAATGCGCCCGGTCGGCAGCGCCGTCTCTCGGGTTACCAGGGCGACGAAGTCATCGTCGAGTGCATCCAGTTGCGCGGCGATGGCCTCTAGAAAGTCCGCGCGGCGGCTCGCCGGTAAGTTACGGAAGGCCGGGTAGGCAGCTGCGGCGGCTTGGGCGGCGGCGTGCACTTCTTCCGCGGTAGCTTGCATGAACGAGTAGGGCAGCGATTCACCGGTACTGGCGTCATGGCTTTGCACGGTGATGTTGCCGAGGGCGCTGCGCGCACCGCCGATGTAGTTGTGGCCGATGATCTTGGGCATGGAAAACTCCTGTCGGTAAAGCGGGCTCAAGCCAGCGAATCACCCCGGCGCGGGGTGGCCGGAGCAGCGTTGTCCAGCGCGGCAATGCGCGCAGCGGATTCGGCATCCACCTGATGCAGCGACTTGCCGCGGGTCTCTCGGGTCAGGCCGACGGCAACGATGGAGATCAGCGAAGCACCGACCAGGTACCAGGCGATCGGTGTCGAGCTGTGGTACTTGTTGAGCAGGGTGATGGCGATCAACGGCGCGATGGAGCCGGCGAAGATCGGTGCCACCTGGTAACACAGGGACAGCGCGGTGTAGCGCACATGGGTCGGGAACATTTCGGCCATCAGCGCGGAATAGGGCGCGTAGGTCATCGACTCGATGGCCAGGCCCAGGGTGATTGCACCGATGATCAGCCAGTTGTTGCCGGTGTCCATCATCGGGAAGCCGATGAAGCCCCAGAATGCGGTCAGTACCGCCCCGATCAGGTACACCGGTTTGCGTCCGACCAGATCGGACAGATAGCCCATCAGCGGGATCATGAAGAAATGCAGCAAGTGCGCGCCGAACATCAGAAACAGAATCTCTGAGGTGTCCTTGTGCACCACCAGTTTCAGGTAGGTAATTGAGAACGTCACGACGGTGTAGTAGAGGATGTTCTCGGCAAACCGCGCGCCGATACCGACCAGCACGGCACGCCAGTGGTGACGCAACACTTCGACCACGCCCAGCTGTTGTTGCTTGTTTTGCGCCTGACGGGCCTGGGCTTCCTTGAAGATCGGCGCGTCATCGACGCTGGTGCGAATCCAGTAGCCGATCAGCACCACCACCGCCGAGAACCAGAACGCGACGCGCCAGCCCCAGGCAAGAAATTGTTCCTCCGACAGGTTCGACGACAACAGCAGCAGCGCGACGGTCGCCACCAGGTTACCGGCCGGGACACCCGCTTGCGGCCAACTGGCCCAGAAGCCCCGGCGATTGTCCGGACAGTGTTCGGACACCAATAGAATCGCACCACCCCATTCTCCGCCGAAGGCGAAGCCCTGGATCAGCCGCAGCAGCACCAACAGCACTGGCGCCGCGTAACCGATCTGGTCGAAACCGGGCAAGCAGCCCATCAGGAAGGTGGTGATGCCGACCACCACCAGGCTCAGTTGCAGCAGGCGCTTGCGGCCGAATTTGTCGCCGTAGTGACCGAACACCAGGCCACCCAACGGGCGGGCGAGAAAGCCCACGGCGTACAGGGCGAAAGCGGCGATGATGCCGTCGATGGGACTGTCGGTCTGGCGAAAGAACAGTTGGCCGAAGACCAGGGCCGAGGCCGTGCCGTAGAGGAAGAATTCATACCATTCTGCGACGGTGCCGGCCATGGCGGCGGCCACGACGCGCTTGAGTCCCGAGGGTGTGGTTGCGCTGGAAGTGCTTTGAGGATTGGACATGCTGGCGTTTCCTGTAGAGGCGCAAAGACAGGCAGCCGGACCGGGCCCACAAGGGCCCGCCCGGCATTCACTCAGAGACCGACGTCCGGCAATTCCGGACGATTGGCCATGGCTTTGGCCATGATCTGCTCGACGAATACCCGATCGGCTTCCGGCAGGGCCAGGCGTGGTGGACGGGTCAGGGCGCTGCCGCGACCGGCGATGGCTTCGCACAGCTTGATGCACTGCACCAGGTCGGCACGGGCGTCGAGGTGCAGGATCGGCATCAGCCATTCGTAGATCGGCATGGCTTCGGCGAAGCGACCGGCCTTGGCCAGGCGGAAGATGGTTTCGCCTTCTTTCGGGAACACGTTGGACATGCCCGAAACCCAGCCTTCGGCACCCACCGCGATGCTTTCCAGCACCACGTCATCGAGGCCGGCGAACAGCACAAAACGGTCACCGACTTCGTTGCGCACGTCGATGAAACGACGGGTGTCGCCGGAGGAATCCTTGAAGCACACCACGTTGTCGCAGTCGGCCAGGGAAATCAGGATGTCCGGGGTGACGTCGTTTTTGTAGATCGGCGGGTTGTTGTAAACCATCAACGGCACATCGGCGTTCTTGGCCACGTAGCGGTAGTGCTCGGCGGTCTCGAACGGCTTGGAACCGTAGACCAGCGCCGGCATCAGCATGACGCCGTCGACGCCAACCCGGCGTACCGCGTTGGCCACCTTGGCCGCTTGGATGCTGGTGAATTCAGCCACACCGCAAATCACCGGCACACGGCCGCGGGAGGCGTCGACCGCGACTTCGGTCACGGCGATTTTTTCTTCGGCAGTCAGCGAGGTGTTTTCCCCCACCGAGCCGCAGACCACCAGGCCGGATACGCCGTCACGGATCACGTTGGAAATTACCTGGTGGGTTTTTTCCAGGTTGATGGAGAAGTCATCGTTGAATTGAGTGGTCACCGCGGGGAAGACGCCACTCCAGTTGATTCGCTTGCTCATTGTTACCTCCGGTTCATTAATTGTATTTCGTATACGATATTTCAAGTGAAAAGACTCGGCCAGTGCTTTTTTCAGGTTTGAAGGGTTTTTTTAGCCGTTTGTCAGTGAGACAAATGATTCAGGCACCGGGCCAGGTGTCCGACAGTCGATAGCCTTGTGGCCAGGGATCGCTCGGATCGAGGAGCAATTGGTGGGTGCCGGTGATCCACGCCCGGCCGGAAATGCACGGATAGATCGCCGGGCGGCCGGCCACTTCCGTCAGCGAATCGATGCGGCAATGAAACTCGGAGCCGATGATCGAACGGCCGACAAAGCGCTCGCCCACCTGCATCAACCCCTTGGCCTGCAACACCGCCATGCGCGCCGAGCAACCGGTGCCGGTCGGCGAGCGGTCGATCTTGCCGGGTTGAATCACCACGGCGTTGGCACCAGTGGCGATACCATTTTCATAGACGATTGGCGCGGCGATCTGGCAGAAGGAAATATGCGACCACTCAGGGTTCAGCGGATGGACGAAACCCAATTGTTCGTTGGCCGCGCGGGTGATTTTCAGCCCGACCTCGACCAGTTCAGCGGCCTCATCGGGACGGATGGAAAAACCCAGGCGCTCAGCATCGGCGATCACAAAGCTGTCGCCGCCGTACGCGGTGTCGACCTGCAGGGAGCCGAGGCCTTCGACTTCGATCCAGGCGTCGAGGCGGTCGGCGAAGGAAGGCACGTTCTTGATTTCCACCCGTTCGACCTTGCCGTCACGGCAATCGGCCACGGCCTCGATCAACCCGCCGGGCGCTTCGAGCACCAACCGGGTTTGCGGTTCGGTCATTGGCAGGATGCCGCTGTCGAGCAGCACCGTCGCCACGCACAGTGAGTTGGAGCCGGACATTGGCGGTGTGTCCGCCGGCTCCATGATGATCCAGGCCATCTGTGCCCGAGGGTCCTTGGCCGGCACCAGCAGGTTGACGTGGCGGAATACGCCGCCGCGAGGTTCGTTGAGGACGAAGTTTCGCAGGGTTTCATCCTTGGCGATCCAGCGGGACTGTTCCCACACGGTGGCTCCGGGTGGCGGCGCAACGCCGCCGACGATCACGTCGCCGACTTCGCCTTCGGCGTGGCAGCTGACTACATGGATGACTTTTGATGAGCGCATTGTTTGCTCCTTGTTTTGTCTGTTAGGGCCTCATCGCGAGCAGGCTCACTCCCACACTGATTTTGTGCACACCACCAAACCCTGTGGGAGCGAGCCTGCTCGCGATGGGGCCATCCGCTACTTCACTGATTTCAAGAACGCCGCAGTCTCCGCATGCACCGGATTACCAATCACCTGATCCGGCGAACCGATCTCATGCACCAGCCCATTGCGAAAGAACGCCACGCGATCAGACACATCGCGAGCAAAGCGGATCTCGTGAGTCACCAACACCATGGTCATGCCGTCCTCGGCGAGCATGCGCATGGTGTCCAATACCTCGCCGACCAATTGCGGGTCGAGGGCCGACGTGGCTTCGTCGAACAGCATGTAGTCCGGCGACATGGCCAGGGCGCGGGCGATGGCCATGCGCTGTTGCTGGCCGCCGGACAGCTTGCCGGGAAAGGCCTTGAGCTTGTCGCCCAAGCCGACGTGGGTCAGTTGTTTAACCGCCAATTCCTCGGCTTCTGCCTTGCTTTTGCCCAGCACTTTGCGCGGAGCGAGCATCACGTTTTCCAGCACGGTCAGGTGCGGGAAGGCGTTCCATTGCTGGAAGACGATGCCGATCTTCTGCCGCAGGCGATTGAGGTCGGTACCGCTGTGGTGGACCTCGACGCCATCGACACGGATGTTGCCTTTCTGGATCGGTTCCAGGCCGTTGATGCACATCAGCAGGGTCGATTTTCCCGAGCCGGAGCCGCCGATAATCGATACCACTTCGCCCTTGTTCACCGTCAGGTTCACACCCTTGACCACTTCGAGGTCGCCGAAGGATTTGTATACGTTGTCGATCTCAATCATTTTCTTGCCACCTTCTTTCCAGACGAGCGCCCAGGCGTGCGACCACCAGGCTCATGACGTAGTAGATGAGGCCCGCGATGCACAGCACCAGCAGCGGTTCCTGGATGCGGGTCACGATGGTTTGCGAGGCGCGCAGCAGTTCGACGATGCCGATCCACATCACCAGCGCGGTGTCTTTCATCACACTCAGCACCAGGTTCAGCCAGCCGGGGAAGGCCACTCGAGTGGCCATCGGCAGGACGATCCAGCGCAAGTCCTGCAGGAAGCTCAAACCCAGCGAACGGCTGGCCCGGCGCAGGGTGAACGGCACCGAGAGCACGCCACTGCGCACGATCTCGGTGAAGTACGCGGCAGCGTAAACCCCGAGCACGATGCAGCCGACGCTGAAGGCACTGATGTTCAGGCCGACGATGCTTTTCAGCGAGTTGAACAGCACAAACTGAATCAGCAACGGCACGCTGCGAAACACGTCCAGCACCCACGCCAGTGGCAGGCTGGCGCGCGGCAACAGTGCCCGCAGCAAGCCGAACAGCAACCCGGCCACGGAACCGAGGATGATCGACCAGAACGTCAGTTGCAGCGTGACCCAGGCGCCGTTGAGCAGGAACAGCAGGTCATTCCCGGAAAAACTGGTGGTAAACATGGTCACGTCCTCAGTAACGGAACAACCGCCAGGCCATCAGCCGGGCTGCCGCGACGATCGTCTTGGCAATCAGGTAATACAGTACCGCTGCGATGGCGAAGTACTCGAAGGTGCGGAACGTCTTGACGTTGTAATCCTGGGTCACCCCGGTAAGGTCATTGTTCAGCCCGACGATCACCCCCAGCGACGTCATCAACACGGCCCAGACCATTTGATTACTCAACGGGTAGAACACGATCCGCAGCAACTGCGGGACGATGATCATCCGGTAGGCCTGGAAGGCACTCATGCCCAGCGAACGCGCGGCGCGCACTTGTGTGCCGGGCACGGCCTTAAGGCCACCGCGAAAGTTTTCCGCGAGATAACCGGCATTGTTGAAGGTGATCCCGGCCAGCAACGCGAACCATGAGCTGACATGCAAACCCAGTGAACCGAGGCCGAAGTACAGGACGTAGATCTGGAACAGCGAAGGGGTGTTGCGGGCGATCGACACCCAGCCATTGCCGATGCCGCGCAACAGCGGGTTTTTGGTCTCGCGCATCACCGTCAGGGCCAGGGCGATCAGCACACCGAAGATCATCGACAGGGCCGCGGTCTCGAAGGTGACCAAGGCGCCTGCGAGCATGTCCGGCAGGGCACGCAGCGTCGCGCGCCATTGGAAGGTGTAATCAAACATGCGGGTGGCTCTCCCGAAACGCGGCAGGTTGCAGCCAGGCCGGCAAACGACCGCTGGCCGTGGCGCTGCAAGCAACGTCGACGCATTCTGCGAGGTTGGCGAAGTGCACCTTTCGACCGACCAGCCCCGGTGCGTAATGGGCGTACTTGCCCAAGTTGGTCATCAAGGTTTTTGCGGCCACCGGGATCACCGGCTCGCCCAGCATGCACCAACAGGTATCCGTCACCAGGGTTGCGCCGAAAGCTTCGATCACAGTGATATGCCCGGCCTCGCGGGCCTGCTCCAGCACCGCGCGGCCGCAGGTGATGGCGAGGACCACCTCGGGGTGTTTGTGCCGCCCTCGACATAACCGAGCCAGGTGGGCGAATTCGCTGAGGGAGAAATGCGGGTTGCCCAGCGAGACCACATCCACCCGGGTGTTGCGGGCACTGTTGAGCTCGCGCCAGCTGAGCAGCAGGTCCTTCAGGCGGATTTTTTCCACCGGCATCGAGTACTCCGGCTCCAGCACTTGTGCCGGGTCGAGCGCCTCCGGGGTCACTCCGGCGATATGAAACAACGGCGCGGCAGAAGTGGTGGCGAAGGCTGCACCAAAGGCTTTCAGGTCGTCCAGGCTCGGCTTGTTTCGTTCCAGTCCCAGCACCAGTGGAATCCGGCTGCCGGCCAGTGCACCGATGTGGTAACCGAGCAGGGGGTAGAAGGCATCGTCCAGCTCGCCCAGATCCGGCAATTCGATTTGCAGTCTCGCTTTGCGTTGCGCGTCCAGATGGCAGCCGGTCAGGGGCGCGCGGCCGGTCAGGGCGATACAGATATCCAGGTAGTCCGGGTATTTCAGAGTGCGGGCACCGAGCACGCTATTGGCGTAGACCACCGCGTTGGATTCGGCCCAGACAATCTGCTCGCCGGCCTTCGGGGCGCTGTCGAGCAGGTAGGGCGCGCAGGTGAAACTGAGCTGCGCGCCCATCGCCATATAGGCATCGCCCAAGGCACTGGCCGGCACACCGAGCGCCGGGTCGATGCCCAACTCACGCCAACGGCGCTGGTCGACGGAGATGGAATTGAGCGTGGTCGGCACGCGTACTTTTGCTCCCCACTGCACCAACTGCTCGGCAAAGCGCAGGCTCGCAGGCCCGGTATAGATGCAGCCGTCGATGTGCGCCTGTGTGACATCCACCAAACGGCGGGCACCTTGCAGTTCGGCCATGCGCAGGACGATTTGCATCGCCACCTGGGCGGCCTTGCCATACTCGCCGTCGAGCAGCGCGTAGTCGTGTTCGGTGAGTTCGATCGAGGCGTTTTTTTCGGTTGTTTGCGATGGGCTGTCGAGTGCCTGCCAGGCATCGCCCGGCAGATGATCGAAGAGTGTCACCACGGCGCCGTCGACCCGCGCGAAAGCCTTGCCGCGCAAGGCGGCGAAGGCCTCCCGGCCGATGCACAGCACCGGCAGGGAACGCTCGAAAATGGTCTGTGCCACCAGCACGCCCAGGGTCAGGATCTCATCGGGTTCGGCCAGCACCAGCGCGGCCGGCGCGTGGCCGTTGCTGATCAGTTCCATCAGCACACTGCTGCCGGTGCACGAACCACGGCCACTGGGAATGGCCAGCACGCGTCCGGCCAGATGTTCGCCGCTGAGCGGGTGGTGACGGTCAATGACTTCTCCGCTATACGGATCGACTCCACCCCAGAAACTCAAGCCAACATCGGCGAACAGCAGGGCGCCCTGGGCGGCACCCGCGACCAGGCTGCGACCGTTCAGAGAAGTGGACCTAGGCATGCCGGACATCTCAGTAGTAGACCTTTGGCACGGTCAGGTCGGTGGGCGAAATCTCGGTGCCGACCCATTTGGTAAACAACTCTTTATAGCGACCGGTGCGCACCTGCTGGTTGACGAACAGGTCGAGGTATCTGAGCAGGCCATACTCGTTGCGCTTGGCGCCCAGGGACACGTAGTCGATGGTGTATGGCGCGTTGCCGGCGATTTTCAGGTTCTTGTATTTGCCCGATTTGAGCGTGGCGGCGGCCACGGTATTGGTCACCACGGTGGCGTCGATGTGGCCCTGGGCGACCGCCAGCAGCGTGTCGTTCTGCGACTGATAGGCGCGGAATGTCCCGGAGCCCCAGCTCTTCACATCTTTTTCCAGGGCGATCGCTTCATAGGTGCCGCTGGTGTTGCCCAATGCCTTGCCTTTGATATCGGCGAAGCTGTTGATGCCGGTGTTGTCGCGGGTCAGCACGACCATCTGGAAGGCGAAGTAAGGCACGGTGAGGCCGACGGTTTTAGCCCGTTCGAGGGTGTCGGAGGTGGACGCGACGATCACGTCGGCACGCCCGGAGACCAGCGCCGGAATGCGGTCGGGGAAGGGCGTTTCAACCACTTCGGCATCGACCCCGAGGATTTTCGCCAGGTCGTGGCAGTAGTCCACGTCGAAACCTGCCGGGTTGTTACCTTCATCGCGAAAACCCATGGGCGGGAAGTCCAGGGTTACGGCGCAACGCAGTTTGCCCGAACCGATAATGTCGTCGAGTTTGTCGGCGTGGGCGGTGGCGATGAAAGAGGTACTGAGAACAGCGCTGAGGGCTACGGCAAATGCGGGGTTTTTCATAGAGGCCTCGTTGTCGGAAAGTGCTGTTAGCTATCGTATTGTGAATTTCGTATACGATATTAAATTAGCAATGAACGTGCCTGTTTCTGAATAGAGGCGAGAATTGTTCATCAGCCCTTGAGCTAGGCGGCCTGAAGGATCAGGAACCTAAAACGAACGAGAAGAAGACTTCGGTGGCCTGTATCAGCCGGTGTTACAGAAGGGAGCAGCAGGGACAACTGACGCCCCTTAAAGGAACACTGATCAGCGACGGCTGTCGCGATACTGGCTCGGCGCAAGGCTGGTCAGCGCGCGAAACTGGCGGCTGAAGGCACTGTGATCGGTGTAACCGCAGCGCAGGGCGATCTCGGTGATCGGCAGATCGGTGTCCAGCAACAGCCGTGAGGATTCTTCCAGGCGAGCCTTGTGAATCATCTGCCGTGGCGTGAGTTGGAAAACCCGTTTGCAGTGACGCTCCAGTTGCGCCACCGAATACCCGGCTATTTCAGTCAGCTCGGCAAGGCTGATGGGGCGAGCGAAGTGCTTGCGGATATGCGCATCCACCGCGGCAAGCTTCTGGAAGGCCGGATGATTGGACTGCGGCAATTGCAGGTCACGGGAGATGCCCGCAAGGCCGACGATGTGACCCTGTCCATCATGCAAAGCGAGTTTGTGGGTCAGGCACCAGATCGGTTGGTTGCCGTAATAGAGGTGCAGTTCAAGTTGGTCGGCCAGCTCGCGGCCAGTGGACAGCACTCGTCGATCCTGTTCGGTGTACAGCGGGCCGTAGCGCTGCGGAAAGACCATCTCGGCGGTCCGCCCGAGCAGCTCGTCACTGTGTTTGAAACCACAACGCCGGGCCAAAGTCTGGTTGACGAAGGCGTAGCGGGCCTCGCTGTCCTTGATGAAAAACACCACGTCCGACAGGGTATCGAGCAGTGCCGCGATCGGCTCCAGGCTGCTCAGCAGGGTCGGCAGGTCGCACGGTTTGAAGGGAGTGAGTGAGGCATACATGGCGCTGGGCGTCTGGTGGCAACTGCCGGGATCATAAAGACTCGGCTGCCGTCCCGAAAGCCCCGGGCCGGCATTCAAGCCGGCGGGGTGTCTTCCAGGCACAACAAGGTCTCGATCCGCGCCGGGCTGAACGGCGGCCGTGGTGCTGCGGGTTGCCAGCCAAACAAATGCTGCAACGCGCCGCCGCACACCCGGCCCTGGCAGGCGCCCATGCCACAGCGGCTGGCCAGTTTGGCCTCGCGCCAGTCAGTGTGCCCGGCCAGTGCGGCGTAAGGTACGTCTTCGCAGCGACACACCAGGGTGTCGGCCTGCGCCAGCGACTTTAGCTGTGGGTCGAGGGTGAATGCATGGTTCAGGGCCTTGGCGAAACCCTGCCAGCGCGCACGACGCGGCCACAATTGTCGGGCCGCTTCACTGTCACCCACCGCTGCGTGGCCTGCGATCGCGCCTTCGACCAAGGCCAGTTCGCTGCCACCGAAACCGGTGCATTCACCCGCTGCGTAGTGATCGACGCGACTAGTGGTCTGCCAGGCATTGACCGCGAGCGCGGCGCCGTCGAGGGCACAGTCCAGTGCCTGGCCGAGCTGGGTATTGGGAATCAAACCGAAGCCGCAAGCCAGGCGATCACACGCCAGTTCGACGATCTTTCCTTGCTGTTGCAGGCGCACGCCTTCGAGCCGGTCACTGCCTAGCGCGGCCAGTACGTGGGTTGCGCTACGGTAATGGTGGTCGAACAACGTGAACGACTGCATCAATTTGTTCGGCCAGCGTGGCAGTTGTGTGGCGAAACCGGCGACGGCGGCCGTTGAAGCCTGCTCGGCGATGCGCAGTACCCGGGCGCCATTGTGTTTCGCGGTGGCGGCACTGGCGAGCAACAACGGTCCGCTGCCGGCGATCACAATGCGCTCGCCCTGCACCGGCAGGCCACCCTTGATCAATGCCTGAAGGCCGCCCGCGCCTGTGACACCGGGCAACGTCCAGCCGGGGAAGGGCAGCAGCAACTCGCGGGCGCCGGTGCACAGAATCAGTTTGTCGTAATCGATCAGCCAGCCGTGATCGGGGTCTTCGACCAGCAGTTGTTTAGGGCCGGCGCAGGCGATCACCCGAGTGCCGTGATGGTGGTGGATGTTGCTGCATGCCTCCAGTCGCTCGCGCATCTGACGCGCCTGATTCGGCAGGCTGGCCCGGGGGCCGTCGCGCCAGATTTGCCCGCCCGGGAGCGGGTTGTCATCGAGCATGACGATGCGTGCACCGCTCGGCGCTGCGGCGAGCGCGGCGGCCATGCCGGCGGGACCGGCACCGATGATCAGCAGGTCGGCGTATTCACTCATGCGTGAGTCTCCACGTGCATGCCGTCACGGCACAGGGTCTGGCAAGCCAGACGGCGGCGACCGTCGATGGTCACTCGGCATTCCTGGCAGATGCCCATGCCGCACAGCGGCGCGCGACGCTGGCCACTGACCGAGGTGCGACCGCAACCGTCGCCACCCAGAGCCAACGCGGCAGCAACGTTGGTGCCCTCGGCAACCTTCAGCGCGCGGCCGTCCAGCATCAATTCAGGCATACAGAGGTTCCTTGAAAAATCGTTGCGGCAGATAAGGCTGCGCAGCCAGCGGTGGTGTTTCGTCGAACATCTGCGCGACCAGCAAGTCGGCAGTGCCGGGGGCGGTCGTCACGCCCAGCCCCTCGTGGCCGACCGCCAGCCATAAGCCTTGACGTTGCGGGTGCTGGCCCACCAACGGCAGGCCGTCGGGGCTCGCGGCGCGAAAACCGGTCCAGGCGCGGATGCCGTTGAGCTGTGCCAGGCCCGGCATGTAGTCGGTCGCACGCCTGAGCATTTTCGCCAGCATCCAGCCCTCGACCTGCGGGTCGGTGGTGCCGAATTGTCGCGAGGCGCCGATGAACAATTGCCCGGTCGGCCGGGGCTGGATGTTGCAGGCCGTTGAGGGGCCGGTGGCGTTGTGGGCACTGGTGACGTAACCGAGTTCCACCAGGGTATGGGTGACTTTGCCGGGGTAACGGTCGGTGATCAGCAGGTGGCCTTTTTTCGGCTCGATCGGCAACTCGGGGCACAGCTCGTTGGCTTGGATGCCGTTGGCCAGAATCACCGCATCGGCGCCCAGCCAGTGACCGTCGTCGAGTCGCACGCGGTTGCCGTCGACTTCGCTGACCCGCGCCCGCCGCTGGCTGATGTTGGGTGATTCGAGCATCCAGCATGCGGTCGCCGGGGCATAAAGTATGCCGTCGCCATTGATCAGCAGCCCGCCTTCCAGGCCTTCGCGCAGTTCCGGTTCGCGCTGGCGCAAGCCACGATCGGTGATCAACTCGCAATCCACGCCGTGTTCCAGCAAGGTGTGGCATTTGCTTTGGGCGACAGCCATTTCTTCGGCATTGGCCGCCAGCCAAAGTGTGCCGTTGCTGCGGTAGGCGCAGCCGTCGGGCAGGGCCGGAGCCAGTTCGCGCCAGCGTTGCAGGGAATATTGACTGAGCGCCAGTTCTGCCGGGTTATCGTCGAGGACCAGCAGGTGACCCATGCCCGCCGCCGTCGCACCGTGCAGACCGGCGTCCAGCACCAGCACATGCAAACCACGCCGGGCCAGCGCCTGGGCACAAGCGGCGCCGATGATGCCGGCGCCGATCACGATCACATCAGCCACTAGGCCCTCGTTCACGGGCGAATGCCCCAGGCGAACGGGTCGTCCTGTTCGATGATCAGGCTGGCTTCGGCGCTGATGTAGGCGCGGCCGCGAATGGTCGGCACGATGCGCTCGCCGTGGATTTCGTAGGAACCTTCGAACTCGCTGCCAATGACACTGGCCTGGCGCCAGATCTGCCCCGGTTGCAACTTGTCGTCGGCCGCCAGGCACGCCAGTTTGGCGCTGGTGCCGGTGCCGCAGGGCGAGCGGTCGTAGGCTTTACCGGGGCAGAGGACGAAGTTGCGGCTGTCGGCAAGATCGTCATCGGCGAACAGCTCGACATGGTCGATCAACCCGCCGTCTTCGCCGCGGATGCCCTGAACCTCCAGTGCCTGCTGCACGGCGAAGGTATAGGCGGTCAGCGCTTCGAGGTTATCGCCGGCAACACGCAAACCATGCTCGGCGATCAGGAAAAACCAGTTTCCGCCCCAAGCCACATCACCGATCACTTGGCCGACACCCGGTACCTGCAACGACAGCGCTTTACGATAACGGTAGGCCGGCACGTTGCGCACACTGACCGAACGGTCTTCGTGCAAGGTTGCCTGCACCGTTCCCACCGGGGTTTCAATGTTGTGTACGCCGGGGCCGATCTTGCCCAGATGCGCCAGCGATGCGATCAGGCCGATGGTGCCGTGACCGCACATCCCGAGGTAACCGCTGTTGTTGAAGAAAATCACCCCGGCGCAAGCGGTCGGGTCCACCGGCTCACACAGCAGCGCGCCGACCAGCACGTCGCTACCGCGTGGTTCCAGCACGCAGGCGGCGCGCCATTGGTCATGATGTTCCGCCAGCCGCTGTCGACGTTCGGCCATGCTGCCGGTGCCCAGGTCAGGAAAACCGGCAGTCACCAGGCGGGTCGGCTCGCCGCCGGTATGGGAGTCGATCACAGTGATGCGTTTCATGGGATGGCCACGTCCGTTCAGATGCGTGAACGAAAGAGTGGCCTGTAGGGAGGCGTGCCGGCTTGATGGATTTATCCAGTGCCGATGACGAAATCGGCACAGTGCGGCGGGTGGTCAATGGCTGTGAGGCAGGTGCTCGAACAGCGTCTTGCAGACCCCGGCAATGTGCTCGTCGAGCAGCTTCACCGCCAGATCCACGTCACCGGCGCGGCAGGCTGCAAGGATTTCCCTGTGTTCGTGATCAGCGCGATCCTTGCCGGCCGAGAGACTCATCTGCATGCGCAAGTAGCGCTCCAGCTTATCGTTGACCGAGCGGATCAGGCTGACCAGAAACGGTCGCTGCGCCGGTTCGTAAAGGCAGGCATGCAGTTCCCAGTTGAGCTCGGCCCAGCGTCCCACGTCATCTTCGCCGATGAATTCCTGGCAAATGCGCTCGGCGCGCGCGAAGGTTTCTTCAGTCATGTTGGGAATGGCCAGGCGCAGCACCTTGTCTTCGAGCAACATGCGCACTTCGAACATCTGCGCCAGTTCCGCATCGGACACCCGCGTGACCATCGCCCCGCGATTGCGCTGGAACATCACCAGGCCTTCGGCTTCCAGACGCTTGAGGGCTTCGCGCACCGGAATCTTGCTGACGTTGAACTGACGGGCGATGTCATCCTGGCGAATCGGCTCGTCCTCGGCGAAATGCCCGGCGACGATGGCGTCACGCAGGTGACGGGTGATGATTTCCGAAGTCGAAGGCGCATTGCCAAGGTCCGGAGCATTGAATTTGGGTAGGTTCACGGCGTCGATCGTTCGGAATGAGTTGCGGATATGGTATACGAATTCGCCCGGAAATTCCGGTGGCGATCCAGCCACGGCAACTGCTCAACCCTTGGTCTGGTCTGGTATCAACGTTCGGGGAGGTTCCAGCTTGCGCGAAAGTGCTCGTATTGCGCCTCGGGCATTTGAACCAGCAGAGGGGACTGGCGAGGATCCAGCCAACTGAACAAACGAGCAATGTCCGCTTGATCCATGGCTGTGCAGCCAAGCGTCGGCGAGGTGGGGCCGCGCCAGATGTGGAAGAAAATGCACGAGCCCGACGCCCGGGTCGCCGGCGTATTGTGCTCGATGAAAATGCCATTTCGATACAACTCATCTTTGCTGCGCATCTGTTCGGAGCTGGTCCAGTCCTTCGATACAGTTGCCCCGTCGACGAGCTCGTTATAGCGCTCGGAGTTGCTGTCATCCACGCATTCGGTGGTCGAGGTCAGCACGAGGTAAGGCAGTCTGGTTTCGGCCGTAGCATCGTAGCCAAAAGCCGTTCCAAGTTTGAATACTCCCGCAGGCGCTTTCCCGTCTCCTTCATGTTTGACTGGGCCTTCACTTTGTTCAGCGCTGATTAGTCCCTTGCCCCACGCCAGCCCGCTCTTGCCTAGCACCACAGGAAACGAGTCCTGGTATTTTCGAAAGGTTTTCCCATGCCGTTCGTAGCGCTGGGCGGTGCCCTGAATGTCAGTCCAGTTTTTTGTTGTGACCACAATCAGTTGGTTGCTGGCATCGAGAACGTCGCTTGTGCCCAGCGGCGTTATGGGGAAATCCATGACGTTCTTCGGCGAACCCTCGCCGCTATAGGTGAAGTGCCACCACTCCTTGGAATATCCGGTAAACCCTTCTTTTTCCATGGCCCTGCTGAGTCTCTGGCGATTTTCCTTGGCGGCTGCGGTGATCGTCGGGTTGTCGGTATGCGCTCGCTCATCGAAGCAATCGAAACCTGTGCCCATATCGAGTGCGCCGTCGCGCCAACGCTGGCCATAGGGGGCGGTGCAATCGACTTGCCTGGCTGAAGGTGTCCAGAGATCGGCTGGCAGGGCATCCGGACCTGTCATTGTCAGGTCCACGGTTGTGCCCTTTGAGTGATTCGACACCCGTGCCACGTAACCCAGGCGCCAGAAGTCCTGTTTGTCCACGCGCGGATAGAATTCGGCTTTGCGCGGGTCACCCGGCTCCGTCGCGAAGCGTCCCATATCGGCGACAGCACGGCTGGGCCGATAGCAGTCGAACACCTTCAAACCGTAACCCTGCGCACTCAATGCCTTTTGTACCCGGGCGAGGGCCTTGGCGGCGTCCACTGACATCAGGCACTCGGCAGCGGCGTAACCGTCGAGTGGATGCCCAGTGAAGTTATGGGCACTGGCATAGCGCATGTCTTGCTCGATGCCCGGATCAATCGTGCGCAAATACACCATGTTCTCAGGTATGGGCTCGGCGCTGGCGGTGCAAGGCCCGACGATGCTCAGGCACAGCAGCCACCGCAGCCAGGGCCGCGCGAGCAAGTTGTGCAGTCGAACCACAGATAGTGTCGAGAAAGACGCAGGTTGAATCAGGCAAACATGGCGCATCCAATGCCTCCAAAGACGCTGGCGTTCAAACCGGATCATGCAATGACTCGTGGCGGTGACAGTATCAATGCGTGATGCGCTGTACCAGCAGCGTCTGATTTCGGTTCGATCGGGCCATTCAAACTCTCCACCCGCGGCTACAACCACCGCGCTCAAACCACATTATGTGAATGCCCATCCCACGGTTTACACCTTGAAGCCCATCCCGTCGGCCTAGGATGTCCACAGCGGTTGAGCTAAAGAGTCGGCCCATGCACTTCAGGCTAACTCGACTGGCGCTGCCGATAACAACAAAGACACGCCTTGATTGGACAGGAGAAAAACTGATGAAACCCCTGGCTGACACTATGTTCGAGAATTTCACCAAAACCATCACCAAGGCCAGCGGAGCCGAGATCGTCACCGTCGTGGGTGGCGAGGGTCCGCCCTTGCTGCTGATGCACGGCAATCCGGTTAATCACTTGTCCTGGCACAAGATCGCACCGCGCCTGGCCAAGGATTTCACCGTGGTCTGCACCGACTTGCGCGGCTATGGCGACAGCTCCAAACCGGAAGGCGGGGCGATCATTCGGATTATTCATTCCGCGCCATGGCCCAGTACCAGGACAGTACCTGAAAAAACCCGGCCCGCTGATTCAGGCATAAGGAGAGCAACCCATGAAAAAGTTTCTCTTGAGTCTGGTTGGATTGGGAGTGGTGGTGGTTGTGTTGTTGGTGTTCGCCTTTTGGCCGACGCACTCCCGTGCGTTGCAGCCAGCGCCTGAGGCGGAACAAGCCGTGCTGATCGAGAAGGGACGCTACCTGGCCGACGCGGGTGATTGCACGGCCTGTCACACCGCCAGAGGTGGCGAACCATTTGCCGGTGGCCTGCCGATTGACTCGCCGATAGGCACGCTGTACAGCAGCAACATCACGCCGGACAAAACCTCTGGCATCGTCGGTTACTCGCTGGATGATTTTGACCGTACGATCGCTAAGCCATAACGTTGTGTGGTTAACCGAAGCGGCAGGCTGACGTGCAATGCGTCAGCCTGCCGTTTTTTAGTGACGGGCAGGCTTTTCAATCAAGTTTGCGCCAGCTGGCTGATCAGCCAGGCCTTGAATCTTTCAACCTTCTGACTTCTTTTCTGAGCGGCGCGATAACAGAGAAAATGCATTTCTCGGCGCAAGTAAGGCTCGAATCCCTCTATGACGAAAAGCTTTCCGCTGTTGAGCTCTTCTTGCGCAAGCCGTGTGGATTCCAATGCAATGCCCAGCCCATCAGCGGCAGCGCCCAATGCCATCGCGGCGCGATCAAAGGAAGGGCCGGAGTATTGCAACTCTCGTTGTATCCCTCGGTGCGTGAACCAGTCGCCCCAACTCACCGGGCTTAATTGAGAGTCGATCAGTGGATAGCGGGCGATCTCTTTTTCTGTGTGGGGCACATTGCTTGCTATCAATGAGGGCGATGCCAACGGCGCGATGATTTCTTGCCCCAACGCTTCATAAAGAATGCCCGGGCGTTCTATCGGTGCGCCGTAAGTCAGGGCGACGTCCACTTCCTCGTGACGAATCAGATCCGGTGGTGTGGCGCTGGAGGTGAGCCGAATGTTGATCGGGTTTGGCAGGCTCATGAACAGGCTCAGCCGGGGCGCCAGCCATTTCGAAGCGAAACTGGGTGAGCAATGCACAGACAAATTCATTGTTTCGGGTACGTGCATCCATTCAGAACACGCCTCTTCAAGCGCATCCAGGGCAACGCTGAGTTTTCTCGCCAGTTGCTGGCCATTGGCGGTGAGTTCAACGCGCCGGGTATGACGCACAAACAAGGTCACCCCAAGTCCGGTTTCCAGATTCCGGATCTGATGGCTTATCGCTGAAGGCGTCAGATGCAGCTCATCTGCAGCCGCTGCAAAGCTCTCCAGGCGAGCTGCCGATTCGAACGCGCGCAAGGAAGCGAAGTTAGGCAAATTTCTCATGGCAAACGCTCATGGGTGAATTTGATTCAACAGTTGGTGAAAAGCGATCGTTTGTCAATGCTGGGGGCCTCTCGCGACCATGAGCACCCGTTCAATAACAATGAAGAGGTAATGGGCATGGATCCCTTGTTGCAACTTACGCCTACCGTAAATGGCCGCCCGCGTGTCTCGATTTATCAGCCAGAACAGGAGGGCCTGATTTTTCCGGAGATCCCGGACTTCACCTCCCATGAAGAAGAACGGCAATACCGTAAAAAGCACCTTGTTGCCGCGTGCCGGGCCTTTGCCGAGCACAGCCTCGATTACGGGTTTGCAGGCCACCTTACGGTGCGTGATCCGGAATTCCCCGAGCTGTATTGGACCAACCCCATGGCGGTCCATTTCTCCAGGGTCAAGGTGTCCAATTTGATCCTGGCCGACCACAACGGTGTGGTCGTCGAGGGCGATTATGCGATCAATCGTGCAGGTTTCGTGCTGCATGCCGCTGTTCACGAAGCGCATCCCGATATCGTCGCGATGTGCCATGCGCACACCATTTACGGCGGGGCCTGGGCTTCCACAGGGCTACCGTTGCCGCCGATTTCCCAGGACGCTGCGGTGTTCTTCGAGGACCACGCGGTGATCACCAGCGAAGCCGGTGCGGTGGCGGTAGAAACCAAAGCGGGCAAGTCGGTCGCGGAGTATTTCCGCAATGTGCGCGCTGCGATCCACCAGAATCATGGGTTGCTGACCGCAAGCCGCCACAGCATCGATGAAGCCGCATTCTGGTTCATCGCGCTGGAGCGTTGCTGCCAGCAGCAGTTGCTGATCCAGGCCAGCGGTATCACACCGAAGCTGGTCACACCTGAGCGTGCGCGCTACAGCCGCGAAAACGTCGGCAGCCCCTATATCGGCTGGCTTCACTTCCAGGCCCTCTATGACAAGTTGGCTGCCGAACAGCCTGATATGTTCTCGTAAAGATTTACCCGCCGGCACCTTCGCGTGAGGGGTGCCTGCGGGTTGGCCTGAGGGCCGAATCGATAGCCTGACAATAACAACAAATTCGTGGAGATCGACTATGTCTAACGTGCTTGAGGCACCGTACCCGGAACAAAAAACCACTACCATCGAAACTCAACTGTACGCACGGGTTACCTTGCGACTGATTCCGTTCCTGTTCATCTGCTACGTGTTTGCCTATCTGGATCGCGTCAACGTCGGCTTCGCCAAACTGCAAATGCTTGACGAGTTAGGCTTCAGCGAAACGGTCTATGGCTTGGGCGCTGGCATCTTCTTCCTGGGTTACTTTCTATTCGAAGTGCCCAGCAACATCATGCTGCATCGGGTCGGTGCAAGGCGCTGGATTGCCCGCATCATGATCAGCTGGGGTGTGTTGTCCGCCTGCATGATCTTCGTGCACACACCTGCTTCCTTCTACATCCTGCGTTTCTTGCTGGGCGTTGCCGAAGCCGGGTTCTTCCCCGGGATCATCCTGTACCTGACCTATTGGTTTCCGCCATCCCGTCGCGGAAAAATCACCGCCATGTTCATGACCGGCATTCCCATGGCCGGCGTCATCGGCGGACCGTTGTCTGGATGGATCATGGCTTCCACACACGGTATTCACGGCTACTCGGCCTGGCAGTGGCTGTTTTTTCTCGAAGCCATTCCGTCGATCATTGCCGGCGTGGTGGTGCTGTTTTACCTGAGCGACGGGATCAAAGATGCGAAGTGGCTGAACAAAGAACAGAAGGAGATGCTGGTTCGTAATCTGGAGCGAGAGAAAGGACATACCGAGGTGCATTCAGCGTTTGGCGCGTTCCGTAATCGGCGTGTCTGGGTAATGTGCGCGGGATACTTCGGCTTCATGATGGGCTTGTATGGAATCAGCTTCTGGCTGCCCTCGCTGATCAGAAACTCAGGTATCGACAACTCTGTGCATGTCGCGCTGCTGACCACCATTCCTTACGCCGCCGCGACATTAGCCATGATCATCACCGGCCGCAGCGCGGACCGTCACAAAGAGCGGCGCTGGCATGCGGCGATACCGGCCTTGTTGGGTGCAGCAGGCCTGGTGTTAAGCACGTTCACAACCCACAACCCCATGATTGCCATCGTGTTTCTTTCGATAGCTACCATGGGAATCATGACCGGGTTGTGCCAGTTCTGGTGTCTGCCACCGGCCTTTCTTGGCGGTATCGCGGCAGCGGCTGGCATCGCCATGATCAACTCGGTGGGCAACCTGGCCGGGTTTATCAGTCCTTATCTCATTGGCTGGGTCAAGGACGTAACGCAGAGTACGGACATCGGCTTGTATTGCGTAGCGGGCTCGTTGGTCTTTGCCGCCTTCATCTGCCTGACCATGCCGAAGGCCATCGTCAATCGATGACGCCGGCCTCTCGCAGACGTGAGTGAAACCCAACCCCGCCCGAGAACCTTGGCGGGGTTTTTCTCAACTTTCCAAATAGTGACCCAAACGTTCCGCGAGACTTTCCCGAGCCCTGGTGGTGTGTTTGTCGGTGAGTTCGCCGGCCAGCGCCACATCGCCTTGAGTGATTGCGAGGGCGATGGCTTCGTGTTCGTCCCAGATCGTCTGGCGCTGTTCGCTCGATTGCAGCACCGCGCCCATGGCTCGGCGCAGGTGCACCCAGTACACCCCGGCGCTTTGAGCGATGAGGGGATTGCCCGAGGCTTCGTAGATCGCGTTATGGAATGCCACATCGGCGTCGATCATGGCTTTGACGTTCTTGCCTTTAGAGGCTTGGCGGCCGTGGGTGATGAGCGCCGGATCCACCTGATGCCGTTTAGCGGCAGCCATTTTTGCCGCCAGATTGTCCAGCGCGCCCCTGATCAAATAAAGATTGCTGATCGACTCGACCGTCAGAGGGGTCACCAGCACCCCCCGACCAGGAGCGTCCTGCACAAACCCGTCTTTTTTCAGCAGACGTAGCGCTTGCAAGACGGGGGAGCGGGAGATGTGCATCTGCTCCGCAATTTCCTCCTGAGTGATACGGCTGCCGGGTGCGAGCGAGCCATCGCTGATCGCATCAAGCAATGCTTTGTAGACCTCATCGACGTAATCAGGGCGAGTTTGAACTCGCTGAAGTTTGGCATTCATAAACGGGCTCTGTGTTGAGCTAGCAGGCTTGGATTCAGTTCGAGTTGCATTGTCCATGTTCTCCCCGGCATTTCCAATTTTACCTTGACTTGAGACAAGCATAGGTCAAAACTCTGAACTCTGTATACAGAGTACAAAAACCAGAGATGAGGTATGCATGAAGCTTTTTTACGATAAAGATGCAGATCTGGCGCTGATCAAGGACCGCTGCGTAGCCATCATCGGTTACGGTTCCCAAGGTCATGCCCACGCCCTGAACTTGCGAGACAGCGGCGTTCAGGTGGTCATGGGCCTGCGCACGGGCTCGACTTCCTGGGACAAGGCGAGCGCCGCAGGCTTCGAAGTCACAACCGTGAGCGAAGCCGCCGCTCGGGCAAACGTGGTCATGATGCTCATCCCCGATGAGTCAATCGCCGAGGTCTACCGGAGCGAAGTCGAAGGTGCCATTCAAAAAGGGGCGGTGCTGGCCTTTGCCCATGGGTTCAACATCCACTACGGGCAGGTTCAGCCCCGTACGGATCTGGACGTTGTGATGATCGCTCCCAAGGCACCGGGGCATACCGTGCGTTCTACCTTCCGCGACGGCCAGGGTGTTCCCGCGTTGATCGCCGTACATCAGGATCGTTCGGGGCTGGCACGTGAACTCGCGTTGGCTTACGCCTGTGCAATCGGTTGTGGCAAGGCGGGCATACTTGAAACCAGCTTGCGCGAAGAGACAGAAACCGACCTGTTCGGCGAACAAGCCGTGTTGTGCGGGGGCGCTGTCGAATTGATCAAGATGGGCTTCGAGACGCTGGTGGAGGCGGGCTATTCCCAAGAGCTCGCTTATTTCGAATGCCTTCACGAACTCAAACTTATTGTCGATCTCATTTACGAGGGCGGCATCGGCAACATGAATTACAGCATCTCCAACAACGCCGAGTTTGGTGAGTATGTCAGCGGCCCGCGTATCGTTCCGCCAGCGACCAAAGACGCCATGCGCCAAGTGCTGCGCGACATTCAGACCGGCGAATACGCCAAAGCCTTCATCCTCGAACACCAGTCGGGTCACCCGACACTGACCGCCCGCCGCAGCTTGTTGAATGGCCATGACATCGAAATCGTCGGCGAACGCCTTCGCTCGATGATGCCGTGGATCAAAGCCAAGGCGCTGGTCGACAAATCCCATAACTGAGCGTTAGCCGAGACGTTCAAACCCGCACAAAATTGCGTGCATACAAACTGTATACAGAGTTCAGTGCTCAATAAACCAATAAAAATTGGAACCAAGACCATGACACAGAAACTTGATAAGCATGATGAGCAACGCAGTACCGGCGCAGCGACCAACAGCGTGCCGAAGAAGCTGATCGCCTACGGCGGTTATCACACCAACAAGCAAGCCGAGCATGACCCGGAGTTGACCGAGACTGGGCCGGGAACACCGATGGGTGAATACCTGCGCCGATTCTGGCACCCCGTCTGCATGATCGCCGAACTGACCGATACACCTCGCTTCCTCAAGATCATGGGAGAAGAGTTGGTTGCCTTCAAGGACGGCAGCGGGCAAGTAGGCCTTTTGCATGCGCACTGCGTACACCGTGGCGCATCGCTCGAATATGGAGCGATTCAGGAACGCGGCATCAAGTGCTGCTACCACGGGATGGTCTTCGATGTCGATGGTGCCTGTCTGCATGTGCCTTTCCCTGCGGGCGAAGAGAAAGAAGCCGAGAAGTATGCGTGCTCGGTGCGTCAAGGCGCGTACAAAGCCTTTGAACGACATGGCCTGGTTTTCGCCTATATGGGGCCTCCGGACGAAGAGCCACCGTTTCCGGAATGGGAACAGGACTTCACGGTAATAGAGGGTGATGAACTCGTCGCCTATAGCAACTTCCAGCACTGCAACTGGCTACAGGTTCAGGATAACGCGGCGGATAATTTTCATCCGACCGCGTTGCACTCCGCCAAGAACGTGGTGAATGGTCAATTCCAGGGCACGACATTTGATGAGGTGGGTGCCGCGTCGATGGAAGTGGCGCCTGACATGCAATTCATCCCGGTGCATCAGGGGCGCACCCTGGCCTGTGCTGGCGCGCGTCGCGTGAACGACGAAAAAATGTTCCTGCGTATCCAGCACCAGGTGCTGCCGAACCTGAGTTTGCACGCGTACACCTCGGAAGACGGTTCAGCGAAAAAGCTGTTCAGTCGCTTCCACATCATCCGCTGGACCGTTCCGGTGGATGACGAAAACAGCAAGATGATCGGTTGGCGTGTGATGGGGCCGGGCATCGACACCCGTGGCGTGGGCGACAAGAACATGGTCGGTTACGAAACCATCGATTTTCTGGAAGGGCAGGTCGCCATGCGCAGGCCCGAGCGCTTCGGAAAATACAAGCTGGAAGACCTGCCCCCCATCCCGACCAATCATCGCGAGCGCGAGCATTACAAAGACGCGCAATACGCCCCGGGTGATTACGAAGCCATCATCAGCCAGCGTCCGATTGCGGTTCATGCGCTGGAAAACCCGACCAAGTTCGATGCCGGCGTGTACGCGTTCCGCAAGATGCTGCGCGATGGCGTTCGAGGTTCAAACCCAAATGCCTCTGCCCATGGTTTTGCACAGTGGTTGCGCGACTTGAATGGTGAACCTAACAGCTACTGCACGGGCAACGTGTTCAACCTGCCAAAGGCTGAAAACGTGGAACAGGAAGTGGCCAACAGACGGCGTCTGGCCAAAGAGGCGGTTGCGATCCTGACTGAAGCGGACACGCTCAAAGGTGCCGAACGCAAGGCCTTCGTCGAAGCGCGTTTCGAGCAACTCGAACAGAGCTTCAAATAATAAAAATGACGATGAGTGCCCGCACTGGCGGGCCACTCTATAACGCGACGAGGTTCAATCCATGAACTCGATAGTACAGAACGCGACGACGACGTTAAGCCTGGTAGTCAGACAAATCACACTGCAAGCGCAAGGCATCAATTCTTATGAATTGGTCGATCCTGCCGGTAAAGCATTACCTGTGTTCACCGCAGGAGCGCATCTGGATCTGCACTTATCGAATGGGCTGATCCGACAGTACTCGCTGAGCAATGCGCCGACGGATCGGTATCGCTACGTCATCGGCGTGTTGAAAGATCCTAATGGATCGGGTGGCTCTGCGGCTGTGCATCAACTGACAGTGGGTGACGTCGTAGAAGTCAGCGTCCCTCGGAACAATTTCAAACTTGCAGCGCACGCCCGTAAAGTCATTTTGTTGGCCGGCGGCATTGGCGTCACACCAATGAAAGCCATGCTCCATGAGCTGGAACTGTCCGCGATCGAATATGAGCTGTACTACTGCTGCAAGGGACCCGAGTTCGCCGCATTCAAGGACGAGTTTGAACCACGGGCGAGTGCAGGCAATGTGCATTTGCACTTCGACGGTGGCGATCCGCGTAATGGCCTCAACATCACGGCTCTGCTTGAGGAGGCTCAAGACAGCTGTCACGTGTATTACTGCGGCCCCGGCGGTTTCATGGAGGCGTGCCGCAAAGCGGCGGCCCATTGGCCGGCCGGTACCGTGCACTTCGAGCATTTCAAGGCGCCCACGCCGGTCAGCACCCCCGTCAGCGCTGATGCCGTTGAGGGCTTCGTCGCGCAAATAGCAAGCACCGGCCAACAACTGTTTGTGCGTCCTGAGCAGAATCTGGCGCAAGTACTTCAAGACGCCGGACTGCCGTTGGAGACTTCTTGCCAGTCAGGGTTGTGCGGCACCTGCAAGGTTCGCTACCTCTCTGGTGACGTCGATCATCAGGATTACATTCTCGACGACAGTGAAAAGGCTGAATACCTGACAGCCTGCGTTTCGAAGGCCAAAGGGGGAGTCCTGGTCCTGGATTTGTGAACAACATTTGTGATTGGAACTGTGAAGGAGAGGCGCAAGCACCGACGCCCCGGTAGGGTCTCTCCAAAAAAACATGATTCAAAAGAGATTTCGCAGAAATGAATCTACGCAGACTTGAAACATTCCTTGCGATAGTCGATGCCGGAACTGTCACTGCGGCATCCGTTTATCTGCAGGCCGGTCAACCCGCACTCACCAAGCAATTGAAAGCGCTGGAGTCCGAATTGGGCCTGCAACTTTTCGACCATGAATCCAATCGGCTGCACCTGAATGCAGCCGGGCGTGAGGTCCTCCCCATGGCCCGGCATATTGTTCAATGTGTTAACGAGATGAAGTCTTCTGTGCAGTTGATTACCAGCAACCGCCATGCTTCATGACCGTCCGTAATCCGGCCCGAGGGTTGGTTCACGCTTCGCTATTTTTGACGATACGGACTGCACATTAAGCAGAGGATTGAATGATGAAGATGTTACTTATGATCGAGTGCCCTAATGAACCCTTCAACTCCCTTGTCCGAGCCGGGAAGGTGGGCGAAGTTATTGAGCGCATCCTGGAAAGCATCAAATCTGCAAAACGCCGGTCTGGAGACAATCGGGGAAAAGTGGGTGTGAGGTGAGGCGCGATGGCCGCCGCCAGCGCCAGCGCTAGCGCTAGCGTGCAGCGCTCCGGGTTCCGGCGAACGCGCTGGTGCCAAGCCAGCGCCACAGACTTTGCGCATCTTTCACGGCGCCGTCTACACGCAGCTCTCGCGTCTCAAGGACTTCCCGTGGTGTTCGGTCGCCAGCCCACACCTCGGTCAACGCGCGCACGCTAGAGTCTACGACGAGGGTCAGTTCGCGTCCGGGGTCGTCGCGGCACAGGTCTGCCACACCCTGTTCGACCACGAGCCACCACGCTTGCTCGCCGGGCCGCGCGTCGCGGAACCTGAAGTTGATGATCACCGGTCGGGACGGGAATTCCTCGATGCGCACGAACCGGCGCACGTCCCACATGAGCAGGCCCGCGTCGAGCTCGTCATCGCGAAGGCGACTGCCGATCCAGCGTGCACCCCAATGACCCAGCGCCATGATGATAGGGCGCAATTCCTCGCCCGCCTCGGTCAGGCTGTACTCCCAGACTTTACCTGCGGCCGTGCGGTGCACGACGCCGATTTCTTCCAAATGACGCAGCCGCTGTGCCAGCAGGTTGGTGGACATCCGTGGTACGCCGCGATGCAGTTCATTGAAGCGCTTACTGCCGCACAACAGCTCGCGCACGACCAAAGGCGTCCAGCGCTCGCACAGTGCTTCGGCACCGCGCGCGACCGTGCAGAACTGACCGTAGCTTTCATCCATCGCCTGGACTCCGCAACTGCAAACACTTCAGATTTTGAACTAGCCCCGCCACTTCGTCACGCGCACGCTCAAGCCTTCGAAAGCCAACCGCTAAAGGAGAACGTCATGACGAAGATAGCCATCATTCAGCGCCCGCCAGTGCTGCTCGATCGCAGCGCGACGATCACCCGCGCCGTGCAATCGGTCGCTGAGGCGGCGGCAGCGGGAGCCTTGCTGATCGTTTTGCCCGAATCGTTCATTCCAGGTTACCCGTCGTGGATCTGGCGGCTGGCCGCGGGAAGGGACGGGGCTGTAATGGGCCAGTTGCACACGCGCCTGCTGGCCAACGCCGTCGATATCGCGAACGGTGACCTGAGCTCATTGTGCGAGGCCGCCAGGGTTCACGCCGTGACAATCGTGTGCGGCATCAATGAATGCGACCGGCGCAATGGTGGCGGCACGCTCTATAACAGCGTAGTCGTTATCGGCGCGAACGGCGCAATGCTCAACCGACACCGCAAGCTGATGCCAACCAATCCCGAACGCATGGTGCACGGCTTCGGTGATGCAACCGGGTTGCGTCCGGTCGATACACCTGTCGGCCGCGTGGGTGCGCTCATCTGCTGGGAAAACTACATGCCGCTGGCACGCTATTCACTGTATGCCCAAGGGGTGGAAATCTACGTCGCCCCCACGTATGACACTGGCGAAGGCTGGATCAGCACGATGCGTCACATTGCACTCGAAGGCCGCTGTTGGGTGCTCGGCAGCGGCACCGTGCTGCGCGGCAGTGATATTCCCGACGACTTTCCATCACGTACCCAACTGTTTGCCGATCCGGACGAATGGATCAACGACGGCGACTCGGTGGTGGTCAATCCTCAAGGCCGGATCGTGGCCGGTCCGTTACACCGAGAGGCAGGCATTCTGTATGCAGACATCGACGTTTCCCTCGTGGCGCCAGCGCGGCGAGCGCTCGACGTCACCGGCCACTACGCGCGCCCTGACATTTTCGAACTGCAGGTGCGGCGCACGCCAGCGACCGCGGTGCGCTACATCGACGGGTGAAGGCAAGTAACGTTCAGGCGATCCCTGCCATGTCCGGCGGTATCGCCTGACAACTGATCAAGGAGTCATTCCATGAGCATTGAACGGTCTTACAACGGCAGCTGTTTTTGCGGCGCAGTCGAGTTCACCATCAGCGGCGAGCCGGCCGCGATGGGCTATTGCCATTGCGCGTCGTGTCGGCATTGGTCAGCGGGGCCGGTCAACGCCTTCACGCTGTGGAAACCCGAGGCGCTGCAAGTGACTCGGGGGGCCGACAACATCGGCACCTACAACAAGACGCCGCAGAGTTACCGCAAGTGGTGCAAGACTTGCGGCGGGCACCTCTTCACCGAACACCCCGGGATGGGGCTCATCGACGTGTATGCCGCGGTGATTCCGGATCTCGAATACGCGCCAGGCGTTCACGTCAACTATCAGGAGACCGTGCTGCGCATCAAGGATGGATTACCCAAGCTGAAGGATGTACCCCAGGAATCAGGGGGATCGGGCATCAGCGTGGACGAATAGTGTTTGCATCGAATGCGGCCGTCCGTGGGGCGGCCGCTGTCAGTTTCAGGAGTCGTATAACGTCAGGAACCCTGTGGGGTTTCTCCGCGCGCCAAGCGTGCATTGATGTCTTCGATGACTGCTGGCAACTCAACGATGGTGTCGATCAGGTAATGCGGGCGTGAGTCTTCGAACATCTTGGTGATGCGTGTGCGCTCTTCAGCCAATTGGTTGGAGGGTAGGGCCTTGTACTGATCGTAGGTCAAACCCAGTGCGTTTCCAGAGCAGGTCAGTGCGACGGTCCACATACCCGCGCTACGACCTTCGAGGATGCCCGGCCAGGTGTCGTCGACCTTGACGCAAGCCGCAACGTCGCTGATTCCCAAGGCAATCACGTTGGCCAAGGCCTGAGCCGGGTACGGGCGACCGTTGGGGACTTCGTCGGTCGCAACCACGTGGTCGGCGACGTAGCCGTTTTGTCGCGCCAGCTCGACTACTTTTTCCATGACGACTGTCGGATAGCCGGAGCAGGAGCCGATTTTCAGGCCTTTGTCGCGCAAGGCATCAATGGCGTCCAGAGCCCCGGGAATCAGCGCGGAGTGCAGTGCGATCTTCTCGATCTGAAGTGGCATGAAACGCTCATAAAGCGCCGTGACATCTTCATCGGTCGGCAAGCGATCAAAGGCCGCACGGTAGCGTTCAGCGATCTGCGGCTGGTTGCACAACGTGCGGATATGGTCCCACTTGCCCATGCCCATGGGGCCACGCGCTTCTTCCAGCGAAACGGCAACGCCGAATTCGGCGAACGCTTCGACGAAAATCTGAGTGGGGGCGAAGGAACCGAAATCAACGACGGTGCCCGCCCAGTCCAGGACCACTGCTTGCAGTTGATCAGGTTGTTTGTATTGCATGGCACATCTCCACTTTTAGGTAGGGGTAGGCCGTCCCTCTCGTCAGTGAGAAGTAAGCCTGTCGATTGTTCAAACGCGTTACTGGATCAGGTTGTCGGGGTTGGACTTGAGTCGAACAACTCCGCGATCATCGGCCGGTTTCTGCGAATACCGAGGCAGCACAGGTGGTAGTCGATGGAAAACGGATGATCGACAAACGTGATCGGCTTTGTGCCTGGTGTTTCGGCGTACTCGACGGCGGAAACGAAACCGATGCCGATGCCCTTGGCGATGGCGTGGACGATGGCTTCGCGACTGTTCAACTGCATGACGCAGTTCAGCGCAACACCCAGACGCTTGCAGCTTTCTTCAACGAGCTGACGGGTACGTGAACTTTTCTCCCGAAGGACCCACTTCTCGTCGCTGATCTGCTCGACGTACACCTCTTTCTGCCGTGCCCATGGATGGTCATCCCGGGCGACGGCAATAATCGGATAACGCCGATAAAGCTGAGTATCAAAGCGCTGGTCGAATTCGGAGAGCGCAAGAATTGCCACATCAATATCGAAGTTGAAGAGACGATCCAGTGTTTCTTTTTCAGGCGAAAACGACGTTTCCAGTTCGATGTCTGGATGCCGTTGCATCAACTCGTATGTCAGGTTCATCGCGATGGGCGGAGAAACCGCACCCAGGCGCAACATGCCGGTTTTGCGTTGCTTGAAACTTTGCAGAAGTTGCACGGCTTCATCCTCTTGGCCAAACAGGCCTTGGGTGATCGCATAGAGCTTGTGCCCTGCCGAACTCATCTCGATAAAACGGCCTCGGCGGTGAAAGAGCTCGACGGAAAACTTCTTCTCCAGCGCGTTGACCTGTTCGCTGACAGTCGGCTGACCGACGCTCAAGTACTCGGCGGCGAGGGTGAAACTGCCGGTCTTCGCCACCGCATGAAAGGAACGTAGCCACTTGTGGTACTGGTACATAGAAGATCCTGTTCCTGAGCTGCTGCCTTTGATTCGAACCGATATAACGAGCAATCAACGCCTGATGAACAGCGCGACCACCGCACTGCTTAGGCACGCAGCGGTCACCACGATGAAGATCAACGATGTATTGCCGGTACTGTCGAGCATACTGCCGATCAAGGGTTCCGCCAGGCCGGCGAACAGATAGGACGAGAAGTTCATCACGCCGGTTGCCGTACCGGCCCGTTTTGCCCCGACCAGGTCTGGACACAGTGCCCAGAAGCTGGAAGCAGGGCCGTAGACGAAGAAGCCGCAAAGGAACAACGCCACAAGACCGGTCGCGCTGTGAGGCGTAAGGGTCCACATCCACAGGCTGGTGCCTGCACCCAGGAACATGTAAAGCATGATTGCCAGGTAGCGTTTGGAGCCGAACAGTTTGTCCGATATCCAGCCATTGCTGAGGGCGCCGATGGCCATGCCGACGGGCAGGGCCACCGTGATCCACTTCGGATCGATCATGCTGTCACCGCTTTTCCAGTCGGCACCCAGGAAGTGCACCGGCACCCAGACGATCAAGCCATAGCGAGCGGCGTTCTGAAATCCCAGGGACACGGCGGCGATAATCAAGCGGAAGTTTTTCAAAACGGCTTTGTAGCGTTGCGCGGAGGTTTCGACTTCGCCGTGGGCCACTTCGTGATTTTTGTCATCGGCATTGGCGACGCCCGTATCGGCGAGTGGTTCGAAACCCATGTCTTGCGGACGTTCGCGTGCCACCAGGTAAAAGATGATGCCACCTGCCAGCATCAGCAAGACCGGCAGACGGAAGATCCAGCGCCACTCCAGTTGCAGCACTTCCAGAACCACGATTGAAGTGACATAGGAAAGGACCGAGGCGCAACCGGCGGCGAATACGTAAAAGCCATACACCTTGCCGCGCTCGCCAGCGCTCCACCAATTGGAGATGAGTCGGCTCCCGGGCGCCCAGCCCAATGCCTGGAAGTATCCATTGATGCCCCACGGCAGGATCAGCGTGGCGAAACTACCGGCGAAGCTGGTCACCCAGTTGGCGCCACAAGACAGGACCGCTCCCACGGTCATGATGCGTCGGCCGCCGAATTTGTCGGCGAGATTGCCGTTGATGGCCTGGCCAATGGCATAGGCCCAAAGCATAGCGGCCGATGCCCACCCCAGGTGTTCCTTGGTAAAGCCGAACTCGGCCTGGATACCCGGAATGGCGAAACCGAACGTTTGCCGCCCCGTGTAGAAGAACAGATAACAGAACATGGCCGCCAGCAGCATGCGCCATTGGGCGACACGAAACGACGAGGTGGAGACTGCGAGACCTGGCATGGTTTGGGCACGATTCATGATCTTTTCCTTATTATTGTTCGGTCCGTCCGAGGGCGTCGGAAGGTGCACCCTTTTGTGGATGCGGCAGGAAATCGTCGCGGCTCGTTACGCCGCTGGCAGTGCTTTGGCTGGACGGGCTCTAGACGGCTTGTGAACCAATGAAGTTCTTGCCTCGTGCGCCCTGCATGGCGAAATGAATCATCTCTTGGGCTTCACTTGGCGTGACGCCGTAGTCGGCAAATTCCGTCTTTACCTCCAGGCTGTGCAGAAACTCGCGTAGCCGGGCTTGAGCCTTGTGCAGGTCATTGCCGAATATTCGCTGAAGGGTTCGGTCGCGTGCCTCGTCATGGCCCCATGCAAGGCCCAGCACCAGCGGGAGGGTGAAGGAACAGGCGATGCCATGGGGCAAGCCATGGCGCAGGGTCATCTCGTAGGAAATGGAGTGGGCGAGGGCGGTCTTGGTGTTGGAAAATGCCATCCCGGCCTTGAGTGCCGCGAGCGCCATCCTGCAACGCAGATCTTTGTTGGACAGATCACGACGCAGCAGTGGCAAGCATCCCAGGATGTCCTCAATTGCAGAGATCGCGAAGGTGTCGGAAATCGGATTGGCATTAATGTTCCAGATCGACTCCAGCGCATGCGACAGCGCATCCAGGCCGGTGGAGACGGTGACGCTGGCAGGAACCGTCAGCATTAACTCCGGGTCGACAATGGCTATCGTTGGCCAGGTACAGTCCAGATGCAGAGAATATTTCTTGTGGCTGGCGGCGTCCCAGATGGTGGCCCAAGGGGTGACTTCGCTACCGGTACCCGCAGTGGTCGGGGCCGCGATCAATATCTTGCTGCGCGCGGGGACGAAGGGCTTGCCGGTTGCCAGCAACGCAAGCAACTCATCGAAGCTGCCGGATTCGGTACCCACAATCAATGCCTTGGCCGTGTCGATTGCACTGCCCCCGCCAACGGCGATGACCAGGTGGCATTCGCTGGCCTCCTGCCAAAAACGCTCGTAAGTACCGCGCAATTGCGCCACGTCTGGATTGGGTTGGACATCCTCGATCACATACACCAGCCGGTCGCCCAACAGTTCCTGAATGCGATCCACCAATCCCAAGCCGCGCGCTTCGGGAAAGGTCACGAGGGCAACGGTCTGGTTTTCGGTGATGTCGGCAAGTTCGAGCAGGCTGCTCCAGCCGAAACGTGTATCCACGGGATTGTGAAAGCGGGTCGTCATTGCGGTTCCTTTGTTCTTGTTGTTGTACGTGGCTCCATGCTCGCGGACCATCGGCAACAGTACAAATCGATAATTCGCAGGCTTGAATCGGCTGGGCCGATACAGCTGGACGGGTCGGGACATTGCATAGATAGGTGGGCGCGTCTTCAAACTGTACGCTGGTGTACATCCTCTGTACGCCAGAGAACTCGCAGGGTACAGTGGAGCGGAATTTTTGATAAAGGTGGAACCCGAGGATGTCGCAGACAGCAAAGACGCGAACCAAGGCGCAAGACGCGGGCTGGCGCGGCTCTGTCAATGGCTGGCTGGAAGCCGCTTACGATGCCCTTAAGGAGTCCGGTGTGGACGCGGTGCGGGTGATGCCGCTGGCCAAGCGGCTGAACTTGTCTCGTACCAGTTTCTACTGGTTCTATGCCGATCGGGAACAGTTGCTCGCAGCGCTGCTGGCCCGGTGGCGGGACAAGAACACCGGCGGCCTGGTCCGCCAGTGCGACAGTTACGCAGAAAGTATTTCCGAAGCGATCCTCAATGTCTTCGAATGCTGGGTAAACCCTGATCTGTTCGACTCACAGTTCGAATTTGCAGTGCGCAGCTGGGCACTGCAATCCGACGAGGTTGCCGCCGAAATCGCGGTAGCGGATGAGACGCGGATAAATGCCCTGGCCGGCATGTTCCGACGCTTTGGCTACGAGGCAGAGGCCGCCGACGCACGGGCCAGGACGATTTACCTCACGCAGATCGGCTACATTTCCATGAAAACCAGTGAAGACATCGTTGTGCGTTTCCGGCGAATCCCTCAGTACGTCACCGTGTTTACCGGCAAAGCGCCGAAGCGGCGTGAGCTCGACCGTTTTTATGGAAAGTTCGGCTACGCGGAAAAAGAGCCAGGCGTTTTTGTGTCGCTGCTCGACACCTTCGAGGAGGCGACTCCCGATGCACAATAGAACCCTGGGCATCATCGGCGGCACCGGCTGGTTGGGACGTGCAATCGCCGAAGCGCTGCTGGACAGCGGCTTTATCAGTGCTGATCGTTTGCTGGTTTCGAACCGCTCCGGCAGCAGCACTTTCGGGCCTCAGGTGCGGCTTCTCGCAGACAACCAGCAGTTAGTGGAGCTCAGCGATATTGTCATGTTGTCGATCCGGCCGGAGCAGTTCCGTGAACTTCAGATCGACGCCAAAGGCAAACGGGTGATTTCCCTGATGGCGGGGGTCCCGGCGGCTGCTATCAGTGCGGCTACCGGCGCGGATTTGGTGATACGGGCGATGCCGAATGCCGCCGTGGAAATCAGGCAATCGTTCACCCCCTGGTACAGTGCCGGCAGCCTGTGCGAACGCGACCGCGCGCTGGTGCAGCGGCTGTTCGAGTGTGTGGGGGCGGCGGACGAAGTACCCGATGAGGACTGCATCGATTACCTCAGTGCGCTCTCCGGTACCGGGCCTGCTTTTCCGGCAATGCTGTACAAGGCGCTGGTCGGCCAGGCAGTGGCTGCGGGCATTCCCCCCGCCATCGCACAACGAGCCGCACACGGTGTAGTGGTGGGTGGCGGTCAGCTGCTTGCCCGCCACGATCCATTGCAAATAATAGAAACCCTGATGGCTTACCGTGGTGTGACTGCGGCGGCACTGCAATCGATGGCCGATCAGAATATCGAGGCCGTTGTGGGACGTGCATTGCAGAACGGTGCGGACGTAGCCCGGCGAGGCATGTAATCAGACGCAACTCCCTGTAGGAGCGAGCAAGCTCGCTCCTACAGGTTTTGCATCGGGTCAGATTTCTTTCACCAGTCGCAGGGCATCGTAGATGGCCGCGTGGGTGTTGCGAGCGGCCACCGCGTCACCAATCCTGAACAGCTGGAAACGCCCTTCGGGGTTGGTGACGATGTTCTGTGCCTTGCCAGCGATGAGGTCGTGTTGTTCCACCGCGCCGCCATTGCTCGAATGTGGGCGAAGGTCGAAGTACAGGTCGTCCAGGGGAATCGTGCCGTGGTTGACGACGACCTGGTCGACGACCCGCTGTTTGTGAACCTTGCCGTAGTCGCTGCCGAAGATCGCAACAAGCCGACCATCGCGCTTTTCGACCGCCTCGACCCGGTAGGTGACCGTGAAGGTGACGTTCAGGTCCTGCAGGCTGCGCATGTAGGGCACCAGATTCATGGCCATCACTTCCGGCGCAAACGCGCGGTCAGGGGTGACGATCTCCACGCTTGCACCGCTTTGCGCGATGACCTCGGCAGCTTGCAGGGCGGCATGATCACCGGCGTCATCGAAAATCAACACATTGCGGCCAGGCTTGATGTCGCCGGAGATAATGTCCCAGGTTGAAACCACCAGCTCGTTGCCCCGGCTCAGCACCTCGGTGTGGGGCAGGCCGCCGGTCGCAACGATGACCACGTCCGGTTCATGCGCCAGCACCGTGTCGGCTTCGGCCCAGGTGTTGAAGTGGAACTTGACGCCCAGACGCTCGCACTGGGCCATTCGCCAATCGATGATGCCGATCATCTCGCGGCGGCGCTCGTTCAGGGCCGTCAGCCGGATCTGTCCACCGGGCTGATCCGCTGCCTCCAGCACCGTGACGTCATGCCCACGTTCGCCAGCGACTCGCGCCGCCTCCAGCCCCGCAGGACCGGTGCCGATGACCAGGACCTTGCGTTTTAGCGCAGCCTCGGCAATGTCGTGAGGCATGGTGGTTTCCCGGCCGGTGGCCGCGTTGTGGATGCAATAGGCCGCGCCACCCTGGTAAATACGGTCAAGGCAGTAGTTCGCGCCCACGCAGGGGCGAATGTCTTCTTCACGCTTTTCGATGATTTTGCGCACGATGTGCGGGTCGGTCATGTGCGCACGGGTCATGCCCACCATGTCCACCTTGCCCGAGGCGATCGCATAGCGCGCCGTGGCGACGTCAGGAATCTTCGCCGCGTGGAAGGTCGGGAATCCCGTGGCAGAACGAATCTCGCCGGCGAAGTCCAGGTGCGGCGAATTGCGCATCCCCTGGATCGGAATGACATCGGTCAGGCCTGCGTCGGTGTCGATGTGGCCGCGCACCACGTTCAGGAAGTCGACCAACCCGCTGTCCTTCAGCATATGGGAAACCTGCATGCCCTCACTGGCCGTGAAGCCGCCCGGCAGCACTTCGTCGCCGGTGTAGCGAACCCCTAGCAGGAAGTCTTCTCCGACGCGCTGGCGAATGCCTCGCAGTATGTCGAAAGTAAAACGCATGCGGTTTTCCAGCGAGCCACCGTACGGACCTTCGAGGTCATTGGTCAGCGGCGACCAGAACTGATCCATCAAATGCCCGTAGGCTTGCAGTTCCAGGCCGTCCAGACCCGCAGCCTGCATGCGCTCGGCGGCGTCCACGTAGTCCTTGATGATCCGCTCGATGTCCCACTCTTCCATTTTTTTCGGGAAAGAACGGTGCGATGCCTCGCGACGATGCGAGGGTGACACCACCGGCAACCAGTCGGCCTTGTCCCAGCGGGTACGACGACCGAGGTGGGTCAGCTGGATCATCACTGCCGCGCCGTGTTCATGGCATTCGTCGGTCAGGTCCTTCATCCATTTGACCACTTCGTCCTTGTAGGCCAGCACGTTGTTGAACACCGGCGGGCTGTCCCGAGATACCGCTGCGGAGCCTGCGGTCATGGTCAGCGCAACCCCGGCCTTGGCGCGTTCTACGTGATAAGCGCGATACAACGCCTGGGGCATGCCATCGACCGGGTAGGCCGGTTCGTGCGCGGTGGTCATGATCCGGTTTCTGAGGGTCAGGTTCTTGATTTTGTAGGGTTGCAGCAAGGGATCGCTGGACATCGTGGTGCGCTCCAAGGTGGGCTTCATCAGGCTCGGCGACTTGAAATTAGGATAAATGTACATAGGTGTCAACGGCGCATGACACACATGTACATTTTTCTTGCTTGAGGCAAAACTCACCGATAAGATCAGGCTTGAAGGGAGCAGAGGACCGGCCACCACATCGCGCTCGGCACGACGTGAAGAGGATTGCGAGGAGGCATCGGTGGAGGAGGGCTGCGCTGCCCGGATATGAAGCAGCGAAGACTGCACTATTCACGACCGTAAGGCCGTTCAAACGAAGACAACCTGCCTATCACACCTAAATAGGAAGACGCTTGATGAACGTTCATTCGCCCTATCGAAAAATAGCCTGTGCCTGTCTGTTCGGCTTTGCGCTGGTAACAAGCACTGCCTCGACGCAGGCTGGCGAACCGCCGCCAGTGCGCATTGGCTGGGTCAACTGGTCCGACACCGAGATCACCGTCAAACTGGCCAGTACCGCATTGCAGGAGCATCTCAAGCAGCCGGTCAAATTGGTGATGGCCGATATCGGCATTCAATTCCAGGCCTTGGCCAACGGTAATATCGACCTCATTCCAATGGTGTGGCTACCCAGCACCCACAAGGCGTTTTACGACAAATACCGGGACAAGCTCGAAGATCTGGGCGTGCTTTACGAGGGACGGATCGGCATGGCAGTGCCCACCTCGGTGCCCGTCAGTGAAGTGTCGAGCGTCGAGGACCTGAACAAACCGCAGGTCAGGGAAAAACTCGACGGCAAGATCCTCACGTCCGAGGTCGGCAACGGCCAATACAAGCTCACGGTCAAGGCCATCGAGGAATACAAACTCACCGGTTACAAGCTGGTGGCGTCCTCGGAAACCGGCATGCTCAACGAGCTCGATCGCAACCTCAAGCGTGATAAATGGTCATTGGTGAATGCCTGGAGCCCACACTGGATGTTCTCCAAATGGTCGCTGCGCTACCTGGATGATCCCAAGCAGATCTTTGGTGGCGCCGAGCAGATTCACGCCATGGCACGCAAGGGTTTTAGCCAGCAGTACCCCGAGGTGGCGTACTTCTTCGCCCATTACTCGATTCCTCAAGCCGACCTTGAAGCGCTGATGATGCAGGCACGCCAAACCTCCTCTGACCAGGCTGTGGCCGCTTACTACGCAGCCAACAAGCCTCGTTTCGAAGCGATGTTCGACAAAGGTGAGCAGAGAGTCAGCCGCCAGCCTTGATGGTCTGGCAGGAAAACAGCAGGCAGGCAGGTCTGCCTGTTGTGGGAAGAAACCAGCTTCAAAGACCCCGAGCAGAAACCGCAGGGTATAGAGCGACCAGGCGCTTTCGACGTAGGCCATGGCGATGGAAGTCAGGCAACGACAGACTCGACACGCTCATCAACTGCTGAGTGACCGGTTGAATCCACCGCCGTTTTCAGCGGGTCAACAGTCAGGCCTTGACCCAGCGTTGGCGGCTCCAGCTGCTCAATGAATCGACGGCGCATACCAGTAGCAGCATGGCCAGAATCACCGTGCTGGCTTGAGCTTCCTGGAACAGGCTGAGGCTGACATAGAGCATTTGCCCCAAACCACCGGCGCCGACGAAACCGAGCACACTGGCCATGCGGATATTGTTTTCCCAGCGGTAGAGGATGTAGGCCAGTAGCTGTGGAAACAGGTTGGGCAGTGATCCGTAACAGAAAGCCGATACGGCATTACCACCCTGCAGGCGGATGGCTTCGGACGGCTCTGGCGGGGTATTTTCCAGCGCTTCGGCAAACAGTCTACCCAGTACACCGGTGGTGTGCAGGGCTAATGCCAGGGTGCCGGCATTGGGGCCGAGCCCGGCGGCCAGGACCATCAGCGCCGCCCATACCAGTTCAGGAACCGCACGCAAGGCGTTGAGGACAAGACGCGACGCACTCTGCAGAGGCCAGCCGAAGCGCCCGGCCGCGGGCAATGCCAATAACAGACCCAGTACCGCCGCGAGCAAGGTGCCGAGGGCGGACATGGCAATGGTTTCCAGGGCTCCGTGGCCGATGGCTTGCAGATGGCCCGCGCTCAGGTCCGGGCTCAGAAAACGCTGCGCATAAGCGCCCATCTGATGCAGGTTGCCGGTGTCGCCGAGCTCACCGAGGTCGATGCCCAGGTAGATGAACGAGGCGACGACCGCTGCACCGATGCACAGGAGCAGCACGAGGTTGATCAGGCGATTCATGCCAGCCTCCAGCGCAGCAGGCGGCTGAGTTGATCGGCGAGCAGTACCAGTACGAGAAACGTCAGTAACAAACTGGCCACTTCACCGCCGGCGAACATGCGCAATGACAGATCCATTTGCTGGCCCAGACCGCCTGCACCGACGAAGCCCATCACCACCGAGGCGCGGATGGCGCATTCCCAGCGGTACACCGTGTACGACAGCAACTCGGCAGCGACATTGGGCAGGATCCCGTAGCAAAAGGCTGCGAGCCGACCGCTGCCAGCCTGCAGTAGCGCGTGGGCCGGGCGCTGGTCGACCGACTCGAAAATCTCCGCGTAGACCTTGCCCAGCATGCCGCTGTAGGTAATGGCAATGGCCAGCACCCCGGCAGTCGGGCCCAGTCCGACGGCGCGCACGAACAAAAGCGCCCAGACAATTTCCGGCACGCTGCGCAGGAAGATCAGTAACCCGCGTACAGGCCAACGCAACAGTTGACCCCAATAGCTCGGATGGCCGGCACGGGAAGCAGCAGACAGCGACAGCGCACGACTGGCCAGCAGGCTGGCGGGGACTGCCAACAGCAACGCCAATGCCATTCCTGCCGTGGCGATCGCCAGGGTCTGTAGGGTGGCTTGCAGCAACAGCTCAATGAACGCCTCGCCATGGGCCGGTGGCCAGAAGGCTGATACAAATTTGCCCATCTCGCTCTGGCTGTCACTCGCCACCAGTACGCTGAGGTCCAACTCGCTGAAGTGGATGCCCGGCCACAGCAGCGCAAGAGCCAGCAGACTGAGTAGCAGGCGGGGGCGGGCGGCCGGATCGCGGGTGGCAGACGTCAGCATCGCGGAATCTGCACACTCAAAGGGGCCGGAGCAATCGGTGGGGATTGCAATTGCTCGTTGGCGTAGAGCTTGTCGAGCAGCTCACGGTCGACTTCGCTGGCCGCAAGGTCGAACAGGATCTGTCCGTCACGCAAGCCGATGATGCGCGAAAAGTGCGCAAGGGCCAGCTCCACCGCATGCAGGCTGGCGACCAGGGTGACGTTGTGCTCCCGCGCATGGCGGCAAAGTACCGAAAGCGTGTGCTCGGCGAGCACCGGGTCCATGGCCGATACCGGCTCATCGGCCAGTAACACTTCGGGCGCTTGATACAACACGCGGGCAATGCCCACACGCTGTAGCTGCCCTCCGGACAGCTGCTGGCATTGCGCGAACAACTTGTCGCCCAGGTCGAGCCTGGCCAATGCCGCGCGTGCACCCGGAATATCCAGCGGATGCAGCAGGTTCAGCAGGCTCTTGCCCAGCCCCCACTGACCCAGCTTTCCAGCCAGAACCGCGGTGACCACGCGCTGGCGCGGTGGCAGGGGTGGCGATTGATGTATCAGGCCGATGCGCGCGCGCAGACGCTGGCGCTGACGGGCAGTAAGCTGCCAGGCTCGTTCGCCGAGCACCTGCAGCTCGCCGTTGTCCGGTCGCAGGGCGGTGGCCAGCAGGTTGAGCAGGCTCGACTTGCCCGCGCCGGACGGACCAATGATGGCGACCTGTTCGCTTGCACCGATGTGCAGGTCTACACCACGTAGCGCCTGGACGCCGTTGACGTGGGTAAGGCTGACCTGGGTCAGATGCAACGTCATTTGAGCAGATCGGCGGCGCGTGCGGCTTCCTCGATACCCTTGTAGTTCTCAGGCTTGGTTTCGATGAATCGACTGGCGGCCTGCAGATCCAGAACCTCCTTGTCTTTCGGGTTCGCCGGATCGAGCGCAAGAAAGGCTGCCTTTATTTTGGCCGCCAGTGCCGGGTCGAGGGTCCCGCGCACCGTCCAGTTGTAGTCGAAGTAGGCTGGGGTGGTGGCAAACACTTTGACTTTGTCGGTGTCGACTTTGCCGGCGGCGACCAGTTTTTCCCACACGCTGGCGTTCAGTACCCCGGCGTCCACCTTGCCGGCCTGAACCCAGGCGACAGTGGCGTCATGGGCGCCGGAGTAGCCCACGCGGCTAAAGTACGTTTCCGGCTTGATGCCATCCTGGAGCATGAAATAGCGTGGCATCAGACTGCCTGAGGTGGAGGACACAGAGCCAAACGCAAAGGTCTTGCCCTTGAGGTCTTTCAGCGATTTGACGGCCGGGTCGGCGGTGATGAATTTGCTGGTGAATTGGGCGTCCTGTTCACGTTGCACCAGCGGAATGGCATTGCCGGTTTTCAGACGGGCCTGCACGAACGTGAAGCCGCCCAGCCACGCCAGGTCGATTCGGTCGGTGGCCAGCGCCTCGACTACGGCCGGATAGTCGCTCACGGGCACGAACTCGACCTTCATGCCCAACTGTTGTTCGAGATAGGTGCCAAGCGGCTTGAACTTGCGCAACAGTTCGGTAGGGGCTTCGTCGGGAATCGCGCTGACTTTCAGGGTGTCGGCGGCCTGCGCTAACAGGGCGCAAAAAGACAGGACCAGGCTGATGGTCAAAGCCAGTGGACGCTTGAACATGGAAGTTCTCCGGTGCATTAACGCAAGAATATCGATGCGCCCGGCGCAAGCTGATTGCGGCATGGCGCTTTGTGAGGGTAGACGAAACGGAGCGATATTTTCCCATCGCCACGAAACGTGTGGTGATCGTCTCAGAGCTTGGCCAGCAGGCGGATAAGTTCGCGTTTGGCGGCCTCGCCGGAGTGGGCGCGTTTAAGTAGCCCTTGGGTCATGTTCTTGTACATTTCGACGGCTTCGGGCGAGGAGGTGACGCTTGCGATTCCCGTGTGGATATTGGGCAACTCACCCAGGCGGTATGGACTCACCGCGACATAGCTTGTGTGCGGTTGTTGAAATATCTGGAAGGTGGCGCTGGGCAATGTCTCGTCAATCAGGAAGATGTTGAAGCGCGAGCCTTCGTTGCCGATTTTGTCGATCAGATTCTCGACTTCACGACGAGCTAGCAGGGCTCTTTCCATCCTCACGCTGGGTGGCAAGTCAAGTCGGCCGACCAGGCCGATGTGCAGGTAACGTTCAATCTGGCGCAGGCTGATGATCGACTGGACCTCGAATTTCTGTTTCGAAAACGTCGCTTTACGTTCATTCAGAATGTCGAGGATTTGCGTCTGCATTGCGTCCTGGTTTGCATCGAAATCGTTGGGCCGGGCTTCGTCGAGCATGGTCTTGAAAAGCTCGGAGTATTCCGGTGACGTCAACAGATAGGAAAACGGATCGAAATACGATTGGATGCTGACAGACCGCGCTTCAAGCTGGCGCATTCGTTCGAAGTAACCCAAGGCGTTGTCGAAATACTCGGTGTCCGAGCCCAGCAGACTGGTGAGGGATACCTTGAGCAATTGTGCCAGCCGGTCCAGCGTCTCAAGCTTGACGATTTTACCGAGTTCCAATCGATAAACGGCGGCTCGGGAAATATCGAGTTTTTCGGCCACTTGATCGGCATTCATTTGGCGACCGATGCGGTAAGCCCTGAGGCGTTCACCGATGGCTTGATAGTCGATTTGGCTCACTGCAGCTCCGAAAGTCAGGTGTCCATGATTGTCATCTTCCACGTTCTCGCAGGTTGCGGCACTCGGACATTTGGAGTTTGCCTGCAAATTTTCTTGACCTCGAGAAGGCTTGACTGTATCAATATTTAGACAAAGTATAGCAAGTCGTCTAAAAAATACAAAAATGGTGCGGCCATGTCTACGACTATCCCTACGCAACTCCCTTTCGTCTTCCGGTATCGGTATGGATGGCAGGCCCGGGTTCGGGCTACCACACAGACGTTTAACCCCTGATCAGGTCTACCCATTCACTGCAATGGAAAGACCCGGTTCGCCTGGTGAAACCCATAAGGAGGAATGAACGCACCTTAAACAGACTCTACATACAGCTCATCAAAACCAACCTTGACGCCGTGAACAGATTGATCTGATTACGTGCCCCGTTGTGCCCGAAAACCTATAAAAATACGGAGCCCATCCCATGCGTTATTTAATCGCTGTGCCTTCGCTCATCTCGATCTCACTGGTAACGTTTGCGCCCAGTGCCTTCGCCGGCCCGACCTTCAGCGATACGCTGATCGGCTATCGATACAGCGCTCACTACACCGAGCCAGGCAAGCCCAACGATGTCGCAAAGAACATCCTGCAGGTGACCCATGTCAGTGGGTACAAGCTGGGGCAAAATTTCATCAATCTGGATGTGTTCAAGTCTGATCACAGTGACCCCGCCAAAGGTGGCGGCACGGGTGCGACCGAGGCCTATGTGACGTACCGCAACCAGTTCCAGTACGGCAAAATATTCGATAAGCCGCTGGCTTTTGGCCCGGTGAAGGACGTGGCCTTGACGGCCGGATTTGACTACAACACCAAGAACAACGAGTTCGGCCCCAATAAGCGCCTGCTGGTGGTCGGACCCACCATCAAGTTTGCGCTGCCCTCGGGCTTTCTTGATGCCAGCGTGCTGTATGCGCGTGAGTGGAATCATTGTGGTCTGGCCGTCTGCAGCAAACCGGGCAATCACACCGATCTCGCCTTCGATCCGTTCTATCAATTCAACCTCACGTGGGGTGTTCCTTTTACGGCAGGAGCGTTGCCACTCAAGTTTCAAGGCTATTACACCCTGAGTGGCAAGAAAGGCGATGACTACCAAAACAGGCCCACAGGCGTCGAACAATTGATGCGCACTTCGTTGATGCTGGATGTCGGGCAACTGGGCTGGGGCGAGAAAAACGTACTGTGGATAGGTCCTGGCTTCGAATACTGGCGCAATAAGTTCGGCAATGACGGAGGGAAGGGAGTTGACACCAATGCACTGTCCATCAACGTGGAGTGGCACCTTTGAAAGCTGATGGGTATTTTTTTGCATTTGCTAGTATCAAAAATTAGACAATACGTCTAATTTATCCGTAAACTCGTGAATATCGCTTCCGGCGATTCAAGGGAGAACGGGGCGTTTTACAAGGATCGGCCAGGCGGTTGGCTCACTATTTTTTTGGGTCGACCGTCTAAAAAATTAGATAAAAATAAGAGGAAACGATTGTGAAGACTCACAACGGCTCAAACACCGCACAGGCAGATGCGTCTCCACGCAAGGCCTTGATCGCCAGCGTGACTGGCTACGCCATGGATGGCTTTGATCTATTGATTCTGGGCTTCATGCTTCCAGCGATCACGCTGGGGTTGGGCCTGACCAGTTCCGAGGCTGGTTCGCTGGTGACCTGGACGTTGCTGGGCGCAGTGGCCGGCGGCCTGATTTTCGGGCAACTGAGTGACCGCTATGGTCGGGTCAAGATGCTCAGCGTGTGCATTTTGGTGTTCTCAGTGTTTACCGGTTTGTGTTCATTGGCCCAAGGCTATTGGGACTTGCTGACGTACCGCACTCTCGCTGGATTTGGTTTGGGCGGCGAGTTCGGTATCGGTATGGCACTGATTGCCGAAACCTGGCCGGCGAACAAGCGTAACCGTGCGTCTTCCTATGTCGGTATGGGATGGCAGGCGGGGGTGTTAGCGGCAGCCTTGCTGACGCCGTTGCTGCTGCCGCACATTGGCTGGCGCGGAATGTTTCTGGTCGGGCTGGTTCCGGCGCTGCTGTCTTTCGTCATTCGCCACACCATGGGTGAGCCGGAAGAGTTCGTGAAGGCCACCGCCAACCCGATCTCTTTCACCCGGCGGTTTACCGAGCTGTTCAAGGACGCACCGACCGCCAAGGCCAGTATCGGAGTGATGGTGCTGACCTCGGTACAGAACTTTGGTTACTACGGAATCATGATCTGGATGCCGAGCTATTTGTCCCGGCAATTTGGTTTCTCGCTGACCGCCTCGGGTACCTGGACGGCTGCAACGGTGGTGGGCATGGCGTTCGGGATCTGGTTGTTCGGGCAACTGGCCGATCGCTTCGGGCGCTGGAAGATCTTCCTGCTGTACCAGGCCAGCGCTGCGGGGATGGTGCTCATTTACGCCAACCTGACCGATCCGATAACGATGCTGTTTGCTGGTGTAGTAATGGGCATTTTTGTCAACGGAATGATCGGTGGTTATGGCGCACTGATCTCCGACTTGTACCCGTCTCAGGTGCGGGCCACCGCCCAGAACGTGCTGTTCAATGTCGGGCGCGGTGTTGGCGGTTTTGGCCCGCTGGCAGTGGGTGCGATTGCGTTGGCGTACTCCTTCTCGGCCGCGATCATGTTGCTGGCCTCCATCTACCTGTTGGCCATGGCGGCAACGTTGTTTTTACTGCCACGCAGCCAGGGTGACAGTGGTGAAGCCCGCTTGGAGACAAGCGCGGCACAACCCTCAAAATAAGCATCCGGCGATGCGTTGATGCATTGGTAAAAAAGACGCAACAAAATCAGTATCAAAAATTAGACAAAGCCGAGGGCCTTCAAATGACCGTGATTTCCAGCTGCTGCCAAGCTATCGCCGTCACGCCACCCAATGACACGCTGGCAGTGGTTCTGTCCAACGAATGGGTTAACGACGAGTACAAGCGTCTTGTCCTTCAAGCCGATGGCGCGGCCTGCCATTCACAGCCAGGTCAGTTCTTCAACCTGCTCTGCCCCAGTGAAGGGGAACACAAGCCGTTTTTCCGCCGGCCAATGAGCACTTACAAGGCCGATCCGCTGACGGGTCAGGTGGAGTTTCTCTACAAGGTCACAGGCAAGGGCACTTTCGGGCTGGAGACGCTCGGCGCCCATCAGACGCTGGAAATCCTTGGCCCATTGGGCAAGGGTTTTGACCTGGACCCGGACTGGCAACACATGACGATCGTCGCACGCGGTGTCGGTCTGGCGACGCTCGCACCCTTGGCCGAGGCGGCTCACGCGTTGGGTATCAAGCTGACTGCCGTGCTCAGTGCTCGTAGCGAAAAGAGCCTTTTGTCCCGTGAGCGCTTCGCTTCCCTGGGCGCCGAAGTCGTCAGTGTGCTTGATGAGGACGGCAGCAGTTCACTGGAAAATATCGAGCGATTGCTGCGCGACATTATTGCTCGCGAAGGTAGCAACGCGCTGTTCACCTGTGGTTCCAAGCGACTGACTCGCCTGCTCAAGCGTCTGTCGAGCGAGCGCGGGTTGGCAGGGCAGGTCGCGCTGGAACAACAAATGGTTTGCGGACTTGGAATGTGCCAGTGCTGTGTCGATGTGTTTGAAGTCGACGGTTTGAAAATTGGCAAACGCGTCTGTCTGGAAGGCCCGGTCTTTGATCTGGCGGAGGTGCTGGAATGATTGATTTAAGCGTAAACATTGGCGGCCTGCGCCTGAAAAATCCGGTGATGCCGGCGTCCGGAACCTTCGCCGAAGAGCTGACCCATCTGCTGGACTTCAATGGACTGGGCGCCCTGGTCACTAAAACCATTACCAGTGAAAAACGCACTGGGAACCCGATGCCGCGGGTATGCGAACTGGCGGACGGAATGATGAATGCCATTGGTATTCCCAGTAAGGGCGTCGATGTGTTCATCGACAAGGTCGTGCCGTTCTATCGTCACTTCGATTCACCGCTCATTGTCAGCATTTCGGCGCCTACCGCCCAAGGCTTTGCCGAACTGGCAGCAAGGTTGAGTGATGTGCCAGGGATCGCAGGAATCGAAGCGAACATTTCCTGCCCGAACCTTGAAGCACACGGTGAATCCTTCGGCATGCATGCCGACAGCACGCGCCAGGTGGTCAAGCTCATACGCGCCTCTACGGGGTTACCACTGTGGGTCAAGCTGACCCCGAATGCCGGCGAGATCGTCGACATAGCCCTGTCAGCGCAAAATGAAGGCGCTGATGCGGTGGTCGTTGGCAACACGTTGCTCGGACTGTCCATCGATATCGAAAAAGGCCGTGCCCGTCTGGGTAATTTCATGGGCGGCATATCCGGCGCCATGATCAAACCGCTGATGGTCCGCCTGACATATCAATGCGCGAAGGCTTTGCAAATTCCCGTGATCGGTTGCGGCGGCATTTCCACGGCGGACGACGCGCTGGAATTCATTTACGCCGGCGCCAGTGCGGTGCAGGTCGGGACCGCCACGTTCATTCATCCAAAAACCATGAACTTGATGGTTGATGAGCTGGAAATGTTCTGCCGACGCAAAGGGATCACGCAGCTGAGTTCTTTGATCGGTGGCCTCGATGAGTCTCCCGCCGCACCGTTTGGAGCCATGCCATGAGCACTCTCTGGAAACCGCAGGCCGAGCGCATCTTTCAAGACATCGCCGAGCTGTCTCGCGATTACGAAACCGGTATCACCCGCGAAAGTTATGGCGAAGGTGAAAACGCCGCCATTGATTACCTCTCCCGGTTCGCTCGCGACAACGGGCTGGAGGTTGTAAACGACCGGGCAGGCAATGTGATTTTTCAACGTTCAGATGACAACGGGCATCCCGCCATCTGGATCGGTTCGCATCTGGATTCCGTACCTCAGGGCGGCAACTACGATGGTCTGGCTGGCGTAGTGGCAGGGCTGTTGTGCCTGTGCCGACTGGACCAGCAGCAGGTTCGTACCGCGCGTCCATTGCGGGTATTAGGACTGCGCGGCGAGGAGAGCGCCTGGTTTGGCAAATCTTACATGGGCTCGCGAGCGTTGATGGGGGGGCTGACGTCCAGTGATCTGGAGCTCGTCAATCGCTTCAGCAAGAAGACCCTGGGTGAGGCCATGCAAGCGGTCGGCGCCGACCTTGATGCCATTCGCAGTCAGCAATGGCTGATTGATCGTGAACAGTTCGCTGGTTACCTGGAAGTCCATATCGAGCAGGCCGAGTCGCTGGAAAAAATGGGCCAGGCCATCGGTATCGTGCCCGGCATCCGCGGCAACCTGCGGCATAACCAAGTGTGCTGTCTGGGTGAAGACGGCCACTCCGGTGCCGTGTCCCGCGAAGACCGGCACGACTCGGTGTTCGCCGTAAGTGAACTGGTCGCGCGCATTGATCAACTCTGGAGTGACTGGCTGAACGACGGCAAAGACCTTGTCGTGACCGTTGGCACTCTGGGCACAAACGCTGCCCATCATGCAGTCTCGCGGATTCCCGGTGAAGTGACCTTCAGCCTGGAAATCCGCAGCCTGCACCAACAAACGCTGGAAGCCTTCTACACCTTGATTCACGCCGAAATCCGGCAGATCGAGGAACACCGTCAGGTGCGGTTCCAATTCGACAAACGCATCGACACACAGCCCGCGGCAATGCACGGGCCCTGGATCGATTCGTTCGTGCGAGTGACCCGTGAGCACGGCTGGGAAGGCGTCCTGACACCGAGTGGTGCAGGGCATGACGCTGCGGTTTTCGCCAACGCCGGAATCCCCAGCGCCATGCTCTTCATCCGTAATCAGCATGGCTCCCATAACCCTCACGAGGCCATGGAACTGGACGACTTTATTGAGGCGACGGAGGTGCTTTATCACGCAACCCAGGAGATGACCGTATGACACTCCCACGCAATTCATGGTTGATAAAAAACGCGACGTTGGTCAACGAAGGCCGGCGATTCCAAAGTGATTTGCAGGTACGGGAGGGTGTCATCGTACGGATCGCGCCGGCCATACATGCGCAACCGGACGATGAAGTGATCGACGCCAACGGCCTCTGGCTGCTGCCGGGCATGATCGACGACCAGGTCCATTTTCGCGAGCCGGGCATGACCCACAAGGCAGATATTGCCAGTGAGTCGCGAGCCTGTGCGGCGGGCGGCATCACCAGCTTCATGGAGATGCCCAATACCCGTCCGCCGGCCCTGGATCAGGCGTCTCTGGAAGCCAAGTACAGCATCGCCGCGCAATCTTCCGTGGTGAACTATGCCTTCTACCTGGGTGCCAGCAACGACAATCTCGATGCGATCCGGGCCATTGATCCCAAGAGTACGCCAGGGGTCAAAGTGTTCATGGGCGCTTCCACCGGCAACATGTTGGTGGACGACCCTGAGGTGCTGAACGGGATATTCCGTGATACGCCGGTGATGATCATCACGCATTGCGAAGACTCGCCAATGATTGATGACAACCTGCAACAAGCCTTGCTCAGGTTCGGTGAGGACATTCCGGCGCGCATGCACCCGCTGATTCGCTCCCGAGAGGCCTGCATCAAGTCCACGCGATTGGCCATCGACCTCGCACGCAAACATGGCACTCGCCTGCATGTGCTGCACATCTCCACCGCCGAGGAACTTGAGCTGTTTGAGCCCGGGCCGCTGATGGACAAGCAAATCACGGCCGAAACCTGCGTGCATTTCCTGCACTTCAACGACGGTGATTACGAGCACCTGGGCTCGCTATTGAAATGCAACCCGGCGGTTAAAACCGAAACCGATCGTCTGGCAATTGTTCGGGCGCTGGCTCAAGGCCGAATCGACGTTCTGGCCACTGATCATGCGCCGCACCTGCTCGAAGAAAAACACCACCTTTACCAAAAGGCACCTTCGGGCTTGCCGCTGGTGCAGTTCGCATTGCAGGCAGCTCTGGAGCGTACCTTCGCCGGCGAATTGAGTCTGGAGCGAGTGGTTGAAGCGGTCAGTCATGCCCCGGCGATGCTGTTCGATGTGGCACGCCGCGGGTTTCTGCGTGAGGGCTATGCCGCCGATCTCGTGTTGGTCGATCCGATGCGATCCCACACCGTTGAGCGTTCGCAGGTGCTGTCCAAATGCGCCTGGAGTCCGTTCGAAGGCGTCACGTTCTCCTCAAGCATTGCCAGCACCTTTGTCAATGGACAGCGGGTATGGAACGGGCGCGACATCATCCCTGGTATCCAGGGGCAGCGTCTTTTGTTTGATCGTTAACTCTATTCATTCATCGTTTTAAGGAGTCAGTCATGAGCTTTTCAACTGTGGTGCAGGAGTTCCGTAACGCCTTGCCCGGCACCGATGCGTTCAAACAGGTTCGCGTCCACTGCGAACAGATCATTCGCACGGTGCCCGAGCAGGCGGCGATGTGCTTTGTGATCGGCGAATTCTGCCGAGCCTACGTATTGTTTTATGAAGACCAGGAAGTCAGCCCGCAATTCGCACAAAAGGTGCAGGCCCAGTTGCTGGGCTACATGGACAGTCTTGAGACGGCGCTGCGCACTGGCAGCAACGGTGCCCTCACCGACGCTCTGAATCAAGTGGTCGTGGCCTACGCCGGCAGCCGCGGACTGGTCTGAACCACTCTTTACTGACTGGAGCCTATGAAATGACAGACCTGAAAACTGCTGCATTGCATTATCACGCCCATCCACGCCGCGGAAAACTCAGCGTAGAGCTCACCAAGCCGACAGCCACAGCCCAGGATTTAGCATTGGCGTACAGCCCGGGTGTCGCGGAGGGCAATTTGGTGGCAGTGATCAGCAACGGCACTGCGATATTCGGCCTTGGAGACCTTGGTCCGTGCAGTTTTCGTACGGACGCGACTACATTCTGCCTAAGCCAATGGATGCTCGACTGATCACCGAAGTGTCCGCAGCCGTCACCAGAGCCGCAGTCGATAGTGGGGTGGCGAGATTGCCATATCCTGCACAATCCGCTGCATTCGGTCGCAGACGTCTGGGGTGATTGATGAACGCTCCCAACGTTGGCTAAACCTCTCAACGTCGCGCAGAGAGCTGTTGCGGAGCCAGAAACGCATCGTGGAAATAGTTACGAAACGCCTGCATCGCCGGGCTGAAATCGCGCTCGCGATGCCATGCCAGGCCGACACTCATGGGGGTGACCTTGTCGGTGACCGTCAGTGTTTCGATGCGTTTGCCTTCCAGCGACCAGGGGCGGTGCACCAGGTCCGAGAGGATCGCCACGCCGCTGCCATTGGCAACCATGCTGCGCACCGCTTCCACTGAACTGGTGCGCACCCTGACGTTCGGCTGCTGGTGCGCGTGTTCCCAATAGCGCATGGCGCTTTGTTCGGCTTCGTCGACGGTCAACAGGATGTAAGGTTCCTTGGCGACATCGGCGAGACTGACGGCCGACCGGTCGCACAGGGGATGATGGCTGGGCAGCCATAGCCGGCGTTCGGAATTGAAGAGGATTTCCGAGACGATGTCCGGGTGGGTGAGGTTCGCGGTCAGCACCACCGCCATGTCGAATCGGCCTTCCAGCAACCCTTGCTCGATGGCTTGCCGTTCTTGTTCGTGGACTTCAATGGCCACGTCGGGATGCCAGTGTTCAAGCCGTTGCAGGTGGTGTGGCAGGAAGTAGCCGATCACTGTGTAGCTGGCGGCCAGGCGCAAAAGCCCACTGGCGCGAATGTCGGGCAACGGGCTGTTCAGCGCGTCGTCGACGCTGCGCAAAATCACGTAAGCCCGATTGAGAAAGTGCCTTCCCGCATCAGTCAGGCTCATGCCCTGGGCCGAGCGCTGGAACAAAAGCGTGCCGAGTATGCCTTCCAGTTCCTTGATCGCCGTGGTCACCGCCGACTGCGAAATGTTCAGATGAATCGCCGCTTGGGAGATTTGTCCGATCTCGGCAGTGGCGACGAAATAGCGGATCTGGCGCAGGGTCAGTGACATGAATACTCCGGGCGACGAGGTATCTGTTTTTCAGAGGCTATCTGTTTTTCAGAAGATGGCCTATCTGTTAATAGATCTTCCCAAGGGGTAAGGAGGAATCTAACGTGGTCTGCATGAAGTCACAAGCGTCAGGAGCAAGCGTCATGCAGGCAGTAGATTTCAACTCGGACATGGGCGAAGGCTTCGGCCCATGGACCATCGGCGATGGCGTCGACAATGAACTGATGGGCTTCATCAGTTCGGCCAATATCGCCACCGGTTTTCATGCCGGTGACCCCGGCACCATGCGCCGCACCGTCGAGCGGGCCAGGCAACTAGGTGTCGCGATCGGCGCCCATCCAGGGTTTCGCGACCTGGTCGGTTTCGGTCGCCGGCACATCAATGCACCGGCTCAGGAGCTGGTGGACGACATGCTCTACCAGTTGGGTGCCCTGCGCGAACTCGCACGTGTTCAAGGCGTAGCGCTGCAACACATCAAACCCCACGGCGCGCTCTACATGCACCTGGCCCGGGACGAAGAGGCCGCCCGTTTGCTGGTGGAAAACCTCCAGCGTCTGGAGCCCGAGCTGCTGCTGTATTGCATGCCCGGCTCAGTGATCTGGCGCGTCGCCAAAGAACTCGGTCAACCGGTCATCCGCGAGTTCTACGCCGACCGCGAGTACGACCTCACCGGCTCCATCGTCTTCACCCGCAATGTGCGCGCTTACGACCCGACCCAAGTGGCGGCGCGTGTGCTGCGTGCCTGTCAGGAAGGCGTGGTGCGCACGGTCGAGGGCCAGGACCTGGCGATCGAATTCGATTCCATCTGTTTGCACAGCGATACGCCGGGTGCGCTGGCGTTGGTCGAAGCCACGCGCAATGCGCTCGATAGCGCCGGGATCAAGGTTCGCGCACCGCGCTGAGCCAGGACGAAATACCAGGCACATAGATGCCTGGGTTTGCACACCGATTTTTTTTGCCTGCCTTTCTACAACTATTCCAAGAGGAACAGACATGGCCGAACACACTGTAATCACCCCGTTGCCCGGGACCTTCTATCGCAAAGCCACCCCTGAATCGGCGAACTTCGTCGAGGAGGGCGCGCAGGTCAGTGCCGACACGGTGATTGGCCTGATCGAGGTGATGAAGCAGTTTTCCGAACTGACCGCCGGGACGGCCGGTCGCCTTGGCGCATTCCTGGTGGAAGACGGCGATCCGGTGGAGCCGGGTCAGGCCGTCGCAACACTCGACGACGAGTGAGGGCGCGATCATGACTCAAGGCATTCGTAAATTACTGATCGCCAACCGTGGCGAGATTGCCGTGCGGATTATCCGCGCCGCCAAAGAACTGGGGATCCCGACCGTTGCTGCGTGTAGCGAAGCGGACGTCGACTCCCAGGCGGCACGCATGGCCGACGAGGTGCACATACTCGGCCCGGCCCGCGCCGATAAAAGTTACCTGAACGTCGAGGCGTTGCTCGCCGCTTTGAAAGCCACTGGCGCCGATGCGGTACATCCCGGTTATGGCTTTCTTTCCGAGAACGCCGATTTTGCCGAAGCGGTACTCGCCGCCGGCGCAATTTTCGTCGGGCCAAGCCCTGAGACGATCCGGCGCATGGGCGATAAAGCCGAAGCACGACGCACCGCGCAAGCTGCCGGTGTCCCGGTGGTGCCGGGTTCGCCTGGTGAACTGTTTGATGTGGAGTCGGCGCTCAAGGCTTCTGAATCGGTCGGCTTTCCATTGTTGATCAAAGCCTCGGCCGGTGGTGGCGGGCGGGGTATCCGACTGGCGGAAAACGCTCAACAACTGACAGAAGAGTTTCCCCGTTCCCAGCGCGAAGCCCAAGCGGCGTTTGGTAATGGCGCGGTGTACCTGGAGCGCTTTATCAGCAAGGCCCGGCACATCGAAGTGCAGGTGTTGGGCGATGGTCAGCATGCCGTGCACTTGTTCGAGCGCGAATGCTCGCTGCAACGTCGGCGTCAGAAGATCTTTGAAGAAGCGCCGTCACCTGCACTCACTCAGCAACAACGCGAGACGCTCTGCGCCAGTGCCGTGCGCCTGACCGAATCCCTTGGTTACAAGGGCGCCGGGACGTTGGAGTATCTGTATGACGATGCGACCGGCGAGTTCTTCTTTATCGAAATGAACACACGGATTCAGGTTGAGCACCCGGTCAGCGAGCTGATCACCGGTATCGATCTGGTGCAGGCGATGTTGCGCATCGCTGGCGGCGAGCCGCTGGGATTCAAGCAAAGTGACATCCAGCTCAACGGCGCTGCGTTGCAGATGCGCCTGAACGCGGAAGATCCGGCGCGCGATTTCTTCCCGAGCCCGGGTTTGGTCGAAGCGTTGGTCTGGCCGCAAGGGGAGGGTGTTCGTGTCGACACTCATCTCTATCAAGGCTACCGCGTGCCGCCGTACTATGACTCGCTGTTGGCCAAGCTGATCGTTCACGGTCGCGACCGTGCCGAGGCGCTGGCTCGCGCGCGCATGGCGGTGGGGCAGACCACGCTCACCGGCATGGCCAGCACCCTGTCGTTGCACGGCGAACTGCTGGAACAACCGTGGCTGCACAGCGCCGACTTCCACACCGGTACCCTGGAAACCTGGCTGGCCGAGCGCCGCAGCGGAGGTGAAGCATGAGCACTCCAATCCGCTACAGTTTTGGCGCCGATGAGCATTTGTTCGCCGAGGTCAGCGAGAGCATGTCCCTTGAAGCGTTCTTCAAAGGCATGGCCGTAACCCGCGCCGTCGAACGTCTGGCGCTCGACGGTGTACTCGATGTGTGCCTGGCCAATGCTTCGTTCCAGATCCGTTTCGACCCGGATCGCATCGCCCCTTTCGACCTGCTTGAAGCGGTGAAAATCGCTGAGGCCGAGGCGGTCGCTGAACGCACCCTGCACACGCGGATCATCGAGATCCCGGTGCTCTACAACGATCCCTGGACCCACGAAACCCTGATGCGTTTTCGCGACCGTCATCAGGACCCGAGCGCTACGGATCTGGAATACGCCGCGCGAATCAATGGCCTGGCGGATGTCGATGCGTTCATTGCTGCCCACAGTGGTGCGCCGTGGTTTGTCTCGATGGTTGGCTTTGTCGCAGGGCTGCCGTTCATGTTCCAGATGGTCGAGCGCGAGCGTCAGTTGCAGGTGCCCAAGTATCTGCGGCCACGCACCGATACGCCGAAATTGACTTTGGGTCACGGCGGTTGCTTTGGCTGCATCTACTCGGTTCGCGGTGCCGGTGGTTATCAGATGTTTGGCGTCACGCCGGCACCGATCTACGACCCGCAGCAGAACCTGGCGTACCTGAAAGAGCACATGGTGTTCTTCCGCCCAGGCGACATCGTGCAGTTCAAACCCCTGGACCGCGAGGCCTACGACCTCGCGGTGGCCGAAGTGGAAGCCGGGCGCTTCGATCTGCGGATTCGTCCCGTGGAGTTTTCGCTGGACGCGTTTCTGGCCGATCCCGTCGGCTATCCCAAGTCGCTGCAGGAGGTGCTGGCATGATCAAGGTACTCAAACCCGGTCTTGCCACGTCGGTACAGGACTTGGGCCGCGAAGGGTATTACCACCTGGGCATCCCACCTTCCGGCGCGCTGGACCAATACGCTCTGAGTGCCGCCAATCAACTGCTCGGCAACCCGGCAGGTTCGGCGGCGCTGGAGTGCACGTTGCTGGGGCCAGAGCTGGAGTTTCAGCAGGATGCGCTGGTGGCGGTGTGCGGTGCGCACATGACGCCGCGTGTCGATGGCGTAGAAATGCACCACGACACCGCGTTCTCGGTGAAGGCCGGACAAGTGCTGCGCTTCGACTTCCCCAAGGCCGGCGCTCGCGCTTATTTGGCGGTAGCGGGTGGCATTGATGTGCCGGTGGTGCTGGGCAGTCGGTCCACCTATGCATTGGGCGCACTCGGTGGTTTTCAGGGGCGCAGGCTGGTAGCCGGTGATGAACTACCGGTCGGTATTGCCAGTGGTAAAAGCCGCACCGGGGCCAGTTTGCCGATGGCCTTGCGCCAATCATTGGGTGGCGAAATCACCCTGCGCGTGGTGCCGGGGCTGTACTACGACCGCTTGACCCCATCGGCGGCGAAGAGTTTTTTCGCCGAACCGTGGACGGTCGGCTCCGAAGCGGACCGCATCGGTTATCGCTTCAAGGGTGGTAGCGCGCTGGGTTTTCAGCCACGTGAACAGCCGTTCGGTGCTGGCTCCGATCCGTCGAACATCGTCGACAGTTGCTACCCGATCGGCTCGATCCAGGTCCCGGCGGGGCTCGAACCTATCGTGCTGCACCGCGATGCTGTGTCGGGTGGTGGCTACGCCATGATCGGCACGGTGATCAGCGCCGACCTCGACTTGATCGGCCAGATGCAACCCAACCAGAAGGCCCGCTTTGTGGCGGTCACCCTGGAAGAGGCGCTGGAAGCGCGACGTTCCTATAAGAAAAAACTCAGCTGCCTGAGCAAGCTGTTCCCTTCCTGATTCTGCCCGCCGCATCGCGCGGGTCATGCCAAACGGTCAGCCAACGCCGCACTTCGGTGCGGTGGCGGCTACCCGCGCTTCAACCTTTGATTGGTTCTGGAGTTCACGCATATGGCTGTTTTATCGCAATCGAGTCAAACCGGGCAAGACCCGGCCAATCATCCCGTTCCGCCCGAAGCACGCATGGGCCGGTTGTCGCTGACCATGGCCTGGTGGGCGGTGTGCAGCGCGATGTTTTACATCGTGGTGGGCGCTTCGCTGGCCCTGTCTTACGGCGCCCGCAACGCCCTGATCGGGATGGTGTTGTCGGTGATCAGTTACGGACTGGTCAACAGTGTGCTCAGCCGCTTCGCGATCCGCAGCGGGTTGTCGGTGGCGTTGTTTTCACGGTTGTTGTTCGGCAGTACCGGTGCCTGTCTGGCGACGTTGATCTTCTTTTCCACGGCGATCTATTACGCGGTGTTCGAAGGTTCGGTGATCGCCGTCGCGCTCAATCACCTGTACCCGGAACTGGTCTATCCGCTGGCCGCACTGGCGGTGGTGCTGTACAGCGTGCCGATGATTCTGGGCAGCGTGCAGCACTGGCTGGACAAGCTCAATGGCGTGTTGCTGCCGGTGTACCTGGGTGGTTTGTTGGTGGCGGTGGGGCTGTCGATCAGCCGCTATGGCTACCAGCCGCAATGGCTGGATTTTGGCCCGGCAACACCCAGTGCATTTGGCTGGTGGGATTGCTTTGTCGCCTATATGGGCGTCTGGGTGCTGATGCTGTTTACCTTCGATTACGCACGTTTTGGCAAGTCTGAAGACGCTGGCTATCACGGTCGCTGGAACTTCGGCATGCCGTTCTACGCGGTGACGTTTCTGCTCAACGGCGCGGCTGGCATCTATCTGGTCAGCAGCATCCCTCATGAAGGTGCACTGACCGAAGTGTCGGTGGTGATGGCGATTTTGCAGTTGATGGGCTTGTGGGGATTGTTGTTTGTCTGGGCCACGCAAACCCGAATCAACACCGCCAACTATTACCTGGCGACGCTGAACATGCAGGCGTTCTTTGGTCGTTTTGGCCTTCGCGGTTCGTACTTGATGTGGGCGTTGGCGGTTGGGGTGATCGTTTACGGCTTGATGCTTGCGGATGTGTTTGCCTACCTGCTCAAAGCGTTGGCTTATCAAGGTATTTTCGTGGTGGCCTGGGTCGGTGTAGCGCTGGCGCAGATTCTCTACGGGCGCTGTGAGGTGGCCGCGCTCGAACGGGTGTCGGCATTCAATTCGGTGGGCTTGACAGCCTGGTTTGGCGCCACAGCGCTGGGACTCGCACTGATGTTTTTCGGTGACAGCTTGAGCAGCTTTTCCGCACCCTCGACCGTCGTCTTGGCGTTTGCCTTGCAGGCAGGTCTGTCGCGGCAAAGCCGGTTACGGTTGCGCCTGGCAGAGTAGGGTTTTGCATGCCGTTACCGGGCGGGATTGGAGCAAGCACAGCCCCAATCCCGCTGTTACTATTTTTTGCCAGCCGCCAATGCTGGGGTTCGAGGAGGGATCAAGCGTTTCGTCCCCGTCGACTCAAACGCTGAAGCCAAGCGAAGCAACGACGAATCGTCATAGGCGCGACCGGCAAATGTCAGCCCGACGGGCATGCCGATGTCCGACATTATTCCCATCGGCACAGTGACTGTAGGCACACCGTGGTGCCGGATGGCGAGGTTGCCGTTGGCGACCCATACGCCGTTGCTCCACGCGATATCCGCAGACTTCATATCGACATCGGCATTCGCCGGCCCAACGTCGGCGACCGTCGGGAAAATTACCGCATCAAGACCCAGTCGATCCATCCAGTGTTCGAGATCGATTCGACGCGTCTGTTCAAGTCCCCGCAGTCCGTCGGGCAGCGTGGTGATTTTGTCCCACGGCGTTATGCCGCGCTCGGCCATCTTCACGTATTCGTCCATGCCAGCGGCAAGGTCGTCCTCCCGGTTGGGGAGTGTTCCCGGGTCATGCGGGAAAATCAGCGGTCCGTCGACGTCGGCGAGGCGGTTCAATTTCGGATCGCCATTGGCCCGCAGAAAATCATCGAACGCCCACGCTGACAAGTCCCACAATTCATGATGCAGAAACTCTTTGGACACCAGGCCGCGAGTGAACACCGTCGGCGCACCGGGACGATCACCCTCGCAATTGGAGACCAGCGGGAAATCGACTTCGACCACTTGCGCCCCAGCCGCTTCGAGTGCCTGGCGCGCTTTTTCCCAGAGCTCGATCACTGAGGCACGGGTATTGATTCGCTGCCCCGTCGGACCACCGATGCCCGGTGCTTTAGACGTGCCTGCTTCGGGATCGGCGTTGATGTACATGCGTGGAACGCCGAAGCGCTTTCCAGCGAGTGCATCGGTTTTAGCGGCAAGATCGGCATAGGAAGCGGGACGAACCGAGGCGACGCTCGGAATCGGCACCCAGGGCTGCATGCGCCACAGATCGCCCCGTGTGTCGCGATCCTCCGCCACCACCACGTCGAGCACTTCGAGGAGGTCCGCCATGGTTCTGGCATACGGCACGACAACGTCCATCGTCGGCGTCAGCGGCCAGTTCCCGCGCACCGAGATCACCCCGCGCGATGGCGTATAGGCACACAGACCATTGTTCGATGCGGGACCCCGTCCGCTCGACCAGGTTTCTTCAGCCAGGCCGAATGCCGCGAAACTGGCGGCGGTGGCAGTTCCTGCGCCGTTCGATGAGCCAGATGCGAAGGGGGCGGTGAGATAGTCACCGTTGTACGGGCTCTCCGCGCGGCCATAGACCCCGCGCTGCATGCCGCCGTTCGCCATGGGTGGCATGTTGGTCTTGCCCAGGCAGATCGCCCCGGCGGCGCGAAGCCGTTCGATGGTGAAGGCATCGCGATAAGCAATCAGGTTGGCGAAGGCGGGACTTCCAGAGGCAGCGGTGAGCCCCTTCACCAGGTAACTGTCCTTGGCCGTGTAAGGGATGCCATCGAGCGGGCCAAGGGTCTCGCCCTTCACCCGACGGGCATCGGAGGCCAGCGCCTCGTTGAGCGCATCGGGGTTTCGAACCACCACCGCGTTGAGGGCGGTGGGCGTGTCGGGTGCGTCGTAGGCTTCGATCCGGGCGAGATAGGCCTGGACAAGCTCGACCGCAGTGGTCTGGCCAGATTCGAGCGCAGCACGCAGTTCGGCGATGGAAACCTCGGTGACCTCGATCATGCTGTTACCACCGGCGGCTGATGGGGGAGGTAGTGAGTGTTTCCATCACGCTGAATCTTGGGCTCAAGGACATCATTTAACTCAAATTGGCTTTTCATATCGGTTCTCGTTGCACTGCTTTACGCGACAGGGTCTGGACTTACCGCCTGAACGTTCTATTTAACACCAAGTCGGGACCAGAGGAACCGGCTCGCCGGTTGCCAAATAGAGTTGGCGGTACGCGTCTACCAGTTGATCAAGCGTGAACGCACGATTTCGCCCGCTGGGGTTGGGCAGAACCCATACCGAGGCATTACCAAAGGTTTTTGACTGAAGCCCCCACGTCACTTCTCGTTGGCCGGATAACGCGCCGTACGCCGCTTTGCCTAGAAACGCCACAAAGCGCGGCGCATAGCGCACGATCTTCTGTTCAAAATCCGCAGCGCCAGCGATGAACTCATGCACAGACAACTGATCCGCTCGCGCCGTAGGCCGTTCAACCACTGCCGTTAATCCACACTGATACTGCAAGATTGTCCGATCGTTCTCCGGCCGTACCTCTGCCAGCGTAAAACCGGCGAGATGCAGTGTGCGCCAGAAACGATTGCTTCGGCCCGCAAAATGATGCCCTTGGGCGGCGGCCTTCATTCCCGGATTAATGCCACAGAAGATCACATCGAGTCGCTCGGCAAGAATGTCTTCGAGTCGTTCACCCACCCTGAAATTCCCTCATCCGCAAATGACGTTGACTGCATTACGTGCAAGTTCAGTCAATTCAGCGCGGGATTTGCCCGCTCGCGCACGTATCGAAATGCTATGCAGCAGGGACGATGCGAGCACCGCAAGGGCCGCCGGGTCGGCATCGCTTTTCAACTCGCCGGCGTTTATTGCCACTTGCAGACGCGTTTCAAGATCGGCATCGAGCCTGCTGAGCCGCTCCGAAAGATCCTCGCGTATTTCAGAATCCGCGACGGCTTCGGTCGTCGCCGTGCCAATCGCAAAACAGCCACGCGGTTGGCCGTCACCCGAGAAATAGATCGACAACTGGCCCTCATAGAAGCGCATCAACGCCTGACTCAACGTCAGCTCGGTGTCCTTCAGCGCCTCGTGCATGGCCGCATCGGCAAACGCCCAATACTGCTCAAGCGCTTTGATATAGAGCGCGTGTTTGTCACCGAAGGCCGCATAGAGGCTGGGGCGATTCATGCCGGCCGCGGTGGCGATGCTGTCCAGCGAAGCGCCGGAATATCCGGTGTTCCAGAAAACCCCAAGCGCCTGCTGCAGCGCTGTCTGCGGGAGTTTCTTAAGAACTCTATTCCAGGCGTGTTGGCAGCCGATGAGGAAATTGTCTGCTCATCAAAAAAAATTGACTACGCTTGAGTTCGCAAACGCTGCAGCCATGGAGTGTCGACCCTCCATCGTCCGCACGTTATTCAACCGTTTGAACATCCTGTGCCCATCACTTGATACTGCAGGATACGTTGTTGACCGTGAGAGTCTTCATAGGTCATTTGGGCCGGCACCGCACCGCACACGTCTGCAATTTCCGAAACTGCGATGACTTTTTTGATGTCGAGTTTCGTTGCGTAAGTGTACCGCTCAACCGGTATCTGACTGGTCGGGGCCGTTGAGTGGCTATCTTCTGCCAATGCCTGTGCACCTATACCGCCAAGTGCAAGAAAAACCGCAACTTTTAAAATGTTCATGATGTTCACCGTATCGTTAAGGGTTCACTCAGCGTTCGAGATGACCGTTAAGTTCACATCGAATGTCCGGGTTTTTACCTTGCCAGCTCTTGGCTACTGACTCCGTTTGCTCACTGGGTAGAGACGATGCTAGGGGTTTATCCCGCCCTCAAATAGCGGCCCACTGGACAAACACTGATGACAGATTTCGCATGAATGGAGCACCGACAAAAAAGCGGTCAATCGACAGGAATGACCGCAGGTTTGTTCTGGTACTTCAATAGGAAAACCAGGAACTTGGCGCTCTTGTCCTGACTGGCATTGCGCCCCACTGTGTGCAAGTCCTTGGGGCCTTCGTGGAAGCTTTGCCCGGGGGTCAATGTGACTTCCTTGCCGCCAGCCACCCCCATGACAATCGTGCCCTCAAGCACATAGATGAATCCATGCGCGTCATGTCGATGGACCGGGTCTGCACCGCCGGGTGGGTACTCGACGGTGATCATCAGCACTTCCTTGCCGGGATAGTCGGGTAGCGTCTGGACCATCACTGTATTGACGATAGGCGGCGGCGCTGTAGCGGTCGGATTTTGGGCCGCCATCACGACCCCGGTAGACAGCAGGGGAAGCAGGGCCAGAAGTAAATGGGTTCGCATGAGGCACTCCTGATCGTGGAATGGTTCTGGCGCAATGCAGTGACCGAAGCCGTCAGCGCTGGGTGGAACCGCTCTTGAGCCATGCATCGAAGTGGGTTGCGCCGATGATTGGATGGGCACCCGGAGTCAGCGACTGGTCGTTGATCGGTGCGCCAAAGTAGGTAGCTTTATCGTCCGTAATCACTTCGCGCGGGTCCTGGTTGTGCTGCAGATAGGTCTTGGCGAACGAGACCAGCGGCTGCCGGTCAGGGCCGGCAACCTCAGCGGTCTGGCCAGTGGGTGCTCCCACGGCAATCTTTGCCAGTGCCGCCGCGACATCGGCGGAGGCGACCGGCTGCAGGGCGGCCGAGGTCAGTCGAACGGTGTTGTCCTGTGCGCCGGATTGCGCAATGGCGCCGACGAACTCGAAAAACTGCGTGGCCCGGAGGATGGAGTAGGGAACCCCTGATTTCTTGATCAACTCCTCTTGGGCCATCTTGGCCCGGAAGTAACCGCTGTCGAGCATCCGTTCGGTGCCCACGACCGACAGCGCGACGTGGTGTTTGACCCCGGCCGCCTTCTCGGCGGCGAAGAGGTTGCGCCCGGATGTCTCGAAGAATTCCAGCACGGCGGCATCTTCGAACGAGGGTGAGTTGGCGACGTCGACGACGGCATCGGCACCCTGAAGTGCCGCTTGCAGCCCTTCGCCGGTAATGGTGTTGACCCCGGTGTTCGGTGAGGCTGCGACGACGTCATGTCCACCCGCTCGCAAGAGGTCGCAGAGCTGCGTTCCGATCAAGCCTGTGCCACCGATGACGACAATTTTCATGACTGTGTCTCCTGCCTGATACACCTTCGTAAAACGCGTTGACTGCCAAGTTAGGGCGGGAGCCTAATGCTGCCAAGGACATAGATCGTTGGATTTCGGCCATGACCCGTCATGTCGGTTTTCTGGTCCACCCAGGTTTTGTGCTGCTGGATTTGAGCGGGCCGCTCGAGGCCTTCTTGATTGCCAGCCAACTGTCATCCTGCCAATACCGGCTCACTGTCACGTCGCTGGACGGCGGATTGGTCTGCAGTGCGTGCGGGCTCACAGTCGTCACCGAGGCATTGCGGCCCCGGCCCTTCGATACGTTCATCGTGATAGCCCCGCCCGAACCGCCGGAGGGCGAGTGGGTGGCTGAGCTCTTAGCGACCATTCGCGATATCTCCCAGCGCTCACGAAGAACCGCAAGCGTGTGCACGGGGGCCTTTCTGCTGGCCGCCAGCGGCTTGCTCGACGGTCGCTCCGCAACTACCCATTGGTTTTACGCGCAGCAGTTGCAGCAGCGGTTCCCGGCGTTGTGCGTAGATGGCGACCACATGTGGACCGAGGACGACGGGATGTGGACCTCGGCGGGCATGTCGGCCGGGATCGACATGAGCCTGGCCATGATCGAGCAGGACCTGGGCAAGGACATCGCACGATCGGTTGCGCGCATGTTGGTGGTCTACTGCCGACGACCGGGCGGTCAATACCAGTTCTCTTCGCTGGTGGATTTCGACCCGGGATCGGATCGCATTCGAACCGCGTTAAGCTTCGCTCGCGAACATCTGCGCGAAAATCTCTCGGTCGAGCGTCTGGCCCGGATCTCGAACCTGAGCGTTCGGCAGTTCGGACGGGCGTTCGCCTCGTCGACCGGAGTGACACCGGCGCGTGCGGTCGAACGTCTGCGCGTGGAGGCGGCGCGACCACTGGTGGAGGATGGGCGGCAGACGTTCGAGGAGATCGCGCGCCTGAACGGATTCATCACCGCTGGCCGCATGCATCAAAGCTTCATGCGGGTCGTTGGACGCACACCGCTGGAGCTTCGGCGCTGCGCCCGCACAATTGAACCCTTGCGGCAATCGCTGTAAGGCTCATGGAAAAAACTCAGCGACTGGCCGCCAGGATCAGCGTCATTGGCCGCTCGATTTCGTCTGAAAGTGCAGGGCGGGCTGCCAGATCCTGCTCGGTAGGGCCCCGTTCGTTCACGTGGCCAGTTCAAGCCGCTCCAGGTCGGCCCGGTTATAAATGACGCGCGAGTCGTTTGTGCTGGCGACAGCGCGCTCCAGCATTTTTCCCGAGACATCCAGTCCCAGCACGCTCTGGGCGTCTTGTTCGGCCGCCCATCGACAAAACCAGCCATAACCACAGCCTAGGTCCACGACTTTCTGCCCGGACATTTCAGGCAATAACGATCACAACGCTGGCTATTCCGGCGCACCGGCAAGCCCTTGTTGAGAGCGGGGCAGTTGGCCGAAGGCGCGATTGACGCGTTTTTTGAGTTAAACGTTCAGGCAAACATGGACACGTAAAAAGTCAGAGTAAGAGCCATACCCATTATGGATTAACCGTTTGATGGCGGTTTCAATAGTGCTTCGGCTTAGGGGTGTTGTGTTAAACGGGCTTTTTGTCAAACAAGTGTTGCTGGAGGAACAGTTGGGCGCGTTTACCCGCATTGCAACGGACTTTTCCGGTGTGACGCAATTGTGTGGTCCGCGAGACAAAGAGCTGCAATTGCTGGCATCCAGCACGACGCGGTAACGCGCCTTGCCACTGCGCAGGTGATCGACGGCTTCGTTGACCCGGCTCATGGGGAAGTGCTCGACCTGCGGCAGGATCTGATGACATGCACAAAATTCCAGCATGGTCGCCGTGGTGCCGGGCGAGCCGACCGGTGAGGCGGACAAGCTCTTTTGCTGGGGAATCAGGTCGAACACGTGCACTGGAATAGCGCCGGGCACTACGCCAACAAAATGCAGGCGGCCCTTGCCGCGCGAGGTTCCGAGCATGGCCGGCCAGTCGAGGTCGGTGGGCTTGACGTCGAATTCCACAAGCGGGTTGAACACCGTCGAACCGGCGCAGAACAAGGGTCCGGCCATGGGCAGGGAAGGGCATCGGCCGTCATCTTAGCGTCATCGAAGCCATGGCGAGATCCTCGCAAACCGCCTGGCGCTCAGCAGGCTCCCGCTTGCTGGTTGATGAATTTGCAAGGATTCCGCTTGATGTGTAAACACTGATCAGAAGGGTTCGTCGCCGTGAAGACCAGGCCGTGAAGTCATGGTGTTGCCCGGGCTCATCGATTGGACTCACCCCCGCTGCTCGGCCACCAACAGCAGCGACTGCGGCAAAGGACTTTGCGGGTGCTGCGGCTCCTGCAGGCCGGTCAGTCGAAAACCGGCCATGTCCAGCGCATTGAACCAACTGGACAAGGTTCGCAAATACCACGGCATGGGTTGCCACTGCCCCTTGAACCCGGCGAAGGTCTCTTCCCGCCAACCATCCTGATAGTCGCCCGCCGATGCAGCCCACGGATGCAACGTCTGAATCACCAGCGCGCCGCCAGGGGCGAGCAGGGCGTTCATGGCGACGAGCAACGGGATGATGTCCTGATGCAGCAGGGCGAAGTTGGCGCAGATCAGGTCGTAGTCGCGGCCGACGTCCACCTTCGCCTCCACCAACGCTTCATAACTCGCCAAATGCACCCGCGAAGAACCCGCCGCCCGCGCCGCCGCGACTAGCGTCGCATCGCCATCCACACCGACCGCCTCGATGGCCCGCTCCGCCAGCGCACGCAACAGCCAGCCCTCGCCGCAGCCCAGGTCGAGCACGCGCTCGGGTTGGCGGCTTAGCACCGCCAGCAGGATTGCCTGATCGGTGACCTTGAGGCGGCTCTGGATGGCACCGCTGCGGACGGCTTCAATCCAGGACCGGGCGTTGTGGTGCCAGCTTTGGAGGAGGGTGGATTCGGAGGCGGGCATATGGGTGTCCGGAGTTGTTGGTTGCCTAAAGGATAGGATAAGTGCTGATCGATCAACCGCCCACCACGTTTGCCGAATCAGTCCGATTCTCTGCGCTGCTAGACTGCTCGTGTCAGTCCAGATTCTGGAGAACCCAAATGGTCAGCAAAAACACGATTTGTCTCTGCTTCGACGGCACTGCACTGGACGCTGCGACGTTCTACGCCAAGACGTTCCCGAACAGCACGGTGGACGCAGTCCATCACGCGCCTGGCGACTATCCGGCGGGCAAGCAGGGCGATGTCTTGACGGTTGAATTCACGGTGATGGGCATCCCTTGTCTGGGGCTGAACGCGGGGTCATCGTTCAAACATGCCGAGGCTTTCTCGTTCCAGGTGGCGACCGACGACCAGGCCGAAACAGACCGCTTGTGGAACGCGATTGTCGATAACGGTGGCCAGGAAAACGTTTGTGGCTGGTGCAAGGACAAGTGGGGAGTGTCGTGGCAGATCTCGCCACGCATTCTGACAGCCGCGATAACCAATCCCGATCAAGCGGCGGCCAAGCGCGCGTTCGACGCCATGATGACAATGGGCAAGATCGACATCGCTGCGATCGAAGAGGCTCTTGGGCGTTAACCTGAACCGTACGGCCCGCTTCGTTGCCGCTCTATTAATTTTTGCACTGCGCCAACACCACTTGGCAGGTATCTGGCGTGCCACCGGATCGGCCGGCATAACGGATGCAATTATTCAGGGATGTTTTGCGAGCCATGTTCAAGGTATCGCCCCAAGCCAGCTCGCCCTCGCCGGCAGTGGGTAGTGCTTTTGCATAGCAGTTCGAGCCTACGCTTGAGGCTGAATAGCGAGCCGTGGACGTTTTGCCTGCACATCCCGCTGTCAGCGCCAGGTTGATGGCGAGCAGGGAGGAGAGGACCCATTGCGCCTTCCCTTGGGGCGGTTTAGCAGGTTTAGCGCATTTGGGTGGCATTCACCCTTCGGTAACATCGGCCGATAACTCGATATGCAGCCGAATTGCCTCAACGCCCAGCGGAATCTATGTCAAACAATCTACCCTCTATCGCCCGTTCCCCGATCGATCGTTCAAGCGTGGCGCTGGCACGTGCCTCTCTGTTCAAGTTTGTGGGCCTGTTGGCGGGTGTTTTTTTCCTTGCCAGCTATTCACTTGTTTACCTTGCACATGATTTAGACCGAACGGAGGAGGTCCAAAGTGCTTTCTACACGAAGAAGGCCATGCAATCGCTGGAAAAATCGATGCGCTCGACCGTGAAGGATTACGCATTTTGGGGCGATGCTTACAAACATCTGCATGTTGAAATGGACCCTGACTGGGCGTACGTGCGGCAAAACGTCGGCACAACGCTTTACACGGATTTTGGTTTTCGGGGCGTGTTTGTCGTCAACGACGTTAATCGCACCGTTTACGCTGTGCTCAAGGGCGAGTTGAAATCGGTTGAAGCCGAGAAGTGGCTCGAGCAATCCATTGACGCGATTCTCGTCAAGGCTCGTGAAGGCGTGGAAACAGAAACGCCGACAACCGCCTTCATTGTCGTTGGAGGCATACCCGCGTTGGTCGCCGCAGCGGCGATTACGCCGGGAACCGACCCGACAGTGGTGTCTGATGACAGGTCGCCGTCGGTGTTGATGTTCGTCGACATTCTGGACAGCGCCAAACTCGAGGCCATAGGCCGGAATTATGGGGTGGATGGCCTGCGCGTCGCCACTTCGGGTGATATGGGCACAACCTCTATCTTGCCATTGGGCGAGAATGGTATTGCCGGCAGTTTGCACTGGAGTCCGTCCAGGCCAGGTCTGCGGTTATTGGCGCTGGGATTGCCATTGATCGGTGTCGCCGCGCTATTGGTGTGCCTGATGACCTGGGTCATCTTGCGTCGCGCAACCGCTGGGGCACAGGCGCTTGACGCCAGCTACACATCGCTGCAAAGCGGTCGGGCTGCCCTCGCCACCAGCGAAGCGCGCTTTCGCGATGTCGTTGAAGCCAGCTCGGACTGGGTATGGGAAATAGACGCTGATTGGCGTTTCACCTATCTGTCCGAGCGGTTTGAGGATGTCACAGGGCTCTCCAGGGACGCCTGGATTGGTGCGGCGATGGATGATCTTCTGAGCACCGAACTAGGCTCGTTATCTCAGTGGCTCAGCATTCCGAACCGTCTCCCGGCTATCAGTGTTCAGTGCCGCTACGTCGACACTAAAGGCCAGGAGCGAATCACTCGTCTTTCGGCGCGAGAAATGACGTGTGGAGGGTTCCGGGGAACTGCAACTGACGTCACGGAGGAAGTCGAGGCTCGTCGAAGAATCGAATTCCTCTCACAGCATGACGCGCTGACCGGGTTGCCGAACAGGACTCGGCTTCAGGAGTTTCTTGACGGCAAACTCAAGGCTTTGCCAACGGTAAAACATCCTCTGGTCATGCTCAGTCTGGACCTGGATCGATTCAAACCGGTGAATGACCTGTTGGGGCATGCGGCAGGTGATCGGGTACTTAACGAAGTGTCGAGCCGCTTGGCTGACTGTGTGCGCCACGGGGACCTTGTCGCGCGGGTCGGCGGTGATGAGTTTGTACTGATCCTCACCGATGTGAGCTCCCAGGAAGAAGTCGAGGCGCTATGTCGACGCCTGATCGAGTCCATCGAGCGGCCTATAGAGATCGATGAGCAGGAAGTGTTCGTCAGCGCCAGTATCGGCATCGCAATGGCGCCCAATGACGCTCGCGAGGCCACCGAGCTGCTTCGCTATGCGGATATCGCGTTGTACGAAGCCAAGGCCGGAGGTCGCAATACATGGCGCTTTTACGCGGGCGACATGAACGAGAAGATCATTGAGCGCCGCCGTCTGGAAAGTGACCTGCGTTTCGCGATCAAACACGGAGAGCTGAGGCTGCATTTCCAGCCGCGCTATCGCATCGCTGACGGTCAGATGGTCGGTGCCGAGGCGTTGGTACGGTGGCAACATCCTGAGCGTGGTTTGATATCACCCGACACATTTATCCCCATTGCCGAAGAAAGCGGGCTGATTCTTTCCTTGAGTAACTGGGTAATCGATACCGCTTGCAGGTACGCCGCGCGGTGGCCGGATAGCCTGTTCGTCTCCGTTAACCTTTCGCCCATCGAATTCAAGCGAGGCAATTTGGTGGAGCGCCTTCAGAAAATACTGTTTGACTCCGGAATCGATCCTGCCCGGGTAGAGTTGGAAATTACCGAAAACGTCATGCTCGAAGATGCCGAAGGCGCGCTTGAGATAATGCATACGCTCAAACGCCTCGGCGTGCGCATCTCCATGGACGATTTTGGAACGGGCTATTCTTCGCTGAGCTATCTGCGCACCTTCCCGTTCGATGGCCTGAAAATAGACCGCAGCTTTTTAAACCGACTGGGTGACAGTGAGGGCGACGAGTCGATCATTCAGGCCATCGTGGGCTTGGGCTGCGCGTTATCGCTCACTGTTACTGCTGAGGGCATTGAAACAGCCGAGCATCTGAAGTTGCTCAAAGCGGTGTCGTGTGACGAAGGTCAAGGCTATTTCTTGAGCCGGCCGCTTGATACTGGCGCGTTCAATGCTTTGGTGGGCATCAGAGAAAGTACAGGTATTAAAAGCAACGTTTAATGCGCAGTACAGAAACATGCATATCGCGCTGTAGTGCCAACCCGTTGATAGCGCTCACTTATGCTCGACGAACTGCGGCGAGGTCTGGATCGCGGCGAATTGTTCCTGGAGCACCAGCCCAAGGTCAGGCTGAGCACAGAAGACGTCACCGGGGTCGGGGCCTTGGTGCGCTGGCGGCATCCGGTGCGCGGCCTGGTGAACCCGAACGAGTTCATTCCGTTTGCCGAACTCACCGGAATCATCGGCTCCCTGACTCAATACGTGCTGAACCTGGCACTGTCTCAGGTGCGGGTCTGGGCCGATGCCGGGATATGCATACCGGTTGCCGTGAACATTTCCGCACGCAACCTGCTGGATGACAAGCTGGTGGCCCAGAGAGAACAGACAGCTGCATTCGCTAGAGACCTTGCTTTTGCTTGAGTTCGGCTTCACTCCAAACGCCGCTGAGCGGGCCGCCCGGCAAACCTTCATTAGCTCGCGCCAGCGGTAGAAGTACCGGTATAAACCCGGCGTCGCGTACCAGCCAACTCCCCAGGTCCCGGGCCTGGGCGTCGTCGGCGAAGACGGGAATCGCCTTGTCTTTGCCAGACAGGCTTTTCATTGATGCGTAGCCTATGGCGTTGAATGCGCGCACCAGGTGTACCCCGGGAAAATAGGCTTGGTCCGCCAAGGCGACGCCCTGTTCCCGCGCCTTGTGCCCGACGTCTCCGTCACGGCCGCTGATCGGGTTACTGGTGCTAAACACCACCTTGCCTTCCAGCTTGCCCTTCAGCTGTTCGGCCAATACCGGCATTGCCCCGTAGGGAACACTCAGCACGATCACGTCACCCCATGCCGCGGCTTCGCTTACCGACCCCGCCCGAGCGGAGGGGCCGGCGTTGTTGACCAGGTCCGTCAGTTCCTCGGGGTGGCGTGACGAAAACATCACCGAGTGGCCAGCCTTCACCCATAGCGTGCCGAGCGTACCGCCGAAGTTACCGGCACCGATCACGCTGATCTTAAGGACGTCCGCCATAGCCTGGCTGGCGCAGAGGACCAGGCCGGTGAACGTAAGGAAGAGGATTCTGGACATGCGCTGCGCTCCAGGGTCGGAAAACAGTCTTGTAACCGCAGGCCCCGTAACGTGCAAACAGCGCCGATGACTGTCGTCCGCGAGAGGCAGGTATTGGCCCAAACGATGAATCCAGACGGTCTTCGAATCTATGCAAACCCGAGGAACGACAGGATAACCACGACAATGACAACTACGCCGACGATGTAGATGATGTTGTTCATGAAGTCCACCTCTCAACCTGAAAAGGATAGCGATTCGAGGGTGTTGCAAATAGAAGGTAGTGCACCTTTGCCTTCAATTCCATTCGACAACACCCATCGCTCCGTTACTCAATCGCAATTTGCCCTGGCGCACGGAGCCGCTCCTATTCAGGGAAGTTTGATGGGCTATCGGTTAAATCGCTCGACCAATGAATACTGCGTTTTAGCTGTCTGGGTTAACTCCTTGCTGAGCTCTGCCGAATGCCTGGCTTGTTCAGACGTTTGATCTGCCAGATTCGCGATGGTCGTGATGTTGCGGCTGATTTCCTCTGCAACGGCGGTTTGTTCTTCGGTCGCCGCGGCAATCTGGGTGCTCATATCTGTAATGTGCGCTACGGCTTCACTGATACCGATCAACGCCTTGTCTGCCTCAAGCACCCACGCCACGCCTTCTTCGGCCTGTCGATGTCCGCTTTCCATTGTCTTCACGGCATTGTTGGAGGAGACCTGCAGCTTGGAAATCAGACTATGGATCTGGGTGGTGGAGTGAGTCGTGCGTAGTGCCAACTGACGCACTTCATCCGCGACCACAGCGAAGCCTTGACCCATGTCTCCCGCGCGCGCGGCTTCGATGGCGGCATTCAGAGCCAGCAAGTTGGTCTGATCGGCAATGCCCTTGATGACGTCGACAACTGTCCCTATTTCATTGCTGTCTTTGGCTAACTGCGCGACCGTCAGTCCTGTCTCACCCACTACGACGGAGAGGCGCTGGATGGCTTCTCGGGTATCTCGGGCCACATCGCGTCCACGTTCCGTCAGCACATTGGCTTCTTGCGTGGCGTCGGCGGTACGTTGGACGTGGCTTGCCACCTCTTGTGTGGTCGCCGCCATCTGATTGACCGCTGCCGACACCTGCTCGGTCTCGACTCGTTGGCGTTCAAGTCCGCGAGAACTATCGGCGGCGAGGCCGTCCGATCTCCCGGCCAGGCTGGTAAGTTGCTCTGCGGTGTCTTGTAACCGCGTAAGGCAAGTTTTGAGGCGCGATGCCTGGCTCACAAAAGCGGTTTCAAGGCGTGCCTGGGGACCACGTTCATCGCTGTACATTTTGGCGAGAAGTGAGTCTGAGGTCGAAGATTCAGCCATTTCCAGCAGATGCAGCGCGCCCTGATTTTGTCGGCGCGAAACAATCAAACCGATCGGAACCGATATCCCTGCAGCCAGGATGATTGCCTCAGGAGCGCTGAGCCAGACACCGCCTGCAGTGCCCACTAAACCCATTGCCAGAACCGGCAGCCAACTCAACAGGGCGGGTTGCCATTTATCGCTGCCGGGGACGGCTGACTTTCCGAGGCTTATGCGCTTGTAGAGGACTTCGGCGCGGCGGATCTGTTCGGCCGTAGGCTTGACTCTGACCGATTCGTAACCAACGACCTGGTTACCTTCGAAAATAGCCGTGACGTAGGCATTGACCCAGTAGTGGTCGCCATTTTTTGCGCGGTTCTTGACGATACCCATCCAGGGCTTGCCTTGTTTAAGCGCGGCCCACATGTGTGCAAATATGGCGGAGGGTACATCGGGGTGCCGAACGATATTTTGAGGCGCGCCTATCAGGTCCGACTTGTTGAAACCGCTGATCTCTACGAAGGCGTCATTGCAGTATGTAATGACGCCACGTGCGTCCGTTGTCGAGATGAGTTTTTGTTGAGGTCTAAGGGCAACCTCTCGCTGTGTAACCGGTTGGTTGTTTCTCATCTGTATTACTCCTATGCCCTAAGCTAGAAACGTCGGCAGCAATGAGTGAAAGATTAACGAGTATCTCTGAATGGACATGTTGCACGTCGGAAAACGGGTTTCTGACGCCGCAACAGACGAACTTGCTGCCTCAAGTACCCCCACGACAGGAGAGCGAAACGTGGACCTGGCCAAGCAATACCGCGCTTATATTGCCTGCCTCAATGCACGTCGTTGGCATGACTTGGGCAACTTCGTCGATAACAGCGTGCAATACAATGGAGAGCTGGTGGGCCTGGCAGGCTATCAGGCGATGTTGGAGAACGACGTAAGGATCATTCCAGACCTGCGCTTCAAGATTGACATGCTGGTTGTCGAGGCGCCGCAAGTCGCGAGCCGTCTGTTGTTTGATTGCTCACCACAAGGGCGATTCCTGGGGCTGGATACACACGGCCAACGGCTAACATTCTCCGAGAATGTGTTTTACACCTTCTACGAAGAGAAAATTGCCTGCGTGTGGTCAGTCATTGATAAGGCTGCGGTTGAACGCGCACTCCTGTGTGAAGGAGCGGCAGCCGCCAGCAACGGCGGTACATGAGAACACTCAGTAGATGTTGCTGGAGCGTCGCTCGACGAAGCAGTGACAAATGCACTTGTATCGGGGCGGACATCGTCTGACCAAGTTGAGCAATCCCCGCGCGCTCAATGGGTAGAAATGACCAAACCGCCACCTCTGTGAGTCAGTTCCGTATAGTCCAGAGCATTGTCTGAACCGTGATATGCGGATGACTTGCCAAGGGTTCCCATTCATCTATGAAAGAGAAACCCTGGTTTAAATAGAAGTTCGAGGCTCTTGCATTGTCGGGGGATACGTCCAGAAAAACGCGATCATGTCCTCTGGCTGTCGCGCGGGCTTTCACCGCCTCTACCAGTCGGGTCGCCACGCCAGAGCCACGTGCTTCTGGTTCAACCCACATTCCGATCAGGTTGTAGCGATTCGCTTGACTGACCCCGCCACCAATCATTCCCACCGGCTTATCTTCCTTGATGGCCAACCAGAATTCCGGTCCGGTCGCTGACGAGGCTCGTTCTTTCCACTGCTCGTCACTGTAATTGGCTACCGTTTGGTAACTCACACCAAACGCTGTCGGCGTGTCCAAAAGCGCAGCGAGTCGGATCTTCTTCAAAAGCATCCAGTCCTTGGCTTCCATCAATCGAATTTCCATGACCTTCCTGAAAGATAGAGAAACCTCATCCTCCCATAAGAATGTCGAGGGAGAAAATATCTGGTCGTTGCGCAATGGACGCTGTGGCTGATTCCTGCTGAATCCGACTCATGGCGGTCGTTTAGCTGCTATTTTCAAAACGACCGACGGGGTTCGTCGTAAACATTGCGAATGCTTGATTCTAGAGGAGACGCAGCATGGAACGGTTCACGGGTGGTTGTCTGTGCGGCAACGTCCGGATTGAGGCCTCGGGGCTCCCATACCGGGTCGGCCTTTGTCACTGCCTGGACTGCCGCAAGCATCATGGGGCGCTGTTTCACGCCTCCGCGATATTCCCTCAGGATGCGGTGACGATCATTGGCGAAACGCGTGACTACGCCGGGCGGTTTTTCTGTCCCCGTTGCGGCTCGTCCGTTTTCGCCCGCACCGCCGACGAAATCGAAGTGAACCTGGGCTCCCTGGATGCCCCTGATCAACTGATGCCAACCTACGAAAGCTGGATCGTGCGTCGCGAGTCCTGGTTGCCGCCGTTTCCGCTCACAAGACGATACGAGCGCGATCGGGACCCCATGGATCGCTTTGAAGAGTAGGCGGCATGAACGGTGCGAAGGCGTTGTTACGAGGTAAACTGGCCGCCCTCCTTACTACCTCAAGCAAGAGATCCTCATGGCAAACCACGACCTCACCTTCATCCCCGATCCGGACTCGGAATCCATTTCCAGCGACGTCGCCGGTTTCGGCGGCCTGCTGGTCTCTACCCAGGTCCCGACCCACGCCGACGGCAGCCTGGAGCTGGGCGACATCACCCTGCAAAGCGAATGCACCTTGCAGGCGTTGAAGGTCGCGCTGGAACGCGCCGGCAGTTCCATGGACCGGGTTCTGCATCTGACCATCTACCTCACCGACATGGCTGACCGCGCTGCTTTCAACGAGGTCTACCAGCGCTTTTTTGCCAAACCATGGCCGGTTCGCGCCGCCGTTGGCGTGGCCGCCCTGGCGGTCGAAGGCATGCGCGTGGAAGTCACCGCGATGGCGGCCAAGGGCTGAGTTCGCAGTTTTTTCCGGCGGCCTTGCTCAGCGAGCGGCCGCTACCAGACTGCACAAATCGCCCCGCGAAGACATTCATCCTTAGCACTAAACCAGGTACCGCCGAAACCACCCCAGCGTCCGATCCCACGCCAGTTTGGCCGCGGCCTCGTCGTATCGAGGCGTGGAGTCGTTATGGAAACCATGGTTGGCGCCAGGATAGATGTAGGCTTCATACGTCTTGCCCGCTGCTTTCAGCGCCTTCTCATAGGCCGGCCAACCTTCATTAATGCGCGCATCCAGTTCGCCGTAGTGAAGCATCACCGGCGCCTTGATTCGGGCGACGTCTTTAGTCTCGGGTTGTCGCCCATAAAAGGACACGGCAGCACCCAACTCCGGATAGGCGACGGCTGCGGCATTGGTGACGCCGCCGCCGTAGCAGAAGCCGGTGATGCCGACTTTCCCCGTGGTTGCGTCATGCTTCATCAACCACTCGATGGCAGCGAAAAAGTCATTCATGAGCTTTTCAGGATCGACCGTCATCTGAAGCTCTCGACCTTTGTCATCGTTGCCGGGATAGCCGCCAACCGAGGTCAGGCCGTCAGGGGCGAGAGCAATGAAGCCTGCCTTGGCCAAGCGCCGGGCGACATCCTCGATGTAAGGGTTGAGCCCGCGGTTTTCATGCACGACGACCACGGCAGCCGTCTTGCCGGTGGCTTTCGCCGGGCGCACCAGGTAACCACGAACCTGCCCGTTGCCCTTGGGTGAGGGATAGGTGATGTACTCGGCGATGATGTCCGGATCGGTAAATTCAATTTGCTCGGCCAGCGCATAGTTCGGACTCAGTGCGGCGAGCAGGGCGCTCGCCGTCAAACCACCCAGTGTAAACAGCGCCGCACGGTCGAGAAACTCGCGCCGATTGATCTTGCCGTGGGCGTAGTAGTCGTACAGTTCGAGCAGTTGCGGGGAAAAGTCTTTCGCAGTGAGACGGGTCATCTGTGCGCTTCCTCTTGGGCGGGTCGTTGCTCTGCCGGTGCGACAGCGTGAGCGATAACCATCGAGAGTAGCTGCTCACAAAAAAAGAGGCCTGAGCCTCTTCATTTGTTTCCTTCTATTTACGCCCTCGACTGCTTGTACGCGAGGCGGAATTTATGCAACAGCGGCTCGGTATAACCGTTGGGTTGTGCGCACCCTTCGAATACCAGTGCGCACGCCGCTTGAAAGGCAACTGACTGTTCGAAGTCCGGTGCCATGGGCTTGTAGAGAGTGTCGCCAGCATTTTGCTCATCGACGACTCGCGCCATGCGCTGCAATATTTCGATTGCCTGTTCCTTGGTAATCACGCCATGCCGCAGCCAGTTGGCCATGTGCTGGCTGGAGATGCGCAAGGTCGCACGATCTTCCATCAAGCCCACGTTATGGATATCGGGAACCTTCGAGCAGCCGATCCCTTGTTCGACCCACCGCACCACATAGCCCAGCAAGCCCTGGGCATTGTTTTCGACTTCCTGACGAATTTCATCCGCCGACCACGCCCTGTCAATCACGACGGGCACGCGGAGCAATCCATCCAGCAGTGTCTGGCTGACGTCACTGAAGTGGGTGCTTTCAAGGGATTCTTGCACGGACCGCACATTAACCTGGTGGTAATGCAGTGCGTGCAAGGTGGCGGCGGTAGGCGAGGGCACCCACGCGGTATTCGCACCTGCTTTGGGGTGGGCGACTTTCTGTTTCAGCATGTCGGCCATTCGGTCCGGCATGGCCCACATGCCTTTACCGATCTGGGCACGGCCGCGTAAGTTGCAGTCAAGGCCGACGAGTACGTTATTGAGCTCATAGGCCTCGATCCACGGCGTGCTTTTCATGTCGCCCTTGCGCAGCATCGGCCCTGCTTCCATGGCCGTGTGCATCTCGTCGCCGGTGCGATCGAGGAAGCCTGTGTTGATGAACGCTACCCGTGAGGATGCCGCCGCGATGCAGGCTTTGAGGTTGATGCTGGTGCGCCGCTCCTCGTCCATGATGCCCATTTTCAGGGTATGACGTTCGAGTTGCAGCAGGTCTTCGATGCGGCTGAACAACTGCTCGGCGAACGCTACTTCGGTAGGGCCGTGCATTTTCGGTTTGACGATATAGACACTGCCGGTCCGGGAGTTACCGCGGCGTTGCAGGTCATGGAGGGCAATCAGGCCGGTGATGACGCCATCAAGAATGCCTTCCGGGATTTCCAGTCCGCCACTGTCGAGAATGGCGGGGCTGGTCATCAGATGCCCGACGTTGCGGATGAACAGCAACGAACGCCCGTGTAGCGTCAGTGAGGTGCCATCGGCAACCGTGTACTCGCGGTCCGGGTTCAGGCGTCGAGTGATGGTTTTGCCGTTTTTCTCCAGGTCTTCCTTGAGGTCGCCCTTCATCAAGCCCAGCCAGTTGCGATACACCTGCACCTTGTCATCGGCGTCGACCGCCGCCACCGAGTCTTCGCAATCAATGATGGTCGAGAGGGCGGCTTCAATCAGCAAGTCCTTGACGCCGGCAGCGTCGGCCTGACCGATGACGCTCTGTCGATCGATCTGGATCTCTACATGCAGATCGTTGTTCTTCAGCAAAATCGCCGTGGGGTCCGTTAGCGAACCTTGATAGCCGATGTACTGCGCGGCGTTCGATAAAGCGGTTTGGCTGCCGTCATTCAAGGTGACTTGCAGGGTTGCGCCTTCGATCTGGTAACGGGACGCTGCAACATGCGAGCCGTTGCCCAAAGGGAATGCCTGATCCAGAAACGCCCGCGCAAACGCGATGACTTTCGCCCCGCGTACGGGGTTGTAAGTCCATCCCGGCTCGGCGCCGCCGTCATCGGCGATCACGTCGGTGCCGTAGAGTGCGTCATATAGCGAACCCCAGCGAGCATTGGCGGCGTTGAGCGCGTAACGAGCGTTGACTGCCGGAACGACCAGTTGCGGTCCGGCCTGCAGGCTGATCTCTGTATCGACGTTGCGGGTGCTGACCTTGACGTTCACGGGTTGCGGTTGCAGGTAACCGATGCCGCTGAGGAAGTCGCGATAAGCCGGCATGTCGGTGACCGGCCCAGGATAGGCACGGTGCCAGGTATCCAGTTTGGTTTGCAGGCGATCACGTTCAGCCAGCAGCGCGCGGTTGATAGGCGCCAATTCATGCACCAGTCTGGCGAAACCACTCCAGAACGTTTGTGCGTCCAGACCGGTTCCCGGCAACACGTCTGTCTCAACGAAACGGTGCAGGACAGGCGCGACCTTGAGGCCATGGCAGTTCACGAAATCGGTCACTTTTTGCATCTCCATCAAACGGTGTTTTTCGAGCGCTGACAGCGTCAGGTTCAGTTCAGGCATTGCGCGCCGGCTTTGGCCACTTGTGCGTCCTGCTCGGCTTTGACCCCGGACACGCCGACCGCACCGATCACCTGGCCGTCGACGATGATTGGCACACCCCCTTCAAGGGAGGTCAGTAATGGCGCCGACAAAAACGCGTGACGCCCACCATTGACCATCTCTTCATAGCCTTTGGATTCACGTCGACCGAGGGCGGAAGTGCGGGCCTTTTCGGTGGCGATGTAGGCGCCAATCGGCGCGCACCCGTCGAGGCGTTCAAGGGCCAATGGGTGGCCGCCGTCATCGACGATCACGATGGTCACCGCCCATTGGTTGTTCTGCGCTTCGGTCCGTGCGGCTGCGAGAATTTGGCTGACTTCGGTCTGGCTCAGTACGGCTTTGCTTTTCATGTGGATTCTCCAGGGTTCGGTTAAGGCAACGCGGCTTCGACCAGTTCGATCCAGTGCCTGACAGGGGTTCGGCCCGCGCCGTCGAGGTGGGACTGACAGCCGATATTGGCCGTGACAATGACTTCGGGATGTCCGCTTTCCAGCGCATTGAGTTTGTTGTCGCGCAGTTGTCGCGACAGTTCGGGTTGGGTCAGCGAATAAGTGCCCGCCGAGCCGCAGCACAGGTGGCTGTCAGGAACCGGCGTCAGGTTGTAACCCAGGCGGGTCAGCACCGACTCAACGGCCCCGCCGAGTTTTTGTGCGTGCTGCAAGGTGCAGGGGCAATGGAACGCCAGGCGCTGGTTACCGTGTACGCCGAGCTTGTCCAGCGGCTCGTCGCGCAGCACTTCAACCAGATCCCTGGCAAGCGCGCTGACCCTTTGCGCCTTGGCGGCATACGCCGGATCGGCGCTGAGCAGGTGGCCATAATCTTTGATGAAGGCACCGCAGCCGCTGGCGGTTTGCACAATGGCCTCGGCACCTTTTTCAATGCTCGGCCACCATGCATCGATGTTGCGGCGGGCGCGATCAAGGCCGGCCGCCTGAGCGTCCAGGTGATAGTCCACGGCGCCGCAGCACCCTGCCTCGCGGGTCGGAGTGATGCTGATCCCCAGTCGATCCAGTACACGCGCGGCGGCCGCATTGGTATTGGGCGACAGGCTCGGTTGCACGCAACCTTCGAGCATGAGCACTTGCCGGGAATGACGGGCGGTCGGTCGCGGTTTTGCCGGATACACGTTGCGCGGCAGTTTGACGCGCAGCATGTCGGGCATTAAGGCGCGGAAAACCTGGCCACTGCTGACCAGCCCTTTGAACAACTGCGGATTGGGCACGACGCTGCGCAATCCTTCGCGCAACAGGCGCTGGCCGAGTGGCCGTGGCACCGCCGCATCGACCACCGCCCGGCCGATGTCCAGCAAGTTGTGGTAGTCGACGCCGGACGGGCAGGTGGTTTCGCAATTGCGGCACGACAGGCAACGATCCAGATGCTGCTGGGTTTTCTGAGTGACCTCATTACCCTCCAGCACCTGCTTGATCAGATAGATGCGGCCCCTCGGTCCATCCAGTTCATCACCGAGCAATTGATAGGTCGGGCAAGTGGCGTTGCAGAAACCGCAGTGCACGCACGTACGCAGGATGCTTTCGGCTTCTTCGGCGCGGGGCAGCTGGCGTGCTTGTTCGCTCAAGGTGGTCTGCATGGGTCAAAGCTCCGCGTACAGGCGACCGGGGTTGAAGATGCCCCGGGGGTCAAGTTGTTGCTTCAGGTTCCGGTGGTAACGCATCAGTGCGTCGGGTAACGGTTGGAAAGGGCTGTCGATCAGTCCGTGGCTGTAGCAGGTCACGTGTCCGCCGACCTCTTCCACGACTTTACGAATAAACGCTTCTTCGGCATTGGATTTGAGCCAGCGCTGGGCGCCGCCCCAATCGATCAGTTGGCGGCCGGGCAAGGACAGTTTTGCGGTGTTGTTGGGCAAGGACAGGCGCCAAAGCGGCTGATCTTCATCGAAGAAACTCAAGCGCTGCTCGTTGAGATCTGCCCAGTACGAAGCGTCCAGCAGCTCGCCACCCAAACGGTCATGAGCCGCAGCCACCGAGCCTTCGCCACCTTCAAATCTGAGGTGCAATTGCCGGCCATCGTGGCACGCGGCACTGATTGGCAACGGTTGCTGACCCCATTCTGCGAGGCGCAACAAAGCGCGATCGCTGTCGATGTCCAGGCTGATGCTTGAGGTTTGACGCGGCTTGGGCAGGACCTTGAGCGAGACTTCGGTAATCACACCAAGCGAACCGTAGCTGCCGGCCATCAGTCGCGACAGATCGTAGCCGGCGACGTTTTTCATGACCTCGCCGCCGAAGCGCAAATGCTTGCCGTGTCCAGTGATGACGCGCGTCCCGAGGACGAAATCGCGCACGGAGCCTGACCACGGGCGTCGCGGCCCCGAGAGTCCGCTGGCGATCATGCCGCCTACCGTGGCGTTTTCACCGAAGGAGGGCGGTTCACAAGGGAGCATCTGCTGGGCCGCGTCCAGCACTTCGGATAATTCTGCCAGTGGCGTGCCGCAGCGGACGGTGATCACCAGTTCCGTCGGGTCGTAGCTGACGATGCCCCGATGGGAACGCGTGTCGAGCACTTCACCCGCCACGATGCGCCCCAGGAACGCCTTGCTGTTGGAGCCCTGGATGCGCAACGGCGTGGCGTTTTGCAGGGCCTGGTTGACCTGCTCCAGCAGCGGGCCGCTATCATCCATACCGTGTTCGCTGCGCATCAGAAACGCTCCAGTTCAGGGAAGGGCATCTGACCCATATGGACGTGCATGGCGCCAAACTCGGCGCAGCGGTGCAGGGTGGGAATGTTCTTGCCGGGGTTGAGTAAACCGCTGGGGTCAAACGCGGCCTTAACGGCATGGAACACGGTCAGTTCATCGCTATTGAACTGCGCGCACATCTGATTGATTTTCTCGCGGCCCACGCCGTGTTCACCGGTAATGCTGCCGCCGACTTTCACGCATAATTCGAGGATCTTGCCGCCCAGCGCTTCGGCGCGATCGAGTTCACCGGGTTGATTGGCATCGAACAGAATCAACGGGTGCATATTGCCGTCGCCGGCATGGAAAACGTTGGCCACCCGCAGGTCGTACTCGGCCGACAACGCGGCGATCGCGTGCAATACGCCGGGCAGTTCGCGGCGCGGGATCGTGCCGTCCATGCAGTAGTAATCCGGTGAGAGGCGGCCCACCGCCGGGAAGGCATTCTTGCGCCCGGCCCAGAAGCGCACGCGCTCAGCCTCATCACGGGCCAGGCGCACTTCGGTGGCGCCAGCGTGTTCCAGCACCTGGCGCACGCGGTCGCAGTCATCAGAGACGTCGGCTTCAACGCCATCGAGTTCGCACAGCAGAATGGCTTCGGCGTCCACCGGATACCCCGCGTGGATGAAGTCTTCGGCGGCACGAATGGCCAGGTTGTCCATCATTTCCAGACCGCCAGGGATGATGCCGGCGGCAATAATGTCACCCACGGCACGACCCGCTTTTTCCACGGAATCGAACGCTGCCAGCAGCACCTTGGCGGTCTGCGGTTTGGGCAGCAGTTTGACCGTGACTTCGGTGATCACCCCGAGCATGCCTTCGGAACCGGTGAACAACGCCAGCAGATCGAAGCCGGGCGAATCGAGCGCTTCGGAGCCCAGGGTCAGGTGTTCGCCGTCGACGGTCAGGATGTCGACCTTGAGCAGGTTGTGCACGGTCAGACCGTATTTGAGGCAATGCACGCCACCGGCGTTTTCCGCCACATTGCCGCCGATGGAGCAGGCGATCTGGGAGGAGGGGTCCGGCGCGTAGTACAAGTCAAACGGTGCTGCCGCCTGGGAGATAGCAAGATTGCGCACGCCTGGCTGGACTCTTGCTGTGCGGGCGGCGGGGTCAATCTGCAGAATGTTGTTGAAGCGCGCCATCACCAGCAGCACCCCTTTTTCCAGTGGCAACGCACCGCCAGACAAACCAGTGCCCGCACCGCGTGCGACGACAGGCACCTGCCGTTCGTGGCAGACCCGAAGCACGGCCTGGACCTGATCGATGTGGCGCGGCAGCACCACTAACATCGGCGTGGTGCGGTAAGCGGAGAGTCCGTCGCATTCGTACGGTTTGAGTTGTTCTTTCTGATGCAGGATTTCCAGGTCGGGCAACTGCGTTTGCAGGGCCTGCAACAGCGCGTTCTTGTCGACGTCAGGCAGGACGCCGTCAACGCGTTCGTCGTAGAGAATGTTCATCGGTGCACGACACTCGCTTGTTTTTATAAGAGGTCTGTTATCCGGATACTGCTCACTTGCATCATTGGCCTGAGGCGTTCTACTGTCTATGCGTTGTTTGACTGGTCGAACCAGTTTTTTAATCGCTATTTTTTTTATAAACGTTTAAAGGTCATAAAAAACAGATGGTTAAGTTCTTGAGGGGACGTGTCTGATTTTGGCGATGGAACTGGTCGTACCAGTTGGAGGTTTGATGGAAAGGGTGGAAACAGGCCGTAACCCGCAAGTAGCCGACGTGGTGTGCGAGCGGATAGAGCGGCTGATCGTGGATGGCGTGCTCAAGACCGGGCAACTGCTGCCTTCAGAGCGCCGGCTGACCGAAAAACTCGGCGTGTCGCGCACCGCACTTCGCGAAGGGCTGAAACTGCTGCGTGCCCGGGGAATTATCAAGACGGAGCAGGGCAAGGGCTCCTTCGTTGCCGATCTTTCGGGGCATGGTGGCGCGTCACCGCTGATGCATTTGTTCAGCTCGCAGCCACGCACGCTCTACGATTTATTCGAGGTCCGTAGCCTGCTCGAGGGCGAGTCCGCGCGCCTGGCAGCCTTGCGTGGCACGGAAGCCGATTTTGTCCTGATCACCCGCGCCTATGAGGCGTTGCTCGATGCCCATAGCCGTTCGCTGGATGCCTGCGCTCATGCCCGGCTCGATCATGCGTTTCACCTGGCAATCTGCGAAGCCTCGCACAACCCGGTGCTGGTGCAGACCTTGCGCTCGCTGACCGACTTGCTGCTCAACACAGTCTTTGCCTCGGTCAACAATCTCTACCACCGCGAAACGCAAAAAAAGCAGATTGACCGCCACCATGCGCGCCTCTACAACGCCGTGACCGGCCGCATGCCGGAGCAGGCGCGCAAGGCGGCCATCGCACACATCCAGAGCATCTGCGAGAACCTCAAGGAAATTGAAGGCGAGGAACAACGGCTGGTGCGGGCCACGCTGCGGCTTGAGGGGTGGGCGTAAGACCCCGCCATGGCCCGGGTGGTAAACCCGGGCATGGTGAATGGGTTACGAGGAAGAAAGCGCGGCGTTATCGATCAATGCCCGCCGACGACCATACTGCTGAACGGCGCCACATATGCCTGCAACGTCACCAACCCACCGACCAGAATCGCCAGGATGATCGAGTGGAAGAACACGTAACGCAGGATTTCCCCTTCATGCCCGTACCAGCGGGTGGCGGTGGATGCCACCACGATCGATTGGGCATCGACCATCTTGCCCATGACCCCGCCGGAGCTGTTGGCAGCGGCCATCAACACCGGGCTGATCCCCAATTGCTCGGCGGTCACCCGTTGCAAGCCGCCGAACAGGACGTTGGACGCCGTATCCGAACCGGTCAAGGCTACGCCGAGCCAGCCGAGGAGGGTGCCGAACATGGGGTAGAAGATCCCTGTCGCAGCGAAGGCCAGGCCCATCGTTGCATCGAGTCCCGAATATCGGGTGAGGAAGCCCAGGGCGAGCATCGCGACGATCGTGATCAGCGAGTAACGCACGACCCAGATCGTTCGCAGGTATTGGTGAATCAGTTGCGGGATGGAATAGCCCATCAGCAACCCGCCGAGGATCGCCGCCAGCAGGATGCCGCTACCGGTGCTGGTGAGCCAGGTGAACTTGTAGACCGCTTCCTCGGTTTTCGGCGTAGGCACCACCGGCGGGACTTTCTCGATTTGCTGGTGAATCGTGCCAAACGTCACGACCGGGGCGAAGATCGGGTTTGCTTCGCGCATCGGCTTGCCCTGTGGGTCGAGCTTGGCCGAGTTGGTGACCGGATCAATCGCCGGGCGGGTATCGAACATGTTTTTGAAGCTCTGGGTGCCCCAGGCGAAAACGAAAACCGTGAGGATGATCCACGGCATCCACGCACGCATCACCGCAGGTTTTGCATCGCTGGCAAAGGTGGCGCTGGCGACCGGTTTTTCGTCATGCTCCTCAGCTATTTTGGAGTTGTCGACGCGACCTGAGAGGGCTGCGGAGGTATGGATGGTGGCCGGCTTCCAGACCTTGAGGAAACCGGTCAGGCAGGCCATGGAAACCAGCGCGGCGATCACGTCCACTAGCATCGGGCCGTGGTAGTTGGACACCAGGAACTGCGGCACCGCGAAGCTGACACCGGCCACCAGAATCGCCGGCCAGATTTCCAGCATCTTGCGCCAGCCGGCAAAGGCCCAGATCAACCAGAACGGCACAATCACCGAGAAGAACGGTAATTGCCGGCCGACCATCATCGACAGTTCCATCTCGTCCAGCCCGGTCACCTTGGCGAGTGTAATGATCGGCGTACCCAAGGCGCCGAACGCCACGGGCGCGGTGTTGGCGATCAACGCCAGGCCAGACGCTGCCAGAGGCGAGAAGCCCAGCCCGATCAGAATCGCCCCGGTCACCGCCACGGGTGTGCCGAAACCGGCGGCCCCTTCGAAGAAGGCGCCGAAGCAGAAGGCAATCAGCAGCAATTGCAGGCGTCGATCGTCGGTGATGCGCGCCAGAGAATCTTGCAGCACTTTGAACGAGCCGTTTTCGGTCGTCAGTCGGTGCAGGAAGATGATGTTGAGCACGATCCAGCCAATGGGCAGCAAGCCGTTGGCGGCGCCGTAAAGCGCGGCCGAGCCCGCCATGTTCGCCGGCATGCCGAAGGCGAAGATCGCAATCACCAGCGCAGATGCGAGGGCCATCAATGCGGCCAGATGCGCCTTGACATGGAAAAACGCCAGGGCTGCCAGCATCACCACGACTGGCACTGCTGCCATGATGGTGGAAAGCACCGGGTTACCGAACGGATCGTAGATTTGCTGCCAGACCATGTTCCACCTCTGCTTTTTATTGTTGGGAATGCAGACCCCGAGGGGGCGGTGGCTTCTAGTATAGGTGGCATTACGCCGCTGTCCTGTTGGGCTGTCTTTCTCGTGAATGAGCGCTTTGGGCTGGCCTCGCTGGGCTAATATGGCCAATAGATTCAGGCGTTACCCGGGCGTCGACAACAAGAGGAGTGCAACAATGACTGAGCGCCATATGGTCCACAAGGAAACGCTGTCGAATGGATGCAAGATCGAGGTCAAAGCCGAAATATTGAGGGACGGCTCACTGCAGATGTTCATCGGTGTTTACCGGCCGGACGGTTCGGCGATCCTTGAGGATCACGATCCAAAACCCCATCTGTTGGACATGGAGGCCGCCCTGGATTGGGCAATCGAAAATGCGAGAGGCATCGGCAACGGCCAAAGAACGCTGTGAGGCTTCGTCGCAGCAGATAGTCGCGGGCGCAGGCCAGGACGATCATCCTGGGGAACCACCGGAACAGGATTCAGCGGCCCCAGGAAGCACCATAGAGTCGTCGGTATTCAGCGCGGACTGACAACGAATCCGCCGGAACCCGGCGGGGTGACACGTTCGAGGTCGGAGCGCAGATCAGCGATAAGGCTCGTGATTGCATAATTGCTGTTGAGTTGTGCAACCGGGATCCCGGTGACAGTGAGAACTTCCTGATTGGAGGTGCCTTGATAAAAGCGCACTGTCAGAGCGGCTGCCGGGTCGACCGTACATTTGCAGCGGGTGGGGAGGAAGCTTTGTTCAACGAGATGGCGTAGTTCGAGTGTCGATAACATGGCGACGTACCTTGACGGGAGTCAGCCAAATGACTTTTGTCAGAACGGGAGTGCAGAAACCTCAAAAAATGTAGGCGCTGGACGGGCCCCTTGAACTGAGTTGGCGGAGCCCATGGTCCAGTGTAGACCTGAGCACTCCCGAAGGATTAGACCGTTTTAGGTGTCGCGGCGGGAAATCCTGCGCGTTAATCGCGGTCCATCGCATCAGGTTTTTCTGCCGTTTTTGAGATTTCGCAGGCCTGAATAGCTATTCAAAGGCCCGCCTGCGTGGGTTTGAGCGGGTGGCGAGTGGATATCTGCGCGAAGCCGATTATGCTTCAAGAAACCTTGCAGCGATGCGAGGCCGTCAGCCTGTGTGCATGCTTCGCGCAATCCGTAATCCGACGACATCAGCCCAAGGGCCTGGGTGCGGCAAAGAGGTAGTGAGGTACTCCGGCCTATTACAAGAACGACGGAGAAGACTCATGGCCGCAATCGACAACACAACCTCGGGCAGTGCGCCCCACCACGGGATTACCAAGGAGGAGCGCAAGGTCATTTTCGCCTCTTCCCTGGGCACCGTGTTTGAATGGTACGACTTCTATCTCTATGGCTCTCTCGCCGCGATCATTGCCAAGCACTTCTTCGCCGGCGTCAATGAGACAACGTCCTTCATCTTTGCACTGCTCGCGTTTGCCGCGGGCTTCGCCGTACGCCCCTTTGGCGCCATTGTGTTCGGCCGACTGGGCGACATGATCGGGCGAAAGCACACCTTCCTCATCACCATTGTCATCATGGGTATCTCGACGGCCATAGTGGGCTTTCTGCCCGGCTACGCGACCATCGGGGTGGCAGCGCCGATCATCCTGATCACCCTGCGCCTGTTGCAAGGCCTGGCGCTGGGCGGTGAGTACGGCGGGGCGGCGACCTACGTGGCCGAGCACGCGCCCAAAGGCAAACGCGGTTACTTCACCTCGTGGATCCAGACCACCGCGACCCTCGGTCTATTCCTTTCGTTGCTGGTGATCCTCGCTTGCCGCACCATCCTCGGCACCGAAGCCTTTGAGGCCTGGGGCTGGCGGATACCGTTCCTGCTGTCGATCCTGCTGCTGATCGTCTCGGTGTACATCCGCCTGCAACTCAGCGAGTCGCCGGTGTTCCTGAAAATGAAAGCTGAAGGCAAGTCCTCCAAGGCGCCGCTGACCGAATCCTTCGCCCGTTGGGACAACCTGAAGATAGTGATTATGGCGTTGCTCGGCGGGACTGCCGGCCAAGCGGTGGTTTGGTACACCGGGCAGTTCTATGCGCTGTTCTTCCTGCTGCAAACACTCAAGATCGAACCGCAGACCGCCAACCTGTTGATTGCCGGCTCCCTGCTGATCGGCACGCCGTTCTTCGTCATATTCGGCAGCCTGTCCGACCGCATCGGCCGCAAAGGGATCATCATGGCCGGCTGCATCCTCGCGGCGTTGACCTACTTCCCGATCTTCCATGCGTTGACCCAATACGGTAACCCCGATGTGTTCATCGCGCAGGAGAAAAACCCGGTCACGGTGATCGCCGATCCCAATCAGTGCTCGTTCCAGTTCGACCCGGTGGGCAAGGCCAAATTCACCAGCTCCTGTGACCTCGCCAAGACTGTGCTGGCGAAGAGGGCCATACCCTACAAAAACGAGAAGGCCGAGCCCGGTACGGTCGCGCAGGTGCGCATCGGCGACAAGGTGATCGCGAGCTTCGAAGGCACCGGCATGCCGGCCGCCGACTTCAAGACCCGCAACGACGCCTTCACCGCCACCCTCGGCACCGCGCTCAAGGACGCTGGCTACCCCGAGAAGGCCGACCCGGCCAAGACCAACTACCCGATGGTGCTGCTGCTCCTGACCATCCTGGTGATCTACGTGACCATGGTCTACGGCCCGATCGCCGCCTGGCTGGTGGAACTGTTCCCGGCGCGCATCCGCTACACCTCGATGTCGCTGCCGTACCACATCGGCAATGGCTGGTTCGGCGGTTTTCTGCCCACGGTGGCATTCGCCATGGTCGCGGCCACGGGTGATATCTACTATGGGCTGTGGTACCCCATCGTCATCGCGGTGATGACGGCGATTCTTGGCACCTTCTTCCTGCCGGAAACCAAGGACCGGGACATTCATCACACATAAGGTGGGCACTTGCCCTCTCCCGTGAAGGAGAGGGCAAGCACCGAGGCGCCACGCTCATTGGCGAAGCGGGCCCCTATACTCAAGTGCGCGCGAGCAGCAATCGCCCTGAAGAGGACGACGACCGTCATGAAGAAGGAAAACACCGGTTCCAAAGATGAAGGGGCGGCAAGCTCTGCCTCTGAGTTGATAGACGCGAGAATCAAGGAGCTGAATGATTGGCGGGGCGAAACGCTCGGTCGGGTCCGCATGCTCATCAGGCAGGCCGACCCCGACGTGGTCGAGGAGTGGAAGTGGAGAGGGGTGCCGGTGTGGTCGCACGCCGGAATCATCTGTACCGGTGAGACCTACAAGAGTGTCGTGAAGATGACGTTCGCCAAGGGCGCCTCGCTGGAGGACCCTTCGGGTCTTTTCAACTCCAGCCTGGAAGGCAATATCCGACGTGCGATTGATGTTCATGAGGGCGACAGCATTGATGAAAAAGCATTGAAGGCGCTCATTCACGCGGCCGTGGCTCTCAACACGGCTGCTTGCAGTTAACGGTCGTTGGCCACCGCCGTGCTATTGCGCAACGTCAACTCAAACGGCAACACCACATGACGCTGTGCAATCGGTTTTTTCTCAATCAGGGCAATCAACATCTCGACAGCTTTCTGGCCAAAAGCTTCGGCGGGTTGGGCGATAGTGGTCAGCGGCGGGTCGCAATACGCCGCGAAGGGGATGTCGTCGAAACCTACCAGTGAAATATCTTCGGGTACGCGCAAGCCCTGTTGCTTGATTCGTTTCAATGCGCCGATGGCCATTTCATCGTTTTCGCAAAACAGCGCGGTGGGACGGTCGGGCAGCTCCAGCATCGCTGCCGCACCGTCGAGACCTGCCTTCAAACTGAAGTCACCGTGGCAGATCAATGCGGGGTCGGACGCGATGCCGGTCTGGCGCAATGCATCCTGATAACCGGCCACGCGATCGCGGGTCAGCGGGCTGCTTTTCGGGCCTTTGATCAGGCCGATCCGGCGGTGGCCCAGTTCGATCAGATGCTCGGTCATGGCCTTGGCTGCCGCGCGGTTATCGAGGCTGATGGTGGGATGGCGGCCGCCTTGAATCACCTCGCAGGCATTGACGATGGGCGGTATTTCGGCGCTGGGGAAGGGCGCTTCGAAAGGGTCGTAGGCGCGCAACTGGATCACGCCATCGGCCTGATGCGCGTACACCAATTCGGCGAATTCCCGTTCGATTTCCTCGCGACCCTGGGTGTCGCACAGCAGAAGCCGGTACCCGGCCGCCTGGGCCGCCTGTTGGGCGCCGCTGATGACCCGTGCGAAAAATGTGTTGGCGATGGCCGGCACCAGAATCACCAGGTTGCCGGTTTTGCGCGAGCGAAACTGCACCGCCATCAGGTTCGGCCGGTAACCGGCCTTTTCCACGGCGGCATTGACCTTGTCCCGGGTGTCGGGGAGCACGCGCTCAGGCGACTTCAGTGTTCTGGACACCGTGGCCACCGAGACGCCGGCAAGCCGGGCTACTTCACGGATATTGGACAAGACCACCTCGTTATCGAACAGCGCGGCCGGCGAGCTTACCGCAGGTCGGCCATGCCCTGAAATGCCTGTGGATTTTAATCGGGGGTTTGACACCTCGCACAACTGGGCCTAAATTTCAGTCACGATGTAACCGGTTACATCATGGCCCTGTTTTAAGCCTGAAAACCACCTCAATCAGAGAACAGTTGCGATGAATGTTGCAGTACAAAAAATAAGAATCGGCTTTGTCGGGGGCGGCGAGGGCGCTTTTATCGCCAAGGCCCACCGTCAGGCCGCCGGGCTCGATGGTCGTTTTGAACTGGTGTGCGGCGCGTTCAGCCGAGACCCACAAAACAATCAGAACACCGGCACGGCGCTGGGCTTGCCCGCTTCGCGCTGCTACAGCGACTGGCAGCACATGATCGAGGCGGAGCGCCTGCTACCCGCAGAGCAGCGCATGGAACTGGTGGTGATCGTCACCCCTAATCACCTGCACGCGCCGGTTGCCAGCCAGGCACTGAGCGCGGGTTTTCACGTGTTCAGCGAAAAACCCGCGGCACTGAATTTATCCGAGATGCTGGCGCTGAAAGGCGTGCTCAGCCGCAGCAATCGTCTTTATGGCCTGGCCCACACGTACCTGGGTTACCCGATGGTCTGGCAAGCGCGCGAGATGGTGCGCAGCGGGGTGATCGGCGCGGTGCGCAAGGTGATTGTCGAGTATCCGCAAGGCTGGCTCAGCCAGGACGTGGCCGGACAGGGCAACAAGCAGGCTGAATGGCGAGACCGGCCCGAGCTGTCCGGATTGGGTGGTTGCATTGGTGATATCGGTACGCATGCGTTTTCCCTGGCGGAGTTCGTGGCGGATCAACCCGTCCAGCACCTGTGCGCCCTGTTGAGTACGCACATCGCTGGCCGTCAACTGGACGATGACGCCGCGATGCTGTTCAAGATGGCCGACGGCGCAAGCGGCGTGCTGATCGCCAGCCAGGTCTGCGCCGGCGAAGAAAACCCGCTGAAGATTCGCGTCTACGGTGACAAGGGCGGGTTGGAGTGGCGTCAGGAAGAACCCGCCAGCCTGATCCATCGCGCCCTCGATCAACCCATGCGCATCTTGCGTTCCGGTGTCGGCCAGCCCTGGTTGTGCGAGGCCGCCAGTCAGCGCATGCGTTTGCCCGCCGGACACCCCGAAGGCTATCTCGAGGCCATGGCCAACCTCTACGGCGATTTTGCCAACGCCATTCGCGGTGAAGTCGTGGGCAACGGTGCTCCCGGCGTACCCGGAATCGAGGTCGGGCTGCGCGGCATGGCCTTCATCGAGGCCGTGATCGCCAACCATTGCGGCGACGCCAAGTGGACCGAACTGGTCTGCACCCCATGACTCTGGAGAACCCTGCCGTGAACGAAAACGCCACAACCTCATCAGGCCCGCGTGGCCCGGGGATTTTCCTCGCGCAGTTCATGTCCGCCGAAGCGCCTTTCGATACCCTGGCCAACATTGCCCATTGGGCGGCGTCGCAAGGCTACAAAGCCATTCAACTGCCGACGCTTGGCAACCAGTTCATCGACCTGACGCGCGCCGCCGAAAGCCAACGTTACTGCGATGAATTGAACGCCGTTTGCGCACAAGCAGGCGTCGAAATCAGCGAGCTGTCGACGCATCTGCAAGGCCAACTGGTGGCGGTGCACCCGGCGTTCGACACGCTGTTCGACGACTTCGCACCGGCCCATCTGCGCGGCCAGCCTCAGGCGCGCACCGAGTGGGCCATCGATCAATTGAAGCTGGCGGCCCGCGCCAGTCAGCGCTTGGGATTGAAGGCGCACGCGACCTTCTCCGGCGCGCTGCTCTGGCCCTACATCTACCCGTGGCCGCAGAGGCCGAGTGGTTTGGTCGAGCAAGGCTTTGCAGAACTGGCCAAGCGCTGGTTGCCGATCCTCGATTGTTTCGAAGAGGCGGGCGTCGACCTGTGCTACGAGATCCACCCTGGCGAAGACCTGCACGACGGCGCTTCGTTCGAGCGTTTTCTGGAGGCTGTCGATCATCATCCTCGCGCCGCCATCCTGTATGACCCCAGTCATCTGCTGCTCCAGCAAATGGACTACCTGGGCTTCATCGATCGCTACCACGACCGCATCCGCATGTTCCACGTCAAGGACGCCGAGTTCCGGCCCGATGCGCGTTCGGGTGTCTATGGCGGCTATCAGGGGTGGGTCGAGCGGCCGGGGCGCTTCCGTTCTCTGGGCGATGGCCAGATTGATTTCAAATCGATCTTCAGCAAACTCACCCAATACGACTTCGCCGGTTGGGCGGTGCTTGAGTGGGAATGTTGCCTGAAGGATTCGGCGCAGGGCGCAGCAGAAGGGGCGGCGTTCATTGAGCAGCACATGATCACCAAGACCCAAAAGGCCTTCGACGATTTCGCCAGCGTGTCGTCCGACGAAGGCTTCAATCGACGACTGCTGGGGTTGCCCGACGCCTGAATTCAACCTTGTTTGGCCCTCTCTCCAAAAAAGAAAAACAATAAGACGGTGACTGTTATGACCACGATGACTGCGCGACTGAGCGCAATGATGTTCCTGCAGTTCTTTATCTGGGGTGGATGGTTCGTCACCCTCGGTACTTTCCTTGCCAGTAACCTGGGCGCCAGTGGCGGGCAGATCGGCATGGCGTTCTCGACACAGTCCTGGGGTGCGATCATTGCGCCCTTCGTGATCGGTTTGATCGCCGACCGTTTCTTCAATGCCGAGCGCATCCTCGCGGTGCTGCACCTGGTGGGCGCGGTGTTGCTGTATCAGCTGTATCGAGCGCCTGACTTCAGCACGTTTTATCCGTTCGTGCTGGCCTACATGATGATCTACATGCCGACCCTGGCATTGGTGAATTCCGTTGCGTTCCGGCAAATGAGCGACCCGGCCCTGGAGTTTTCCCGCATCCGCGTGTGGGGCACCATTGGCTGGATTGTCGCCGGCGTGGTGATCAGTTTTGTGTTTGCCTGGGACTCCCAGGCCGCGATTTCGTCAGGCGGGCTGCGCAATACCTTTCTGATGTCGGCGATTGCATCGCTCGTTCTGGGGCTCTACAGCTTCACCTTGCCACGCACCGCACCGCTGAAGCCTGAGGCGGGCAGCGGCGGCCTCAAGCAAATGCTCGGGCTGGACGCCCTGGGTTTGCTCAAAGACCGCAGCTATCTGGTGTTCTTCATTGCCTCCATCTTGATCTGCATTCCGCTGGCGTTTTATTACCAGAATGCCAATCCGTTTCTGGCGGAAATCGGCGTGACCAACCCTACGGCGAAAATGGCCATCGGTCAGGTCTCCGAAGTACTGTTCATGCTGCTTCTGCCGCTGTTCATTCATCGCTTCGGGATCAAAATCGCACTGTTGGTGGGGATGCTGGCGTGGGCCTTGCGCTACCTGTTGTTCGCCTACGGCAACAATGGCGATCTGGCCATCATGTTGTTTACCGGCATCGCCCTGCACGGCATCTGCTACGACTTTTTCTTCGTCTCGGGCCAGATCTACACCGACGCCAAAGCCTCGGAACGTTTCAGAAGCTCGGCCCAAGGCTTGATCACCCTGGCGACTTACGGCCTGGGCATGCTGATCGGCTTTTGGGTGGCAGGGCAGGTGACCGACCACTACGCCTCAGCGGACAGCCATGACTGGAAAAGCATCTGGTTGTTTCCCGCAGGTTTTGCTCTGGCGATTTTTTTCTGTTTTTCGCTGACGTTCAAGGGGCGGCAGCCGACGGTTGTGCAATCGACTGTCTGATAACGAGAGCTGTCGGACAAGAAAACCAAGCCGCCTTCGGGCGGCTTTTTTTGCGGCTGTTTTTCTTGCAGACGGGGAAACCCCTGCTTAACTCTGAGCGTCCGGCCAGTCAGTGCCTGATCGGTCAAGGGAGCCATACGGGCACGCTTTACGCTGTGCGTTCAGTCCAATTGGTTCAGGGAAGAAAGACATGATGCCGCAAACTGCGATTATCGAGATTTGCGAGAAGTACAAGGTTTATACCGAGCACTATCTCAACACCGCCTCTGACAAGACCATCATTCTGGTCAACGGCTCGCTGGCAACCACCGCGTCCTTTTTGCCAAAACGGTGCGTTACCTGCAACCACGATTCAACGTGGTTCTCTACGATCAGCCCTACGCCGGGCAATCTAGACTGCACAACCGCCACGATCAGCCAATCCGCAAGGAAGACGAGGCGCAGATCCTGCTGGAATTGATCGAGCACTTTAGCGTGGACCATGTGCTGTCCTTTTCCTGGGGCGGGGCGGCGACTTTGCTGGCACTGGCTCAGCAGCCGAGACGAATCGAGAAGGCGGTGATCAATTCATTCTCGGCGCGGATCAGTACGCCGATGCGTGATTATCTGGAGAGCGGCCTGAACTATCTGCAGGGCTGCGATCGCCTCAATGTCGGGCGCTTGATCAACAGCACGATCGGCAAGCACCTGCCATCACTGTTCAAACGTTTTAATTACCGCCATGTCAGCAGCCTGGCCGAGCATGAATACCGGCAGATGCATTTCCACGTCAATGAGGTGCTGACCCAGGACACCCACTGCTACGTCGCCTGTGCCGATGCCATCGACATCCCGCTGCTGTTAGTCAACGGTGAATGGGATGAGTACACCTCGGTGGAAGATGCCCGGCTGTTTGCCAAACACGCCCCTCAGTGTTAGGGCTTCAATGACCGGTGGATGCACAAAGAGGTTTTCATCTACTGACCTGGACTGATCCGTGTTTTTTCGCTGTACCTGCCACTTTCGCTGCAATCGGCATGCATCTAAAGTCAATGGCGCTGATTCACGGGATCGCAGGTCATGTACCGCCGCATCGCCAGAACCCGGCTTGCCATCGCGATGGCTAGGGCAGAGGCGATCAGCACCAGCGCAACGGCAAACGTGATCCGCATACCGCCGGAAACGACTTCCGGCCGTGCCGTGGTGATGTCAGCGGCTGCTGAGGCGAGCGCGAACACCGCCCCCATCGCGGATGCCCCGGTGATGAGCCCGAGGTTTCGCGACAAGTTGAGCATGCCGGAGATCACACCTCGCTGATCGGGCACGACGTTTGCCATGACCGCCGTGTTGTTGGCCGTCTGGAACAAGGCGTAGCCAAGGGTGATGACGACCATCGGGGCGATATAGCCACCGATGCCGGACGTCAGCGGCAACAGCGAAAGCATGAGGCAACCGGTCGCCATTGCGATGAGCCCAGCGAGGGTTATGCGTTGCGCGCCAAATCGGTCGGCGATGCGCCCGGCAGGCACACCTGTCAGCGCCGCGACAAACGGCCCGACCGACAACACCAGCCCGACCCTGACGGCATCAAATCCCAGCGCCTGTGAGAGATAGAACGGCCCGACCACGAGTGTCGCCATCATCACGGTCGCGACGAGCGTACTCATGGCGAGGCTGGCGCTCAGCATTGGGTCGCGAAACATCGCCAGCCGAATCAGCGGTGAGGCGACCTTCGCCTCGGTCACCAAGAACACGCCCAGACCCAGGAAAGCGGCCATCAGCAGGGCGATGTTGAGTAACCCGAAACTGCCTCGCCCAATGGTCATGGCGAGCGCATACGCCGCAAGCGTCAGCGCCAGCAGCAACGTACCCAGCGGGTCGAAACCGGTTCGCCCAGGTTTGGGTTTCTGCCGATCAGCAGGCAGGTAGCGATGGGCGAGCAGCAACGTCAACAGACCCAATGGAGCAGTGATCAGGAAGATCGCCTGCCAGCCGAACCCCGCGATCAGCATGCCGCCAAGCGACGGCCCCATCGCGGTGCCGATCGCCGACATCGTGCCCAGCAAACCCATGGCGCTACCGGTTTTTGCCTTTGCGACGGTCTCGCCGACAAAAGCCATGGTCAGCGCCATCATGATTGCCGCACCGAGACCCTGCAGCGCCCGGGCGGCAATCAGCAGCGGGAGGGAGGGGGCGAAGCCGCACAGGGCCGAAGCCAGTGTGAACACGCCGATACCGATCAATAGCAACTGCCGCCGGCCGGTGATGTCACCGAGCCGGCCGACGCTGACGATCAGTGTGGTGATGGCCAGCAGATACGCGAGTACCACCCATTGCACGTGCTGGAAAGAGGCGTCGAAAACCTGGGCAAACGTCGGCAAGCCCACATTGGCGATGCTGGTACCGAGCGAGGACAGCAGCATTGAGAATGAAAGGCTGGCCATCGCCCACCGAACGGAAGTTGTGGGTTGCGCACGCTCTGCTACTGCGATAGTTGGCTTCATCCTGTCTCTCTGTTTCTGGCAACTCGCGAAGTGGAGCTGTCAGAAATCTACGCCCGCGCCTAACATGGCGGAAGACGCACCATTTGCAGTTTATTCGTGCGTTGAACGCCATATCACTTTTGCGCGGAGCGATGCATGTCTACTCCCGATCTGAACTTGCTGATCACCCTCGATGTGCTGCTCGCCGAAGGCAGCGTGGCGCGCGCCGCCAAACGCTTGCGGCTAAGTCCGTCGGCGATGAGTCGGGCGTTGGCACGGTTGCGTGAAACGACTGGCGATCCGCTGCTGGTCAGGGCGGGGCGAGGGTTGGTTGCAACCCCGCGAGCGCTCGAACTGCGCGAGCGGGTCAGTCAACTGGTGCAGGATGCCGAAGCAGTTCTACGCCCGGCCGAACAGCCCGACCTCAAACAACTGGTCCGCACATTCACGCTGCGCACCAGTGAAGGTTTTGTGGAGAACTTCGGCGCGGACCTGATTGCGCGCATCGCCGAACAAGCCCCAGGTGTGCGTCTGCGCTTCCTGCACAAACCGGATAAGGACAGCACCTCACTTCGCGACGGAACTGTCGATCTGGAAACCGGTGTGGTGGGCAAGGCTGCTGGCCCGGAGCTGCGCACCCAGGGCTTGTTTCGGGACCGTTTCATCGGTGTTGTGCGAATCGGCCACCCATTGAGTGAAGGGGAGATTACGTCCGCCCGTTATGCGGCGGGAGCTCACGTCAGCGTGTCCCGGCGGGGGCTCGACAAAGGGCCCGTTGATGAAGCCCTGGAACCGCTTGAGCTGACGCGGCAGATAGTGATCATCGTCGCCGGTTTCTCGACGGCTTTAGCGCTCGCTCGGGCGACCGATCTGATTGCCACTGTTCCTGAACGGCACACCGCAAACCTGCGCACCGGAATGCACAGTTTTGCGCTTCCGTTGTCTTTGCCGGCGTTCACTGTCGCCATGCTTTGGCATCCGCGGCAGGATGCCGATCCCGTGCATCGCTGGTTGCGTGGGTGCCTTCGGGAAGTGTGCGCGCAGGACCAAACCTGATCAAAACGTGAACCGACGCGCCGACCGTGACGGGGCCTGCGCCATCTCAGTCTCCAGCAAATGTTCGACCAGCACATCGTTCAAAAACCGAAACTGATCGTTCAGTCCAACGACTTCGTTGTTGAAGTGGTTTGCTGCGGCCGGCATCAGCAACGCCTCGAAGTCTTTGTCGAACACCAGTTCGAGCGTTTTGCGGGAAACGAATGACTGGGAATAGTAGTTAGTGCCGAACACCGGAAAGCTCACGGCCAGGGTAACGGTGTGGATCATGACGGGCGCTCCTCGGTCAGGACGTACCAGGAAAAAATGCTCAGTGTGACGGCCGTCAGGGCCAGGCAGGTCAGGAGATGGATAATCATGATTCGCCCCTCCGTTTCGGGGTTCTGTCTTGGGTTGAGATGGATCCTGCGCCAGACGGTTTTTGAGCGGAAGGCATTCACGGCGATGGTGAATATCGACAGAAGTGATGGTCGGTCTTTCAGCGTTTTTGAGGCCCTGAGCCGCGCCACCAACATCCAGACGAACGGGCAATTACCGCCACCTATACTCAAATCAGAAGTCTTTTTAGCGCCGAACATTCCGTTCGGGAAAACTGTAGGACACCACGATCTTGAACCTGCGTTCGCTGATCGTCGCCGTGTTGGTGGTGTTGGCGGGCTGCGTCACGCCTGCGCGTGCGCCGGTGGAAGTGGCGCCGGTGGTGATTTCCCAGAGCACCTGGCAGCAGGTGGACCGGGAGATTGTCGCAGCGTCGCAATCGGCCACCGAGCAAACTAAAATCTACGCGCGCGGTGCCATGGATTACTGGCGAACACGGGTTTATCAATTGACCGAAGAGAACTTCATTCCATGGTTCAGCAGCTACTGGACCCAGGAATGGCTATCGATGAAGGTCAGCTGGTACACCCTCAGCGCCAAGGGTGAGCAGGATGCCTCGGCCAAGCGCCTGGCGGCTTATCTGCTGGAGCAATACCAACAGCGCGTGCTGGCGCCGGTTGCGGTGGAGATCGATCCCGACGCGATTCTCGGCCTCGCAACGGCGTTCTACGTGGACATTCTTCAGGAAGAACTGCAGAAAATCTCCCAGCGCCACGGCGTGCCGATGGCTCAGCTCAACGGCCGGATCCAGAAAATCCCCGCCATCGCCCTGGGACCGCCTCCCGCCAGGGACGCGTCGCTTTATCAGGTCGTGCACACCCAGCCTCTGAACACGTTGCCGGCGTATGCGGCGTTGATCGACAAGATCCACAAGGCGGGTGGCGACAGGGGCGTTGACTCGACAGACACCGCCATGGCGCCGGTGGCCAAGCGCGCCAGCCAACGAATGGAAGCCGAAATGGTCCCGCGAGGTGCGGCCAGTGCAGTGGCCGCCGCAGCGGGCAAATTGGCCGGTGGCTTGATTTCCGTGGGGGTGGCGGGGATTCGCGCGATTATCCAGGCCAATGACCGGCCTGACAGCGAGGCGCTGATTCGCAGCAGCCTGGGCAATACGTTCGACAAGGCCTGGACGAAACTGGTGCAAAACCCGACGACCGGCGTAATGGCGGGGACGCTGTACCTGGCGGCGCAGATCGAAGGCAATCTGGCCGGGAGCGCCGAAGTACCGTCGGTCAGTTCGAGCAGCGGAGCGGTCGATTGGACCCCTACCGAATCGACTACCCAGCAGATCGCCCCATAACCCAAGGAGAACGACCATGTCGTATGTAGATGGTTTTGTTATTGCCGTACCCACCGCCAATCGCGAAAAGTTCAAGCAACACGCCGAATCCGCCGCCGCCGTTTTCATCGAGCACGGTGCGCTCAGCCTTGCCGAATGCTGGGGTGACGACGTGCCTGATGGCAAGGTGACGTCGTTTCCCATGGCCGTGAAACTCAAGGACGACGAAACCGTGGTGTTTTCGTGGATCATCTGGCCCGATAAGGCCACCCGTGATACCGGGATGGAAAAGGTGATGTCCGATCCGCGGATACAACCGGACATGAACGCGATGCCATTCGATGGCCAGAGGATGATCTTCGGCGGTTTCGAAATGATCGTGAAGGCTTGATAACCCACCGCAGGATTACTCCGGCGAGGGGGTGATCCTGCAACTCTTACGATTGCGAATCTCGCTGTCCGTTGGCCGCTCTTTGACGAACTCGAAGCGTGGCTCACCTTCGTTGTAATGAACCAGCCACCCCCATTCCAGCTCGGACTCATCCTGACCGGGTTTCGGTGGCACCGCCCACCATGGCTCTTTGCTGATGATCTCGCGCATGGCCCCCTCCAGTTGTTTCGTTTGCATGAACTATAACTTGGATGTCCGGAGGTGCCACGTATGAGCGACGAATCCCATGAACCGTTGAAGCGACTGTTTTTTGCTCTGAACTGCGCCCCCGAGCAACGTCGGGCCATTGCCCAATGGCGTAGCGCACTTGAGCTCAGGAGCGGACGCCCGGTACCGGTGGAAAACTTTCATCTGACGTTGATGTTTTTGGGTGCTGTCGAGGTGGCGAAAATCGCCGATATCTGCACGGCCGCCGCTAATATTCGAACGCCGGGTGTGCCTTTGAGGGTTGCGCTTGATCGGCTGGATGTCTGGCGCAGGGCAGGGGTGTTGGTGCTCGCTCCGGAGCAGGCATCACCGGAGTTGCTTCGGTTGGTTTATGCCTTGGAGCAGGCAATGCTGCCATTTGGCTTTGAAGATTCACCCAAGGAGTTCCGCCCGCATCTGACGCTGATGCGTGATTACCGAGTGCCGGTGCCAGAGTCCGCGACGCCGCCCGAGTTCTATCTGCGAGCCGATCACTTCACCCTATTCGAATCCCATAAGGGCCGCTACCGGGCGTTGGCCGAGTGGCCGCTCGTTGCATCATAAAAAAAGGCGCCCGAGGAGGGCGCCCAAATTCACCTTAACCGAGGAAGCCAGGTGAGGCCGTTCTGCAGATAGGAGTGCAGCGGTGGTAAGGCGCTGCGTGAACGGAAATCTTCGGCACCGGTAACTGATCGTTCCCACGCGGAGCGTGGGAACGATCAGTGTCGAGTGAATTACTTACCGAGTTTTACCCGCGTCCAGCCAAGGGTCATCACCCGCTGAACGCCAATCGGCAGATCAGGAATGGCATACAGCGTCGCCATCACCTGTTGCGACGGGTAAGAACCCGGATCATTACGAATCGCTTCATCCACCAACGGCGTGGCCGCCGCGTTGGCGTTGCTGTAGCCGATGTTGTTGGTAATCTCGGCGATGATGTCCGGGCGCATCAGGAAGTTCATGAACAGGTAGGCGTTCTCGACATTGGCAGCGTCACGTGGAATGGCGACCATGTCGTAGAAGCTGCCGGCGCCTTCTTTCGGAATGCTGTAGTCGATCTTCACGGTGTCGCCGGCTTCCTTGGCGCGAGCCTTGGCTTGCAGTACGTCGCCGGAGTAACCGACCGCCACGCAGATGTTGCCGTTGGCCAGATCCGAGATGTACTTCGACGAATGGAAATACGCCACCGAAGGGCGAATCTTCATGAACAACGCTTCCGCTTCAGCGATCTGCGTTTTGTCCTGAGAATTCACCGGGTAGCCCAGATAGTGCAGGGCAGCCGGCAGCATTTCTGTCGGTGAATCAAGAAAACTGATACCGCACGCTTTCAGTTTTTCAGCATTTTCCGGTTTGAACAGCAGATCCCAGGAATTCGTCGGCGCGTTGGCACCCAGCACTTCCTTGACCTTGTCCGGATTGAAACCGATGCCGATGGAGCCCCACATGTAGGGGAAGGCGTGACCGTTGTCCGGGTCGCTGGCGGAAGCGTTTTTCAGCAGGACCGGGTTGAGGTTTTTCCAGTTCGGCAGCTTCGACTTATCCAGTTCCTGATAGACACCAGCCTTGATCTGCTTGGCCAGGAAACTGTTGGACGGCACGACGATGTCGTAGCCGGATTTGCCCGCGAGCAGGCGTGCCTCAAGGGTTTCATTGCTGTCGAACACATCGTAGGTCACGCGAATGCCGGTCTCGTCTTCGAACTTCTTGACGGTGTCCGGCGCTATGTAATCCGACCAGTTGTAGACACGCAGTACCTTGTCATTGGCCTGGGCGCCGGTGGCGATCGCGCCCAATAAGGACAGTGTCAGCAGAGTCCTGCCAAACATTTTCATCGGTACAACTCCAATTCTTTTTTATAGAACATAAAACCTGTGGCGAGGGAGCTTGCTCCCGCTTGAGTGCGCAGCACTCACAAAGTTGTTGGGGCCGCTTCGCAGCCCAGCGGGAGCAAGCTCCCTCGCCACAGTTAACTCAACAGCCTAGGCCGTCGCTTCTACCATTTGCTTTTTAGGTTGCTGCCACGATTCACTGGCGGTCTGGTCCATCGCTTCCTGAATCGCACGTTTGCGCGTGGCTTCGGCACGGCGGCTGAAGTACCAGACCATGAAGGTCACAATCGATACCGCCAACAGAATCAGGCTGGCCACAGCGTTGATCTCAGGCTTCACACCCAGACGCACCGCCGAGAACACTTCCATCGGCAGGGTCGTTGAGCCCGGACCCGATACGAAGCTCGCCAGCACCAGATCATCCAGCGACAGGGCAAACGACATCATGCCGCCAGCCGCCAATGACGGCGCGATCATCGGAATGGTGATCAGGAAAAACACCTTGAACGGCTTCGCCCCGAGGTCCATGGCCGCCTCTTCGATGGACAGGTCCAGCTCACGCAAGCGCGCCGAAACCACCACCGCCACATAAGCCGCACAGAATGTGGTGTGGGCGATCCAGATGGTGACGATGCCACGCTCCATCGGCCAGCCAATCATCTGCGCCATCGCCACGAACAGCAGCAACAGCGACAGACCGGTGATCACTTCCGGCATCACCAGCGGCGCCGTCACCAAACCACCGAACAACGTGCGGCCCTTGAAGCGTGTGACGCGCGTCAGCACAAACGCCGCCAACGTCCCCAGCGCCACCGCGGCAATCGCGGTGTAGCAGGCGATTTCCAGCGAGCGCACCACCGAGCCCATCAGTTGCGAGTTATCGAGCAGGCCGGCGTACCACTTGAACGACCAGCCGCCCCACACGGTCACCAGTTTCGAGGCGTTGAACGAGTAGATCACCAGAATCAACATCGGCAGGTAGATAAACGACAGGCCGAAAATCAGCATGAACTTTGAAAATCCGAAGCGTTTCATCCCCGTGCCTCCATCTCTTTGGCCTGGCTGCGGTTGAACAGCAGAATCGGCACAATCAGAATCAACAGCATCACCACCGCCAGGGCAGACGCCACCGGCCAGTCGCGGTTATTGAAGAACTCTTGCCACAACACGCGACCGATCATCAGGGTCTCCGGGCCGCCCAACAATTCCGGAATCACGAACTCACCGACCACTGGAATGAACACCAGCATGCAACCGGCGATGATCCCGTTCTTGGCCAGCGGCACGGTGATTTTCCAGAAGTTGTTGAAGTTGCTCGAACCCAGGTCAGACGCGGCTTCCAGCAGGCTGTCGTCATGCTTGACCAGGTTGGCGTACAACGGCAACACCATGAACGGCAAGTAGGCGTAAACCACGCCGATATACACGGCCGTGTTGGTGTTGAGGATCTCGATTGGGTGATCAGTCAGCCCGGTCCACATCAAAAATCCGTTGAGCAGACCGTTGTTGCTGAGGATGCCCATCCACGCATAGACGCGGATCAGGATCGCGGTCCAGGTCGGCATCATGATCAACAACAGCAGAACGTTTTGCGTTTCCTTGTTCGCTTTGGTGATTGCATAGGCCATCGGGAAACCGATCACCAGACACATCAGCGTGCTTAAAAACGCGACCTTCAACGAGCCGAAATACGCCGAGATGTACAGCTCATCCTGAGTCAGCAGCGTGTAGTTGCCGAGGTTCAGCAGCAGCTGGAATTTCTGCTCGGCGAAGGTGTAGATCTCTGAGTAAGGAGGAATGGCCAGGGCCGCTTCCGAGAAGCTGATCTTCATCACCAGGAAGAACGGCAGCATGAAGAACAGGAACAGCCACAGGAAAGGAATCCCGATGACGAGCTTTCGACCACTCGGCATCAGCCGTATAAACCGCTGATTGAGTGTTTTCATGAGCGCAGTACCACGCCGCTGTCATCTTCCCACCACACGTAGACCTTGTCGTCCCAGGTCGGTCTTGCGCCACGGCGTTCGGCGTTGGCCATGAACGACTGCACGACTTTGCCGCCAGGCAATTCCACGTAAAACACCGAGTGGCCGCCGAGATAGGCGATGTCATGCACCTTGCCGCTGGACCAGTTGTAGCGGGTCTCGGGTTGGGTGGTGCTGACCAGCAGTTTTTCCGGGCGGATGGCGTAGGTGATCGACTTGTCCTGCACCGAAGTGCTGACGCCGTGACCGACGTAAATCTTCTGCTCCAGGTCCGGGCTGTGAATGATCGCGTGACCTTCAAGGTCCTCGACCACGGTGCCGTCGAAGGCGTTCACGTTGCCGATGAATTCGCAAACCATGCGGCTGACCGGCGCTTCATAGATGTCCACCGGGCTGCCGATCTGTGCGATCCAGCCGAGGTGCATGATGGCGATGCGTTGGGCCATGGTCATGGCCTCTTCCTGATCGTGGGTCACCATCACACAAGTCACGCCGACCCGTTCGATGATCTCGACCAACTCCAGTTGCATCTGCGAGCGCAGCTTTTTATCCAGCGCGCCCATCGGTTCGTCGAGCAGCAACAGCTTCGGACGCTTGGCCAGGGAGCGAGCCAGGGCCACACGTTGACGCTGACCGCCAGACAGTTGATGCGGTTTGCGTTTGGCGTATTGGGTCATGTGCACCAGTCGCAGCATCTCTTCAACGCGGGCGTCGATTTCGCTGGTGGACAGACGATCCTGCTTCAGCCCGAACGCAATGTTCTGCGCCACCGTCATGTGCGGGAACAGCGCGTAGGACTGGAACATCATGTTGATCGGCCGTTCGTACGGCGGCATGTCGGTGATGTCGACACCGTCGAGCAAAATCCGCCCTTCGGTCGGGCGCTCGAAACCGGCGAGCATGCGCAGCAGGGTCGATTTGCCGGAGCCGGAACCGCCGAGCAGGGCGAAGATTTCCCCTTGATGGATCTCAAGCGAGACATCGTCCACCGCAGTGGTTTCGTCGAATTTCTTGGTGACGCGATCGACTTTCACCAGCACCTTATTCGGTGACTGGTGACCTTCAAGAGCCTTCCTGTAGATGCTGGAGGCATTTGCCATGTGAAACTCCCAACAGGTTTCAGTCGTCGGGCCAACGCGGCCTGACTTAATAGTTGATTGCAAGCCCGAGCCGTACGGTGTCAGTGAATTCTGCGGCGATCCCCTGTGGGAGCGAGCCTGCTCGCGAAAACGGTGGATCAGTCAACATTGATGTCGCATGACACATTGCATTCGCGAGCAGGCTCGCTCCCACAGTGGGATTTGCGCTTACTTCACTGGCATCGCCCGGCTTGGGCTTATTCGGCACCGCCGTCCTGGCTGCCTGTTCGTGCTTGTTGTTATTGCGGTTGATCTTTTACGTGAGCAACCGACGCGCAAAGGCACGCCCGCCTGACTCACGGAGCAGTAAATTGATTAGTCGTGTTTGAAGTCAGCGCGTATTACGCGACGCCGCCCGTTGCCGGCACGCATCGCCAAACGCCTGGAAAATACTCAAGTAGGGCGGATTTGAAAGCACCTGCCATTCCGGGTGCCATTGCACGCCGACGGCGAAGGCCTTGCTGTGCTCGACCGAGATCGCCTCGATCAAACCATCCGGCGCAACAGCTTCAGCGCGCAGGCCAGGGGCCAGTCGGTCGACGCCCTGGCTGTGAATCGAATTGACCTGGAACACCTGTGGCAGATCCAGCGCTTCAAACACGCCGCCCGGTTGCACAGTCACCGCATGAGCCGGTGCGTACTGCACCGCCAACTCCGGACTGTCCGCTTCGCGGTGATCGAGCATGCCCGGGAGTTCGTGGACCTTCTGATGCAGGCTGCCCCCGAACGCCACGTTCATTTCCTGAAAGCCGCGGCAGATGCCGAGCACCGGAACGCCCGCCGCAATGGCTGCACGCAATAAAGGAAGGGTGGTGGCGTCCCGCGCCGGATCGTGATCCGTGCCGGGAGCGCTGGCCGGGCCTTGATAGTGGAAGGGTTCCACATTCGAGGGCGAGCCGGTCAGCAACAGACCGTCGAGCTGCGCGAGCAGGTCCTCGATTTCAGTCAGGTCGCCCAGGGAAGGAATGACCACCGGCAGCCCCAGAGCCGCAACGCTGACAGCACGCAAGTACTTGTCGCCGCTGACATGGTAGGGGTGCAGGCCAATCTGTTTGACGCACGCAGTAACGCCGATCAATGGCTTGAGTGCCATTTTTATCACCTCGAAGTTTCACACTTGAACGAGCTTTTCCGGAGCTTAGCCTTGTTGATTTTAATTAACAACTCTCATGTAAAAAATTCTAAACGCCGTGCGTCCGATCTTAAGAGTTTGTGCGTAGTCCGCGGCTTAATTGGCACTCTCGTGCCCATAAGAGGCCAAAAAATAAAGGTTTAAAGGTCAAGTGTTCGCTATTGACTTCAATTTGGCTTTCGGATTGACTGGGCTCGCAACAAGGTAGTGAACATAATAATTAACAGCTAATAGGTGCAAAATGTCGGTCCCTCTGCGTACCGTTCAACTCAACGAAGCAAACGCATTCCTTAAGAAATATCCTGAGGTTTTGTACGTCGACCTTCTGATTGCGGATATGAACGGTGTGGTGCGCGGCAAGCGCATCGAGCGCACCAGTCTTCATAAGGTCTACGAAAAAGGCATTAACCTCCCGGCGTCATTGTTTGCTCTGGACATCAACGGTTCTACGGTGGAAAGCACCGGCCTGGGTCTGGACATCGGTGACTCAGACCGAATCTGCTTCCCCATCCCCGATACCCTCAGCATCGAGCCATGGCAGAAGCGCCCAACCGCGCAATTGTTAATGACCATGCACGAACTCGAAGGCCAGCCGTTCTTCGCTGACCCTCGTGAAGTGCTGCGTCAGGTCGTGAGCAAGTTCGATGCAATGGGCCTGACCATTTGCGCCGCGTTCGAACTCGAGTTCTACCTGATCGACCAGGACAACGTGAACGGTCGTCCGCAATCGCCACGCTCGCCGGTCTCCGGCAAACGTCCGATGTCGACTCAGGTGTATTTGATCGATGACCTCGACGAATACGTTGATTGCCTGCAAGACATCCTCGAAGGCGCGAAAGAGCAGGGCATTCCTGCTGACGCCATCGTCAAGGAAAGCGCCCCGGCGCAGTTCGAAGTGAACCTGCATCACGTCAATGACCCGATCAAGGCCTGCGACTACGCGGTGTTGCTCAAGCGTCTGGTGAAGAACATCGCCTACGACCACGAGATGGACACCACCTTCATGGCCAAGCCGTATCCGGGCCAGGCGGGCAATGGTTTGCACGTGCACATTTCGATTCTCGACAAAGAAGGCAACAACATCTTTGCCAGCGAGGATCCCGAGCAGAACGCCGCATTGCGTCACGCGATCGGCGGTGTGCTCGAGACCCTGCCGGCGCAGATGGCGTTCCTGTGCCCAAACGTCAACTCGTACCGTCGTTTCGGCGCGCAGTTCTATGTACCGAACTCGCCGAGCTGGGGCATCGACAACCGTACCGTTGCGGTACGTGTGCCGACCGGTTCGCCGGACTCCGTGCGCATCGAACACCGCGTAGCGGGCGCCGATGCCAACCCGTACCTGCTGATGGCTTCGGTGCTGGCCGGTATTCACCACGGCCTGACCAACGAAATCGAGCCGGGCGCACCGGTCGAAGGCAATAGCTACGAGCAGAACGAGCAGAGCCTGCCGAACAACCTGCGCGATGCACTGCGTGAGCTGGACGACAGCGAAGTCATGTCGCGCTACATCGACCCGATGTACATCGACGTGTTCGTGGCGTGCAAGGAAAGCGAGCTGGCCGAGTTCGAGAACTCCATCTCGGACCTTGAGTACAACTGGTATTTGCACACGGTTTGATGGGCCAAGTGGTGTACGCATTCTCTGCAGACACCACCGATCAATTGTGGGAGCGAGCCTGCTCGCGATAGCGATGGATCAGTCAGCATTGATGTCGCCTGACACACCGCTATCGCGAGCAGGCTCGCTCCCACAGGGGATTGCATTTCAAGTTTTAACTGACGATCAACTATTCCTCTGCGTCGAGTCACAACCATGACAAACACTCGCAGCGACTGGGAACAACGCTTCCAGTCCCTAACAATCGAAGACCGCGCATTCATCGACGGTCAATACTGCCCGGCACTCAGCGGCGACACCTTTGAATGCATGAGCCCGGTCGACGGCCGCTTCCTGGCCAACGTCGCCAGCACCGACGAAGCCGACGCCAATGCGGCGGTCGCCGTCGCACGCCGCACCTTCGACTCCGGCATCTGGGCCAATCTCGCCCCTGCCGAGCGCAAGCGCATCCTGATTCGCTTCGCCGATCTCATCCTGGCCAACCAGGAAGAACTCGCCCTGCTCGAAACCCTCGACATGGGCAAGCCGATCAACGACTCGATGAACATAGACATCCCGGCAACCGCCAACGCGGTCCGCTGGAGCGCCGAAGCCATCGACAAGATCTACGACGAAGTCGCCGCCACACCGCACGACCAACTCGGCCTCATCACCCGCGAACCTGCCGGTGTAGTCGCCGCCATCGTGCCGTGGAACTTCCCGCTGATCATGGCCAGCTGGAAGTTCGCCCCGGCCCTGGCGGCGGGTAACTCGTTCATCCTCAAGCCTTCGGAAAAGTCGCCACTGACCGCGATTCGCATCGCCCAACTGGCGCTGGAAGCGGGCATCCCCAAAGGAGTGTTCAACGTCCTGCCAGGCTACGGTCACACCGTCGGCAAGGCGCTGGCGTTGCACATGGACGTCGACGTGCTGGCCTTCACCGGTTCGACCGCGATTGCCAAGCAATTGCTGATCTATTCCGGCCAAAGCAACATGAAACGCGTTTGGCTCGAAGCAGGGGGCAAGAGCCCGAACGTGGTGTTCGCCGACGCGCCGGATTTGCGCGCGGCAGCCCAAGCGGCGGCGGGTGCGATTGCCTTCAACCAGGGCGAAGTCTGCACCGCCGGCTCACGTTTGCTGGTGGAACGTTCGATTCGCGAGCAGTTCATTCCACTGCTGGTGGAAGCGCTGCAAGCCTGGAAACCGGGGCATGCCCTCGATCCAGAAACCACCGTCGGCGCGGTCGTTGATCAGCGTCAACTGGACAACGTGTTGCGCTACATCCAGGTCGGCAAAGACCAGGGCGCGCAACTGATCGCCGGCGGCAGCCGCACCCTTGAAGCCACCGGCGGCCTGTACGTGGAACCGGCGATTTTCGACGGCGTGACCAACGCCATGACCATCGCCCGGGAAGAAATCTTCGGCCCGGTGCTGTCGCTGATCACCTTCGACACCTTCGATGAAGCGCTGGCGATCGCCAACGACAGCATCTTCGGCCTGGCCGCAGGCGTCTGGACCAGCAACCTGAGCAAGGCCCACACCTTCGCGCGCGGTTTGCGCGCCGGCAGCGTCTGGGTCAACCAGTACGACGGCGGCGACATGACCGCGCCGTTCGGCGGGTACAAGCAGTCGGGTAACGGTCGGGATAAATCGCTGCACGCGTTCGACAAATACACCGAACTCAAAGCGACCTGGATCAAGCTCTAACACCTCTACAGCGGCGGCTGCCGAATCGTATCGGCGGCCATCGGAGAAACGTATGAAACAAACAACACATGTAAACAGCTACTACGCCGCCACCCGCAACTTCACCGGCGACTTCCCAGTGCTGGAACAAGCGGTGGACTGCGACGTCTGCGTGATCGGCGCCGGCTACACCGGTTTGTCCTCGGCGCTGTTCCTCGCCGAAGCGGGCTACAGCGTGACCGTGCTCGAAGCCGCCAAAGTCGGTTTCGGCGCCAGCGGTCGCAACGGCGGCCAACTGGTCAACTCCTATAGCCGCGACGTCGATGTCATCGAAGAACGCTACGGCGACAAGACTGCCGAAGTCCTCGGCAGCATGATTTTCGAAGGCGCCGACATCATCCGTCAGCGCATACAACACTACGACATCCAGTGCGACTACAAGCCGGGCGGCCTCTTCGCCGCGCTGAACAAAAAGCAACTCAAAGGCCTGGCCGAGCAGAAAAGCAGCTGGGAACGTTACGGCAACAAAAACCTGAAAATGCTCGACGCGGCTGACATCAAGCGCGAAGTGGGTTGCGACAACTACGTCGGCGGCCTGCTGGACATGCAGGGCGGCCACATCCACCCGCTGAACCTGGCCCTCGGCGAAGCCTCGGCCATCATCGGCCTGGGCGGCAAAATCTACGAACAATCCGCCGCAGTGGAAATCACCTACGGCGAACCGATCACCGTGCGCACCGCCAAAGGCGTGGTCCGCGCCAAGTACCTGCTGATCGCCGGCAACGCCTACCTGCCGCAAGACCTCGACAACCGCGTCACGCGTAAAAGCATGCCGTGTGGTTCGCAAATTGTCGTAACCGAGCCGTTGTCGGAGAAGGTTGCGCGCAGCCTGATCAAAAACAACTACTGCGTTGAAGACTGCAATTACCTGCTCGACTACTACCGCCTCACCGCCGACAACCGCTTGCTGTACGGCGGCGGCGTGGTCTACGGCGCCCGCGAACCGGACGACATCGAGCAACTGATCAAACCGAAAATCCTCAAGACCTTCCCGCAACTGAAGGACGTGAAAATCGACTACCGCTGGACCGGCAACTTCCTGCTGACCATGTCCCGCATGCCGCAATTCGGCCGCATCGAAAAAAACGCCTACTACATGCAAGGCTACAGCGGCCACGGCGTCACCTGCTCGCACCTGGCCGGCAAACTCATCTCGGAAATGATCCGCGGCGACGCCGAACGCTTCGATGCTTTCGCCTCGCTCCCACACATGCCCATGATCGGCGGCCGCACCTTCCAGGCCCCACTCACCGCCATGGGCGCCGCGTACTACGCACTGCGTGACCGTTTCGGCATCTAACTGAACCCAACCGGCGGCCACCCCCAAAAGGTACCGCCGGTTCTGAGGCCCAGTAATCAATCTCTGGAAGCCACAATACCTGTGAGGGCGAGCCTGCTCGCGATGAGGCCATATCAGTCGCTATCAATTTCACCTGACACCCAGCAATCGCATCTATATTTTGCACAGCCGAACCACCCGACTTCAGGGTGAAACAACCTTTTCACCCACCCACCCATCGAACCTGCTGAGCAACACCACCAAACGTGATTTAATACCCGCCTTTCACATTTCCGGGACAGGGAAGCGGTACTTTCGCGGCCAAAAGTCGCCCGCCATCCACCCCCATAACCCTTAAGTATTCTTCGCATAAGGCTGTCATGGACACGGGCTCACGACTCAAATTAGTACGCGAAAGCTACAAACTCTCCCAGCGTGAGCTGGCCCGGCGTAGCGGCGTCACCAATGCCACCATCTCCCTGATCGAACAAAATCGCGTCAGTCCCTCCGTCAGCTCCCTGAAAAAACTGCTCGAAGGCATCCCCATGTCCTTGGCGGACTTCTTCACCTTCGACCAGCCGCCGCGCGAGCACCAATACGTATTCCGTGCCAATGAACAGCCGGATCTCGGGCGTCATGGGCTACGGCTGCTGCTGATTGGCGCTTCGGTGCCGAGTCGGCAGATGCGCTTGTTACGCGAGCAATACGCGCCTGGGGCGAGCTCGGGGGAAGAGCCGATTGTGCATTCGGAAGGGGAGGAGTGTGGGCTGGTTACGCGGGGGACGGTTGAGTTGACGGTGGATGGGCAGATTAGTGTGTTGAATGCTGGGGATGGGTATTACTTTCCGACGACGTTGCCGCATCGGTTTCGCAATATTGGGGCGGATGAGGCGGAGATTATTAGTGCTAACACACCGGCTAACTTCTGATGGGGGGGCGGTGATGGGGGCGCTTTCGGCCAAAAACGGCAGCTGACGTCCCAGGCGGTGTAAAACGCAGGCATCGTTTTAAAGTCTGCGTTGTTGGCCCCAAATACATCGGCCTGTTTTCGGCGCAAACGTCGCTACCGGAAATCAGCCCAAAGCCCAGCGCGCTCGGATACACTCGCGTGATGCCAAAAACACATCACACCTCCCTGAGTCTCTCCCGCATCGGCAACAGCATTGTGACGCGACTGCTGTTACTGGCGCTGTGCATGGTGATTTTTGGGGTTTTGGTGCGCTATTACGTATTAACCAACTTTCTGCGTGAAGATTTGAGCGCCGTCGTGGAAGGCCAGCAGTCAGCGTTGGCGACGTATGTCGCACACGATATCGATAACAAGATTGTTCAGCGCCAGCGTTTGCTGGAGCACCTTGCCGCAGCCGTCCCGATGGGCCTGCTGACTAAGCCTGAGCAGCTGCAGGTGTGGCTGAAAGAGCATTACGAGTACCAGACGTTGTTCACGACAGATTTATTTATCGTGAACACTCATGGGCGTTTACTCACCCACTATCCCGATCCGTCGACGCGGGCGGCGACCGATTACGCCGAGCGTGATTACATTCAAGCGAGCCTGGCCGGGCGTTCATTCGTCGGTCAACCGATGGTGGGCAGTACAACCAAAACGCCAATCCTGCCCATGTCTGTTCCCATAAAGAATGCCGTCGGAGAGGTCCAGGCTGTGCTGGTTGGCGTCGTCGCGCTCGATACTTCAGGGGTTCTTTATTCGTTACTGCAAAGTCGCGCAGGTGATGCCGAAGGCGGCTTCCTGCTGGTTTTTCCGGCCAGTAAGTTGTTGGTCGAACCCTCGCCGCTGGGTTTGGCACTCAAGCCTACGCCACCTCCAGGCGTCAATGCACTTCATGATCGGGCCATGGCCGGATTTCGCGGGGCAGGGCTGACGGTTGATTCCAAAGGTGTCGAGGTGGTTGCGGCAATGGCCTCTGTTCCCAGCACTGGCTGGTTCATCGTGGCCCGTTTGCCGACCCGCGAGGCGTTTGCAACGGTGGATCGAACCCAGCGTTTGTTGATCCGGGGGGCGGTGTTATCTATTTTGTTTTTTGCCACGTTCGCCTCCATCGGGCTGTACTTTGTCTTTCGTCATCTGTTTCGTGCCGCCGAACAGGCTGACCGCATGACGCGAGATGAGACGCCACTCGCGCCCTTACCGGTTGTTCGCAACGATGAAGTCGGTCATTTGATTTCGGCGTTCAATCGATTGTTGGTCAAGTTGAATGACAAGCAGGATGAGCTTAAAAAAATTGCTCATCACGATACGCTGACGGGCTTGTCTAACCGCCATCATCTCACTGGCCAACTGCGCCAAGTATTGGCCCTGGCACAACGAAGAGAGTCGCAGGTGGGCTTGTTGTTTATGGACCTTGATGGTTTCAAACACATCAACGATTCCCTTGGGCATGAGGCTGGTGACGAGGTGCTGCGTCAGGTCGCGCGGCGTTTTTCCACGGTCGTCCGAGAGAGCGATACCCTGGCGCGCATTGGCGGGGATGAGTTTGTTGTGCTGCTGAGTGACCTTGGGGCCAATGCCGAAGAGACCTTGAGCAGCGTGGCGACTCAATGCATAGACGCTCTGCGGGCGCCCTTTTTTATCTCCGGCACGGTGTGCATGGTGGGTGTTTCGATTGGTATAGCGTTAGGTAACGGGCAGAGTCCTGCCGATACGCTTTTGCTGGCCGCCGACCGAGTCATGTACCAAGCGAAGAATACCGGGCGCGGCCGGTTTGTGACCTACAAGCTTTAGACGCTAGCGTTCGGTTCCCCTCTCGCCAGCAAACATTGAACGACCTCTGCTACCAACCCTTGACCCCGCTCATGTCGGGCAGCTTGTGCGCAATGCCTTTGTGACAGTCGATGCAGGTGGCTTCACCGTTGGCCAGGGACGTGGAGTGCATGGCAGAAGCACGCTTGCTCTGGCGGGTGAAGTCCATGAACTGGAAGTTGTGGCAGTTGCGGCATTCGCGAGAGTCGTTGGCCTTCAGTCTGGCCCACTCATGTTCGGCCAGTTCGCGGCGCAGGTTGAGGAATTTGTCGCGGGTCTCGATGGTGCCGAAGATCTTGCCCCAGACTTCCTTCGATGCCTGCATCTTGCGCGCGATCTTGTGGGTCCATTCGTGGGGCACATGGCAGTCCGGGCAACTGGCGCGCACACCGGAACGGTTGCTGTAGTGAATCGTGTCCTTCAATTCGACGAATACGTTGTCACGCATTTCATGACACGAAACGCAGAACTTCTCGGTATTGCTCAGCTCGAGCGCCGTGTTGAAACCGCCCCAGAAAATGATCCCGGCGATGAAGCCCCCCAACGTCAGAAAGCCCAGGCTGTAGTAGATGCTCGGCCGACGCAGGATGCCCCAGTATTCCTTAAGCAGGGCGAACAGCGCTTTCATGTTGCCTCCTCAGGGTTTCTGCTCAGCGTTGGCGTCGTCTTGCAGTATTTTGTCGATGGTCTCGAACGTATTGCCCACCAGCGGCAGCACTTCTGTTTGTGGCACGTGGCATTGGTTACAGAAGTACCGACGCGGTGATACCGCCGCCAGGGCCTGGCCGTCGCGGTCCATGTAGTGAGTGATGCTGATCGCCGTGGCCTGGGTTTGTGCGCTATTGGCACGGCTGTGGCAAGAGAGGCATTTGTTACCGTACTTGTCGACCTGGTAGCCGACGATGGTATGGGGGATGGTCGGCGGTTGGTCCGGGTAATTGCGTTCGCGCTTGAGGTCTTTGTTTTCTTCGTTGGCAATGGGCGGAGCCGGAATGCTCTGGGTCAAGGTACCGCCGGGCCGGCGTCCGTCCGGCCCTGACGCATCGAGTGGGTAATCGACTTCTGCAGCGATCACCACGCCAATGGCAGCGAGCAAGAGCAACGGCAGGATTCGCAAAGGCATGACGGTTCTCCTCAGGCCACGCTGATCAACTCGATGCGTATGGCGCATTTTTTGTAGTCGGTCTGCTTGGAGATCGGGTCAGTGGCATCAAGCGTGACCTTGTTGATCAGTTTGTTGGCATCGAAAAACGGCACGAATACCAGCCCTTGTGGTGGTTTGTTACGCCCGCGGGTTTCGATGCGCGCACGGATTTCACCACGCCGGCTGATCACCTTCACTTCACTGCCACGCCGCGCATCCATTGCCTTGGCATCTTCGGGGTGCATGTAGACCAGCGCGTCGGGCACGGCTTTGTACAGTTCCTCGACGCGTTGGGTCATGGTGCCGGTATGCCAGTGTTCGAGGACGCGTCCGGTGCACAGCCAGAACGGGAAATCGGCATCCGGGGATTCGGCCGGCGGCTCGTAGGGGAGGGCGAAGATGATCGCCTTCTTGTCCGGGTAACCGTAAAACTGCACTTCGCTGCCTTTCTCCACGTAAGGATCGAGGCCTTCGCGGTAACGCCAGCGGGTCTCTTTGCCCTCGACTACCGGCCAGCGCAGACCCCGTTCGCTGTGATAGCGGTCGAAGGCGGCAAGGTCATGACCGTGGCCGCGACCGAACTGCGCGTACTCCTCGAAGAGGCCTTTTTGCAGATAGAAGCCAAAGGCTTTGGCTTCATCGTTTTTGTACCCGGCTTCCATTTGCTCGGCCGGGAACTGATCGACCTGGCCATTCTTGTACAGCACCTCGTACAGCGTTTTGCCCTTGAGCTCAGGCGACTTGGCCAGTAACTCGGCGGGCCAGGTTTCATCGGTGGTGAAGCGCTTGGAAAACTCCACCAACTGCCACAAATCCGACTTGGCGTCCCCCGGCGCTGTCACCAGTTGATGCCAGAATTGCGTACGCCGTTCGGCATTGCCAAAGGCGCCTTCCTTTTCTACCCACATGGCGCTGGGCAGGATCAGGTCGGCGGCTTGGGCGGAAACGGTGGGGTAGACATCCGAGACGATCACGAAGTTGTCGGGCTTGCGCCACCCCGGCAGCACTTCCTGCATGATGTTCGGCCCGGCGTGCATGTTATTGCTGGCCTGGGTCCAGTAAACGTTGAGCACACCGTCCTTGAGCATGCGGCTCTGTTCGACCGCGTGAAACCCAGGCTTCTCCTGAATGGTGCCGGCGGGGAGCTTCCAGATTTTTTCGGCGGTGGCGCGGTGTTTAGGATTAGTCACGACCAGATCGGCAGGTAACCGGTGGGAAAAGGTCCCGACTTCGCGGGCGGTACCGCAGGCCGATGGTTGGCCCGTCAGTGAGAAAGGGCTGTTGCCCGGCTCGCTGATTTTGCCCGTGAGCAGGTGGATGTTATAGATCAGGTTGTTGGCCCAAACGCCACGGGTGTGCTGGTTGAAACCCATGGTCCAGAACGACACGACTTTGCGCTTGGGGTCGGCATACAACTCGGCCAGGCTTTTTAACCGTTCAGCCGTCACGCCGGTTTCCTTGGCGGTTTTCTCCAGAGTGTAGGGTTTGACGAAAGCGGCGAATTGTTCGAAGGAGATATCCGTCCAGGTGTTGGCCTTGGCGGCATTTTTTGCCTTCATTTCCCTTGGATCGTCCGGGCGCAGGCCGTAGCCGATGTCGTCAGCGCCCAAGGCAAATCGGGTGTGCTTAGTGATGAAGTCCTGGTTCACCGCGCCGCTTTCAATGATGTGGTTGGCAATGTAGTTAAGGATCATCAGGTCGGTTTGCGGCTTGAACACCATGGGGATGTCGGCCAGTTCGAAACTGCGATGTTCGAAGGTCGACAGCACGGCCACTTTTACGTGAGGCTGACTCAGGCGGCGGTCGGTGACCCGGCTCCAGAGTACCGGGTGCATCTCCGCCATGTTCGAGCCCCAGAGCACGAAGGCGTCGGTGGCTTCAATGTCGTCGTAGCAACCCATCGGCTCATCCATGCCAAAGGTGCGCATAAAGCCCATCACCGCAGAAGCCATGCAATGGCGGGCGTTGGGGTCGATGTTATTGCTGCGAAAACCGGCCTTCATCAGTTTGTTGGCGGCATAGCCTTCCCACACCGTCCATTGCCCGGAGCCGAACATGCCAACCGATTCAGGACCTTTGCTCTTCAAGGCTTCCTTGAATTTCGCTTCCATGATGTCGAAGGCTTTCTCCCAGCTGATGGGCTGGAACTCGCCCTGCTTGTCGTATTGCCCGTTCTTCATGCGCAACAGTGGTTGGGTCAGGCGATCGACGCCGTACATGATCTTCGAAAGAAAGTAGCCCTTCACGCAGTTCAGCCCACGATTGACCTCTGCCTTGACGTCGCCATGGGTGGCGACCACTTTGTTGTCCCTGGTCGCGACCATCACGCTGCAACCGGTGCCGCAAAAACGGCAGGGCGCCTTGTTCCAGTCCAGGGTGACCATGTCTGCTTCGGTCACCAGATTACTGGCGTCGGTCACAATCGGCAGGCCGGCAGCGGCGGCTGCAATGGCGGCGGCCTGGGCCTTGACGAATTGTCGGCGGGTCATGCTCATTCGATATCTCCTTCGGGTTCGAGGAGTTCGTGATAGATCAACGCGGCGTTGAGTACGCCCGGAAAGTTGTTGATCTGTTCGATGCGTTGAAGGATCTGACTTTCGTGTACGGCTTCAAGGACCACCACCAGTTTTCCGGCAGCACTTTCATGATGCAGTTCCAGACCGTCCAAAAGGCGCAGGTTGGCTTTGACGGCGTCAAACAATTCAGGCCGGGCAAGTACAACAAGGCTGGCAATATGCAGGGCTTCGTCCATGCGCAGGCTCCAATAGGCCTCGATATAAAAGAGACTATTAGTTGGGTGGTCCTAGTTGGGTGGTCCCGGTGGGCCATACAGCATCTGGAAAAACCAGACGATAAAGCCGTAGCTGCCGACGATCGCCACCGACAGCAACGGAAAGAGGCAGATGACAAGAAAGAGGAACAGCCGGGTTTCCTTGCGACGCTCGGGTTTGCGTTCTTCAGCCAGTGGCATTGATCAATCTCCTGCCGAACTTGCCATCAGCCTAGATCACGAAGTTTCGTCAGATTCCCGATATCGGCTTTTTAACGACCGACGGTGATTTATCATGCAGTGCTGTTACATCGAGTTATAACGCTTTGAATCATTACTTCGTTTAGTTATCGATGAGTTTTTCCGTGCTGAGCACCGATCTGAGCGAGTGGGCGGCACGGATGAACTGTTGGCGAAGCCATTGAGCGCTGTCCTGAACGAGGCGCTCTGTCAGGGCTAATCAGCTTCTGACACGGCTGAAGGATAATGAAAGGAGTTTTTTAATCGATCTGGCAATGGGGACTTCAATTTTTTTGTGAATGATATAAGACGCACCTATCATCAATGCGATGGTGCCCCATAGCAGTATGTGCGGGTTCACAGCCGGATAAGCAATGTTAAAGATCATGAAACCGATCATTTGATGTAATAGGTAAAGTGGGTAGGTAAGCGCTCCTAATGTAGTCCAGTTCAATGCCCCTATGGCTGCCGTTTTGTTCGTTGCGATCAGAAAAAACGTTATGAAGAACAGGAGGATTATGCTGCACACGATCAGCGGATTGTAGTCGGTTGAATATTTGGTTTCGAGCAATTCGGCCCATACAATTGCGGTGAAGTTGGCCAATGCCAATGCACCCGCCAACAGGAGAACTCGTGTTGTTGTGATGCCCTTGGCCCAGATGATGTAGTACGTTGCACCCGCTATGAAATAGGCAGCGTAATCGGTAACTAATATCGAGCGCATCTTTTCAAAAGTGAATACTTCTGCTGTGGCAGCAATCAGTAGCCAGAGCACGAGGTATGTCTCTATTTTTTCTATTTTCTTGAACCCCAACAGAATGGATATCATTAGGTAGAATTTTATTTCTACAAATAGAGACCAGTAAACGCCGTCTATCGGCGGGACCCCTAGCAAGTCGCCAAAGAATGTCATGTTAATAATGTATTGATAAAAATCAGCCGTATACCTTGGCTGTCCGATGGCAAGAGTGATGATAAAAGTGATGGTGCAGCACACCCAGAAAGCAGGGCAGAGGCGAACGACGCGGGATATAAAAAATACTTTGAGATCATTGCTCGAAGCGGTCATCAGAATGACGAATCCGCTGATCATAAAAAACAGTTCGACGCCTAAATAACCGTATTTAGCAGGCTCGGCCAGTAGCGGGTAGGGCATTGTAGACATGTCGCCCTTTGCATACCCGCGAAAAGCATAGTGAAAAATCACTACTGCGAAAGCAGCAAGGAAGCGCAGTAAATCTAATTCTTTCAGCCGGCGTTTGATCATGGTTATGCGCTCCAAACGTGTTGGCGCTAATTGAAAACTGACCACCCTGCCGATTGAAATTTGACTCAGGGCGAACGCTATAGCAGCAGTAGCGCCTCATGGACTTCAATTGAAGGTGTAATGCCTTCATTGCGTCGGCTATCGAGCCAGTTTCTGGTGTTTATATCGAAGATCTGGTCCTGATCCATCAAGGTCAAACGGGGCTCATCGCACACCCGATAACGCCCACAATCCGGGCAATCCCTTTCCTCCCACGGGCCGCGACACTGAGTGCGTTCCGCCACGCCGACACAGATCAGACAATTCATCGTTATCATCCACTCTTGTTTTTTGACCGCCGCCCGCGAGCCGGTTGAGACGCCGCGCGTGGGAATCATCGGGCGCGCTGATGAGGCAGGAATTTTGTGCTATTGACTGCGTTGCCACATCTTCACGTAGTCAACTTCGAAGGTGGAGGGCAGGTCAGCATCGTCGACCACGCCGAACCATTTCCACATGGCCTCACTATCAAAGACGATCTGCATGGGGAAGAAGAAGTGGTTGTTCTTCGATTCCCTGACCAACACACCATCGACGTACCAACGCAGGGTGTCGGGCTGCCAGTCGAAGCCGTAGACATGAAAGGCGCTTGCCAGGCGCCAAGGGCTGATCCAGGTGCTGCCATTGGCGATATGCTCGGTGCTTTGCGGCGTGGCCCACAGGTGGGCATTCATGTTGTACGAACGGTCGAGGGCCGCGTCTTTGGTCTTGCCGCCGATTTCGAAGATGTCGATTTCGGTGGCATTGTCGACCATGCCTGTCCACGCGAGCCAGAACGCGCTGGAACCCGCCGAGTTCATGGGTTTGGCGCGTGCCTCGTAGTAACCGTAAAAACCGCGCTCGATCGTGCGCACCATGGCGGAGGAATAGTCCTTGAAACCCAGTTGTACGTACTTCTGTGGCAAGGTTTCCTTGCGAAAGACGATATTCAGGTTGCCGTTGGCCAGGAACGCATTGGCCGGCCTGAACAGCGCCGGTTTGCGACCCAAGGATTCATTCCCCTGGGCATTGTTGACGTGCCAGCGCACGGAATCGAGAACGTCGCCATTGAAGTCATCAGACAGTTTGCTGTCGAATATCCAGTTGCCGGCATTGGCCTGATCGGACAGGGGCAAGCCAGCGTCGTCGAGTGTCGGCAAAGTGCCCAGCGGTCCGACCCGGGTCCAGGTATCGGCCTCCCGGGGAACGGCAATCGACCACTTGTTCGCCAGGTATTGATACGCCTCTTGTTGTTGCGCAAGGGAGGCAAACGGGCGGTCGTACACCAGCACTTCCGCGATATCGCCTTTGAAATTGTCGGAATTGCCGACCACGTTGCGCCCGACCGCGTAGGGGCCAATCGGCACGTCGTGAAGTTCGAGGACGGAAAGGGTTGGTGCGTAGGCGTCTGCCTGTCGCAGGCTGATGGCGAAGTTCGGCAGCACGTTGTCGTTGTCGACGCTTTGTGGGCGCGAGCTGAACAGCCGCTGCCAAGGGTCTGCCGGGCTCTGCTCGGGCAACCGACGGGAGACGATCAGAAGGGTCACCGAACCTTTGCCGGCGCGGATTGTTTTGCCCAGAAACGCCGAAACGCCATTGAAGCGCACCACCGCATTGCCGTGCATTGCGTTGGCCAGGTGCTGCGGAGGCGAGGACGCAATGGCATCGTCCACCGTGGCGTGGTTGGTTTTGCCGGACTTGTCGTTCCAGCGCTGGAGGCGGCCCTGCGTATCGATAGTCAGGGTCGACGCGTCGGCCGCGTCCAGCCACAGCACCAGCCCGGCGGCTGGCGGACGGGAAGGCGCTGGCGCGGCGCTGCAAACCAGCGAAACCGACAACAGCAGTGCCAGCAGACATTCTCTGAGCATGTGCTTTCCTTTCCGTTGGAGCGATTGTTTGCAACCGTTACTTCACTGCGGTCAATGCCGGTACGTCGAAAGAGGACTGATACCCCTGCGGATTGCACGACTGCCAACGCCAGGAATCCGCCATCATCTGATCCAGATCGCGTTGTGCGCTCCAGCCCAGATCCCGTCCAGCCCTGCTCGGGTCGGCCCAACATTGGGCGATATCTCCGGGGCGGCGTGGGGCGAAGCGGTAAGGAATGGAAATGCCCGTAACGTCTTCGAAACTGTGGATGATCTGTAGCACGCTGTAGCCAATGCCGGTGCCCAGATTCCAGCAATGGATGCCGCCGAGGTTTTGCAATACCTGCAACGCTTTCAGATGGCCATTGGCAAGGTCGACCACATGGATGTAGTCGCGAACGCACGTCCCGTCGACGGTGGGGTAGTCGCAGCCGTACACCATGAGTTCGGGCATCCGTCCAATCGCGACCTGCGTCAGGCACGGCAACAGGTTGTTAGGTCGGCCCCTGGGATCCTCGCCAATCATGCCGCTTTCGTGAGCGCCAATCGGGTTGAAGTAGCGTAACAAGGCGATGTTCCAGCGTGGATCGGAGTGGCACAGGTCGGTCAGCAGCTCTTCGATCATCAGCTTGGTTCGGCCGTAGGGATTGACGGGTTTGCCAGTGCCAAGGTCTTCGGCAATCGGTATTCGCGTGGGATCGCCATATACCGTGGCCGACGAGCTGAACACCAGGTTGAACACCTCGTTTCGGGCCATCGCCCCGCAGAGGCTCAGCGTACCGGCGAAGTTGTTGGCGTAGTAATCCAACGGTCTTCGCAGGCTTTCCTCAACGGATTTCAGGCTTGCAAAATGCACCACGGCATCGATGTCATAGCGACTGAAAATATCGTCGAGCAAGATCGAGTCGCGAATATCGCCGTTGATGAAATCGACCCGGGTATGGGTCAGATGCTCAAGGCGAACGATCGACTCTCGACAGCTGTTACATAAGTTGTCGAGCACCAACACATTGTGTCCGGCGTTGATTAACGCCAGGGCGGTATGGGAGCCGATGTAGCCGGCCCCGCCAGTGATTAGCGTAGTTTTGCGCATGGTGAGTGTTCCTGTCTCGGGACTGAATTCAGCGAGCGGTGAAAACCGATTTGAATTCTTGCGGCCAGCGCGGGTGCATGACGCTGTACGCCACGGCATAGCTCAGCGCGCCAACCACGATGTTGCAGATCATGTGCAGGTAGCCTTGAAAACCTGATCTGGACGACACCATCAGGACGACGGCGGCCATGACGAGCGAGGCAATCACGCTGCGATAGTTGGTGGCGAAGAACAGCCGCCAGCCATAGGCGATTGCGCTGTTCAACCCGCGCATTTGCAGTGGCGTGATGATCACCATCCGCGCGAGCAGGGCTAGGGCGGCGGCCATGCCGCCATAGAGGCTGCCGAAGCTGTAGACCAACGCCAGTGCCATTACCGTAGTTGCGACTTCGGCCTTGATGGTCAGGTGGCTGCGATTGACCGCGACCAGTGCGGTCGTGGCGTACATGGCGGTATTGCCGATGGCTGCCGTGCACGCAAGCACTTGCAGCAGAGGAATGGCCTCGGTCCATTTAGCGCCGAAAATCAACAGGATCAGGTCGTGCGCCGTGAGTGCGATGCCAATGAACAGGGGCGTCAGCAGGAAGCCGCTGACGGCGGTCGAATCGCTGATGATCGCGCGCAACCGTGATGGATCGGCGCTGCGCCGGGCAAACACCGGCAGCGCATAGCTGATCAGACCGTGATAGATCGCCGTACGCGGCAGATCGATGATGCGCATCGCCATGTTGAACATGCCAACCGCGTTGGTGCCGGCCGTCATGCCCAAGACCACGTTGACCCCACGCTGCAGCGTTTGCGAACTCAGCGCGTTGACGGCCACCGGTGCGCCGGCCTTCAACAGTTCGCGCAGGAACGGGCCGTCGATATAAAAGGCAATGCGCCGCGGGTCGGCGCGCATCAATACGATGATGGAGACGAACTCCATGATCAGTGCCTGGGCGATGACCGCCCAGGCCCCCAGTCCCCAAAGCGCGACAGCGACGCCGCCGACGCCACCACATACCTTGCCCAGCAGCGTGCGCGACGCCAGCGTCCTGAAGTCGCCGCTACGGCGCATTTGCGCCACATAGACCCGCGCCATCATGGTGAACAGAATTTTCACCGAGGCCACCGCCGTCATCCATTGCAACACCGGGTCGGGCGTGTACAGCATCACCGCGCACGAGATGACGACAATGGACACCAGGCTGACGAGTACCGCCGCCCAGAAGGCCGTGCTGATGTGTTTTTCCTCCAACCGTTCGAGTCGTACCAACGGGTCTTCCAGTACCGATGAATAAACCAGCCCGATCAACTCGACGATGGCAATGATGACCATGCCCACACCCAGCTCTGCGGGCGACAGCAGCCTGGCATACGCGACAAAGGTAATCATCGACAGGAAGATCAGGCCGAATTTCTCGGTGAAGATCCAGATCAATGTAGCCAGACGGTGATTGGCCATGGCGGATACCGGTTCAATGAGCGGTGGTTGACGCCGTTGCCTTGCGCAAGGATCGGGCGCAGGCATAGAGGTAGCGCAAAGTCGGTTTGCCGTTGGCGAAGATCAGCGCTTGCCAGGAATAGTCCAGCATTCGCCGGTACACGCCGATCACTTCGGCATACTCGGCTCTGCGGGAAAACGCATTGAGAAAATCGGTGTGGTTGGCCAGCACGAAATCGATCCGTTGCTGCTTGCTCAGTTGCGCGCCATAGCGGGCGAGATAGACGTCGATGAACCTGATCTTGTTCTGGTAATACTTTTTCGGTTGCGCGGTCATGTTGCCGCCGTTGACCGTGCGCTCCAGCAACACCTGCGGCACGGTGTGGACCTCCCAGTGTTCGGCGATCCGGGTCCACATGAAGCGGTCTTCGGAGTAACGCAGGCTGGCATCGAAGCCGCCGTATTGCATGATCACGTCGCGCTTGACCAGCGCGGTGGATACGCCATTGAGGACGTTGGCGTGGATGAAATCGTAGAAATGCCGGCCGTTCTTGCGCCGATTGTCCATTTGCCGCCTGCCGTCGCTGTAATTGACCTGCGTGTAGCAGTCGATCAGGCCCACCGGCCGGCCCTGACGACTGAGTTCGTCATACAGGGCCAGTTGTAGCTCCAGCTTTTGCGGCCGAAATTGGTCATCGGCATCGAGAAACGCCACGAACGTCTCTTCCGAATGCCGCAGACCGTGGTTGCGGGCGCTGGCCTGACCTTCGTTGGCCTGGTGCAACAGCGTCAGGCGAAACGGCGCCGCGAAGTCGTTGACCCGTTGTGGCCCGTCATCGGAGGAACCATCGTCGACGACGATGACGTGGTCGGGCAGTCGGGTTTGCCCGACCAGGGACGCCAGTGTTTGCTCAATGCTGTCGGCGCCGTTGTACATCGGGATCACGACGCACACCGTATGCGGTGCAGGGGGGGCTTGGTCTGACACGGGTGTTTCTCCTTTTTACGCTTTGGCTGATTTGCGCGGTAATGACTTGCCAGACGAACGCTGACGCAGGATTGCCGGTGACGATTCGGGGTATGTTGCGGGGTGACGCCGAAAGGACAGGGCCAGGGTGCAGAACACCAAAAACTCGGCGGAGCGGTAGTTGGGAATCACGTACGCCACATAATTGGTGACGGCGAACAAGCCGATGATCACCAGGGCGCTGGCGCGAAACTGTGCCGCCTGGTTCGCCGTCACGGCGCGGTATTGTTTGAGCAGCGCTTCGCCAAGCAAAAGCGCCAGCGCAGTCAGTTGGATGACGCCGCCGTTGAGCAATGTCTCCATGTAGCCGCTGTGAGCGTTGCCGATATAGCCCCAGCGGGTAATGAAAGCAGCGGCATCAGGGCTGGACCAAAAGGCGCCGAAGCCGTAACCCTTGAGAAACTGTCCGTCGATAAAGGGCGCGAGTAGCTCCCAGATCAATGTACGGTCGGTCAGTGACGGGTCACGACCGGACATTTCCAGCAGTACCGCAACGTTGCTGTATAGAAACAGGCACATCAGCAGATAGAGGAATGTGCTGCCCAGGAACATCAGCTGCGAGTGGTTGATGCGCAAGCGGATCAACGTGAGGAAGTACCAATAGCTGAACGTGCCGGAAATAATCAGCACCACCCCTGTTGCCGACCTGGCGAGCAAGATGGCGACCAGCGAGAAAAACGAACAGAAGAGTGCCCAGCGATTGCGCTGACGAATCATCGGTAGCAACAGCAGGATGGCGATCGCGTTGAGCCGGGCGCCGGCGTTCTTTTCGGCAAAAATTCCCTTGAATGCGCCGTCGCGAATGCCTCCGGACAAGAACGCTACGTCAGGCATGACGATGGCGAGTATCAACCCGATAAACGCCGCCACGCCGATGGCACAGCCGAGCATGAAGGTGATTTTTTCAAGAGGGTAGTTATAGGCAATGAAACCGGCAAAAAACACCACGCTGAGCATCGCGATAAACCGCTTGAGACTCAACATCGGGTCGTGGGACCAGTTGATCGATGCGATGACACAGAGGATGAAGACCAGCAGAAAGAAGTTGCTGCGGTAAAAGGTTTTGCTGAGGAACACCTTGTTGCGGATGAAGAAGAATAATGGCACCAACAGTGTGATGAGGCCGCAGACCTGGTTGGCGATGCTGCCTTCGAGGTCTTTATCGATGTCGCCGAAGCTGGATGCGCCACCCAGACCGAGGACAAACGTAATCACCTGGATGTAGAACAGCACGCCGAACAAGGTGAAGGCGTCGCGTAGCGTGGAATATCTGATCTCCAGTGTGTTCATGGCGATTGGCTCCCGAGCAACGCGGCGAGGTAGGTCTTCACCGCACTGGCATTAATGAAACGGGCGGCGGCATCGATTCGGACCTGATGGTGTGAATCTCGCGGTCTGGACAGTTGCAGGGCAATCGCCTGTGCCAGTGCGATCGGGTCGTCGACGGCCACCAGCGGCGCGACGAGGCCACCCATGAGGATGTCTTGCGGGCCATGGGGGCAGCGGGTCGAAATCACTGGCGTCCCTGTAGACAAGGCTTCGACCAATGCGTTGGGACTGCCCTCGAACCGCGACGACAGCACAAAACAATCGGCCGCAGCCACTTCGGCCATGGGGTTACTGGTGTAACCCGGCAGGTCGAAGCGATCCTCCACGCCAAGCATGCGTGCCTGCTCAAGTAAGCTGCCCCTGAGTGCGCCTTCGCCGAAGATGATCAAACGAACGCTGCAATCCGGTAGGGCCGCGAAGGCTGTGATCAAAGTGTCGAAGCCTTTTTGCGGTGAAAGACGACCCACGGCGACTACCACCAGGGTGGATTTTTCCAGCAACCAGCGGTGGCTCGGCAGACCCGGTTGCTTGTCTCGGAAGTCGTTATCGAGGACCGGATTGTCGGCAGTGGTCACATCCTGATGTCGCGCTATGGTGGTGTCGACCAGGTCCTGGGCGACGCCTTGCGAGACGCAGATCACCGGATTGGGAATGAGCCGATACAACAGCGGCGCCACCAGGTAGGCCACCCGCACCATAAAGTCGGGGTTAACGTACTTGTCGTAGGAAAACGCGTTGCGCTCGCTGACGTGTAGTCGTGCCAATGTCCCTGATAGCGTTGCGGCGGCGATCGCCACCACGTTAACGTGGGTGAGGGCAGCCAGTTGCGCGTCGAAGCGATTGGCGCGCAGAAATCGCGCGAGTGCCGGCACTGCACGTGAGCTGCGCGGACTTTGCAGTTCAACCTTTTTTACTCGCGGGTCGAGGTGCGCTGCGTTAATGCCGCCGCCGGTAAGCATCAGCAATGTCACGTCATTGCCCGCGTCCACCAGTGCACCGGCGAGGCGCGTCATCATTTTTTCAGCCCCGCCTGCGCTCAGGTCATGGAGGATAATCAGCAGCTTTTTCATTGATTCCATACCTGGTAGTACGCCTGCGCGGCGTACTGGCTGGTGTACGGGTGGATGGCATCAGTGACCATTTTGTCGCTTGGCGCAACGTAACCCTGTGAAGTCAGGCTTTGCAGCATTCCACTCGCCAACGCGGCTACGTCGTTGACGGCGACCAGTAGGCCAAGTCGGCCGTTGTCCAGCAGTTCTCTGGGCCCGGTTTCGCAGTCACTCGCCAATATGGGCGTACCCAGCGCCAGCGCCTCGATCAGCACGGTCGGCATGCCTTCATGCACGGAACTCAGAATGAACAGTCGTGCGTGCCTGAGCAGTGGATAGGGGTTATTCAGGAAACCCGTGAAATGCACCCGATGCGCGACGCCCAGGCGGCTTGCCTGAGAGGTCAGTGCGTCGAGCAACGGGCCGTCGCCGACGATCACCAGATCCGGCAGCGCTTCGCTGTGCAAAGCCAAGGCGTAGGCATCGAGCAACAGGTGAAAACCTTTGGGTTCCACCAAACGACCCAGGCTCAACCAATAGTCGCTGGGTAATCCGGCGAGCAGCGGTGCCTGTGAGGCTTGAAACAGTCGTTCGGTGACGACTGCATTGGGGCAATAACGGATTCGCTGCTGACCCCATGGCATTAAATCGACGAGGGTCTGGCGCAGGGCAGTGGAGACCGTCACTACCTTGCCGCTGCCGCAGAGGTACAAGGTGTAAAGCAGGCGCAGGCTTGAGGGTCCGGTTTTCTGTTCAGTGCAATCAAGTGCCGCGTGGCGGCTATAGATGACTTTGCAGGAACTGCCCAAGGTTGCAAACCAGGTGCAGAGGTTGGCCTGCTCCTTGGCGGAGATGAGGTGGGTGACGCCATCACGGCGAATGAGCCGGCGCAACAATACGATGGACTTGAGCAGACCGACGATGCCGTTGCCGCCGCCGTTGAGGCTTTGAACACCTTCCGTGTCGGGCCTATCCCCGTTCATAACGAAAAAACTCACACGCCGGCCGTCCTTGAGAAACTGCTCGGACAACCGTTGCTGAACACGCTCGACGCCGCCGCCCGATTTGAAATCCTTGAGGATAAACAGGATGTGCATGGTCATTCACCCACGCTGATGGCGACTTTGCGCCGAGCGAGCATCGCCAACAGGTACAAAAAATTGGTTGGGTAGTCGATGAGGTAGCGTTTGATCGTATGGGGCTCGCGATACATTCGATAAAACGCGCGCATATGCAGGCGATTGATCAGCGTTGGGTAGTATTGCCGCGTGGCCATGGCTTCCTGTCGAATGAACCCGCCACAGGTGAAGGCGACACCGCCGAAGCCCGCACGCAGCGCATCCAGCTCGAACTGCTCTTGCAGTCCGGCGCCCAGACCAACGATCAGGATGTCCGCTTCGCTGTGGCAAATGTCCGCCCGAATACCCTTGGCCTGCGACGCATCGAAGTAGCCGTTGTGATAACCGGCGATGATCAGCCGCGGATAGAGCGTCTTGATCTTGCTGACGAACAGCTCCAGTTCAACTTGCCGGGCACCGACGAAATACACGCGCTTGCCCTGTTGCTCGGCGCTGCTGAGTACAAGGTCGGCAATGGACGTGAAGTCGAAGCTGACCCGACCGATCGTACGGCCGGTCACGCGAGACATGAACGTCGACATCAGCATGCCGTCGCAAAAATAGGCGACGGCGCCTGGAGTCCGCTCAAATAAACGTCCGATGGACGCAAAGTTAATGAAGGAATATGCCTGGTTGGCATCCAGTAACTTCGGTGAGTAATGCCCGACTAATTCCAACGTGAACATGGCGCGACTCCTTTCAGATGACGGAGGGGGTCTGTCGCCCCACGGATACGTAGGTGAAGCCGCGTTTGCTCAAACGCTGCGGATCGAACAGATTGCGTCCATCAAAAATCAGCGGTTGTTTGAGCTGTTGACTGAGCAGGTCGAAGTCCGGCGCGCGAAAGGCTTGCCACTCGGTGACGATGATCAGTGCGTCGGCATTTTTCAGGGCCGCTTCCTTAGTGCCCGCCAGAGTCAGGTCATCGCGCGAGCCATAAATGCGCTGAGCCTCTTCCATGGCTTTCGGGTCGAACGCCTGGACGCTGGCACCGGCGTGCCACAAGGCTTCCATCAATACCCGGCTGGGGGCTTCGCGCATGTCGTCGGTGTTAGGTTTGAAGCTCAACCCCCACAAGGCAAAGACCTTGCCGCGAAGGGCGCCGTCGAAGTGATTGAAAATTTTGCTGTACAGGCTGGCTTTCTGTTCGTAGTTGCGCGACTCGACGGCCTTAAGCACACGGGCGTCGATGTCGACGTTGGTTGCGGCATGTATCAGTGCCCTCACGTCTTTGGGAAAGCACGAACCACCGTAGCCAGGCCCCGGGTAGATAAATTGATAACCGATGCGCGGATCGGAGCCGATGCCATGGCGCACCTTCTCGATATCGGCGCCGAGTTTTTCGGCGAGGCAGGCCATTTCGTTCATGAAGCTGATCTTGGTCGCCAGCATGCAGTTAGCGGCGTATTTGGTAAGCTCGGCGCTGCGAACGTCCATCACGATGATTTTTTCGCGGTTGCGATTGAACGGTTCGTACAGTTCGCGCATAACCTCTTCGGCGCGCGGGCTGTCGGTGCCGATGATGATCCGGTCCGGGCGCATGCAGTCTTCTACCGCGCAACCTTCCTTGAGAAATTCTGGATTGGAGACCACGTCGAACGTGAGATCGCTGCGATCATTGTCGGCCAGCACCTGCTCGATGCGCGCGCGCACCAGGTCACCGGTGCCGACCGGCACGGTGGATTTGTCGACGATGATGTGGTGACGGTCCATGCTCAGCGCGATGGTTTGCGCCACGCTCAACACATATTTGAGATCTGCCGAACCGTCTTCGTCAGGCGGCGTACCAACGGCGATCAACAACACATCGCCATGGTGAACAGCGCTGGCCAGGTCTGTGCCGAATTGCAGTCGTCCGCTTTGGAAATTGTCGCGCACGAGGCTTTTCAGACCGGGCTCGTAGATGGGCAGCGAGCCTTCCTTCAGCGCCTCTACCTTGGCAGCGTCGACATCGACGCAGAGCACGTTGTGGCCGACCTCTGCCAGTGCGGCGCCTTGGACAAGGCCCACGTAACCAATACCGAATACGCTCACATTCATGGTCAAACCTCGGGTCGTCGTGACAGTCATCAACGATGGGGCAGGGCGTCAGTAGATGTTTTTCGAAAACAACGTGAAGGGGGTCTTGATGAGGATTTTGATGTCGAGCCACAACGACCATTGGTTGATGTAGTTGAGGTCCTGAGCGACGCGCTGCTGCATTTTTTCTACCGTCTCGGTTTCGCCGCGATGCCCGGTGATCTGGGCCAATCCGGTAATGCCCGGCTTGAGGCGATGGCGAGCCATGTAGGCGCGCACTTTTCCGGTGTAGTAAATGTTGTGGGTGACGGCATGCGGGCGCGGGCCGACCAGGGCCATTTGGCCGAATAAGACGTTGAACAGTTGCGGCAACTCGTCGATGGAGCTTCGGCGCAGGAAGCGTCCAACCGGTGTGACGCGATCATCATCTCGCGTGGCCTGGCGTACTTCGCGGTCGTTGTGGACGCGCATCGAACGAAACTTCCAGACCTTGATCACTTCACCGTTGCAACCGTGACGATTTTGCTTGAACAGCACCGGGCCGGAGGAACTGAGCTTGACGGCGGCCGCCACCACCAATAGCAACGGACTGAGCAGAATTATCGCCAGAGCGGCCAGGCTGCGTTCGAACAGGTCCTTGCAAAACAGGCTGGCGGGATGAGAACTGATCAGGCTTTCATTGAGGTAAATAGCCGGCATTCGCTCGATTTCCGAGATCGAATGGTTGAGCAGCACCATGCTGCCGAAATCCGGGATCCACACCACGTCGACGTTCATGTCCAGCAGATCGATGTACAACGCTTCAATGGTTGAGGCATGCGCCATGGTCAGGACGATATAGACACGGCGCACTTCCAGGCGGGTGATGATTTCGCGGATCGAGTCGACGTGGCCGAGCAGCGGCAGAATGCTGGGGGCCGGGCCGCTGTTGTCCGCTGCGGCAATAAAACCCAACACCAGCGCACGGTTCGGTCTGGAGAGTTTTTTTGCCAGCTCATGGGCGGTCGGGCATGTGCCGATGATCACCGAACGACGCTCGTTGCAGACCCTCCGAGCGTGCAATCGGGCGAAGTAATGCAGGGGCAGAAAACTCGCGGCCTGGACCACGAAGCCCAGCACCGCCCAGACCATAATCACCTGGCGCGAATAAATCGCACTGGTCTGGGTGATGAAGGCAATAGCCGCCAGCACGGCCAGCAGGATCAACCAACTGGCCAGCAATCTGCCGAGCCCGACCAACAGGCCATGGCGCTTGTGGTAGACCTGCATCACGCTGTAAATCGGCACTGAACCGAGCACAGCCAGAATTATCAGAATGCGGTATTCGCTGGTCAGACTGCCGACGCGCCAATACACGAGCAGCATCAGCAGCGAGGTGGCCAGCGTCAGCGCGCACAACCACTGGCCCCAGAACGTCAGGCCTCGGCGGTGCGCCATCTGAGCGGTATAGAACGGTGTCATGGGCTTAACCTCAAGACAGAAGTAATGCATCAGCGCTGATCGGGCAGACACGGCGTGGCTCCCGCAGGCTTTTTCCTGGATCGGCAGAGGTGAAGCAGCGGGTTGTGTTGGCAAAAAGAGGTGTAACGACAGGCTGGGTCGCAGGGCGTTACCGAGGCGCGAAGTCGTAGTTATAAAACGTCTTGGAATGGAGGTAGCCGTACTTGCGTGCCTTGCGCAGGTCGACCTGGTTTAGCACCGTGCCAAAAACCGGTACATGGCTCTGCTGCAACATGGCAATGCCCCTCTGCACTTGGCTGATCGGCGTGCTGTCGGCCTTGACCACATAGATCACCGCATCCGAATGCTTGGCCAGCAACAGCGCGTCGCTGATCATCTCCGCAGGGGGTGAATCGATAATGATGTGGCGGTAACGCGACCTCAGCGCCTCAAGCATGCGCGCCATGCGCGGCGAGCTGAGCAGATCCTGCGGCGGAGGCTGGCGTACCGGGTCAAGCGAATCGGCAGGGGAAGGCAGGCGCGGTGCGGCGAACAGATCGAGCGAAGGGGGCATGACCTTCCCGGCCGGCAGCATGTCCAGATTACCCACCGAAACGATGCAGTCTTCGAGCCTGGCAGTGCCTGCAATGACATTGGCCAGTCCCGGGCTGTCAGGTGGAAAATCGAAGTTCAGCGAAAGGGTTGGCTGGCGCATGTCAGCATCGATCAGCAGCACACGCTCCAGCGCAGTGAGCGAACTGGCCAGATTGTTGGCAATGGTGCTTTTACCCTCTCCGGCAACGGTCGACGTCACCAGAACCACCTGCGACGGCATTTCACTGCTTTGCAACATCAGCCAGGTGCGCAGATTGCGAATGGTCTCGGAAAACCGCGGGTTGTCGTTGTCTTCAAACAGTCGCGCCAATTGCCGCCGGTTTTTCTTCATCACCAACGGTACGACGCTGAGCAGAGGAATGTTGAGCGCGCTTTCGATCGTCTCGTCGGTTTTGAAGGTATTACTCAGACTTTCGAAGAGCAACGCCAGCGCTACGCCGATGACCGCAGCGACCAACCCGACTATCCCCACGATCAGTGTTTTGCGGGGCTTGCTTGCTTCGGCTGGGACAATGGCTGGGTCGACGATGCGCACTTTGGTCGAGTCCATGTCGGCGGTCGCCGCTGTTTCCTTCAAGCGGGTAACGAACGTTTCATACAGCGCGCGGGTACTGTCGACCTCACGCTGGAACTCGCGCAACTGGAACTCTTTGCGAGCAATGTCCTGGATCTGCGCCTTGTTGCTGTTGAATGATTGGCGTAACGAGGCTTCACTGGCCGAGGCGAGTTGGTATTGCCGTTCAATACCGGCCACCACCTGCTGCACCTGCAGTTGCAGGCTGGTGGTGGCTGTGCGCAATTCGGACTGCGCGGAAATCAGACTGGGATGTTTCGAACCATAGCGCCCCGCCAATTCCTCAACCTTGGCTTGGGCCTTGGCCCGGTCCGCCTGAAATTGCTGGACCAATGGGTTACTCAAGACCGCAGGCACGCTTGAAAGTCGGCTCAGATCGCCGTTGCTCAAGGCCTTCGCCTGCCGATATTCGCTCTCTGCTTCAGCGCGGTTACGACGCGCGTCAACCATGCGATTACCGGTCATTTCCAATTCGTTGGCACTGATGGTGGCGACCCCTCCAACGTCGACCAGACCTTGCTCTTCCCGGTACCCCTGAAGCTTTTTCTCGGCCACGCGCAGGTTGTCGCGCAGCTTGATCAGTCGAGTGTTCATCCACGCAGTGGTGGTCTGCGAGGACTTCTCGCTAGTGTCCAGTTGGCTGTCGGTAAAGCCTTGGGCCAGCGCATTGGCAGCCGCTGCCGCCAGAGTCGGATCTGGAAGCTCCACCTCGATTTCGAGCAATTGGCTCTTGCCGACGAACTTGACGCTGGTGTGCAGCATCAGGTTCTGCGTGACCTGATTGAAGATGTCTTCTTCACTCGGCGCCTCTTTCACCGGCATCAACTTGCCCAGTCCCGGGAGCCATTGATCAAGCTCAAGATCCGCCAGCCACTTGCGCGGCGTGAACCATGGCGTCGGTTGCTGACGCGGGTCGGTGACCGGGTTAGTCGTCAGGCCGAGTTTTTTCACCGCTCGTTCGGCAAGGTCCCGCGATTGCAGGAGCGCTTGTTGTGTCTGCAAATATTCGGTGGCGTTGCTGCCCGAATCCTTGACTTGCTGGAAGGACATCAGCGGCGGTGTTTTATCGTTGAACAGCAAGGTGGTGCTGCCGATGTATTGCGGGGTAATGGCCGAGACCACAACGGCCGCGAGTACGCCGCTCAGCAGGACCAGCCATCCGATGCTCCATTTGGCGCGCCAGATCACCCTCCAGAGTTTAAGAACATCAATGGTGTCCTTGTCTTCGCTGTACTGCTGATGCAGATGCGCTTGAAGAGGACGTTCGACGTAGGTGCTAGGGCTGTTGTCCATGATTAGAAAAAGCCTTGTGCAATGGAAATGGTGTCGCCGGGGGCAATCGTGGTGTTTCGCGTGACGTTATCGGTGAGGGTCGCGCTGCCGTCGCCGCGCAGGATGGTCACGCGTTTGATTGAAGCCCGCTCGGTCAAGCCGCCGCCCAAGGCGATGGCTTTCTCCAGTGTCAGTCCGGGCACGAAGGGATAACTGCCGGGTTTTTGTACTTCACCATTGATGTAGAACGAACGGTATTCGATCTGACTCAGGCTGACTTTCGGGTCGACCAGGTAACCTTGTTTAAGCCCATCGACGATGATTTTTTCGACTTGGTTGGGTGTGAGCCCCTTGGCGGAAATCTCTCCCAGAAACGGGTAGGAAAATGTGCCTGCATCGCTGAGGCGGATCTTTTTCAGGCTCAGTTCCGGCTCGCCAAACACGATGATGCGCAAGACATCGCCCGCGGCCAGTTTATATTGGGTGCCGGGGTCTGCTGCATACGTATGGGGTACAAACGCCAGTGCGAACAACAAGCCAAGAGTGTGTGCGTTCATATTGAAACCCCCTTGCTTAAAGGCTTACGTTGAAGCTGATCTGAACAGTGTTGCGGGTGAAACTTTCATTGTCGGCATCAGAGTCGTTATCGCGGTATCGATAGCCGAGCTCGATATCCAGCCATCGGCGCATCCCGTACACCACGGCCAGGTGGTAGTCCTGCAAGTTGTCGGTGCGGCTTTGGCCTTCATAGGCATAACGCCCGAGCCCGGCTTGTGCCACCGTGGTGATCCGTTCAGTCCAGCCATGACGCCAGCCGACCTGGGTGAAAGTCGACTTCACGGCATCAGCGCCATCGTCGCCCTCGGCGAGGGCCTGGCGAGCGACAAAGGTAAACGTCGAGTAAGTTCGTGGCTTCCATTGCAGGTCGACTTGCCAGGTCGGATTGTCGAGGTCTTTGGATTCGCTGCTGTCGAAGTCTTTTTTCTCATAACCAACCCGGACTTTACCGGTGGTCTTTGCAGTGATGTCCCAGACGGCACCGGCGAGCACAGCGTTGGATTTGCTGCTGCGCGGGCTGTTGGATTGCAGGTAATCAAAGTTAGTGTGGTCGTATTCCAGCAGGCCTCGCGTATTGCTGCCGATGCGGTGATACCAGGTGCTGGTCAGGCCCGCGGTATTACGCTCTTTGTCGTCGTTGATTCCATCGGCATTGTCGTAGCGAAGCTCGGCGTAGTTGGCGCCAAAATCGATCTGGTTGTCCGCGCTCTTTGCGCCGTAGGTGTAGAGGCCACCCACGCGCTTGTTGTTGAGCTTGTCATTTACGCCTTCGACCGCCGTCGATTCCGTGCGCTGGTACTTACGGTACTCGGCTTCGAGTTTCAGACGGTGCCGGTCGGTGAACTCCATGATGCTGTCCGCCCGTACGCGTTGTGCCGTGTTCGAAGCATCGGATTCGTCGTGGTAAATGTACCGGATGGGCTGCCAGATCAATCGAGTGGCGCTGTTGCGGTCTTCGGCCTTGAGCTCGAAGGAGGGCGCCAGCTTGGTGATCATCGATGACTGTTTGTTGTTTTCCAATTCCCGGAAGTTATCGTCGTAACTTTCTGAAAACAAAAAAGACGGGGTGAAATCGAACCCATAAACATCGATCGATTGCGGGTCAATGCTCCAGGCCATTGCGGGGTATAAAGAGGCCATGATCAGTGCAAACGGGCAACGTGACATCAAGGCCATGTTATAGCTCCTGAGGAAAAGCCTAATAAGGCGAGTTATTAGCGGTTTATGTGTATCGAGGGCTGCTGACGACCCAGATCACTTAACGGCACGCAGACGACGTGCTCCCGATTAAGGAACTGCAACAGGATCATGACGCGCTCGGTGCCCTGCGAGGCGATGAAAATACCTTCGAGTGGCGACAGTGGGCCGTGAATGATCTGCAAGTGTTCGCCGGGTTTCATGGTCTCTTCTGCGGCCGATTGCGCTGATTCAAAACAGCGCCCACGCAGGTGCTCGATGACATGCTCTGCCACCGTCGCAGGACCGTGATTGAATTCGACAATACGACTGACGCCACGGGTGGAACGGATGGGCGCCCAATTGTCGTTAGGGCTGAGATGGATAAACAAATATCCGGGGAAGAGAGATTCCGGCACCCGTTGTCGTTTCCCGCGAAGCACGCGTTCACTGAGAAGCTGGGGGTGAAATATCACGTAGTTTTGTTGAAGCAAATTAATGTGGGCACGCTCATCCTGCCGCGGCTTGCATTGCAGAAGGTACCAATTAGACCGTTCGGGGCTGTAGGCTGACATGCGGATAAACTCTGTGAGTAGAAGTTTAGGCAGGCAGTGCAGTGACTTTAATGAAATGAGGTCCAAGAAGTGTCAAGCAGCATATCTCTAGTTTTTATGGGGTGGTGCGACGGTGTATCAAGACGGTGTATCAATAATGAATCACACAGTGCCTCATGAAAGGGCATGAGATTATGACGTGACGTTATAGGGTACGTTGTATTTAGAATAAGCCCGGCGTAACTTTATCAAAGACAAAGCTACCGCACAGTCTGCACATTGGACCATAACGTAAGTCATTAAGATGGGGTCTAAGGAGCAGCGTCTAATGAGCAAACCTACACTCGGACCCTGTTCAAATAGACCGGTGTAGTTATCGGTCAGTCTGGGCAGGCTGTCAAATATTCCTAGTCAAAAAACACGCCATTTGTCCATTGTTAAATTTGACAGTACTCAACCGATTGTTTTTTCAGTTGATTTTCTTTCCGCCGAATGGATTAAACTTTTTTCGTTATTTACAGTCCTGCATAACCGTAATAAGTCAGTTGTCAATTCGCTACTATTGGGTCTTGATATGAACGCTGGGGTAAGTGTAATGCCAGCGCTACAACTAACGTCTATTGGTTGAACAATGGAGCAAGGTATGAAGAAGCTTCAGGCATACACACCATGACCGTCCTGGTCACCGGCGCCGCCGGGTTCATCGGCTTTCACACTGCCAGACGCTTGTGCCGGGAAGGTCTTGAAGTCATCGGTATCGACAATCTGAATCACTATTACAGCGTGGAACTCAAGCGTGCTCGCCTCAGGGAGTTGGCGTCTTTGCAGGGGTTTCGTTTCCAGAAAATGGATATCGTCGACAAGCCTGCGTTGATGAAGGTGTTCAACGACAATGGTTTCACCGAGGTCGTGCATCTTGCCGCTCAGGCAGGCGTGCGTTATTCGTTGGACAATCCTGATGCGTATGCGCAATCGAATCTGGTGGGGTTCCTGAATGTGCTCGAAGCCTGCCGCCAGTATCGACCCGAACATCTGATCTACGCCTCGAGCAGTTCGGTATACGGCAGTAACCGCAAAATGCCATTCAATGTCGAGGACGCCGTCGACCAACCCGTTTCGCTGTACGCCGCCAGCAAGCGCGCCAATGAATTGCTGGCGCACGCCTACTGTCATTTGTATGGACTGAAAGCCACCGGTCTGCGTTTTTTTACCGTGTATGGACCTTGGGGGCGACCCGACATGGCGTTGTTCAAGTTTACCGACGCGATGCTCAAGGGCTTGCCGATCGAGGTCTTTAACCAGGGTCAGATGGCGCGCGACTTTACTTACATTGATGACATCGTCGAAAGCATCGTTCGATTGCGTAAACGTCCGCCGGTGCCGGACGAACCCGGCAACGGCATCCAGCGCATCTTCAATATTGGCCGAGGCATGCCGGTGGCGCTGCTGGATTTTGTCGAGTGCCTGGAAGCGGCGCTGGGCATGAAGGCGAGGCGCAACTTGCTGCCGCTACAGGCTGGCGATGTGGTCAAGACATGGGCAGATACGACTGCACTGGAACAGTGGATCGACTTCACACCACAAGTATCACTTGAAACCGGGGTAGGGGAATTCGTGAAATGGTATCGCAACTTCTATCAGGTTTGACCGTGATGTGTGTGCCCGTCAGGCGTGCACCAATGCGATGTTGAACGCTTAAGAGTCCAGGGGCATGAATTGAAAGATCGAAAGAAATGATACCTAGCGCTGTTTGTGTTTATTTCGCAGTTTGGCTAATCTCGGACGAAACACGCATATATACGCGCAAACAGGCAAAATCATGCACCAACAGCATTCCACAGCCGAACTCCCGCATCTGCGCCGGCAGAAAATATTGTTGATCCTCGAACGTGACGGCAAGGTCATGGCCTCTGAGTTGAGTCAGCATTTCGCCGTTTCCGAAGACACCATTCGCCGCGATCTGGCGGAACTGGATAGTGCTGGCCTGGTGCAGCGGGTGCATGGCGGAGCGCTGCCGCGACCCAAAGACACCGGCAAGGATTACTTCACCCGCATCAGAGAAACCGATGAGGTGAAAACCCGATTGGCACAACTCTCGGCGAATCGGGTTGAGGACGGGCAGATCGTGCTGTTCGACTCTGGCACTACTATTTTGCAGATCGCGCAGTCGCTACCGACGGACATTTGCATCACTGCGGTCACCGCCTCACCGATGACGGCAATTACCTTGGCCGAGTACAAAGGCATCACGGTGATTCTGGCCGGAGGGCAGCTCAACCCGGCAACGATGTCGGCCGGTGGGCATGAAGCTGTTCGCTTGCTTCAGGGCATCAAGGCCGACCTGCTGTTCACCGGGGTTTGTGCGATCCACCCGGAGGTCGGCATCAGCTCCTTGCACTTTGATGAAGTGCCGGTAAAGCAGGCGATGCTCGACAGCGCTTCCCACGTGATAGCGGTCACCACGGCAGACAAACTTGGCGCGGTAGAGCCGTTCGTGGTTGCGCCGTGTTCGCGTGTGCACACGCTGATCACCGAGCGCCATGTGGCGTCGGGCAACATAGAGGACTACCGCAAGCTGGGAATCGATGTGGTGCAGGCAGACGCTTGAACTTGAGTCACACATTCCAGCCTTGCAGTCATTTCGGACGTCGTCGGCGCCCATGGACAGTTAGCTGACTTCGGTCCTGCAATGGCGATGTTTTATCCGCCATAGGACGGCACGCTGATCGCCCAGTGGATGCTGCAGTTTCTGACCCAGTCCTAAGTTTTGAGCACTGATCGTCCCCACGCTCCGCGTGGGAACGAACATGTCCGGTCTTGTGTTTTTAACGCAAAAGATGAACGACCAAACCAAAAAAACCACAGCCCATCAGCACCTCAATCACCCCGCGCTTGAAGCGAAACAACGCAATGGCCGCGGCAATCGCGATCAGCGCCGAAGGCCAGTCGAGGTTTGCGTCGAAGCCGTTTGGCCACAGCACGTGGTAGGCGAAGAAGCACGCCAGATTGAGGATCACGCCGACTACCGCCGCCGTGATCGCGGTCAGCGGTGCGGTGAATTTGAGTTCGTTATGCGTCGACTCCACCAGTGGGCCACCGGCGAGAATGAACAGGAACGAAGGGAGGAAGGTGAACCAGGTCACCAGCGTGGCGGCGAGGGCGCCGGCCAGAAATACCTGGTCCGGGCCGAATACCTGCTGCACATAAGCGCCGATGAAGCCGACGAAGGCCACCACCATGATCAGCGGCCCGGGCGTGGTTTCGCCAAGGGCCAGGCCGTCGATCATTTGCGTCGGCGTGAGCCATCCGTAATGGCCGACCGCACCCTGATAAACATACGGCAGTACGGCATACGCCCCGCCAAACGTCAGCAACGCCGCTTTGGTGAAGAACCAGCTCATCTGGGTCAGCGTGCCATCCCAGCCGAACAGCGCGGTGAGTATCCCCATCGGCAACGCCCAAAGAACTGCGCCAATGAGTGCCAGGCGCAGCAGTTTCGATCCGCTGAAGCGGGCATGTTCGGGAGGAGGAGTGTCATCATCGATCAGCGCCGGACCGAATGATTTTTTGGCGGCACCTTGGCCGCCGATGCTGAATTTTTCCGGGGCCAGTCGTCCGCCGGCATAACCGATGAGTGCTGCACTGAGCACAATCAGTGGAAAGGGCACATCGAACACGAAGATGGCAGCGAATGACGCCGCGGCGACTCCCCACAGCCAATTGTTCTTCAGCGCTCGGGAGCCGATCCGATGAGCCGCCTGCACCACAATCGCGGTCACGGCCGGCTTGATGCCATAGAACAATCCGGCGACTACCGGCACTTCACCGAAGGCGATGTACAGCCAGGACAACGCAATCAGGATGAACAGCGACGGCAGCACAAACAGCACGCCGGCGATCACGCCGCCCCACGTGCGATGCATCAGCCAGCCAATGTAGGTCGCCAACTGCTGAGCCTCGGGGCCGGGCAGCAACATGCAATAGTTGAGGGCATGCAAAAATCGCCGCTCCGATATCCAGCGCCGCCGCTCGACCAACTCCTGATGCATGATCGAAATCTGCCCGGCCGGGCCACCAAAACTGATGAAGCCGAGTTTGAGCCAGAAGCGCAATGCTTCCCGCAGGCTGATGGCTTCGGGTTTGGACAGTTGCTGTTCCGTGGCCGAGGGGTGTGTGAGGCTCAAGCGGGTGCTCCCTTTTCAAATTTGCCTTGAGCCAGTGACAGTAGCCATGGTCGGCCGGTTTGGATAGTCGGTGAATGTCGGGACCACTTCTATTGAGTGGACGCTGCTGATCAGCCGTGGACCAATGCAATCGCAAACGACACCACGATCATGCACGCAAACGCAAAATTGAGATTCATGAAATCTACATCCGGAATATTAAAAGTGGTGCCATCTTGAACACGTCAGAGAAAAATAAAAAATTCGGCTTCGTGATTTAAATGATCGAAAGAAATGATAGCTAGGGGACTGTACAGCGCATCGAGTGGGTGCTCGATGCGCTGGGTCGTCACTCAAACAGTCACTGAGCACCAAACATCGCCGTCCAATAGATCCCCGAATCACTCTTCGGATCAACCGCGTACGCTGCGCCCAACTCCCCGAACTGCGGGTTCATCAGGTTCGCGCAGTGACCGGGGCTGGCGAGCCAGCCATCGACCACCTTGCGCACGGTGTCTTGCCCGGCGGCGATGTTCTCGCCGACCTGCTGGCCGCTATAGCCCGCCAATTCGGCTCGGTCGCCCGGCATGCGGCCATCGCGGTCCTTGTGATCGAAGTAGTTGTTGTTGGCCATGGACCGGGAATGGGCTTCGGCCGCTGTCCCCAGCGTGGCGTTCCAGGCCAGCGGTGTGGTGGCGGCAAAGGATTGCGTGCCGCACTGGGTAGGCCGGGTGCGTGCGATGTTGAGCTCGGCCAGGAGCTTCTGGCCTTCTGCCTGCCAGTCACCCAAGCGCCCGCTCAACAGTGGCCGCGCCAGCACGATGCGCCAATCACGGTCCTGGTGGCTGACGCCGACATCGACGAATTGCGGGTCCAGCACCACCTGGCAAAAACTCTCCCGAATCGCTTTCATCGCTGATGGTGCATCACGCGGCCCGGACAAACTGATCGCCTGCACGTTTACCATCGGATAACCCGCGCTTGCCAACGCCTGCTGCAGATTTCCGATGCTGGTGGCGGACAGCGCCAGCCGTGGGTCGCCCGCCAGCGGCGGCAACTCCGGCGATGCCTGACCCGCGCAGCGCTGCGGCTGGCTGCGGTAGAGATTGATCGAGTCAATCAGTTGTTTCTCGTCGCCCGCCAGCGTATTCACGGCAAACAACAGACCCAGTGACAACGTGGCAAGACGCATAACGGATGACAGGACGCGCATGGAAATCTCCCTTGAACTGACTGCGCCCATGATGCGCGATTTCACCCCCGCGAGCGCAATGCCTTTTCGCGCTGAAATACAGTTTATTGTCAGACGGTTGGAAAGACTTCTTGCTACTACAATCAAGCAACGTCACCCACATGACGCACGCCAACGCCGTAGTTTATTGCCCGAATCCGCTTCGGTCAGAAGGTCGATCATGCGATTAATCTGGTTAGCTAGCTGCTTGGCAATCACCCTTCTCGGCGGCCAGGCATTGGCGACGGAACAGGAGCAAAAAAAGGAAGCAGCAGAAGACAAAGCCGAGGTCCTGGAACAGAAAGCCGCGGAGAAGGGCTCCGACTTGCCTGTGCCCAAGGCTGAAGCCATCACGACATCTGAAGTCCAGGCGGTCGATCCGGCAGGCGCCTCGCCACTGGACGATGCAATCACCTGCCTGGCACGCTCCATTTACTGGGAAGCCAAGGGCAAGGCATCCGCCGACATGGAGGCGGTCGCCAGCGTCGTGATGAATCGACTGGGTCATGAAGGCTTTCCCGATACGGTATGCGCCGTGGTCAAGCAAGGTTCTGAAACCGGCAATTGTCAGTTTTCATGGTGGTGTGACGGGCGCTCTGATCAAGTACAGGAGGAAACCGAGTACGAGATCGCCAAGGAAATTGCACGCAAGGCGTTGAACAAGCAACTCAACGACCGAACCCGCGGCGCCTTGTATTTCCATGACAGGAATGTGAAACCCGCCTGGGCCAGGAAATACATCAAGACGACCGAGACCGCGAAGTTTCTTTTCTATAAGCCGCACGATGGTTCTGCGAAGTAGGAAAAGTCGGGCTCAGTCGAGTGTTGTTTGCGGCTCATCCGGATGATCGATGTGCTTGAAGCGCTCGACCAGAAAATCGATCAGGCAGCGCACCCGTGCGGACAGATGCAACTGTTGCGGATAAACCGCATAAACAGGGAGTAACTCACAGCTCTTTGTTCACTACATATACTCCGTTCACACACCGCTTGGAGAGTCCGGCCCGACGGGAACAACAAGAACGTAACGAGAGTGGAGTTGACCAATGAGCGCATACAAAATCGCTGCGGTACCCGGTGATGGTATTGGTGTGGAAGTGATCGCTGCTGGCGTCGAGGTGCTGCGAGCCCTGTCGAAAAAATCCGGTTTTGAGCTGGACTTCAAACACTTCGACTGGAACTCCGATAACTACCTGAAAAACGGCTACTACATCCGAAGGTGGTCTGGAAGAACTGAAAACCTTCGACGCCATTTTCTTTGGCGCTGTCGGTGCGCCCAATGATCCCGGTGTGTCCAAACCGGTAGCCGGGCTGATCATTCCCTCCGGTTTGACTTTCAACCCGGATGGCCAGGCGATCTACTACACCATCGCCGCCATTTTCATCGCCCAGGCGACGAATACGCCGCTGACCCTGACGGATCAGTTGATCGTGCTGGCGGTGCTGATGTTTACGTCTAAAGGCTCTGCGGGTTTACCGGCGTCGGTACCATGGCCATCGCCAAATGGGTCGGGGCGCTGGACACCGTGAAAATGCACAAGGCATTGAACGGCGAGCTGGAAGAGGAGAAGTCCGCGACGGTTCAGGCAGAGGTTGTCGCCGCTCATTCCGCGAGGGGAACAGGGGCGGTGCTGCCAAGCAGGCCGGGATGGTCGTCTCTATCGGCGTCAACGAACGTGACGGTGGCACGCTGTACAACGCGCAGTTGCTGTTCGATGCCGACGGCACGCTGATCCAGCACCGCCGAAAGATTTCCCCGACCTATCACGAGCGCATGATCTGGGGCATGGGCGATGGCTCCGGCCTGCGTGCCACCGACAGCGCAGTAGGGCGCATCGGCCAATTGGCCTGCTGGGAACATTACAACCCGCTGGCTCGTTACGCCTTGATGGCCGACGGCGAGCAGATCCACGCCTCGATGTACCCGGGATCGTTTGCCGGGCCGCTGTTCCCTTCGCAAATGGAAGTCAATATCCGCCAGCACGCGCTGGAATCGGCGTGCTTCGTGGTCAACTCCACGGCCTGGCTGAACCCGGAGCAACAGGCGCAGATCATGGCCGACACCGGTTGCCCGATCGGCCCGATTTCGGGTTGGTTGCTACACCGCGATCATCGGCCCGGATGGCGTGGTGCTGGGTTCCCTGCAAGAAGGCGAAGGCGAGGTGATCGTCGACCTCGGCTGGAGGCCGTGTCGCCCCCATCGCGGGCAAGCCACGCTCCCACAGGGAAATGAATTCCAGTGTGGGAGCGTGGCTTGCCCGCGATGAGGCAATCACAGGCGCCAAAAAAAGGGGACTTCCACCGGCACGATGGAAGTCCCCTTTTATTCGTCTGGCGTTACAGTTCCTGACCCAAAAAGATCAACGTATTGCCATGCGCCTCAGCTGCTGCGCGCTGGTTGTAGCTGTCGCGATGGGAGCAGTTGAAGCCATGTTCGGCCTCCGGATACACGACAATTTCCACGTTATCGTTGTTTTCGAAACGCTCGGCGATTGTCTCTACGGCGTCCAGTGAGATGTGGCTGTCCTGTTCGCCAAAGTGCATCAGCAGCGGCACTTCGATTTCATCGGCCCGGTCCAGATGATTCTGGATCCCGCCGCCGTAATAGGCGATCGCCACGTCCACCAGCCCATTGGCGGCGGTGTGGTACGAGAGCAAGCCACCGAAGCAATAACCTATCGAGGCGATTCCGCCATCCAGCCCCGGCTGAGCTTTCAGCGCGTCGATGGCCAGTTCGATGTCGGCCTGTGCCTTGCCGACGTCGGTAGCGTTCATTAATTCGATGGCGCGTTTCCAGCCAGCTTCGTCGTAGGTCAGTTCGATGCGCTGGCCGCTGCGCCAGAACAGGTCCGGTGCAATCACCCAATAGCCGTCGGCGGCGTATTGCTCGGCGACAGAGCGGATGTGTTCATTCACGCCAAAAATCTCCTGGATCAGCACGATCCCCGGACCTTTGCGGGTATGCGGAATCGCCAGGTATGCACCGAATTTACCGTCGGGGCTGTCGATCTCGATCCATTGGGTGGTCACGCTCATGGTGGCTCCTGTCTGCGAAAATTGAGGTGGGATGAAGCTTACTGTGGCTGTGAGGCCTTGAAGCTTGGCAGCGCCTGCATACGTTTCCACCATTCGGCGAGTCCGTCTACGGCAAACACCTGCGGCGCATCCTTGGTCATCGCTATATAGGCACAACCCGGTGCCAGGTAAAAGTGATTGCTCCAATAGTGAATCGAAGGACGTTATCGAGCCTCAAGCGTTTCAGCGGTTATCGCGACGCCAGAAAACTCGAGCCAGCAGCGCATCGAGGCTGAGCTTGCCGGGACCCGAGAGCAACAGTGGCATAAAGGCCGCGAGGTAGATCAGCGGCAGCTTGAAGTTGCCATGACCTTTGTTGCTGATGGCGTAACCCTGGGCAAGCTCACTCAATGTAGACCAATCGGCTGGCCAGTGAACGGCAGCGGTCGCCACGATGGTCACCACGATCAGAATGAAGGCCGAAATCCGTGTTCCCAGGCCGACCAGTATGGCGAGAGCGCAGATCAGTTCGGCCCACATCGACAGTTCCCAGTTCAACGTCGCCGGTACGTGGTTGAACGGAAACGGGAAGCTGTCCTGGATGTCGGCGAACCAGTTTTCGCCATTGAATTTTTCCAGACCCGACTCGAAAAATTCCCAGGCCAAAAACACCCTTAGGGTCAGGGGCGCGATCCAGCTACCGGCACGGTCGAGGTTCAGGTGCAGGCCTTTGACGGCCGAAGAAATTGAGGTGTTCATGGGCTTGATCTCCGTTCAATCAGGGAGGTGGGGCAACGGCGTGCCCCACGCAATGGGTTACTCGCCGGCGCCGCACTTGCCTTCACCACATTTGCCTTCGGCCGGTTTCTCGGCGGTATCGGCCTGGACCTGGCTGTAGCCGTGGGTCAGTTGCTTCATGCTGAACGCTTCGGACTCAGAGGCCGACGCGATGTTGGACAGGGCCAGGCCGCCAGCGATGATCAGGCCGAGGGTCAGGGAAGAAGTCGAGAGTTTGAACATGGTGATACTCCGTGCGTTGAGTGAGTTGAGCGCTTTGATCGGCTTGGCCAATCGACACGCACATTTCATCAAGCGGGTGTATCTGCGATGTGTCTTTAACGCGTGGTTTTATGGGCGGGGTGTGTCGAGAGGGCGGCTGTACACACTGTGATACGCAACCCGTGTAATTTCTCAGTCGGGGCAGGGGTTCGAGTCAGAGCGGTAATGCTTCGATTCGGCTGCGCAAACATTCCAGCGTTTCATCGTCCAGCACGGTGGTGACGTCCAGATACTCTTTTGCCTGGAACAGGTTCATCGCATCGAGCCTGTTTGCCAACGATGCCGTCGATGGTCCCGGGATGCCAGTCCAGGTACGTCAGGTAGGTTTGTGCCATACGAATTCTCAGGTCCGGCGTCCCGCCATAAGAGAACTTCTGATACGCCGCGCTGAGCCGTAAGTCGTAGTTGTTGATGGCGTAATTGGGGCCGTTATAGCGGCGTGCAAAATTGGCCCGGTCCTTGGCGCGTAACGCCGCCACCGAGACGCCTTCGATCAGCGTGCCGACGGTACACAGCAGTTGTTCGTTTTCAGACTTGACCATCCGCTTGATCATCGTCTCGACATCCGCGGAATTCGTCTGCGCGAAATTGAACCCCATGATCTGGCCCAGCCCCCACGAGGTACTTTGCAAGGCCGCATTACTGTTCAGTTCGATGGCCAGGTTCAGACGCTCATATTGATGCGCCCCCCGATGCACCATAGTTACCTGCGGGGTTGCTGCTGATACCCGGGTGTTGAGCGTCGTATGTCTGGTGGGTCAACCGACTGAAAACATGGCGCTCAAAAAGGATTTCCGGACGGCGGTCGGGAAAGAATCCGTTGCCGGAGGCTTCTACTGCCTTTACCCCTTTTTGCGTAGGAGGGCCGGGCAATCGGCCGCCGGGTTTTCGATCATCGGTCAGGCGTGCGGTTAATGACGCTCCGCGGATTTTCCTATACATTTTCTGCCCGCCCACTGCATGGTGAAACCGCTTCATGTCTCTTGCGCTCGAACGTCTAGTCGCTGGCACGCCAATCCCATTCGCTGGTAACCGTGTCTCTGTGGTCAGCCCCGAACTGGCGGCGCGCTTTCAGCCCGGAGACCACCTGTTGGTGGAGCAGGTGAGCGGCGAGTTGTTGTTGATTCCGGTGGTTGACCAGCAGGCGGCAAGCGTTGCAATCGAACGTGCCGCAGCGGCTTTCAGCGCAATGTCCGCCGTTTCGGATCAGGCGATCAGTGAGTTCTTCGATCGCTTTGCCCAACGTCTGGAAACGACAGACTGCTGGGCCTTGATCGAGACGGCCAACCTGGCCGACATCGAGCGGGCCAAGGCGCGCGGACGTTCCACCACGCGACTGCTGGCCGACGAACGTATGCGTCGCGACATGATTGCGGGCCTGCGGGCCTGGCGCGATGCGTCGGCCACGCGCGGCAAAGTGCTCAGTTGCGTCGAACATGACGGCTGGAAAGTCGAGCAAGTGGTTTCGCCGTTGGGCATCGTCGCTTTCGTCTTTGAAGGTAGGCCAAATGTCTTTGCTGATGCCGCTGGTGTGTTGCGCACGGGTAACACCGCAGTGCTGCGCATTGGCAGTGATGCGTTGGGCACCGCGCAAGCCATCGTCACCCACGCGCTGAATCCGGCGCTGACCGACGCCGGGTTGCCGGCCGGTGCGGTGTCGCTGGTGGAAAGCGTCAATCACGCGGCTGGCTGGGCGATGTTCGCCGACCGACGCCTGTCGTTGGCCGTGGCCCGTGGTTCGGGTCGAGCCGTCAGTCAACTGGGCAGCATTGCCCAACAGGCCGGCACCGCCGTCAGCCTGCACGGCACCGGCGGCGCCTGGCTGATCGCGAACGCGGATGCCGACGCCAAGCGCTTTGCCACTGTGGTGCGCAACTCGCTGGATCGCAAAGTCTGCAACACCCTGAATGTCTGTCTCATCCACCGCGACCGCGCCACCGAACTGGTGCCGCTGTTTCTCGATGCGTTGCAACAGGCCGGCACCGCACGGGGCCAGGGCTGCAAGTTGCACATAGTCGAGGGCAGCGAGCAGTACTTGCCGGCGGATTGGCAGACCGCGAGCGTCGAGGTGTATCGCGCCGAAGGCTATCAGACCGAAGCATTGGCCGAGCCGCTGCCCGAAGATCAGTTGGGCCGTGAGTGGGAATGGGAAGAAACCCCGGAAGTCAGCCTGAAGATCGTCGACGATCTGGACAGCGCCATTGCCTTGTTCAATCGCTACAGCCCGCAATTCACCGTGTCGCTGATCAGTGAAGATACCGAGGCGCAGGATCGTTTCTACAGCGCGGTCAACGCCCCTTTTGTCGGCAACGGGATTACCCGTTGGGTCGACGGCCAGTACGCGTTGAACAAGCCGGAACTGGGGCTCTCGAACTGGGAGAGCGGTCGCCTGTTTGCCCGAAGTGCGATTCTCTCGGGAGATGGCGTATTCACCATTCGTAGTCGCATGACTCAGACGGATCTGTCGGTCAAACGCTGAGACGACACCCCGACCACCGACGACAGGCGCACTATAATTAATGTGCGTCTGTATTGGCGTGGCGAGCACTCTAAAACGAATCAGATGTCCATAACGCTCGCCTGAGAGGCACAGGGCTGCACGGCAAATGGAACGGACAGTGCATCTGATTCGTGAGCGAGGGTTGCACCATGAAACTTCATTCCTTTCAACATTACTCTCATGATCTGGAAAGAGGCGTTCACGACACGTGGATTACCGCCAGGGTGAAGTCAGCCCTGGCATTGGGCGAACCCAGCCTTGGCCTGCAAGTCCATGTTAAAACCCACGGCGCCACGGTGGCGTTGAGCGGTCGCGTCAACACCCATAAACAGTGTGAGCAGGCTGTTGGTCTGGCCCGTTCGGTGCCGGGCGTCGTCGAAGTCGATGCCAGAGACTTGCAGACACACGTGTTCACGCCAGGAAGTATTCCAGAACCACCCAACGCCGAAGAGAGCACTGAGAATCGGCCTCAATCGTCAACAAAGATGGACGATAAGTGACCCTGTTGATCGTGTCAGTGCAGCGCTCCCGTGAGCCGGGAGTGCTGCATCGATCGCCTCGTGGCCAGTGGATACAAACTTCAGGCGGCCGCTTTTACGGATCGAGCTTGAAGGGCACAGGTGTCCGGATAATCGGCGAGCGCCACGAAACGGTGGCTATTGGCATCCAGGGCATCGATCGAGCCGGTCTCGATGTCGTAGACCCAACCATGCAAATTCAGCAGGCCTTTTTCCTGAGCCAGGCGCACGCTTGGATGCGTCTGGATATTGGCCAGTTGCGCGATGACATTCTCCCGAACCATTGAACTCACCTTCGCCGCATCATTGGCGTGAGGGCGCGATTCGTTGATGACTTTCGCCGACTCGGCATGTTGCAACCAGCCGCTGACCGCCGGCAGGTGGTCCATGCATTTGCACTTGGCGACAGCGGTCATGGCGCCGCAGTCCGAATGCCCGCAGATCACGATGTCGGTGACGCCGAGTACTGCGACTGCGTATTCGACCGTGGCCGAAACACCACCGGGGTGCGGGCTATAGGAGGGCACGATATTTCCGGCATTACGGATCACGAACAGTTCGCCAGGCTCTTGCTGCGTCAGCAATTCAGGCACCACCCGGCTATCGGAACAGGTGATGAACAAGGTGCCGGGGTGTTGCGTGGTGGCCAGGTGTTTGAACAAATCGGTACGTTGCGGAAAGGCTTCCTTCTGGAACTTCAAAAAACCTTCGATGAGCGCTTTCATGGCGATGTCCTCATGCGTGAGTCGGGTGTTAGCCCGCACATCAGTGCGGGCCGGTATCAACTTAGAAAGGAAGCAGTGGCAGGAACTTGCCGTCGAGGGTAATCACTGCGCGGGAGCCGCCTTCCGGGTCTTCGACTTTTTTCATGTCGAGTTTGAAGTTGATCGCGCTGATGATGCCGTCGCCAAATTGCTCATGAACCAGGGCTTTCAAGGTGGTGCCGTAGATCTGGATCATTTCGTAGAAGTGGTAGATGGTCGGGTCGGTCGGGACGCCCGAGAGGCTGCCGCGCAACGGGATGATCTGCAAACGGGCTACGGAGTCGGCGTCCAGGTCGAGTTTCTCGCCGATCACTTTGGCGGCGCTTTCCGGCAGCGGGTGCTGGCCGAGCAGGGCGGCGGTGACGTACGCCAGACCTAGGTCGGTGCCGTCGGTCAGTTCCTGCCAGGACAGATTTTTGCGAGCCTTGGCATCAAGGATCGAAGTGGTCAGGGCCAGACTTGGGTCGTTGTAGGCGTGGGACTGTTGCATGGGGTTTCTCCTGTCAGGGGGAGGTTTTGCTTGGGTGTGGGGCAATCTTCTGCCGATTGATCCATAGCGTCCAAGACCCATATACAATGCAGCGCATAAGTACAGCCTATAGATGGTGAGCCCATGCTGTTACGACATTTGCGCTATCTGCTGGCGGTCGTCGACCACGGCGGTTTCACCCGCGCTGCGGAGGCGCTGCACGTTTCCCAGCCGACCCTGTCCCAACAAATTCGGCAGCTTGAAGAATCCTTGGGTGTCAGCCTGTTCGACCGAACCTCGCGCACGGTCAAGCCGACCGATGCGGGTGAGGCCTACATCGAATGCGCCCGTCGGGTGTTGGTGGAACTGGAGGCTGGCAAACGTGCGTTGCATGACGTGAAGGATTTGTCTCGCGGCACTTTGCGACTGGCGATGACGCCAACGTTTATGGCGTATCTGGTGGGACCGCTGGTGCGCGATTACGTGGCTCGGTTTCCGAACATCCATCTGCAGATTTTCGAGTTGTCGATGGACGACATCGAGGCCGGGCTGGTAGATGACTCACTGGACATCGCCATCGCGTTTACCCAAGTCAGAAATACCGACATCGAGTCGATCCCGGCGTTTACCGAGACATTGGGGGTGATGGTGGGGCGCGATCACCCGCTGTACGAAAGCCAGGTCGCGTTGTCTGCGCAAGAAGTGGCGCAGCTGGAATTTGCGCTGCTGGCCCAGGACTTCGTGACCCGCACCCGCATCAATGAGTACTTTGCCCAGGAACAGATCACGCCGAAGGTGGTGATCGAGGTCAATTCGGTGAGCACCTTGCTGGAAGTCATTCGGCACACGGCCATTGCTACCATCCTGCCGGAACCCATCGCCACCCAGGACCGCGCACTGCGTAAAATTCCGTTGCTGGGGGAGGCGCCCAAACGGGGGGCTGCGCTGCTTCGGCGCAAAAACAACTATCACAGCGCGGCGTCGCTGGCCTTTATGGACCTGGCGCTAGGTGCGACTGCGGTCGAGTCAACGTAGTCAGTCATCCACTGACTGGCACACACCATTGGGCGCCTTGCCCGTGGAGCTCACGGCCACCGAGTCGTCATCGGCGAGGAGAATCGAGAGTGTGACGCCCGCACCTTTCGCTTCGAACTTGCGATCGCTGATGGCTTTGGTTTCGGCTTCTTTGCTGTTGATCAACACCGGCCCGTCCTGATCGGCCTGGACGAGGAGTTTTCCGGGGCACTCCACAATGAATGAGGGCATGCCGGTCAGACTGTTGGCATGTGCAGCGTTTGCCATCACCAGTAACAGTATCCATGTCAGGACTATTTTCATCGCAAGTCTCCCGGGCCACCACGCATACGGTTAACGATAGCTTTGTTTGCTGAGTACGAGACAAACAAAAAGGCCCCGCTCGATAATACGAGCGGGGCCTTCTTATTGTGGGATGGGATAAAACCGCTGGGGGGAATCAGTAGAACCGGTCAATCACCCGAACTTCGTTCGGGTTCTGCATCGAGGCCCACGCCTGTTTCAGCGTTTGCAGAACATTGCCGATGAAGTCCTTGTCAGCCGCGGCTTTCTTGCCGACATAACCCTGGCCACGACGGTACATCTTCAGTCGGGCGAGCAGGTTCTGGTTGTTCTTGTCGAACTCTGCTTCATGGGCGTGGGGTGACAGGCAGTCGATATGAACCTGGCCCGATTTGCTGATCCACAGGATATGGCTGTCGTGGCTATCTTTTTGCGCAGCGAAGATACGAGCCAGTTCATCGATAGTAGGTTGATTGTTCAGATTCATATTAAGCCCCTTGACCATTTGGTGATCTTTCAAAGTTGATTCGCTAATACAGGTAGCCCATCGGTTAGTTGATCCCTGGCACCGAAACCAGGACGTCAGCGGTCGGCCGCCAATTTGGCGGGGCCCCGCGTCTGCTGCATGTAGTCGTGTTGAATAACTGCTACGCAATAGCGTCACAACGAAGAGAAGCGGCGAAAACCTGGAGGCCACTGCCGATGTTTTCAGGGTCGGCCACAAGCTTCATGAGGATTGATCGCCAGCGCTTCTCGTCCTTGTACTGGACGTTCAGGCCAGGTCAGCTTCTTCAATCTGCCTTGTGGGCAGCGTGTATCCGGGAAAAACAGCTCGGCGGTCAGACGAGCTTGCTCAAACATGTTGCCTGTCTCCCGATCGGGGAGATGTCTGCATCATGCAAGTCAAAATCGGACGCGTCAACGTTTTGTAGTGATTATTTTTAGGCACTACATATTGTCCTGCAAAGCTGTTTGGAATTAAAAAGCTGGATTTGAGAGCGCCGGTCAGGACGACGGCTGAGAGGTTTGGAAGCGGTAAAAGGTGCAGGGATAACCCTCTACCGGCAGCTGATGCCGGGTGAACTCGCCACCGGTGAGCTCAGGCATTACTCTGGCCCAGAACAGCCGCGCAGGCTGGTTTGCGTCAATGTGGAAAATTTGCCATTGACCGGGGAATCGGCTCAAGAGGGTGGAAACGACAAATTTCGCGATGCCTTGGCCACGGAAGCGCCGGCTGACAAAAAAGTAGCCGATGTTGTGCTCCGCACCGTCGATATGAGTTTCGTCATCCACGGTCGCGAAACCGGCCAATTCTCCATCGACCTTGATCAGAAACGGTCTGGTTGCCGGTTTGCGCCAGTAGTCCGGTTTAGGCTGGGCGCTGAAGAACCCATGCTCATCGAGTTTCAGCGGCAGCCACTCGCTGAAGTCGTACATGTAGAACTGCAACAGGTTTTCGATGGTTTCCAGTTCGTCACGCTGTGCGGCGTGAAGTTCTATCGAAGGCATTCTGGCTGGCTCCTGATGCGCAGGCCATCCGTGGCCATGGCGTGATCACTCAGTGCGGCGCGAAATCGTATGTGCCACCCGTTTTCAGCGCGGCTTGATAAGCCGGGCGAGCCTGGAAGCGCCCGATCCACGCCGCTATATGAGGATAGTTGCCGAGCTTGCCCTGGGCTCTGGCGATCTCGCCGATAAAGCTCATCTGGATGTCGGCGGCGCTGAATTCATCGCCAAGCAGGTAATGGGACTGGCTCAGTGCCGCATCGAGGTAGCTCAGGTAGTTGGCGACTTCCGAATTGATCCGCGGATGCAACGGCGCGCCGGCTTCACCGAGACGCCCCACGTACAGGTCGAGCATCATCGGCAACATGGCTGAACCTTCGGCGAAGTGCAGCCACTGCACGTAGTCATCGTAGGCGGGGGTGGACGGATCGGGTTGCAGGCGATTGCGGCCATGACGACGAATCAGATAGTCGATGATCGCGGAGGACTCAATCAGTTTCTGCGCGCCGTCTTCAATGACCGGCGATTTGCCCAGGGCATTGATCGCCTTCAGTTCCGGCGGTGCCAGGTTGGTCTTCGGGTCGCGCTGATAGAGTTTCAGCTCATAAGGTATGGCCAGTTCTTCCAGCAGCCAGAGAATCCGCTGGGACCGCGAGTTATTCAGGTGGTGCACGATAATCATGATCGATGCCTTTTCAGAAATTGGAACTGTCGCCGGGCTTGAAGAACACTAGACCCTTTTGGTCTGCTAGAAGTGCCGTCAAGCCTTGCACGCCGGTTTCGCGGCGCGCCTTGTTGCGGTCGATGGCTTGCTCTTGACCGGTTTTCGTTTGTTCTTCCATGGTGTGGCGCCGCGACCGGCCGGGCTTGCTGGTCCGCTGATGGTCAGGCTCAGGCCGGCGCAGCGGGCGACCTGTTTGCTCATCCACGCGGCCTGTTTGGTGACGAATTCTTCCAGGCTCATTTCCCCGCTCTGCACCATGTCCAGCGCCTGCTCCCAGATGGCCGTGGTCCCCGGATCGGCGATGGCGCGCGGCACTGCGTCGATCAGGCTGAAAGCCGCGGGGGTCGCGGCCAGTGCCTTGCCGTTCTTGATCAGGTAACCGCGGTCTAGCAGACCTTGAATGATCGAGGCACGGGTCGCTTCGGTGCCAATGCCGGTGGTGTCCTTGAGCTTTTGCTTGAGCAGTGGGTCTTCCACCAGTTTGGCAACGTTCTTCATTGCCTTGATCAGATCGCCTTCGGTGAACGGTTTGGGCGGTTGCGTCCAGAGGTCCTTGAGCTTCACGTCGGCCACCGCGCAATCAAGCCCCTCGGCCAAAGCTGGCAGCGTTTGCGGCGCCGGTGCTTCGCGGCCCTTGGCCGGGGCCAGTGCCTCGGGCAGGGCGCGTTTCCAGCCGGGCTCGACGATCTGCTTGCCGACGGCGCGCAAGGCTTCGCCAGCACAGTCGAAGTCGGCCTGGGTTCGGTCGTATTCATGATTGGGCAGAAACTGCGCCAGATAACGCGCACGGATCAAGGTGTAGACCGCCCGCTGCTTGCCCACCAGTCGATCGAGGTTTTTCGCCGCTGCGGTGGGGATGATGCCGTGGTGAGCGCTGACCTTGGCGTCATTCCAGGCCCGGGAACGGCGCTGGGGCTCCAAGTGATCATTCAAGGTGTTCAGGGCCGGATCGGCCTGCCTCAGCGCCGCCAGAATGCTCGGCGCTTCGCTATGTTGACTCACGGGCAGGTAGCCGCAGTCGCTGCGAGGGTAGGTGATGACTTTGTGGGTTTCGTAGAGCGCCTGGGCAATATCGAGGGTTTCCTGGGCACCGAGCCCGAGTTTCTTCGAGCAGACTTCCTGCAAGGTACCGAGGTCGAACGGAAGGGGTGCGACTTCGCGCATTCGCTCGGTCCGCAATTTGATCACCCGGGCGTTCGCCGCGTTGCCAATAGCCGCCGCTGCTTTTTGTGCCAGTGCCTGATTCAGGCAGCGATCCTGGTCGTCGCAAACTTCGGATGCCGCTCGCCACTGGGCGGTGAATGCGGTGCCGTCCGCAAGCAGTTGCACATCGATGGCCCAGTAGGCGACCGGCACGAAATCGGCAATGCTGCGATCGCGATCCACGACCAGGCGCAGGGTCGGTGTTTGCACCCGTCCGACCGGCAAAACCCCCTGATAACCGGACTGTCGCCCCAGCAGCGTGAACAGCCGACTCATGTTCATGCCGATCAGCCAGTCAGCCCGGGAACGTCCCAGTGCCGAATGATAAAGGCTGAAGGTCTCGGCCCCGGGTTTGAGCGCGGCGAGGGCTTTGCGAATAGAGGCGTCGTCCAGCGCCGACAGCCAAAGCCGTTGGATCGGCCCTCGATATCGGCAATGTTCCACCAATTCCCGGGCGATCATCTCACCCTCACGGTCGGCGTCGGTGGCGATCACCAGTTCATCGGCCTCGCCGAGCAAGCGTTTGACCGCCTTGTACTGGCTGGCAGTACGCGGTTTGACCATCATCTTCCACTTCTCTGGAATGATCGGCAGATCCGCCAGCACCCAACGCTTGTAGCGCGCGTCATAGGCATCTGGCGGTGCCGTTTCCAGAAGATGGCCGATGCACCAGGTCACCGTGACGTCCGTTCCCAACCAGCAACCGTCGCTGCGACGCTTGGCGCCGAGCACTGCCGCAATGTCTTTGGCCTGGGAAGGTTTTTCACAGAGGTACAGCCGCATAACCACCATCGTTCAGTCGGTTTGAAGAGGTGAACAGAATGCGCAGGGAATTAGATTGGAGCAACCTTTATCTGTATGGATATACAGATAAAAGATTGCCGATGATGACGGGCGACGAATGCGGCGTCAGAGCGGTATCTTGTTCCTGACCCAAGGTGCTGACCTTAATCCACCACAAACAACCTGGCACCCAGGGTGGTGGAAGAGCGATGTGCTTCGGCATTGTCCGCAACCTGATAACTCATGCCGGGTTTGAGTACGAACTGACGACCATCCTCCAGCTCGGTGCGCAGTTCCCCTTCAAGGCAAAACAGTACATGGCCCTTCGAACACCAGTGATCCGCCAGGTACCCCGGGGTGTATTCGACTATGCGCACACGAATCGCCCCGAACCGTTGGGTGCGCCAAAGGGCGCTGCCGATTTCGCCCGGGTGTTCGGTGGGTTCGATTTGCGACCAGTCGGTGGTGCCGAAGGGAATGTTTGCAATGTCCATTTTGCGCTCCAGGGGATGATCTGTTGTAGCGAGGTAGAGCACTGTAGCTGATGACGGTATTTGCTGGCATCACAAAGGGCAGTGGCTTCCGTTCGGCTGCGAAGCCGTCGTGATTGCGAAACTTGGGTTATACCTGATAAATCGTGGTCTCAGGTTTCAGGGCTGCTGAGCAGCCTATCGCGGGCAAGCTTGCTCCTACAGGTCCATCACCGTCATGAGGAACGTATTCCATGAAAAGCTCCGGCCCCAGCCCTGTCATCACCATTGCAGAGCAACCCGGCTGCCTGCTGGTGAAGTTTCACGGTATTCAGGTGGCCGCTTCCGCGCGCGCGCTGGTGCTTTTGGAGGCCAATTACCCTCCGGTGTACTACGTCCCGCGGGAAGACATCGACGAGAAGTACTATGCCCGCACCGATCACACCAGTTACTGCCCGTACAAAGGCGATGCCAGCTATTTCAGCTTACAAATCCCGGGGCATGAAGGCGCCAACGCGGTATGGAGTTATGAGAACCCCAAGGTGTCGGTAGCGCAGATTCGTGAATACGTGGCGTTCTACCCGGATCAAGTGACGTTTGAGGTGCTTAAAGACGTTTGATTTGTCACTTTGATCATTCCCACGCTCTGCGTGGGAATGCCTCAAGGGATGCTCCGCGTTCCAACTCCGGAAAGGGTCGCAGAGCTTGCCCATCCTGTCATCTCGATGTGCCTGTGCAGTTCATCGAACAGCTTCGACCAGCGTGGATTCATCAATCTGACTAATCGAGGTCACCCCGGTCAGGGTCATGGCCACGCGCATTTCCCTGGCGAAAATATCCAGCATGTTTTCCACCCCGCGTTGACCATCGGCGGCCAGCGCATAGGCCATGGAACGCCCCAGCAATACCCCTTTCGCGCCCAGCGCCAACATCCGTACGACATCAAGCCCCGAGCGGATGCCCGAGTCGACCAGCACTGTCAGATCATCCCCGATGGCCTGCATGATGGGCGGCAATGCCTTGGTTGTGGAGAGCACGCCATCCAGTTGCCTCCCGCCGTGGTTCGACACGACAATCCCATCCGCGCCAAAACTCACCGCGTCCCTGGCATCCTGCGGATCGAGAATGCCTTTGATGATCATCGGGCCTTTCCAGAACTCACGAATCCACTCCAGATCGCTCCAGCTGATCGAAGGGTCGAAGTTGTTGGCCAGCCAGCCCATGTAGTCTTCGAGCGTGACGGCTTTGCCAAGGTACTTCGATATATTCCCAAGGTCGTGTGGACGCCCCATGAGGCCGACGTTGAAGGCCCAATCGGGTTTGGTGATGGCCTGAAGCATTCGCCGTGATGATGCAAAGGGACCTGACATGCCCGAATGAGCGTCCCGGTAGCGGGCGCCGGGCGTGGGCATGTCCACGGTAAACACCAGGTTCTTCACCCCGGCGGCGGCCGCACGTTCCAGTGCGTTTTTCATGAAGCCCCGGTCCTTCAACACATACAGCTGAAACCAGATGGACTGTTGGCTTTGGCTCGCCACCTCCTCGATCGAGCACACCGATACCGTTGACAGGCACAGGGGGATGCCTTTGTTTTCCGCCGCTTTCACCGCCTGCACTTCACCACGACGGGCGAACATGCCCGTCAGGCCTACCGGCGCCAATACGATGGGCATTGAAAGAGGTTGATTGAATAGGGTGGTTTCAAGGCTCAGGGTTTCGACGTTTTTCAGAATGCGTTGGCGCAGGCTGATGCCCGTCAGGTCGGCGCTGTTGGCCCTCAGCGTGTGTTCTGCGTAGGCGCCCCCGTCAATGTAATCAAACAGGAAACGGGGAAGTTTGCGGCGGGCGGCCTCTCGATAATCGGATGCGGATGAAATGATCATGGAGCCTCGGTCGGGTGAGTGGCGGGGCGATGGTTGCGTGGTGTCAGAGTAGCGAAAACGGCCTGCGTTTGCGGTAATTCTGTTTGCTTCAGAAAATGGATGGTGGATTGGTCTTGCGGATGTTTCGCCGAAACCAGTGTAGGAGTTGGCTTGCCTTGGATGGCAGCCTTACAGTCGACCTGTTTTTGCAGATGGACGCTGACAAAATTGTGGGAGCTGGCTTGCCTGCGATGGCGGCCTGATAGCCGACCCGTTTTTGCGGGAATATCCTGGAACCCTTGTGGGAGCGAGCCTGCTCGCGAAGGCTTAGTGTCAGTGGACTTGGTTTTTGATGGTGTACACAAACCCGAAATCAGGCCGGCCGGTAGGCCGCCCCCGGCCATGGATGGCCGATGGCGGCGGGCCCAAGGAGCAGGACCGGAGCGAGGGCATGCCGAGCCATGGCGAGGCACCGAACGAAAAGGGCAAAAGCCCTTGGATACTGGGGGCTTTTCCAAGTGGCCCGCTGTAAAAGCGGAACCGATAGCCGCCGTTACCGCAGCAACGGATATACCCCCAATCGCCTACCCACCCAACAACACGTTTAAGATTGACGTCAGTTGGTATCCAGATCCACGTTCTTCGTCTCACGCAAACAAATCATCCCCACCACCAGGCTCACCCCGGTAATCAGCACCGGGTACCAGAGCCCGTAGAAGATATCCCCGGTATAAACCACCAAGGCAAACGACACCGTCGGCAGGAACCCACCAAACCAGCCGTTGCCGATGTGGTAGGGCAGGGACATCGAGGTGTAGCGAATGCGGGTCGGGAACAGTTCGACCATCAGCGCTGCCAGCGGGCCATAGCACATGGCCGAAATGATGATCAGCGCTACCATCAGCACCACGATCATGGTCTTGTTGACCTGTTGCGTATCGGCTTGTGACGGATACCCCGCCAATGTCACGGCGCCACGCAGAGCCGCTTCATCGTAACCATCGAGTTTCACTTCACCGACGCTCACCTGCACGGCGCTGCCGGCCGGGGCCGCTTCGCTGCTGTAAGGCAAGCCTTGTTTGACCAGGAACGTCTTGACCTTGTCGCAAGGGCTATCAAATTTCGCCTTGCCCACCGGGTCGAACTGGAAGGTGCAGGTGGCCGGGTCCGCCAGCACGGTGATCGGTGCCTGACGGCTGGCCTGGTCAATGGCCGGGTTGGCGTAGTGGGCGATGGACTTGAAGATCGGGAAGTACAGTGCAGTCGCCAGCAGCAGGCCGATCATCAGCACCGGTTTGCGCCCGACTTTATCCGACAGCCAGCCGAAGAAAATGAAGAACGGCGCGCCGATGATCACGCTGACGATCAACAGGCTGTTGGCCAGGGCCGGGTCCATTTTCAGGAACTGGGTAAGGAAGAACAGCACGTAGAACTGTGCCGCGTAGAAGGTCACCGCTTGCCCGGCGTTGATGCTGAACAGGGCGATCAGTACGACTTTGAGGTTTTCCCATTTGCCGAACGAATCGCGCAGCGGCGACTTGCAGAGCTTGCCTTCTTCTTTCATTTTCACGAAGGCCGGCGACTCGTGCAGGCTCATGCGAATCCAGGTCGAAATGCCCAGCAGAATGATCGAAAACAGAAACGGAATCCGCCAGCCCCAGACTTCGAACTGGTCACCGGTGAAGTAGCGGCAACCGAGTACCACCAGCAGCGACAGCAGCAAACCGAGGGTCGCGGTGGACTGAATCCAGCTGGTGTGGAAGCCACGTTTACCCATCGGCGCGTGTTCCGCGACATAGGTGGCCGCGCCGCCGTATTCACCGCCCAGGGCCAGGCCTTGAAGCATGCGCAGCACCACAAGGATGATTGGCGCCGCAATACCGATGCTGGCGTAAGTCGGCAACAACCCGACGCAGAAGGTCGCTACGCCCATAAGGACGATGGTTGCGAGGAAGGTGTATTTGCGCCCGATCATGTCCCCCAGCCGGCCGAACACCAGGGCGCCGAATGGCCGCACGATGAAGCCGGCAGCGAAGGCCATCAGCGCAAAGATGAACGCCGTGGTGTCGTTGACCCCGGCGAAAAACTGTTTGCTGATCACCGCCGCGAGCGCGCCGTAGAGGAAAAAGTCGTACCACTCGAACACCGTCCCGAGTGACGAGGCGAAGATGACTTTCTGGGTTTCGCGGCTGGTGCTCGCGGTGCGCGCGACTTCCAGAGGTTGAACATGTTCTGACATATCGGTATCCCTCACAGTGATTGTTTTTTTTGTTCCACTGTCGGCACCGGCCTTGTGGGCTGGCGCCGCTATTCCTTTGCTCAAGAGACTGCGGTCAGTGCTTTTTCGTCGGGTGCAAAACTCCTTGTGGGTGTTTCCAGGATCAATTGCGCGGCTTTCTCGGCAATCATCAGCGTAGGCGAGCAAGTATTGCCCGAAGTAATGCGCGGCATGATCGAGGCATCGGCGATGCGCAAGCCGGGAATGCCGTGGACTTTAAGTTGCGCATCGACCACGGCGTCCGCGTCATTGCCCATGCGGCAGGTGCCGACCGGGTGGAAAATCGTTGTACCGATCCGGGCGGCTGCTTCGTGCAATTGCTCTTCAGTCTGCAAGCTGTCTCCGGGCAGATATTCAACCGGTTTGAACGCTTGCAAGGCTGGCGCGGTGACGATACGGCGGGTCAGGCGAATGGCGTCCGCGGCCACTCGCAAATCTTCTGGATGGCTCAAATAATTGGGTTGAATCAGCGGCGCTTCCTGCGGATCGGTAGAGCGAATCTCCACCCGACCACGGCTTTGCGGCCGTAGATCGCAAACCGATGCAGTGAACGCCGGGAACGCATGCAACGGCTCGCCGAAACGCTCCAGCGACAGCGGTTGAACGTGGTACTCAAGATTCGCCGACGTCTGTTCCGGTCCCGATCGGGCAAACGCTCCTAATTGACTCGGTGCCATGGACAACGGACCGCTGCGGTCATACAGGTAACGCAAGCCCATCCCCATCTTGCCCCACAGGCTGCCGGCGATTTGATTGAGGGTGCGGGCGTTTTCCAGCTTGTAGATCATCCGCAGTTGCAGGTGATCCTGCAGATTGCCACCCACGCCGGGCAGTTCATGGGCAACGCCGATTCCCAGGCGTTGCAGCAGCGGGCGAGGGCCGATCCCGGAGCGTTGCAGGATGCTCGGGGAACCGACAGAGCCGGCACACAGAACGATTTCCTTGCGCGCCTTGAAGGTTTTCGCCTGACCTTGCCAACGCGCGCTGACCGCTGAGGCGCGAGCGTTTTCCAGCAGTACGCGATCGACTTCGACGTCGGTCAGTACAGTGAGATTGGGCCGATGGCGGATCGGTTTGAGAAACGCCTTGGCGGCGTTCCAGCGGATCCCGGCCTTCTGATTGACCTGAAAGTAGCCGCAGCCTTCGTTATCGCCCTGGTTGAAGTCATCGATGCTGGCGATACCGCTTTGCTCGGCAGCCTTTTGGAAGGCATCGAGAATCGGCCACGACAGCCGCTGACGCTCGATCCGCCATTCCCCGGCAGCGCCGTGAAACGCCGAGTCGCCGGCAAAGTGGTTTTCGCTTTTCTTGAACAGCGGCAGCACGTCGTTCCAGCTCCAGCCGGGATTACCGTCCGCCGCCCAGCTGTCGTAGTCGCCCGCCTGGCCACGCATGTAGATCATGCCGTTGATCGAGGAGCAGCCGCCGAGCACTTTGCCTCGCGGGTAGCTCAAGGCGCGACCTTGCAGGCCGGGTTGCGCTTCGGTCTTGAAGCACCAGTCGGTGCGCGGGTTGCCGATGCAGAACAGGTAACCCACGGGGATGTGAATCCACGCATAGTTGTCGCGGCCGCCGGCTTCGAGCAGCAATACCCGGTGTTGCGGGTTGGCCGACAGTCGATTGGCCAGCAAACAACCGGCCGGTCCGGCACCGACCACGATGTAGTCGTATTCATCAAGGGAAGTCTGCATCCTTGACCTCGTGTTGTTGTTCTTGTTGTCGGACATCCTAGTTGTTAGCTTTCGTCAAAAGAATGTTAGTTTTTGCGCAGCCGCTGTGCGTTTTTAAACAGCGATGGGTCTGGGCAGCCAACAAGGATGATTCATGTTCGATTGGAATGATTTGCGGTTTTTTCTCGAATTGCAGCGTAGCGGGCGTTTGCTTACCGCTGCCCGCCGTTTGAACACCACCCACGCCACCGTGGCCCGGCACATCGAGGCCATCGAAAAGAGCCTCGGCACAGCGCTGTTCGTCCAGCACGCTCAGGGTTATGAACTGACTCCGGCCGGCGAAGCGCTGCTCAAACACGCCGAAGCCATGGAAAACGTCGCGTTGCTGGCCCAGGAAGAGATCACCCAATCCTCGGCGCCGCTGGGCAAGATTCGTGTCGGGGTGACGGAAGGCCTGGGCATCATGTTCCTCGCCAGTCGCATGAACGGCTTGTTCGAGCGTTACCCTGGCCTTGAAGTGGAGCTGGTGGCGGTGCCGCGCTTCGTCAGCATCCTTAACCGCGAAGCGGAAATCAGCATCCACCTGGAGCGCCCGGCCGCCGACATGCTGGTCACCCGTAAACTGACTGACTATCGACTGGCACTTTACGCCAGCCAGGATTATCTGGACCGCTCGCCACCGTTGCTAAGCCGCGAAGACCTCGGCCGCCATGCCTGGATCGGCTACGTCGACGATTTGCTGTTCAGCCAGGAATTGGTGTTCCTCAACAGTTTTTGCCGCAATCCGCAAGTGGTCTTCCACAGCACCAGCGTCATCGCCCAGCAACAGGCGGCACGCTCAGGTTTGGGCATCGCCGTGCTGCCGTGCTACATGGCCAGCGCCGATCCGGCTCTGGTGCCGTTGTTGCCGGAGGAAAGCATTCAGCGCAGCTACTGGATCAGCACCCGTCGCGAGCTGCACAAATCCGTGCGGCTGCGGGTGTTGTGGGATTACGTGGTGGAGTTGTGTGAGGCGGAGCAGGGCTTGTTGCTGGGATAACGTTTGGCATCCAATCTATTGGGGGACGACAAGGAGCGTTATCCGACGACTCCGTCGTGATAAAGGGAGCTTGCAGCATGACCGACGATACAAAAGTGAAAGGCCCGGCGTCGTACTTCCCGTCAATCGAGAAAAAATATGGCCAGCCCATCAGTCACTGGCTGGATGTGCTCGGAACGGTCAGCGACAAAAAGCACATGGAGAGGGTGGCGTGGCTGAAGACTGAGCATGGTATGGGGCATGGTCATGCGAATGCTTTGGTTGCGCATTATTTAGCGAGCGCTAAAAAGTGATCGACCGGCCGCTCAAATAGGGCGGGTGAAGAGGGCTGACGTGTTTTCTCGATCCTCCAGATCATGGATTCCCCAAAGAGACGCCAGCCCGCCACATCACTTCAATATCCCCGAATCGGTACCCTCTCCCTTCGGGAGAAGGCCAGGGTGAGGGCCAAATTTCAAGCCTGCCACCCAAATCCGCAACACTTCGCACAGCCTGTTTAAACAAAGAAATCCAACCACGTTTAAATGAAGCCTGCTGTTACTACCCAATGCCCACAACGCCTTGCGCCACCCCCTACACCTAAGACAGAATCCGCCGGCTTGTGCGCTTTAGACCCGCTCGGTAACTTGATTCCCGTCACTGCCCATCAGTGATCGGGTTTAGTAGCCCTGGATATTTAGTGAGTTGCACAAGCTCTATCAGTTAGGCATTTCCATGCCTGCACTTGATGGTAGTTGTGCGCAGGGCGCCTTTGGGCGCGCCGGCTTTGCTAGATTCCCCGGTCTACTAACCTGCGTACAGCTGCCACCCTTTCTTGTTTAGTAGCAGAAGGGTTGGCACCCAAATAGAGAAACTAGCTTATGTTCAAGGTTACGCCCAATCCGCCGGACACCGATCCGGTGTCCCCGTACGAATCCGATTCAAAAAAGCACAACGAAGCCGCCGAGCGGGCTCTCGACTTTCACTTCCCCTCGACGGCCGACGTCAAAGCCACTGCGCGTACACCCAGCACCCTGTTTTCCGTGGACCCGCAGGCAACTACCGAAACCCTGGCGGTTTATCTGGTCGAGACGCTGGCTTCGGTCGATGTGATGGTCCATCAGTTGGTGGATCATTTAGAGGGCGGGTCGCGCTACGCCCTGCTGGGCATTTCAAACAGCATCATGGTGGCGGAAATCACGGCGAACAGGTTGCTGGATCAATTTGATCCGCCTGCGTAGGTGCGGTCTGGTGTGGTGAAAGGGGGGGGCTGGCGTTGGTCAGTGCAGTGGTCGCTTTTTTGGGCTCGCTGCGCGGCCCAGCGGGAGCAAGTTCCCTCGCCACAGATTGTTCAGCGGCCTGTTGCCCTTGAGGGACTGGGCCCGCAATAACTCAACCCTTGGGCTGCAGCTCGCGGGTGGTTCGTTGCAAAGGGTTGCGCGGTTGGCCGTCCGGAATCGACAGGGTTGCTTGCAACCCACCCTCGGGGCGGTTGACCAGCGTGATCCGCCCACCCAGGCGCGTCGCAATAGTGTTGACGATGGTCAGTCCCAAACCCGCGCCCTGTGGGTTGCCGCGACTGTAAAATCGTTCGAACAGCCGCGCACGGTCCGCTTCATCGATACCCGGCCCCTGGTCTTCAACACTCAGGTGATAGAAGCCCTCGGCCTGGCTCAACTGCACGGTGATCACGCCATGTTCCGGTGAGAAATTTGCCGCGTTGGTGATCAGGTTGTTCAGGGCGATGTCGATGGCTGCCGCGTCGGTCACCACCTTGACGGGGTCATCATTGACGTCGAACGCCAGTTCCAGGTTCTTGCTGAGTAGCCAGGGTGTGAGCTGAACCAGACTGTCGCGTACCGTCTCGGTCAGGTCGATGCTGTGCAGCACTGGCGATACGGCTTTAGGTTCAAGGCGGGCCATGGTCAGCAACTGATTGACCAGGCGGCTGGCGCGGTCGACACCGGCGATCAGAAATTCCAGAGATTCCCGACGCTCCTGTTCCGTGCCAGCCTCGAGCAGGTTTTGCGCATGTACCCGCAGCACCGCCAAGGGCGTGCGCATTTCATGGGCGGCGTCGGCGATGAAGCGCCGCTCGCGGCCGAGCACCTCCTGAATCTGCGCGAGCATACGATTGAGCGCTGCTTGCATCGGTTCCAGTTCGCTGGGCAATGGGGTCAGTTGCAGTGGTTCCAGCGAACCGCTATGCCGCGCCCGCAATGTCGCCGCCATATTCGCCAGAGGCTTGAGACCCCAACCGATGGCCAGCCAGACCATCGCCGCCAGAATCAGGCTGCCCAGTACATTGGGCCACAGGGTATGGCGCACGATCCGGTCCACCAGGTCCGAGCGCACGTCGTCCCGTTCGCCGACCCAGATCCGCAGGTCATTTTGTTTATCGTCGAGGACAAACGCGCGCCAGTGACGGTTGTTCAAGTCCACCACATCGCTGAAACCGGGTTTGGACGGCGGTGTGGTAAAGGAGGGCGCGCTGGCGGTGTGCACCAGCACTTCACCCTGACGATTCCAGACCTGAAAGGCAATCTTGCTTTCATAAGGATGGCCATCGACCCTGGGCACTGCTTCACCCAAGGCCTTGTTGAAGGCCTGGTACAGATCAGCATGTTCCTTGCTCGCCATGGGCATGCGCATAACACCCTGTAGCAGCCGGGCGTTCTGCGCGAGTTGGGCATCGTAGACTTCGGCGATTTCATGATTGCTGTCGTGCAGGTTGAGCACGCTGATCACTGCCAGCCCTGCGAGCATCAGGCCGATAATCAGCGTCAGGGTACGACGCCGGATCGAGGTCATCGACGCTCCTCCACCAAGTAGCCGACACCGCGAATGGTGCGGATCAGGTCGGTGGAGAATTTCTTGCGCAGGTGATGGATGTGCACTTCCAGGGTGTTGCTTTCGGCTTCCTCATTCCAGCCGTAGAGCAATTGCATCAGGTGATCGCGAGTCATGACCCGGCCCGGTGGCGAGAGTAATTCGTGGAGTAGCTGATATTCCTTGGGTGTCAGTGACACGGGTTCGCCCTGATAGCTGACTTGCTGAGTGCCGGGGTTCAGGCTGACGCCGGCATGTTCGATCAGCACCTGGGCGCGACCGGCGCTGCGCCGCAACAGGGCGCGCAGACGCGCCTTGAGTTCGGCCAGATCAAAGGGTTTGATCAGGTAGTCGTCGGCCCCGGCATCCAGCCCGGCGATACGGTCTTCGGTGGCGTCCCGCGCGGTGAGAATCAGCACCGGCAGGTTGGAGCCGCTGTCACGCAGGCGGCGCAACACTTCCAGCCCGTCCATGCGCGGCAGGCCGAGGTCGAGCACAGCCAGGTCGAAGGATTCACTGAGCAGCGAATGCAAGGCACTGCTGCCGTCCTGCAACCAGTCGACGGTATAACCTTCACGGCCCAGGGCCTGATGGATACCTTCGCCCAGGGCCACGTCATCCTCGATCAGTAATAAGCGCACACGGACTCCTGTCAGTCGAGTTTCTTGTTCACGTCCACCAGCAACGCTTCGATCTCTTTGCGGCGCCCGGCGTCGGCGAGTTCCCGGCCTGGTCGTGGGCCAGCCTGAAGCGCTTTTTGCAGCGCGCCTTGAGCTTCGCTGTAGCGTTTTTGACGGTAGAGGTGATCGCCCCAGAAGTACAGACTATCGATGCCGTCAGGGTTCAGTTGCAAGGCCTGCTTGAGCAACTGTTCGGCCTTGTCCGAGTCACCGAAGCCGATGGGCCAACCCGGCACGCGGTCGTACAGTGCCGCGAGGCTGGTATAGGCCGAGCCTTGCAGGGCTTTTGGGTCCAGGGCCAGAGCTTTCTCCAGGTCGACCTTCGCATCCTTGACCTTGCTTAACGCACCGAGCCCGCCCTGGGCACCGGCCCAACTGCTGGTGACGATGCCGGACCAGATCCAGGCTTCGGCCACCGATTGGCGTTCCCGAGTGAACGCCGAGGCTTGGGTGGCGAGTTTTTCGAAAGCCGCGGTGCGTTGCTCCGCAGGGAGCTCGTATTGAATGTGCGCCCAGCTTTGCTGGATGCCGATGAGGCGTTGCTGGTCGGCGTTATCCAAGGCCCAGACGCTTTGGCTCAAGGCTCCCAGCAACAGGAAAGCGGCAATTTTTTTCATGGTTTGAAATTCTCGTTGTCGGGCTTCTGACTCAGGCGGCGGATCAGCGGCAATTGCTTGCGCAAACCCCGGTCCACCAAGTTGGGCAGCAGGCTGTTCAGGCGCACGAAAAAGCGCTCTGGCCAGCCCAGGTACAAGTCGCGGCGGTCGCCGGCGATGGCGTGCATCACCGCCGAGGCGACTGTTTGCGGGTCGTCGACATTGGATTTGAGTGCATCATTCAAAGCCTGCGCCGCCGGGCTGTTCATGCTCGTGCGGGTAGCACGTGGCGCGACATACAGAACGCCGACCCGGGTGTCCGCCAGTTCCCGGCGCAGGGCTTCGGAAAACCCGCGCAAGGCAAATTTGGTCGCGCAATAGCTGGCGTAACCGGGGTAACCGATGGAGCCATAGGTCGAACCGACGTTCACCACCATCGCGCTTTCAGCTTGCTTGAGCAGCGGCAGCAATAGCTTGGTCAGGCAGATCGGCGCGCTGATGTTTACCGCCAGCATGGCGTTGATGTCGTTGTCATCGAGCTGCTCGAGCATGGCGAAGTGATTGACCCCGGCGGCGTTGATCAGCAGGTTGATGCCGTCGATGGCTTCAGCGGCGGTCAATACGTTGAGTCGGTCAGCGAGCAAGGTCAGGTCGGCGCCGACCCAGCACAAATGCTGCGGGTAACGTTCGAGCAACGGCTCCAACGGTTCCCGATGCCGAGCGACTGCCAATACCCTGGCACCACTGGCACACAGGGCGGTGGTGATCGCCAGGCCGATGCCTCCACTGGCGCCGGTGAGTACCACCCGAGCCTCAGACAGGCGCATGCAGGTTCTCCCCGCTACGCGGCAAGCCGCGGAACATGTCGGTGTAAAGCGAGTACACCACTTTGGAGGCGTGAATCACCGCAGCCTGGTCGGCCGGATCATCGAGGGTGTTCATCAGCCGACGGTAGGTCTGCATGTGCTCGATATCCAGGGAGCCATGCGAACTGAGGTAGCTGAAGGCGCTTTGCGGCAACTCCAGGCGTTCGCGAATGCTGTCGGCGGCGTGGGTAGCCAGGGCAATGCTGGTGCCTTCCAGCACGTTGACCATGCCGAACAGGCCGACCGGGTTGTCCCGTGCGATCAGGTCGTAGAGGAAACTGACCATCAATTCGATTGGCAAGGAGGGACGACCGTCGCGCACCGCGACTTTGTCACCGCCGCAGGCTTCAATGTCGTCGAGAACCCATTGTTCGTGGCCGTATTCGTCCTCGATGTACTCGCACACTGCTTCGCGCAGCCATTCCAGGCGTAACGGCAGGCGTGCACCGCAGGCCATCATTAACGGCACGGTGTGGCGCACGTGGTAATAGGCTTGCGCCAGGAACGCCCGATAGCTTTCCAGGCTGACATTGCCCTCGAGGGCGTCGCGAATGATCGGCAGATTGAACAGCTTGTGGCGTTCCTGGTGAGTGGCTTCTTGCAGCGTGTCGAAAAAACTCATGACGCAGATTCCTCTGAAAAGACAGCTTCAGTCAGTTGTGCCCGGTATCGCTCGACGATGGCGTCGCGACGCAGTCGGCCATTGGCGGTCAGCAGGCCATTGGCGGGTGTGAAAGGTTGGTTCAGACGGGTCCAGTGATGGACCTGGGCGTAATCGGGCAAGGCCTCATTGGCCTGGGCCACGGCGGTGGCCAGTTCGTCGTCGGTGCAGTCCGGGCGATGGGGCCGGAGCAGCGCATGGTTGCGCGGCATGGCTTCGCCGTAGACGAAGGCCTGGGCGATATGACGACGCTGGGTCAATTCGGCCTCGACCCACTCCGGGTTCACGTTGCGACCGAAACTGGTGACGAATTGATGCTTCTTGCGCCCCTTGAGGTAGAGAAAACCTTCGGGGTCGAACTCGCCGAGATCGCCGCTGGGCCACCATTCATTGGTGTGCGGCGCTTCGCCCAGGTAACCAAGCAAGGTCGACCCCTTGATCAGCACTTCGCCGTCGTCGGCCAGGCGAATGTCCACGTGGGGCAGGGGCCGGCCGACACTGCCAGGGCGGCGCGCTTCTGGCCGATTGAGGCACACCACCGACGCGCACTCGGACAGTCCGTAGCCTTCGTAAACCGGTAGACCGGCCCGTTGCGCGCGATGCAGCAATTCTTCGCTAACTCGTGCTCCACCCACCGCGGCGAAACGCAACGTGTAGGGGCTGAAGGCTTTTTGCTCGGCGGCGTTGACCAGTATCAACAACAACTGCGGCACCAGGATCAAACTCTCGGGGGCACGGGTGGCCAGGCATCCGAGCAGTCGCGGCACATCCACACCGCTGGCACCCTCAATACCCAGGGTTTTCTGGCTGGGCAGGCTCAACTTCGCGCCAGCGTACAGCGCGGCATAGCAGCCGAGGTTTTCCAGCAGAATCGCCAGCGGCAGTATCGCCAGGTGGTGCTGTGGATCGGTGGGTTTGCTGGCCTGATCCAGCTCGCGGGCCACTCTCAACATGCTTTCGGCACCCAGGCACACGCCTTTGGGTGTGCCGGTGGTGCCGGAGGTGAAGGTCAGTTTGGCGGTGCCTTCGGGCATCCGGTTCGGGCCACTGAAGGTGCGGCGCCAGAATTCACCGGTTTTTTTGTAGCCGGCCGTTTGCAGTTCGGTTTCCAGTTGCGGCTCGGCAATCACCAGGCCGGCCTGGCTCTGCTCAAGGCAATGGCTGCGTTGAGCCGGGCTGAAGAAGGGCGGCAACGTCAGGCAGGTCAGGCCTTCGAACAGCACGGCCAGGTCCCAGAGCATGGCTTCGACGCCATTGTCCAGCGCCAGGGCAACCACCTTGACCTGTTCATCGCGCAGTCGCTGCTGGCGATACATCACTTCGGCGTACAGCGTGGCGTAGTCCAGTTTCAGGTTATCGCCCCACAAGGCGATGGCATTGGTCTTGCGTTCGGCATGGCTGCGCAGCGTCTGTTTAAACCGTTCCATTTCAGGCGACATGGCAGGATTCCTCGATGGACGATGGCAACCCCAGGCGATTGAACATCCCGATGTTGCGCAAATGAATGAAGCCGGCGCGGATGTTGCCAACGTGCACCCAGGGTTTGCTCTCGTAGTAGCTGCCCCAGCTGTGACGGTCGTCGCCGAGACGCTCGGGATCGGCAGCACAGAGGGTTACGGGTTTCAAGCCCAGGCGATGAAAGCTGTTAACCAGACCGATATTGCCGGTGAACGCCACCCATTCCAGGCCGCCCATGGCCAACAGATAAGTGATGGCGATGATGCTCATTCGCGCACTACCGGTGTCGCTGGCCGCCAGGTTGCCCACCTCGACGATGCCGGCCCGGTCCACGGGGCGGTCGGCAGCGGCGCTGATCAACGGATCGATCGGTTCGTCCAGGTAACGCTCCAGAAACAGTTGTCCGCTATTCGCCAGGCGCACACCGGCCACCGCACAGAGTTCACCCTGCGCGTTGCTCATGCCGAATAGTTCCGGCATGAAATGGCGGATATCGGCCCCGTGCGCCTTGCGGAAACGTTGCTGGATAAAAGCTTCGAAGACTGGACGCTGGGGCTCGTCCGGCAACGCTCTGGCCAGACTCATCTGCGGGGTTTTGGCGTGGCCGAGGCGCAGGGGCAGAGGCAGAGGAATGTTCCAGTCAAAGTCAGGCATTGGAAGACGCCTCCCGGGGTTAGTTTGGGAGGAGTATCGGGGGCATTTCTTAACGGAGTCTGAAGGTGACAAAAAGATTGGCCGGGGCTGTCTTCAGATTGTCTTAAGACTGGGCGGGCAGGGTGGCGCCAGTCGATACGGTGACAAACCGGATCCAGGCTGCGCGAATGACTCGGCAGCCGGTTATGACTTTCACGAGGCCCTTTATGATCCGCGACTCAGCATCACATCGGTATGGAAAACTCTCGATCACCTTGCGCTGGCTGATGCTGACGTTGTTTGTCGGCGTTTATGCCTGCATCGAAATCAAAGGCCTGCTGCCAAAGGGACACGCCTTGAAGGGATTGTTTCTTGGGCTGCACGGTTTATTCGGGTTGAGCATTTTTGTGCTGGTGTGGGTGCGTTTGCTCGGACGCTTGACGCCTCTGCCACCGATTACCCCGGCGCTTCCCAAATGGCAGGCTGGTGTTTCGCATCTAATGCACCTGGCGTTGTATGGATTGATGATCGCCACGCCGCTACTGGCCTGGCTGATGCTGTCGGTTGGTGGCAAGCCGATGCCCTGGTTTGAGTTTTCCCTGCCATCGCCGGTAGCCGTCAATCCAAACCTGGCCAAACAGTTCAAGTATTGGCATGAGTTGTTCGGCAGCACCGGTTACTGGCTGATCGGGTTGCACGCGGCGGCAGGGTTGTTGCACCACTATTGGGTCCGCGATAACACCCTGATGCGCATGCTGCCCAGTCGATCCGGCAACGCGGTCAATCAGCGTCAGCGATGATCTCGAACCCCGTGCTGGCCAGGCGTTCGCCGTTCACCAGAATATGCACCGCATGTTTGCCGGCATAGTGCTTGCGGGTGGTGAGTTCCTTGATGTGCTGGCCACGGGCGATATTTTCGAGGGCGTGGCCGGGCAGGGTCATTGCCTTGAGCTTGAACACTTTCGCCGAAGTGCTGCCGTTGGCTTTGACGTAATCGATGGCGTAGTCGATCACCAGTCGCTGACTGTCCGCCACTGTGGACTTCACGGTGAAGGACAGGGTGATTTTCTCCCCCAGACCAATCACCTCCGGTTCGACCTTCACACCCATGATTTCGACCTCAGGCTTGCCGCCCGCGCCGATGATCGTCAACGCCCGTTGATTACCCTGTTTGATCAGGCTGCGCAGGGCATGTTTGGAGATCCAGGCGGTGTGTTTGTTTTCCAGTGACCAGCTTTCGATCAGGTCCAGCACCCAGTCGGGATGATCCTTGGTGATGTCGTTGAGGTGGTTGGCCACGGACTTGCGTACGTAGAGGCTGTCGTCGGCCTTGAGGTTGTCGAGGATTGCGGCGGCGAGACGAGGGTCGGCCTGGATCTGCTCCAGTCGAAAGGACCACGGCAGACGCGGACGGCAGCCTTCGCTGGCGAGGCGCCGAACATGTTCGTTTTCATCCAGCGACCACTCGTGCATCACCGCCAAAGCGCGCTTTAAGTCACTGCGCAGGAAATAGCGGATCGCGAATTCAGCAGAGCCGAAGGTGGTGAAGTACTTGAGCGCGTCCATGGATTGTTCGAACGCATGGCCGCCGTAGGTCGCGACGTAATGGGGCAACGAAATGCTGACGAAGCCGCTGTTCAGGCGCGGGGCGAGTGCGCGCAGCACCTCAAGAGACGCTTCATAACTCAACGGCAGTACCGCATGCAGGCACTCGCTGACTCGGGCCATGCGCTGCATGATCGACAATTCAGCGAGCCCGTCGTTGGTCATTTTCAGAAAGGCCCTGGCATTGAACTCGGGATAGACCGCCGTCATTTCGGCGGCGATGTGTTTGAGACGCTCGGCGTTGAAGATTTCCTTAAGGGCGGGGGAGGATGGGGCTGCATTGCTCATTGAGATGTCCTTATGATCGTTCCCACGCTCTGCGTGAGAATGCCGCCATGGACGCTCTGCGTCCGCTCTTGGGATGTGACGCAGAGCGTCACGGGATGTATTCCTTTGCTGCGCGTGGGAACGATCAATGCTTCGCGGATTGCTCTTCCAGCTGATCCGACTCAAACAACCGCGCCAGTTCCGTCCGGGCTTCTTGCGCTGTCTGCAACACCTTCGCCGCATCGTCATAAATCGCATGCTGGGCTTCCAGCACCTGTTCGTCGTGATGCTTGAAGCGCTTGATCCGCGCATCCGCCTGAGCCTGAGTCAGGCCTAACCCGACCAACGTGCGCCGGCTCATTTCCAGGCTCGAATAGTAAGTTTCCCGAATGGCCTCGGCGCCAACGTCTACCAACCGATGCACATGCTGACGGTTACGCGCCCGAGCGATGATTTTGATGTGTGGATAGAGTTTGTGCACTAACTCGGCGGTCTTGATGTTGGTGTCCGGATCATCGGTGGCGATGACAAAGTATTCTGCCTGCTCGACCTTGGCCGCGCTGAGGATTTCCGGGCGCATCGGGTCACCGTAGAACACCGGCACGCCGCCGAAGCTGCGCGACAGTTCGATGGTTTCCACAGAAGTGTCGAGGGCGACGAACTTGATATTTTGAGCGCGCAGAATCCGCGCAACGATCTGGCCCATCCGGCCCATGCCGGCGATCACCACTCGCGGCGTGTCAGTATCGATCTCGCGAAATTTCTCGGGCACGACCACGGGCTGAACCTTGGGGCTGACCAGTCGTGCGCAGATCAGCAACAACAACGGTGTGACGGCCATCGACAGCGTGATTGTCAGCACCAGCAAGTCGTACAGGTGCGGCTCAAACAGGCCTTGGTCGCGGCCGATCTTGAACACCACGAAAGCAAATTCACCACCGGCAGCCAACACGATGCCGAGGCGAATTGCACTGACCTTGCCCAAACCGCCAGCCAATCGACCGACCACGAACAGCAGCGGCAACTTGATGGCGATCAGCAACAGGGTCAGCCCCAGCACCGTGATCGGCGCGCTCAGCAGCAAACTCAGGTTGGCGCCCATGCCGACGCTGATGAAAAACAGCCCCAGCAGCAAGCCCTTGAACGGTTCGATCTGGGCTTCCAGTTCGTGACGATACTCGGAGTCCGCCAGCAGCAACCCGGCGAGGAACGCCCCCAGCGCCATGGACACACCGACCAGGTCCATCAACCACGCCGTACCGATCACCACCAGCAACGCGGTGGCGGTGGAGACTTCCGGCAGCCCCGTCTTGGCCACCACCCGAAACACCGGCCGCAGCAGATACCGCCCGCCAATCACCACCACCGCGATGCTGCCCAGCACTCGCAAACCGTGGTTCACACCCTCGGTCGCGGTGCTGGAGTGATCGCCGCCCGCCAGCAGCGGCACCATGGCGATCAACGGGATCGCGGCAATGTCCTGAAACAGCAGAATCGCGAACGCCAACCGTCCGTGGGGGCTGGTCAGTTCCTTGCGTTCGGCCAGGCTTTGCAGGCCAAACGCGGTGGATGACAGGGCCAGGCCCAAGCCCAACACGATCGCGCTGTTCAGTGGCTGGCCGAACACGAACAATGCCAGTACACCAATCACCGAGCCCGTGAGCATTACCTGCGCCAGGCCGACGCCAAACACCGATTTTCGCATCACCCACAAACGTCGCGGTGACAGCTCCAGACCGATGATGAATAGCAGCAACACCACCCCGAGTTCGGAAATGTGGCTGACACTTTGCGGATTACCGATCAAGCCCAATACCGACGGCCCGATGATGACGCCCGCAAACAAATAACCCAGCACCGCCCCTAATTGCAGGCGTTTGGCCAAAGGGACGGTGAGCACCGCCGCGAACAGAAACACGACAGCGGCTTGCAACAGGTTGCCTTCATGGGGCATTGGTTTACTCCAGCAACTCGGTACGACGGGGCGCTCAGGATAAAGGCTGCCGTCGCATGCGTCAGCCAAAGGCGTGAGAATCTCGCAACAATGAGGAATGTTTTTTCACGACCGCAGTCGGAGTTCTGTACCACGACATCAACGGAGGTTCACCCATGAACAGCAAAACCCTCATCGCCGTCCTGGCCATTGCCGCTGGCGTTGCCGGTATCAGCCCTATCGTTCAAGCGGATGACCCACCGCAAAAAACCGTCCAGCCCGGGGTCGACAACTCTCGCGAGCTAGTCGTCGGCGACCGCGCCCCGGACGTTTACCAACGCAGCGAAAAAGCCCTGAAAAACTGGAAGCAAAAAGGCCTGAAAGCACCGAAGTCTCAGGCGCAGTGGGTGCAGATCAACGACAAGTACATGATGGTGATGATTTCCAACGGGACGATTGTGGATGTCACGCCGGTGGAGCGGTAAACCGTCGAATGGCTATTCGCTGTGAGCGTGTACGGGGCTTTCAGTGCCCAACCGATACTGATTATTCCCACTGCGCTTAGCCTCATACATCGCCAGGTCCGCAATATGAATCAACCGGTCCATGCTCGGCGCATGGTCCGGGAATACCGCGACGCCAAGGCTGGTGCCGATGTGCCGTTGGTCATTGCCAATGGTCACCGGCGGCGACAGTTCGACGAATATTTTCTGGCAGATGCTGCGGGCTTCGTCCTGCAGGCTGTTGCCTTGGGGCAGGCCTTGAAGGATGACCACAAACTCGTCGCCACCGATTCGGGCGACGGTATCGGTTGAACGCAGGATTCTCTTCAGTCGCGTGGCGGTGGTGATCAGTACCCGGTCACCGGCCGCGTGGCCGTAATGGTCGTTGATTGCCTTGAAACCGTTGAGATCGACGAACACCAGCGCAACCCTCGTGGCGCTGACACGTGCCTGTTCCAGCGCTTCGGACAGACGCTCTTCGAGCACCAGTCGATTGGGCAGACCCGTCAGCGGGTCAAAGTGGGCGAGGTGCTGCAGGTAGCTGGCGGAGGCTTTTTCCTCGGTAATGTCGCGTACCACGCCCATCATCTTGATCGTTGCATCGTGGTCGTTCTTGACCACGTTGCCCGTCTCGCGCAACCAGCGGAGGGTGCCGTCGGGCCAGATGACCCGATATTCCTCGTCATGGTTTTCCCCGGTCTCCAGGCATCGCAGCTCACCGGCCCGAACCTTGGCCCGATCATCCGGATGAACACAGGAGCAAAATAAAGCGTAGGAGGGCGTTACTTCACCGATCTTGAAGCCGAACATGCCGTAGATCGCTTCCGACCAGTAAAGCTTGTCGGTGTCGACATCCCAGTCCCATGTACCGATGCGGGCGAAGTATTGGCTGCGTTTGAAGCGTTCGGCGTCGCCTTCCGGCCGGATATTTTGCCCCTCGGTCAGGCTGGCGATCAGCTCGCGATACTCGTCAAGCTGCTTTTGCAGCGAGCGCTCGCGACAGATCAGCGCGACGATCAAGGCCAGCAACACCGAGGCGATGGCTGCGCTGGTCCAGACCACATTCATTCAGGGGTTGCCATCGGGGCGCATCAGCCGTATCGGGAGAGGTGTGTCTATGTTAGTTCACACAGCCCTCAAATGATCAGCCTCTATTGCGTCACGCTTACAACACCTCACCTTTGTCCCATAGATGCACCAGTTCCCCGGGTGCCTGATCTTCTGGCACCTTCATCACCATTCGGTCGTCCTGTTCGCCGCTGCGGTAACGCAGTTCTATTTGATAGAAGCGCTGATCGCCGCGGCCGGAGGATGAACTCGTCAGGAGCAGGCAACCCTCAAGCAACGAGCAGATGCGGATACGCTGGTCGACATCGCATTGGGCGAATTCGATCTCGCGCGGGCGGGTCAAGGAGTGGATCGCCGCCACGCCGCCCTGGCGGGAGACACGTACCACAGCGTTGTCGTCCAGTGTTGGCAGGGTTTTCATTGCTCCTCCAGCGTCAGGTCGACGCCCACTTCAGACCAGCCACGGTGCACAGCCTTGGCTTCCTGCTCGCCAAACCCTTGGCGGGCATGTTCGACGGTCAGTTTCGCGAAGGCACTGAATGACGCCTCGCTGCTCAGTCGTTTGTCGCACAGCGTGTCGTACCAGATGCGGCCGGCTTTCTCCCAGGCAAAACCGCCCAGCGCCGTGGCTGCCAGATAAAACGCGCGGTTGGGAATGCCCGAGTTGATGTGTACACCACCATTATCCTCCTGGGTGATCACGAACTTGCGCATATGGTCCGGTTGCGGGTCCTTGCCGAGCAGCGGGTCGTCATACGCCGTGCCCGGATGGGCCATTGAGCGTAAGCCGATGCCTTTGATCCGTGGTGTCAGCAGGTCCGCACCGATCAGCCAGTCAGCCTGTTCGGCGGTTTGCCCCAGCACGTGTTGCTTGATCAGCACGCCGAACACGTCGGACAGCGATTCGTTCAGCGCCCCGGACTGGTTGGCGTACACCAGGCCGGCTTCGCTTTCGATCACACCGTGCGTCAATTCGTGGCCGATCACATCCAGAGAGCGGGTGAAGCGCTCGAAGATTTCGCCATCGCCGTCACCAAAGACCATTTGCGCGCCGTTCCAAAACGCGTTTTCGTAGTCCTGGCCGTAATGCACGCTGCCGATCAGCGCAAACCCCTTGTTGTCGATGGAGTGGCGACCCAGCACCTTCCAGAAGAAATCATAGCTGGCACCCAGTGCGTCGTAGGCTTCGTCGACCGCCGGATCGCCGGTTGCCGCCTGGCCTTCAAGCCGCACGGGCATGCCAGGCAGGAGCATTTTGCCTTGGACATCGTGAATGCTGCGCTTTGCCACGCCGGGTTGCCCGGCCAGCGGCAGGATCGCCTTGGCGGGTGGTCGCGAGGGCGGGCCGGGATTGTGTCGCAGGCGGCGGACATGGGTCAGCGTGGTCTGGGCGCTGGAGCGCTGGCGTTCGGAGCCATGGGCGATGATACGGTTGAGAATGTAGGGGGGGATGAAACTGAACAGCGGTGATGTGTCGGTCATCAGAGCATCCTTTCCTGAGTACGAAGTTGTTATTCATGTGAGCCGGTTGGCGGCCTTTCGGTTCCGTGGATTGCCTTCAGCGCCGGTTTCTGCGAAAACCTCCGTCCGCGCCCAAACCACCGGGCGATCGTGAGCGAGTACGAACCATGAATGACGAATTACAAATCATCGACCTTGAACCGGGCAACGGCAAAGCCGCCGTCAAAGGCGCGCTGATCACCACCCAATACCGTGGCTGGCTGGAAGACGGCACCGAATTCGATTCTTCCTACAGCCGGGGCAAGCCTTTTCAGTGCGTGATTGGCACCGGTCGGGTAATCAAGGGTTGGGACCACGGGATTATCGGCATGCAGGTTGGCGGCAAGCGCAAGTTGCTGGTGCCGGCGCATCTGGCTTATGGCGAGCGGACCATGGGCAAGATTACGCCGAACTCGAATCTGATCTTTGAGATTGAATTGCTGGAAGTGCTGACGCGGGATGATTGATTTGTTGGGTGTGGATTGAAATGGCGAACCCCGCCATCTCTGTTAGAAGAAATGGTGGGGGTTTTTATGTGTGGGGAGGGTGATTTCTGGTTTTGATTTAGCGAGTCAGGTGTACATTTCAATATCGTCGAGCGTGTCAGCCACTGTGGCTTCAAGTGCAGGGAATTTTCCTTTTACGGTATTAAGGGCGGGTATCACGGCTTGCATTTCAAGCTCACCGAATCTGCGGGCTACATGGCCGAGTGCGGTGATTGCTGCCGCAGCCACCGACTGAGTGCCACTCTCGAGATGTTTCAGGCAAATGGTCTGAGCCCAGACACTGTCTTGCTCATTTAATCCGATGGAAATCAGCGCGGTGATAATGTTCTTTTCTAAGCCGCTATCAAAGAGACCGACTGCTTCGTCATGGCTAATCGACGGATCGTGGTAGATAAGACTCACTGTTTAGCTCCCAGGATGTTTCCCTTGATGTCGGCTTTTTTTGCCTTGATTAATACATTTTTCATATCTTGATGGAGTTTATTCCATGTTCTGACATGTCCGTGGTAGTCGTCCCCTCCCGTATGATCAAAGACGACAAACTCGTTGGTTTTGGGATCAATACCAATCCGGCGTTCCGATGTAGGTTTTACCTGTAGCGAATTATCCAAAGCTTCCTGGCCATTCGCGGGACCCTTACTTTTAACTGGTGTATCGGTCTTTCCATGGTACCTGGCAGCATCGAATCGCAGGGAAAAGACAATGTAAAGAGGCTTGATGCCGGAATCAGCCGGAAAAACAAGTATGAAGTCCTTGTACTCAGGCGGGTAGATCGGGTTAACAATGATGCTGTCAGCCGCTGGTGTTGGCGGATAAATCCAAATGTGCGGGGCTTGTGGGGCACCTTCTAGCGGTGGGATTCCCGAATGGCGGGACGGGTCAATGGCTGGCGTCCATATCAACGTTGTCCCATTGCCGAAGTCAGCCACTTGCTGAGTGCCTTGAGTTACGAACTGCACTACAGGAATCATTTCCCAATCGCTGCGCTTCTGGGTGTTGTATCCGTATCCCTTCAAGGAGCCATCGGTCTGTTGTTCGATATGCAGTCGGACACGTGTACGGCCTTCCTTTATCGACTTGAGCTGTTCTTCGGTATTACAGGGAACTGTCACCCAGATTTGACGGCCAGAGCAGTGCAACCATTCCCGCCAATGCGCCAGCAGCAACACCTCCCGTTACTACGCCTGCACCACCAACAGTACTTGTGCCAGCACCAACCCCTCCTAAGAGAAGCGTTCCCAATGCAGCAGGTAACGCGTTACCACTGATTTTTTTGAGAGGGATGTTTCCCGCTGAATCCCTTTCGCGACCACCCAGCAGGGAGAATTTTCCGTAATCGGCCAGTTTCTCGGTTGGGACAAACCCGGCTGGGTTGTCGTGATTGATTACGCCGTCCGGGAGGTTGCAGCTTTTGGCGAACACGCACCCGCTGGAGCCGGGAGGGTCCTGTTGTTGAGGTTTTCTGACGAAGCGGTCTTCATATGCCTGTTGTCGGGCCAGCATGTCGTCGTAGGATTTTTGTCTGGCGTCCCGCTCTGCTAATTCAGTGGCGGTCATGTAGCGGCTGGTTATGTGGTGTCCGTCCCCTGACGGTGGGTTTTGCACCCGCGGTATGTCTTTATGGCGAGCCATGAGCGTCCTTTCAAGTTCCAGCGTGAGGCTGGGGCTACGGGACATTACAGGCGGGCTCCAACGCTGGCTGTAGGACATGTCCTAGTTGCCATGTTCCAGTTTCCTCTGACTTTGTCATTGCCGAAATAAGGGGGCAGGGAGTTATGGGCATGCAGGTTGGCGGCAAGCGCAAGTTGCTGCACTTCGTTTATGGCGTGCTCAAGTCGGGCCAACCCTATGACCCGAAACTAGCGCTTGCCCGGTGAGGGTCAAGACGGTATCTACGGATAGTGTTATGGCTTAATTTACCGGCATTGGCGCTTGTCCCCTCGCCACGGTTCATTGGCTATTGCAGCGGATCGATGTTATCCAGCGCCTAAACCAGCGACTTTTGAATTTGATGATCAAATGTATCCAGAAAATCGTTCATGCCGATTTCTCCGAGATCTACAGCTTTAGCGCCGCCGGCCGCAATAAAGGTGACATCGGTGATACCCAGGACATTCAGGATCAGTTTCAAATATTGGGTCGCAATGTCACGGTCTCTAATCGGGGAGTCATTGGTGTATATACCTCCCGAAGCGAGCAGCACCGTTGCCTTTTTACCGGTCACAAGCCCTTTACCATCAAAGCCCAAGGTCAGGCCTTTACGTACCACGTGATCCACCCACGCCTTGAGCGCCGCAGGGACGTTGTAGTTGTAGACCGGCGTTGAAATAACCACGTGATCGGTTTCCAGCAACTCGGCCGCAAGCTCATTGGATAGCTGTAACACGGCTTTCATTTCCGGCGAATGCTGGGTTTGCGGGGTGAAATAAGCCTGTAACCAGGGAGCCGTCACGAACGTAAGCGAAGTGTCCGTTAGATCCCGTATTTTGATGGCGCCCCCAGGGTGTGCAGCTTCCCACGCGGCCAAAAATCGGCGAGTGAGCTGCCGGGAGATTGAAGCATCCCCACGTGAGCTGGTTTCAATGCTGAGAAGCCTGGACATGGATGTAACTCCTGCGCGGTGACGCGGCGATAGGTTTTGCGTTGTCGCTTTCGGCGATGTGCGACACACTCTACCCAATGCGAACTATATGCAGGAGTGATGTAAATATGATTGAGTTCATCTGTTTTAGTGATGGGTCATGATCGGAAATCTCAGCCTGGATCAGTTGCGGATCCTGGTAACCATTGCTGATACAGGCAGTTTCTCGGCGACGGGACGTCACCTGCGGCGTGCTCAATCTGCCATTAGCCAGTCGATTGCCACACTTGAGTCAATTCAAGGTGTGAGGTTGTTTGATCGCAGCGGCCATCGTCCAACGCTCACTGAGGTAGGTAGAGTGCTAGTGGTCCAAGCGCGCGCAGTGCTGGCAAGCGCTGCCCAGTTTGAAGCAATGGCCGCAAGTACGGCAGCCGGGGTTGAGCCGGAGTTGGCTCTCGCCATAGACCCTTTAGTCCCTAGCGCGCCGCTCATCGAAAGCCTGCGCGCTCTCCGTGAGGCTTTTCCGCATCTGGCAGTGAGTTTTTCTACCGAAGGCTTAGGCGGCGCAGAGCGCCGATTGCGCAATGGAGATGCGGCACTGGCGCTATGCACATTGATTCCGACAGTGCCCGACGATGTCAGCGCACTGCCGCTGCTCAGCGTCGACTTGAGGCCAGTAGTAGCCAGCGGACATCCTTTGGCTATGTTAGGCCGTCGGGCGACAAGTGCAGACCTCAAGCCTTATGTGCAACTGGTACTTTCCGATCCGGTTTCTCCCGACGGCCCTAGCTATGGGGTGACGGGCAGTCACCAGTGGCGGTTTGTAGATTTGGCACGGCGGCTGGATTTTTTGCTCGCCGGGTTCGGTTGGTGTCGAATGCCAGAGCATCTGATTGCGGATCATCTGGCGTCAGGACGCTTAATACCGCTTGAGTTAACCGCCGAACTTCAGCGCACACCAGACACACTTACGATCTACGCAGCGCACATGCAAAATCGCTCTTTAGGGAAAGCAGGTCGATGGCTTCTGAATGATCTGACCCGTCGTCTGTGCATGTGATGATACGAAGACGCCTAACCTAAGACTGAAAGATGTCCCTGTAGGCATAAAGCCCCGGTGTTCCACCCGTCATCACGAACAGCACATTGTCCCCGGAACGGTAACGTCCTTGCCTGAGATCGGCCAACAGCCCGGCAAACGCTTTGCCGGAGTAGACCGGGTCGATCAACAGGCCCTCGGCGCGAGCCATCAGGCGCACTGCTTCCTGCATGGCTGGCGTCGGCAGACCGTAACCGTCACCCAACTGACTGCCGTCAATGGCGATCTCTTCAGCCTGAACGACGGCGCTGCTGCCCAACAGCGCCAGTGCGTCCTGGGTCAATTGTCGGGTTCTGGCCGCTGATGTGTCTTGATCGGACAAAACCGAATAGGACTTGACGATCGAGGTGCCTCGACCCAGCAACTGGAAGCCGGCCGCGAGTCCGGCGTGGGTGCCGGCGCTGCCGTTGGGCACTACGACTTGATTGAAGGTGAGGCCGAGCTCCGTCTCTTGCTGTGCGATTTCCGCTGCGCAGCGCGCATAACCGAGACTGCCCAACGGCGTTGAACCACCGGTGGGAATCACCAGAACGTTGCGCCCCGAATCCCGAAGTTGCGTGGCCCGTGTTTCGGCCGCGGCGAGTGAGTTGCTGCCCTCGGCAAGCACCTGTAGCTGTGCGCCGAACAACTGGTCGAGCAGAACGTTGCCGTTGAGTTCGTAATCCACATCGTTTTTGGGCACCGCGCGGGTCAGGATCAGTTCACAGGCCAGGCCCAGGCGGGCACACACTGCGGCGGTCAGGCGTGCATGGTTGGACTGAATGCCGCCCACGGTGATCACCGTGTCGACTTCGGCCGCCAGCGCTGCACCGATATGGAATTCGAGTTTGCGCAGTTTGTTACCGCCACCGCCAATCAGCATATGATCGTCGCGTTTGAGAAACAGGCCGATTCCCTGCGGCTTCAAGCCCAGCAGTTGTTCGAGGCGTTCGGCGCGCTGAATGGGCGTGGGGCCTTGCAGGAGGTCTGCTCGCGCAAAAGAACTCAGTGACGTGTCCAGTAAGGTTTGCATCGATGGAGCCTCGTTGTTCACCTTTAATAATGTGACTCTAGGGAGAACGACCCTCGTGATAAACGCATTGCCGGTTATTACTCCTTTAACCTGATGTATTTAATCAAGCGTTCCGTTTCCTCCTTTCACAAGGCATGGTCATGAGCAAACTCAGGCAAATGGAAGTTTTCGTCGCCGTGGTCGAGGCGGGCAGCTTTGCCGATGCGGCCAGTGACATCGGGATGTCGGCGGTCATGGTTGGACGGCATATCCAGAGCCTGGAGAAAACCCTCAATACCAAACTGATTCAGCGCACTACCCGACGGCAATCCATCACTGGGGAGGGGCGGTTGTTTTATGAAGAAGCCAAGCGGGCACTGGAGCAGGTGAAGTACGCGTTCAGCCGGGTGGAGGCGTCGAGCCCGGAGCCCAGCGGCCTGTTGCGAATCACCGCGCCGATGACCCTCGGTGTGTCATTGGTCGGTCCTCTGGTGTCCGAGTTCATGCAGTGTTATCCGCAGATCCAGGTCGAGCTGATACTGAGCAACGAAGTGGTGGACCTGTACGAGACGTCATTCGATCTGGCGTTCAGGATTTCCGAACTGATCGGCGTGAATCTGCTGGCCAAGCCATTGCCACCGTATCGAATGGTGATCTGCGCATCGCCCCGGTATCTGGAAAAATGGCAGGAACCCCAATCCCCCGAAGACCTGCACCGACACAGAATCCTCACCCACACGTCCTGGAACAACCGTTTTGCCTGGCCTTTGAAAGACGGCGCCAGCGAGATTCCCTGGCCCGAAGGCGCGGTGCTGAAAAGCAATGACGGCCAAGTGCTGCTGCAGGCGGCCGTGGCCGGAGAGGGCATTTTGATGCAGCCCGATTTCCTGGTGTCGGCGGCCTTGGACAATGGCGAACTCGTGCGGATCCTGGACGCCTATGCGCCCCCGCCGAAGCCGGTACAGATGGTGTATCCACGCTCGCGAAAATCTCTGCCCAAGTTGAAAGCCTTTATCGATTTTGTTGCGCAGCGACTGGCGTGACCGTTGCGGAAGCGGATTTTTCAGGCGGGTTTCGAATTGCTGGAGCAGGTCACGGCCAACGGTATTGCTCATGGCTACAGCTGTTATCCGGTGGATCGGGATGGCAATGCCTCCATGATTCACGAAGGCAACGTCTGGACGCTGATCGGTCTTACGGCAAATCGCTAAACAGCGGAATACGCCCGTTCAGCGAAGGCCGGTAATGCCAGGTCAGGCGATCCAAAGCAGGCTTCATTGCCAGAATCTCCCTCAACGTGGCGCTGGCAATACTCAACGCCAACAACTGCCCCGGACATTGATGCCGCCCCGCACCAAAACTGAAACTACGCCGGTCTGGACGATCCAGAAGAAAGACGTCGGGATGGTCATTGAGCCGCGGATCACGATTGGCCGAAGCCAGCAGCACCAGAATCACGTCGCCGGGGTTCAGGCTTACCCCCTCGATTTCACAAGGCGCAGCGACAAACCGGCGGGTGTGCGGCACCGACGGATCGAAGCGCTGAACTTCAGCAATCAAGTCGCCAACGGATGTCGACTCGCTGTGCAGTGACGGGTTTCGAATTAACGCCAACAGCGCATTGCCGATCAGCCCGGCGGTGGCCTCATAGGTCTGGGAAAACAACCCGATCAGGTTGGCGATCAACGTTTCAGCGTCGCCAGAGGTTGCCGCGAAGCGCTGGCGGATCCCGGCGAGCAGGGTGCTCTGATTGTTCGGGTCATCCAGCAGCTCAACGAAATAGCCGCTCAAGTGTTCAGCCGCAACGTGCGCCGCCCCCAGTTGCGCTTGATCGCTCAGGGGCGACAGGCACGCGACGAAGTCCCCGGTCAGCTCGCTAATCGCCCGGTTCTGAGCCGGAGAGAACCCCAGCAATGCAGCCACCACGCACACCGGCCCGCGGAACATCGCCTTGTACAACCCGTCGGCGCCCGGAGTGATCAGGCGAGCGCCGACCAGCGCATTAACTTCATCGACATCAATCAACGCCAATCCCGGTTTAATTGCCGACCTCGGGCAACGCTGCCGTTCGCCCTCATTCATCCGCATCAACTGACCAAAGACCTTGCCGGCCATCCCGCCAACAATCGCCTTGGGCACCGGTTCGTGTGACGGCCGAACATGGCAGTCAGGGTGCGCCAGCACGGCCGCAACCGCTCGGGCGCTACTCGCCACCCACACATTCAGTCCTTGGTGTAAAGCCAGCCCGCCGTCCGCGCGCAGTTCAGCGTAATAGGGATAAGGATCGGCATGAGTCGCAGCGATGATCGGGTCCATGGGTCGCAGCCTTGTTCGTGGTTGGAAAAGTGTTGCTACTATCTCCAGTCCGAAAAGGCCTTGATTCGTCCGGGAGCGAAATATGAACGTAGAACAGCACGACATTGGCGTCTCTCACGTGGCTGCAGCCATCGCGGAACCGGCCCGGACGAAAATCCTCTGTTCGCTGATGGACGGCCACGCCCGCACCAGCACTGAGTTGGCGGCGATTGCCGAAGTCAGCGCCTCCACCGCCAGCGCGCACCTGGCCAAACTCAAGGAATTGGCGCTGGTGCGGCTGCACGTGCAGGGCCGACATCGCTATTACAGCCTGGCGGACAAGCGCGTCGCCCAGGCGCTGGAAGCGTTGATGGTGATCGGCCAAAACGTTGCGCCGACCTTCAATTCGCGCACCCCGGATCGCCTGCAATTTGCCCGCACGTGCTACGACCACATGGCCGGTACGTTGGCGGTGGTGCTGCATGACCGGATGATCGAAGCGGGGTGGCTGCTGGAAACCGATGAACAGGTCTATCAGCTGAGCGACAGTGGTGAGGCGTTGTTTGAAGGGTTAGGTATCGAGGTCAAGGATTTGAGCACGCTGCGTCGCCGCTTCGCCTGCCCATGCCTGGACTGGAGCATGCGCCGCCCGCATCTGGGTGGATCGCTGGGGGCGGCGCTGCTGCAAATGGCGGTCCGGCGCAAATGGGTGACTCAGGATCTGGACAGCCGCGCGTTGGCGTTGACGGCGCTGGGCCGCAAGGAGATCAACGTACAGTTTGGTCTGACGCTGCCGGTGTCGACCGGCCCATCTATCAAATCCTCGAATCAACCTCAATATGTATCCGTTAATAATTGAAATATAATTTTATTAATTATCTGAGTGTGTAACCGCTATCGACGACCCAGTCCTGGCCAAAGACGTTACGTGCGCCGTTGCCGAGCTGAAACAGGATCACATCGGCGACGGCGCCCGCTTCAAGAAATTGACCATCGAGCAACCGCAGGTTCACTGCGTTGGCAACTTCGTTCAGCTCTTCATTCTTCAATCCCAGCGTCGACCAGATAGGCGTAGCGGTGGGACCAGGGGACACGGTGTTGATGCGAATGCCGAGGGGAGCCAGCTCCACCGCGAGGGTGCGCGTATGGGCAATCAATGCGGCCTTTGACGCGATATAGGCGGCCAGCCCGGGAAAGGTCACTTGCGCCAGAAAGGTCCCGATAAACACGACCGAGGTGGATTCCGCCAAGTGCCCGCGCAGGCTGGCGAGTGTATTGATCGCCCCCGCGCCGTTGACTGCCCACTGCCGGTCAAATGCCGACACATCAAGGCCATCAGCCAGTTCCGCGATGCCTGCATTCGGCACCAGGTAACTCACTGGGCCGATGGTTGAAGCCTGCTTTGCCAACCGAGCCAGATCAGCCGGTTGAGTGACATCGCCGGCCACCCACGACAAACGTGTCGAAAAGCGCTCGGCCAATTCCCCCAGTCCGCCGATCTGGCGTGACATTGCCAATACTTGGGCGCCTTGGGACAGCAGTCGTTCGGTTACTGCCAGGCCGATACCTGAACTTGCTCCGGTGACGACGGCCAGACGATCCTGGAAAACAGTGTGCATGGGGCATTCCTTTTTTCTGAAATTAGCCGGATCGACATCAGTCGATGACGGGATAACGTTTGAAAAGCGGAATGTTTGCAGTCAAGTTTCGGGCCAGGTGCAAGCGCTGCGTAAACAGGGCGTTTGAAAGATAGTGTGGTTATTTTGACTAGTTGCAGGCGATGTCGTTATGACCGCAAATGTTGTCATTAGGACTCTAATGAAAAACCCCGCCCGGTTCTGCTCCTTAGCGACTGGCCGAGGCCATCAGCACGCCGAAACCGGCGAAAGTCACGCCCGAGACTTTCGCCGCCAGCCAGGAACCCTTCGGGCTCGACAACCAGCCTTTGGCGGCATTGGCGAGCAAGGCATAGCTGCCATGCACGAGGATCACCAGTACGCCATAGGAGGCGACCAGTTTGAAAAACTGGGTGGAGAAGTGTGCTGAGGTGTCGATGAATTGCGGGAACACCGCCAGAAAGAAAAACACGGCCTTGGGGTTCAAAAATTGCATCGAAGCCGCTTCAAGGAAGCGGTAGCCCGGTTTTGAGGGGCGCGTTTCAAGTCGCGTGCTGAAACCTGCCGAGCACCAGCTTTTGTAACCCAGGTACAACAAATAGGCGGCACCTGCGTATTTCAACGCGGTAAAGGCGTTGGCGGAGGTGCTGAGGATCAGGCCGACACTGGTGGCGCTGATGGCGGCGACGATAAACGCTCCCGACGCGATCCCCAAAATGCCCGGCACTGCTCCGGTCCAGCCATGGCGCACCGCGTTGGACAGGGTCAGGACCACGCCAGGTCCCGGACTCAAAATGGTCAGGGTGGCAAATAGTAGAAAGAGTCCGTAGCTGTTCATGTCTTGCTCCGTCAGGTGGCGCTGGCTGCGTGCGAGCAGATTGGCGTGACGACGTGGGCGTGACAAACGCTTTAATTGCGCTGCATATGTGACTAAATTAGACGCATGATAAATCCACTACCGCCGCTTAATGCTGTTCGCGCCTTCGCTGTTGCTGCTCGCCATCAGAGTTTCAGCCTGGCGGCCGAAGAGCTGCATGTCAGTCACAGTGCCGTCAGCCGGCACATCAAATTGCTGGAGGAACACGTGGGTGTGCTGCTGTTCGAGCGGCGTGTCCGTCAATCGGTGCTGACGCCGGCCGGTCAGCGCTTTTATGAGCAGGTCAGTGCCGGGCTGGCGCAGATCGCCAGCGCCGCGGCTGAACTCAAGCAGCACGCCTCGCTGCCGACCGTGAATATCAATGTCCGCCCATCCTTTGCGATGCTGTGGCTAGCGCCCAGGCTGGAGGATTTCATTGCGCAGCACCCGGACATCAAGCCGCAAGTGATGACCCAAACCCAGGCACCGGATCATTCGCGCGATGGGTTCGACATCGTCATTCGCCGTGGTCGTGACGACTGGGCACCGGCAATTGAGGCGCGAGCCCTCTTTGAAGACGAACTGTTGCTGGTCGCGGCACCCTCGCTGATCGAGCGTCTGGCCCTTGAAGACCTCGCGTCCCTGAGCCGGCACACGTTACTGACCGTCAAGGCGCGTCGCGAAGATTGGCACAACTGGGCCCTGCATTTTGGTCAAGGCCAGTCCGCCACTCAGGTCACCCAGCAGTTTGACCACATGCACCGGGTGCTTGAGGCCGCCGTGGAAGGGCAGGGCATTGCCTTGTGCCCGACCTCTTTGCTGGGCACCCACCTTTCGAGCGGTCGCCTGATCTGCCCGCTGCCCGAGTTGCGAATGCCGTTGCCGCGTTATTACTACGGTGTCGCGCCCGACGTGACGGTGCAGACACGAGTGTTTGTGGAGTGGTTGTTTGCCCGGATCGAAGAGGATGCCGGTCAGGTGGGGCAATTGATCGCAGGGTGATTCGCCTGCAAGTGACCGGCGCTGAAAAACGACCGGCCAACAAAAAGCCCACCCGACGCATTCGCGAGGGGTGGGCTTTTTTAGTGCCTGAAGCGCTGGATCAAACCTTGACGATCCAACCCGCTGGCGCTTCGATGTCGCCGGTCTGCACGCCAGTCAGCTCTTTGTAGAGCTTCTGGGTGATCGGGCCGACTTCGGTTTCGCTGTGGAACACGTGCAGTTTGTCGTTGTAGCTGATGCCGCCGATCGGGGTGATCACGGCCGCAGTACCGCAAGCGCCGGCTTCTTTGAAGTCGGACAGCTTGTCGATGAACACGTCACCTTCGATCACTTCCAGGCCCAAACGCGATTTTGCCAGCTCGATCAACGACAGACGGGTAATGCCCGGCAGCACCGAAGGGGACTTCGGCGTGACGAACTTGTTGTCGTCGGTGATACCGAAGAAGTTGGCCGAGCCGACTTCTTCGATTTTCGAGTGGGTCATCGGGTCCAGGTAGATGCAGTCGGCGAAGTGCGCTTTCTTGGCTTGGGAGCCCGGCATCAGGCTGGCGGCGTAGTTACCACCGACCTTGGCTGCACCGGTGCCTTGTGGGGCGGCGCGGTCGTAGCTGGAGATCAGGAAGTTGTGCGGGGTCAGGCCGCCCTTGAAGTAGGCGCCGACCGGGATGCAGAAGATCGAGAAGATGAACTCGGGGGCGGTGCGCACGCCGATGTTGTCACCCACGCCGATCACGAACGGGCGCAGATACAGCGCACCGCCGGTGCCGTAAGGCGGGATGAAACGCTCGTTAGCGCGGACCACTTCCTTGCAGGCTTCGATGAATTGCTCGGTGGACACGTGTGGCATCAGCAGGCGCGCGCAGCTGCGTTGCATGCGGGCGGCGTTCTGATCCGGGCGGAACAGGTTGATCGAACCGTCCTTGCAACGATAGGCCTTCAGGCCCTCGAAGCATTGCTGGCCATAGTGAAGGGCAGTGGAGCCTTCGCTGATGTGCAGCACATTGTCTTCGGTCAGGGTGCCTTTGTCCCACTCGCCATTACGCCAGTGCGACAGATAGCGCTTGTCTGTCTTGATGTAGTCAAAACCCAACTTGTCCCAATTGATGCTTTCGTTACCCATGACACCCTCTATCACTTAACAACCGCCGAAACGGTTCAAGGCTTCTGACGTTTTTCTGGATGGGGACAACAATACTTCATTCCGGGCCTGTTTCGCAGCCCAAATACGTTGATCGTTCCTACGCTCTGCGTGGGAATGCCTCAATGGACGCTCTGCGTCCGCTGTTGGAACGCGGAGCGTCCCGGGCTGCATTCCCACGCAGAGCGTGGGAACGATCAGCGGTGTAGTGGTTACAGGTGCAACGCGTGGCCCAAAGCTCGCAGCGCCGCTTCCTGGACAGCTTCGCCCAAGGTCGGATGCGCATGGATCGTGCCGGCGATGTCTTCCAGCCGGGCGCCCATTTCCAGGCTCTGGCCGAACGCTGTCGACAATTCCGAAACGCCCACACCCACTGCTTGCCAGCCGACAATCACATGATTATCGCGACGAGCCACGACCCGCACGAAGCCGCTTTTCGACTCCAGAGTCATCGCCCGGCCATTGGCGGCGAACGGGAAGCTGGAAACGATGCAGTCCAGACCCGCCGCCTTGACGTCGTCCGGTGTCTTGCCGACCACCACCAGTTCCGGGTCGGTAAAGCACACGGCGGCGATGGCGGTCGGGTTGAACTCACGGGATTTACCGCTGATCAGTTCGGCAACCATCTCGCCCTGAGCCATGGCCCGGTGCGCGAGCATCGGTTCGCCACTGAGGTCGCCGATGGCATACACGTTGCGCATGCTGGTCTGGCAGCGGTTGTCGATCTTGATCGCCGAACCGTTCATGTCCAGGTTCAGCGCTTCGAGGTTCCAGCCCTGAGTGTTCGGTTTGCGGCCGACGGCCACCAGTACCTGATCGGTTTCCACGTTCAGCGTGTCACCGTTCGGGTCACGAACTTGCAGGATATTTCCTTGTGAATCAAAAGCTTCGACGCTGTGCTTCAAGTAAAGCTTTACGCCAAGTTTTTTAAGTTCGTCGTGCACAGGCTGGGTCAGTTCGGCGTCGTAGGCCGGCAGGATGCGATCCTGAGCCTCGACCACGCTGACGTCGGCGCCGAGTTTGCGATAGGCAATCCCCAGTTCCAGACCGATATAACCGCCGCCAACCACGACCAGCCGTTTTGGCACGGAGGTCGGTGCCAGGGCTTCGGTGGAGGAGATGATCGGGCCGCCAATCGGCAGCATCGGCAGGTTCACGCTTTTTGAACCGGTGGCCAGCACCAGGTGCTCACACTGAATGCGCGTGTCGCCGACGTCGACGGTTTTACCGTCGATGACGTTGGCCCAGCCTTGAATGACCTGGACTTTGTTCTTTTTCAGCAGCGCCGAGACGCCGGTGGTCAGGCGATCAACAATGCCGTCCTTCCACTCGACGCTCTTGCTGATGTCGAGCGTCGGCGCGGAAACGCTGATTCCCAGGGCCGAGTGTTGGCTGTGATGCTGCGTCTGGTGGAACTGTTCGGCGACGTGGATCAACGCCTTGGACGGAATGCAGCCGATGTTCAGGCACGTGCCGCCTAGTGATTCGCCTTCAACCAGAATGGTCGAAATGCCCAGTTGACCGGCACGGATCGCCGTCACATAACCGCCGGGGCCGCCGCCGATGATCAGCAGCGTGGTGTTCAAAGTCTGTTGCATGACCTACTCCACAAACAAAGTAGCGGGTTGTTCGAGCAAGCCACGGATGGCCTGGATGAATTGCGCCGCGTCCATGCCATCGACCACGCGGTGATCGAAGGAGCTGGAGAGGTTCATCATCTTGCGAATCACGATCTGGCCTTTGACGACCATCGGGCGTTCGACGATTTTGTTGACGCCGACGATTGCAACTTCCGGCAGGTTCAACACTGGCGTGCTGACGATGCCGCCCAACGCGCCGAGGCTGGTGAGGGTGATGGTCGAGCCGGAGAGCTCATCGCGGCTGGCCTTGCCATTGCGGGCAGCGGTGGCCAGACGGGAGATTTCGGCGGCGCTGTCCCACAGGCTGCGGGTTTCGGCGTGACGGACCACCGGCACCATCAAACCGATGTCGGCTTGCGTGGCGACGCCCACATGCACCGCGCCGAGGCGAGTGATGACCTGGGCTTCGTCGTCGTAACGGGCGTTGATCTGCGGGAAGTCCCGAAGCGCAACGACCAGTGCGCGAACCAGGAACGGCAGCAAGGTCAGTTTTCCGCGTGTAGTGCCGTGTTTTTCGTTCAGGTGAGCGCGCAGTTCTTCCACGGCGGTGACGTCGATTTCTTCGACGTAACTGAAGTGTGCGGCGCGCTGAGTGGCGTCCTGCATGCGCTGGGCAATCTTGCGGCGCATGCCGATAACCGGGATTTGTTCTTCGTCGTTACGTTGGGCGTAAGCGACAGCGACGGTGGATTGCGTCTGCTGACCCTGTGCCAGATAAGCGTCCAGATCTTCGTGCAGAACGCGACCGGCAGGGCCGGTGCCACGCACCAGCCGCAACTGGATGCCGAGGTCCAGCGCATGCTTACGCACGGCCGGGGAGGCCAGCGGACGCTCATCGGCTTCGCGAGCGACCATCGGGCCTTGGCACACGGCAGCTCGTGGCGCTGCTGCAGCAACCGGTTTGCTTTCAGCAGCGGCTGCAACTTTTGGCGCCGCAACCGGTGCTTCTTTCACAGTAGCGGCCGCCGACTGAGCCGACTCTTTAACGTTGCCCGCGCCTTCGACTTCAATGCTGATCAGGATGCTGCCGACGGCCATGACTTCGCCCGGTACTCCGCCCAGCGCAATCACCTTGCCGTGGACCGGCGACGGGATGTCGACCATCGCCTTGTCGGTCATCACATCGGCCAATACCTGATCTTCGACGACCATGTCGCCGACCTTGACGTGCCATACCGACAATTCAACTTCTGCAATGCCTTCGCCAATGTCCGGCATTTTAATAACGTGCGTGCCCATTCAGACCTCCATAACCCGATGCAAAGCCGCGCCCACTCGGGTCGGGCCAGGGAAATACGCCCACTCTTGTGCGTGCGGGTAGGGAGTGTCCCAACCGGTGACGCGCTCGATAGGCGCTTCCAGGTAGTGGAAGCAATGCTCTTGCACCAGGGCGACCAGTTCGGCGCCGAAACCGCAAGTGCGGGTCGCTTCGTGAACGATCACGCAACGACCGGTTTTCTTCACCGACTTGACGATGGTGTCCAGGTCCAGCGGCCACAGGCTGCGCAGGTCGATGACTTCAGCGTCTATCCCGGTTTCTTCGGCAGCGACTTGCGACACGTAAACCGTGGTGCCGTAAGTCAGGATGGTCACGTCCTTGCCCGGACGCGCGATGGCGGCGACGTCCAGCGGCACGGTGTAGTAACCGTCCGGCACTTGCGCGGCCGGGTGTTTCGACCATGGGGTTACCGGACGGTCGTGATGGCCGTCGAACGGGCCGTTGTACAGGCGTTTTGGCTCAAGGAAGATCACCGGGTCATCGTTTTCGATGGAGGCGATCAGCAAGCCTTTGGCATCGTAAGGGTTGGACGGCATGACCGTGCGCAGACCGCAGACCTGAGTGAACATCGCCTCAATACTTTGGCTGTGGGTCTGGCCGCCGTAGATGCCGCCGCCGCAAGGCATGCGCAGGGTCATCGGCGCGGTGAACTCGCCGGCCGAGCGATAACGCAGGCGGGCAGCTTCGGAAATGATCTGGTCCGACGCCGGGTACACGTAATCGGCGAACTGGATCTCGGCCACCGGGCGCAGACCGTAGGCGCCCATACCGACTGCGACGCCGACGATGCCGCTTTCGGAAATCGGCGCATCGAACACCCGGGAGGTGCCGTACTTGTTCTGCAGGCCTTCGGTGCAACGGAACACGCCGCCGAAGTAGCCGACGTCCTGGCCGAAGACCACGACATTGTCGTCACGCTCAAGCATCACGTCCATGGCCGAGCGCAGGGCCTGGATCATGGTCATGGTGGTTGTAGTCATGGCGGTTTCCAACTCGATATTAGTGTTGTGGTCGTTCATGTCAGATCCCCAACTCTTGACGCTGGCGCTTCAAGTGCTCCGGCATCTCTTTATAGACGTCTTCGAACATCGTCGCGGCGCTTGGAATCTGGCCACCGGCGAGGGTGCCGTACTGCTCGGCTTCTTTCTGCGCGGCAATGACTTCGGCTTCCAGCTCGGCGCTGACGGCAACGTGTTCCTCTTCGGACCACTGGCCGATTTTCACCAGGTGCTGCTTGAGGCGCGCAATCGGGTCGCCCAACGGGAAGTAGCTCCAGTCGTCGGCAGGACGGTATTTGGAAGGATCATCAGAGGTGGAGTGCGGACCGGCGCGGTAGGTGACCCACTCGAGCATGGTCGGGCCGAGGTTGCGGCGTGCACGTTCGGCGGCCCACGCAGAGGCGGCGTAGACCGCGACAAAATCGTTGCCATCGACCCGCAGGGAGGCGATGCCGCAACCAACGCCACGACCGGCGAATGTGGTGGCTTCACCACCGGCAATCGCCTGGAACGTGGAGATCGCCCACTGGTTGTTGACGACGTTGAGGATCACCGGCGCACGGTAAACGTGGGCGAAGGTGAGGGCGGTGTGGAAGTCGGATTCAGCGGTGGCGCCGTCGCCGATCCAGGCCGAGGCGATTTTGGTGTCGCCCTTGATCGCCGAGGCCATGCCCCAGCCCACGCCCTGCACGAATTGAGTGGCGAGGTTGCCGGAAATGGTGAAGAAACCGTGGTCTTTTACCGAATACATGATCGGCAACTGACGGCCCTTGAGCGGATCGCGCTCGTTGGACAGCAGTTGGCAGATCAGGTCAACCAGTGGCACTTCGCGCGCCATCAGAATGCTTTGCTGGCGATAAGTCGGGAAGCACATGTCGTCAATGTTCAAGGCCAGGGCCTGGGCGCTGCCGATGGCTTCTTCGCCAAGGCTTTGCATGTAGAACGACATTTTTTTCTGACGCTGGGCGACGACCATGCGGTTGTCGAAGATCCGCGTCTTGAGCATGGCGCGCATGCCTTTACGCAGGATCTCCACCGGCACGCCTTCAGCCCACGGACCGAGGGCATTGCCCTCATCGTCGAGCACGCGAATCAGGCCCTTGGCCAGATCAGCCGTGTCAGCCGGTTCAACGTCGATTGGAGGTTTGCGCACCGTGCCGGCGTCGGTCAGACGCAGGTAGGAGAAGTCGGTTTTGCAGCCAGGACGGCCCGAAGGTTCGGGAACGTGCAGATGCAGCGGTTCGTACGCTTGGTTCATGGCTTCTACGCTCGATCTTGTGAATTTCTTGTAGTGAGCTGACCGTCCTTCCACGGATGGTGGAAATCTTGTCCTACAAACATCATAGGCCCGGCGAAGAAGAATATTTCTCTCTGTTTCGTTGCGTTGGCGCTCATTTGAGGATAAAAAATCTGCACAAACATAAAAAGCAGGTGGTTTTGTCTCATGCGCAAACTGGACCGTACCGATATCGGCATTTTGAACAGCCTTCAGGAGAACGCGCGCATCACCAACGCCGACCTCGCACGCTCGGTCAACCTGTCGCCGACGCCGTGTTTCAATCGGGTCAAGGCGATGGAAGAATTGGGGCTGATTCGTGAGCAAGTGACCTTGCTGGATGCGGATCTGCTGGGGCTGCACGTGAATGTGTTCATTCACGTCAGCCTGGAGAAACAGGTGGAAGAAGCGTTGCAGCATTTCGAAGAGGCGATCTCGGATCGCCCGGAAGTGATGGAATGCTATTTGATGGCCGGCGACCCGGATTACTTGATCCGCGTGCTGGTGCCGACCATTCAGTCGCTGGAGCGCTTCATGATGGACTTCCTCACCAAAGTCCCCGGCGTCGCCAACATCCGCTCGAGCTTTGCGCTCAAACAGGTGCGCTATAAAACCGCGCTGCCATTGCCGGCTAACGGCCTGACCCTCGCCTAGGGCAGATCGGACTCAGAGTTTATTCAGGGGGATTTTCAGGTACGTGACGCCGTTGTCCTCGGCCGGCGGCAAATTCCCCGCCCGCACATTCACCTGAATCGCTGGCAGCAACAATGTCGGCATGCCCAACCCCGCATCGCGCTGGGTGCGCATGGCGACGAACGCGGTTTCGTCGATGCCATCATGCATGTGAATGTTGCTTTTGCGCTGTTCGCCCACCGTGCTCATGCACTGCGGTTCACGACCCTCAGGCGGGTAATCATGGCAGACATAGAGTCGCACGCTGGCAGGGAAGGCCAGCAGTTTGCGAATCGAAGCAAACATCTGGTTGGCGTTGCCGCCAGGAAAGTCGCAGCGCGCGGTGCCCACGTCCGGCATGAACAGCGTATCGCCCACCAGAATCACATCGCTGTCGATCAGATAGGCCATGTCCGCTGGCGTGTGGCCGGGAACATGCAGGGCCGTAGCCTTGAGGTTGCCGATCCGGAACGATTCGTCCGGCGCGAACAGATGGTCGAACTGTGAACCGTCACTGCGAAATTCCGGCTCAAGATTGAACAAGGTCTTGAACACGCCCTGAACCTTGCTGATCGACTGACCAATCGCAATCTTGCCACCCAGTTCCCGACGCAGATACGGTGCGGCGGAGAGGTGATCGGCATGGGCGTGGGTTTCCAGCAGCCATTGCACCTGCAGCTGATGTTGGCGAACGAAGGCGATTATCTTGTCGGCCTGGACGGTGGAGGTTCGCCCGGCGGCGGGGTCGTAGTCGAGCACCGGGTCGACGATGGCGCAGTGCCCGCTATCGTGCTCGTAGATGACGTAGCTGAAGGTCGACGAGGCAGGGTCTAAAAAAGCTTCAATCAAGGCGGGCATGGTGGCCGTTTCTTTCTGGACAAGCCTTGAGGGTAGTTTCATTTTCCCTGCGCTGACCAGCCCGCATCTATTCAATTAATGAAAAAAGCTGTGCGGGCTCTATCCTGTCAGTCATCGATACCGGGCGCTCCCGGCTTTTTTTTGCAGATCACGAGTGGTTTATGTTGCTGGCAAGTTTTTTTGGCGTGGTGATGGGGCTTGTGCTGGGTTTGACCGGTGCCGGCGGCGGCATTCTTGCGGTGCCGGCTCTGGTGCTGGGGCTGGGTTTGACCATGACCCAGGCCGCGCCCGTCGCACTGTTTGCGGTGGGCAGTGCGGCGGCCGTCGGTGCCATCGACGGCTTGCGCCATGGTCTGGTGCGCTATCGCGCAGCGTTGCTGATCGCATTGTTGGGGGCGATTTTTTCGCCGGTGGGCATCTTCTTCGCTCATCAGTTATCAGAAAAAATCCTGATGATTCTGTTCAGCCTGCTGATGGTCATGGTGGCCTGGCGGATGCTGCGACGTGAGCGTCAGGACGAAGGGCCGAGCGACCATGGCCATGCCAACTGGGGCCAGAAGAACTGCATGCTCGATCAGCAGACCGGGCGTTTTTCCTGGACCGCCAAATGCACCGCGACCCTCGCGGCACTGGGCGCAGTGACCGGAGTGGTCTCCGGGCTGCTCGGGGTGGGCGGCGGCTTCCTGATCGTCCCGGCGTTCAAGCAGCTGACCGATGTGCAGATGCGCGGAATCGTCGCCACGTCGTTGATGGTGATCAGCCTGATTTCCGCCATCGGCGTGATCGGCGCGTTTCAGGCCGGGGTGCGAATCGACGGTCTGGGCGTGGCATTCATCGTCGCCAGCATCGTCGGCATGATCATTGGCCGAAAGCTTTGCGCACGAGTACCGGCCCGGGCCTTGCAAATCGGCTTTGCCAGTATCTGCGTCGTGGTTGCCGCTTACATGCTGTTTAGAGCAGTCGTCTAGGCGGCACTTGTCCCTGTGGACGCCAGTGTGTTCCATCGGCGTACACCCTAAGTTCCGGGCCGTGCCGACACGTGGTCTTACACCGAACTTGCCGCGCGCTACCGACCAATCCAAAGCACCTGAAAACCGCCTCCAAGGCAGCGTATGACGCCGCCGGTCAGCTTTCGATAATCGCCTCCGACATCCAGTCCCCCGCTGCGGAGCGCGTCATGCACAACAATAAGAACATCAAGCATCGTTTCTTGCCTGCCTTCATCGCCAGCCTGTCGACCCTCGGTTTGAGCTCGATGGCCGAGGCCGAGATCATGCTGTACGACAAGGACCAGACCACGTTTTCCACCGACGGCTACATCAACGCCTTCTATGTGAACAGCGATGTGGACCGTGCCGGCGACCAGTTCGACCGCAAACAGGCGCGCGTGAAGATGGGTTTTCTACCCAACTACCTGGGCTTCAACATGGGCAAGCAAATCGATGACCTCAAGCTCGGCGCCCGTGCCTCGTTCTGGGTGACCATCAACGACAGCGAAACCAACGGCACCGACACCGCCATCGACGTGCGGCAGTTCTACGGCACGGTGGCCAACCCTGAGTGGGGCGAAGTGCTGATCGGCAAGGACTTTGGCCTGTTCGCCCGTTCCAACATTTTGCTGGATGAATTGCTCGCCGGTTACGGCCAGGTCAGCGATACCCTGGGGCTGGTGGATGGCGGCGGGGTGTCGTTCGGCAACATTGGCACGGGTTATCCGTATCCGTTCCCGACCTCGCAAATTACCTATCGCACGCCGGTGATGGAAGGCTTGCGGGTGGCGGTGGGGATCATGGACCCGGTGGACACCAACGACAGCAGCCCGACGGGCAAGGCTTATCAGGAAAATCCGCGCACCGAAAGCGAGATCACCTACCAGTTCGACGTCGCCGGGGCGAAGATTTACAGCTGGGTCAACGGCAGTTACCAGACCTCGGATAACACCGATTCCACCGTCCAGTCTGTCACCTCCAAAGGCGTCGGCTACGGCGTGCAGGCGAAGATGGGTGGGTTGTCGCTGACCGGTTCCGGCTTCCAGGCCAAAGGCATCAACCCGTTCTTCACCAACAATGCCGGCGAACCCACATTGCGCAACGTCGACAGTGATGGCTATTTGCTGCAAGGCTCCTACAAACTGGGCAAAAACCGTCTGGCCTTGTCGTACGGCAAAACCAACGATGACGGCAATGGCGCAGTCGGCAGCGGCGCAGATTACGAAACCCGCGGCATTGCGTTGTTTCATGACGTCAACGACAACCTCAAGCTGGTAGCCGAGTACAACCAGTTCGCAATCAACGGTCACGATACCAGCGACCAGAACGAAGACACCGACACCTTTGCGGTGGGGGCGGTGCTGACCTGGTAAGCCTCAGCTTAGGGCAACGCAAACCCCTGTAGGAGCGAGTGGTGTTTACGACACCGCTCTCATCCCATCGAAGCGGCTACCCGCTACCCAAGTAGCATACGTTGCGGCCCGCAGGCTTCGTACACTCCAACCTCATACATGCGCACCTGCGGGAGGCGACGATGCAGCAGGTCCAGAGTGAAGGTGTGGTCAGTGCAATGTCCCAGGCCACCGATGCCCAACAGGTGGCCCAGGAGCTGGCGCGACAACTGTTGCATCCGCACTTGGGCTTCGTGCTGTTCTTCTGTTCCGCCGAGTACGACTTGCAGGCGCTGGGCCAGGCCTTGCAACAAAGCTTCGGCGGCATTCGCCTGGTGGGCTGCACCAGCGCCGGGGAGATCACGCCACTGGGCTACGGCCGCAACTGTGTGACGGCGGTGGGTTTCGACCATCGGCATTTTTCCATCGACGCCGAGCTGATCTGCGAGATGGAACGCTTCAGCCTGATCGACGCCCAGCAAATGGTCGAGCGCCTGGTCAGTGGCTGTCGCAGCAACACGTTGGCGCCGATCAAGGGCAACAGCTTTGCCCTGACCCTGCTCGATGGGTTGTCCAGCCGTGAAGAAATGGTCCTCGCAGCCCTGAGCGCGGCGTTGGGCGATATTCCGCATTTCGGCGGTTCGGCCGGCGACGACAATTACCTGACCCACACCCACGTCTATTTCAATGGCGAGTTCTACAGCGGCGCGGCCGTAGTGGTGCTGGTCAACACCTGGCTCGACTTCGAAGTCTTCACCACTCACCACATCTTGCCGAGGGCGGAAAAACTGGTGGTCACCGGCGCCGACAGCGCCTCGCGCCGGGTCTTTGAACTCAATGCCGAGCCGGCCGCCGAGGAGTACGCCCGGCACATCGGTGTGCCGGTGGCCGAGCTCGATCATCGGATCTTCGCCGCGCATCCCTTGGCGGTTCGGATCAACGATCAATATTACGTGCGCGCCATCCAGCAGGTTCATCCGGACCTGAGCCTGAGTTTCTACTGCGCGGTGGAAAACGGCATCGTCCTCACCGTCATGACGCCAGGCCCGATGCTGCCGAATCTGCAAAGCCTGTTCGAAGGGTTACAGGAGCGCCTCGGCGACCTGTTGCTGACCATTGGCTGCGACTGCTTTCTCAGGCGTCTGGAACTCGAAGACGGCGGCAGTCTGGAGCAGATCGGAACGTTTTTGCGTGACCAACGGGTGATGGGTTTCAACACCTATGGAGAACAGTTCAATGGCATGCACATCAACCAGACCTTTACCGGGGTTGCCATTGCCCGAGGCCGGTCCCCTGGACATCGCTGAGCTTCAGGCGCAGATCGCCAGCCTGCAGCGCGACAACCACAAACTGCAGCGCATCAACGGCGCGTTGATCGAGCGGATCGAGTCCGGCATCACTCGCGGCAATGATCCGTACGCGGCGTTCCAGCATTCAGTGGTGCTGGCCGAGCAGGTGCGTGAGCGCACCGATGCCTTGAACCAGGCCATGGCTGAACTCAAGTCGGGCAATCACTTGCTCAGCGAGGCACGGTTGCGCGCGGAAACCGCGCATCAGCATTTGATCGATGCCATCGAGAGCATTTCCGATGCGTTCGTGCTGTTCGATGCCGACCAACGGATCGTGCTGTTCAACAGCCGTTTCAAGGCGTTCTGGGGCAACAGCCGGGTGCGGATCAACGCCGGCATGCGCCTGGCCGAGGTCAAGCGACTGATGTCCTCCACCGGGCTGTTCACTGAAGAGCCGCGCGGGCATGCCGACGAAAACCTGCTCTATCGCCTGCAGGACGGCCGCTGGTTGCAAGTCAGCGAACGACCCACCCAAGAAGGTGGGCGGGTGATCCTGTTCACCGACATTACCGACGTCAAACTCAGCGAAACCGTGCGCCGTGAGCAGGCGGTGGCGCAGAAATCCCATTTGTTGCAACGGGCGGTCGACAACCTGTCCCAAGGCGTGGCGATGGTCAACGCAGAGGGCATTCTGGAGTTGTGGAACCGGCGTTTCCTCGAACTCAGCGGCCTGGCCCCGGTGGCGGCCCATCGTCTGTTTGCCGAAGTAATCGGCGACAGTGAGTTGAATCTGCTGACCCCGGCCAGTCGGGATCTGAACGGGCGGCACGTGCTGGAATGCGAGCAGCGCCTCTACGATGGCCGAGTGCTGGAAATCCGCACCCATCCGCTGCCCACCGGCGGTTTCGTCAACACCTTCACCGACATCACCGAACGCTACCAACACGCCGAAGCGCTAAGCGAAAGCGAGCGCTGGATTCGCCTGATCACCGACCATGTGCCGGCGTTGATTGCCTACCTGAATGCCGATCTGGTCTACGAGTTCACCAACAAGGTGTACGAAGAATGGTATTGCTGGCCACGGGGCGTAATGCTCGGGCAGAGCTTGCGGGAAGTGCACAGCGAGCAGCATTACCAGCGCCTGGAAGCCTATGTGACGCGGGCTTTGGCTGGTGAGAGCGTGACGTTCGAGGTCGCTGAAACCAACATCAACAACCAGGAGCGCTACATGCTGCGCTCCTACGTACCCAATCGCCTGGCCACCGGGGAAGTGGTGGGGATCTTCGTGCTGATCCGCGACATCACCGAGCGCCGCCGCACCGCCGAAGCGCTGCACCAGGCCTATCAGAACCTAGAGTTGCGGGTGCGCGAACGGACCGCAGAACTGACCACGCTCAATGACCAGTTGCTGCGCGAGATCGACGAGCGTCGGCGGGCGGAATCCCGCTTGCGCGAGGCCAAACTCGAGGCCGAGCAGGCCAACTTGTCGAAGACCAAGTTTCTCGCTGCCGTGAGCCATGACTTGCTGCAACCGCTCAATGCTGCGCGGCTATTTACCAGTGCTTTACTGGAGCGGTGTGAACCGGTGGCCAATGCGATTTTGGTGCGCAATGTCAGCAATTCGCTGGAAGACGTGGAGAATCTGTTGGGCACGCTGGTGGACATTTCCAAACTCGATGCCGGGGTAATCAAGGCCGACATTGCGCCGTTTGCCCTGAGCGAATTGCTGGAAAACCTGGCTGCCGAGTACACCCAGGTGGCTCGCAGTGAAGGGCTGGAACTGCATTTCATCCCGTGTTCGGCGCTGGTGCGCAGCGACATTCAATTGCTGGCGCGAATCCTGCGGAATCTATTGAGCAACGCCATTCGCTACACCTACAGCGGTCGCGTGGTACTCGGTTGCCGGCGCCATCACCAACGGCTGTCGATCGAGGTGTGGGACAGCGGCATGGGCATTGCGGAAAACCGTCTGGAAGAGATTTTTCAGGAGTTCAAACGCGGTGATGTACAGCGTCCGGATCAGGATCGCGGGTTGGGTCTGGGTTTGGCGATCGTGGAAAAAATCGCCGGGATTCTCGGTCACCGGATACATGTGCGTTCGTGGCCGGGCAAGGGATCGATGTTCTCCGTTGAAGTGCCGTTGAGTGCGACCGCACCGAAGGCGCTGCCGAGCCTGTTGATGAGTGAGCCGATGCTCGAGCGTCTGCGCGGGGCGCGGGTGTGGGTGCTGGATAATGACGCGGCCATTTGTGCCGGTATGCGCACGTTGCTTGAAGGGTGGGGGTGTCGGGTGATCACGGCATTGTCGGAGCAGGATCTGGCGCGGCAGGTGGACAACTACCACGAAGAGGCGGATCTGTTGATCGCTGACTATCACCTGGATGACGATCAGAATGGCGTCGACGCCGTGGCCCGCATCAACGCCCGTCGCGGCTCGGCTATTCCGGCGATGATGATTACTGCCAACTACAGCAATGAGCTGAAATTGCAGATTCGCGAACTGGGCCATACCTTGATGCATAAGCCGGTGCGGCCAATGAAACTCAAGACGGCGATGAGTCACCTACTCGGCAGGCCCTGAGACTCGCGGTGTGTTCAATGCCCCCATCGCGGGCGACTCGGTCTAGTAGTTGCCCCGATCTCAGCGCCGCAGATAAGACCCGAAATCAATATCCCCGGCACTCAGGATCGCCTGCACCCGGTTGTGCACGTTGAGTTTGCGCAGGATCGCCGAAACGTGGGCCTTGACCGTGGTTTCGGCGATTTCCAGGGTGTAAGCAATCTGCTTGTTCGACTCGCCTTTGGTCATGCGCTCCAGCACCAGCAATTGCTTGCGGGTCAGGGCCTGGAGCAGCTCGGGCGGGAAGCTCGGGTTGTCGTTCATGCGGCGGTGGGTGCCGGGTTTTTGCGTGCGAATGATGTCCGGTGGCAAGTAGACGTTACCGTTGAGAATTTGCTGGATGGCTTCGGTCATCTGCATCCGTGGCGAGGATTTGGTGATGAAGCCCACCGCGCCGTAGGTGATGGCCTGCAGCACGATCTGTTTGTCCTGCTCGGCCGAGACGATCACCACCGGAATGGTCGGTGCTTCGTTGCGCAGGTTGATCAGGCCGTTGAGGCCGTGCATACCCGGCATGTTCAGGTCGAGCAGGATCAGATCCAGGTCGTCGTGATCCTGGGTTAGCGCCAGGGCGCTGTCGAGATCGGCGGTTTCCATCACCTCGCTGCCCGGAAAACCATCGCTGATGACGTTATGAATGGCTTCGCGAAACAGCGGGTGATCGTCGGCAATCAGAATTTTGTACATAGCCTTTCACCTCATTATTTTCATTATGGTGTGGCAACAGCAGGCAAGCGCTCGTGTCAGGGGAAGGGCTCGGGTCGGGCCGGCACAACGGGCAGGTTCGCCGCTTGCCAGGCATCCAGGCCATCGCGATACCAATACACTGACTTATAGCCCATGGCGGCGGCGCGTTTCACCGCATTCCAGCTCAGCCAACAATCGGAACGGCAATAGAAGACCAGCGGTTGTGCGTGATCGCCTGCGGTCAAAGTGTTCAGGTTACGCGCAAAATAGGCCTGCCAGTCGGCTGTCAGGTCACCATCGCCGGTATTGGCCAGCCAATGGCTGCCGGGAAGGTTTTCGTGGGGCTGGTCCTCGATGAAACGTCCTTGCAACCACTGGCGGCGGTAGACGTCGATCAGCACCGGACGGGGTGTCTGGGTCAGCAGGGTTTGCAGGGCCGCGGTATCGATGATGCCTGCGCCCTGTACTTGATTTGGGGTCGGGCTGCGATAAAGGCCGATGCGATAGCCGTCGGCGGAGAACAGCGGTGTTTCGGCCTGCGCGAGGCCCGCTAACAGGCTCAGCGATAGCGCAGCGAGAGAAGGGCGCAGCAGACGATGTCGGGCACGCGGCATGGGGTTCAATCCTTATAATTATGAACCCATTACATGCCAGTCTTGATGCGTTGGGAATGCGACGATAGACAGGTAAAGCAGTACTAAAGTAGTAATTTCAGCCTGTTCAACACAATCCCTGTGGTCAGTTGGATTTGCGCAGGGCGGCGTGTTGTGGGTTGAAGGTGAGTACGGCGAGCAGAGCGAACGCCAGTGTCAGCCCCAAACACACCACCAGCGCCAGCGGATTGAAACGCTCATACAACGCAAACCGCACCAGCTCCACCGCATGACTGAATGGGTTCAAAGCGCACAACCAGTACAACCACTCACTGGACTCGCGCATCTTCCACAGCGGATACAGCGCCGACGAGAGGAAAAAAAGCGGGAAGATCACGAAATTCATCACCCCGGCAAAGTTCTCCAGTTGGCGGATCGCATTTGACAGCAACAGGCCCAACGCGCTGAGCATCAACGCCACCAGCAGCAACGCCGGCAAGGCAATCAACAGACCCATGGCCGGGGGCTGCACGCCGTACACCCAGGCAATCGCCAGGAAGGCATACACCTGCAACAACGAAATCAGTGAGGTGGCCAACAGTTTGCTGCACAGCAGAAAAGTCCGGGGCAGGGGGCTGGTCAGCAGCACGCGCATGCTGCCCATCTCCCGGTCGTAGACCATCGACAGCGAACCTTGCATGCCGTTGAACAGCAGGATCATGCAGGCCAGGCCGGGAATGATGTAGACCTCGTAGGGAATGTAGGTGTCGTAGGGCTCGATGATCGCGATCCCGAGCGCGGCGCGAAAACCTGCCGCAAACACCAGCAACCACAGCAACGGCCGGACCAAAGCGCTGAGAAACCGCGTGCGCTGCAACACAAAACGCAGCCATTCACGCAGCACGATGCCGCTGAAACATTGCCAGTAGGCATTCATCGGGCGACTCCAGAGGTGGTCAGGCGAGCGAAGGCCGAACCGAGATCGCCGCCGTGCTCCAGGCTCAGGGCGTCGGCCTGTCCGCTGGCGACCAACCGGCCCTGATGAAGGATCAACAAGTCGTCGCTCGGCTGTACTTCATCGAGTAAGTGAGTGGTCCACAGCACGCTGATGCCTTGCTCGCGGCACAAACTGCGAATGTGTTGATTGAGTGCAAGACGGCTGGCCGGATCGAGGCCGACGCTGGCCTCGTCGAGCAACAGCAGGCGCGGCTCATGCAGCAAGGCGCGGGCGATTTCCACCCGACGACGATGGCCGCCATTGAGTTCGCGAACCCGCTCGCGACGGCGTTCGGTCAAGGCCTGACGAGCCAGTTCGGCGTCGACCCGAAGACCGGTCTGACGCCGCGACATCCCATGCAGCGCGGCGTGATACCGCAGGTTTTGCTCGACGCTGAGGTCCAGGTCCAGCGTGCTTTGCTGAAACACCACACCCAATTGCTTAAGCGCCGGGCGCGCTGCGTTGCGCAGCGAACAGCCGCCGACCCGAATGTCACCGCGCTGTAAATCGTAGAGCCGAGTGAGCAGGGCAATCAGCGTGGATTTGCCCGCGCCGTTCGGCCCAAGCAGCGCCGCAAAACGGCCGGGCGCCAAGCTGAAATTCACCTGGCGCAACGCCTCTTTCGCACCATAGGCGAAACTCAGCTCGCTGACTTCCAGTGCTTTCATGGCGTCACCACCACGCCCCACGGATAGCGTCCGACCTTGATCGACTTGGTGACCTTGAGACTGTCGACATCGATCACCGACACATCGCCGCTGACACCATTGGTGGCCAGTAATTGCTTCTGATCCGGGGTAAACGACATCTGCCAGACACGCCGGCCGACCAGCAGGTAATCAAGAATTTCGAAGGTCTTGGCATCGATCACCGCCACATGATTGGCCGGGCCGAGGGCGACGAAACCGTACTTGCCGTCAGCGCTGAGCTTGATGCCCACCGGCTGGACTTTATCCGGGTGCACGCCTTTGATCTGGAAGGTCAGGGTCTTGAGGGTCTGGCGGGTCGCGACATCGAGAATCGTCACCGTGCCGCCGATTTCCGCCGAGGCCCAGAGCTTGGAGCCATCCGGCGCGAACTCGACGAAGCGCGGCCGCTGATCCACCAGGGTGCTGTCGGCCAGGGTCTGGGTGCTGGTGTCGATCCAGTGCAGCATGTTCGTGGTTTCGCTGGTGTTCACCGCCCATTTGCCGTCGGGGCTGACGGCCATGCCTTCGGGTTCGACACCGACACTGATCTGGCTCAGCACCTTGGAGGTTTCGGTGTCGATCACCGTCACCAGCGCATCGTCTTCGTTGGAAACGTACAGCCAGCGGTTGTTGGGATGCAGGGCGAATTGCTCGGGGTCCTTGCCCGAAGGCAGCTCTTTGATGATCTTGCGCGTGGCCACGTCCATCACCTGGACCCGGTCCGAATCGCTGGCGCAGATGTACAGCAGTTTGTTGTCGTGGGACAGCAGCAGACCGCGTGGGCGCTGGCCGACGGGCAGGGTGTCGGTGACTTGCAGGGTCTGCAGGTCGATCAGGCTCAAGCTGTTGTCTTTTTCGTTGGAGACCCAAGCGGTGCTGGCCACGGCGTGCCCGGCAGCAAGCAGCAGGGCGCAAGAAAGCAGGGTGCGGCGCATGGCGGATTCCTTTTGTTGTAATTGTTGTGGAGGTGGATCAGGGAAAGCGGCAGCTGACCTCAGGCTTGTCGTAGCCCAGGCTGTCCATTTCATTAAAAGGGTGCAGGAAACCGTCCTGCGGCGACGTGCTGACCAGCGCCCGGGGTTGGACGATGGGAATCGGCTGGCGCAACTGGCCGTTCCATGGCCGATAACTGAGCTTGCGACCCTTGAAACCGTCCAGCGGCAATTGATCGCTGATCTCAAGCGTACGGATCGCCACCGGATCGACCTGACGCAGTTTGCTCACGGCACTGGCGATGCTGCGCACGGCGATCCAGGCGGCAAAATCGCGGTCATTCATCCAGCGCCCGGTCAGGGCTTCGAAGCGTTTCTGCAACTGCGCGGCGCCGTAGGTTTCCACGGTTTTGTGCCATCCCACCGGGGTCACCCCCTGAGTGCCGGCGACCGGCCGTGGGTACCAGGTCTGGTAGGGCACGTATTCGCCAAAATCGCCGCGTTCATCCGCCACCAGCACCACGTCGTATTCGGCGGTCTGGGTGAACAGCGGCATGTCGGCCTGGGCGCTGCGACGCTGATCGTTATCGAAGCTCCAGGCTTTTTCCGCCACCAGTTTCAGGCCGAAGCGTTTGGCGGCACGGCGCAGGGCGGCGGCATAGGCTTGATCGTCCGCGGTCGGGCCGACGATCAGCAGCGCCCGTTGCCATTTGCGCACCACCAGAAATTGCGCCAGCGCATCGGCGAGCATCGCCCGGCTCGGCAGGCTGTGCAGCACGTTCGGCAGGCAATCGGTGGTGCGCAGGCTGTCGTCTGGGCTGCCGGCGTTGAAAAGCAGGCTATCCGGTAGCGCGACGCTGAGTTGGCGCAGGCTGGCGGCCGGTGCGTTCACCACAAACAGACGCAAACCCTGCGCGTGTTGGGTTTTGGCGGCTTCGAGCAAAGCTTCGGGGCTGTCGACGTTGGCGCTGACCAGGTTGTAGCTGTGGTTCAGGAAACGCCCGGTGCTGTTGCTGTCAGTGATCGCCAGTTCCGCGCCGCGCAGCCCTGCATCGACCGGCTCGGGAATGACGTTCGACAGCAACGGGCCCGGATCAGGGCGATAGCCGAGGTAGCCGATCTGCACCTGCAACGGCGCGTCCGCAGCCTGGCTGTGGGTCGCCAGCCCGGCGGCGCAGGCAATCGCCAACAGGTAGATCAGGGCGTAAGGGGCAAGCTGGCGCATAGGGCACTCCATTACTGGTAGCGCCAGCATAGGAACGCTGCGAGGCAGAAGGAAATATGCAGAAAGTACCAGTGAGGCAGTACCAAGGTAGTAGCTCGCTCGGGGCGGCGCGGTTTTAGCATGGGCAATAACGGCCATCACACGGGAGGCAATCGATCATGCGTATTCTCAAAGCGCTGCTTCTGCCGTTGCTGCTGATCCTGACCCTGATCGGTGTCGACAAGCTCCACGGCCCGCGCCCCGCGCCGTTGCAGGTCTTGCCCATGTCATCAGGGCGCTAGGCATGCCATCCGCAACTCCAATCACCTGACATTGCTCAAGAGCAAATTGCAGGTCACGTCTACGTTAGATGATCGTTCCCACGCGGAGCATGGGAACGATCAGTGGTGGGGCAACAAGTTCACTTGTCCCAAGTCGTTGTGCAACCGGCGTCCCGCCATCGACGCGAGGCTTGAATCCTGCGCACGGGTGACGCAGGGTGCGGCACCTGATTCAGGTGTGCGCCACAAGCCCTACTACCAAGGAACTAGACGGCGGCCACCAAAGCAGCATGGGTCTTGCGCGAAGCCCTTCCTAAGATGGGTGCCATAGCCTCTTCAAAGAGGTTTTGCGTGCAATCAAGAGGGCATAACAATGACAACAAAACGCAACGCCTTATTTGTTGCCGGGCTGCTGGCCGGTTTAATCAGCGCTGGTTCCGTCTGGGCCCACGGCAATGTGGTGCCTCAGGCTGTCGCCACCCCTGGCCTGACCTCGATCAAGGATGCCGGCGTGCCGGTCGATGCCGATGGCTGGGCGTCGGTGAACCCTTACCGCACCTCCCCGGAACATGATAAGGCCGTGGAAATCGGCTCCTCGGCCTACAACCAGAACTGCGCCGCCTGTCATGGTCTGGAAGCCAAATCCGGCGGCATTGCCCCCGATTTGCGCATGCTTGATGTCGCCGATGCCGGTGATGAATGGTTCGTCGAGCGCGTGCGTCACGGCGCCGTGCGTGACGGTCGGGTCTACATGCCGAAGATGGCCGACTACCTGAGCCAGGAAGCCTTGTGGGCAGTGCGCACCTATCTGGATAGCGTTCACGTCGAGGAGTAACCCATGCGCCTGTTCGCTGTGTTGATCAGCGCTGTGTTGCTGTGCTGCCAGACGGTGCAGGCGCAGGTCCGTACCTATGACGAAATGATCGCCGCCGGGGAGTTGAAAGTGGCGGTCTACAAGGATTTCGCTCCCTACAGTTTTGATGACGCCGGCCAGGCCCGTGGTGTAGATGTCGAACTCGCCCAGGCGTTGGCCAAGGCGCTTGGCGTGCAGCTCAAGCTGATCTGGGCGCCCGCTGGCGAGAAGCTCGACGACGACCTGCGCGACTACATCTGGCGCGCCAGTCAGTTGCACGATCAGCAATTGGCCGACCTGATGATGCGCGTGCCATACGACCGCGATTACGCCCGCAAACGCAATGAACTGGGCGAGCTGGAAAACGGCCACGTGGTGATGTTCGGGCCGTACCAGAACGAACAATGGCAAGTCGCTTTTGACCGCCGTCGACTGGACAAGGTGGGCAGTGTCGCCGTGTTCGAGCAGCACCCGATCGGCGTCGAAGTCGACAGCGTGCCGTCGTTCTACCTGACCTCGGTGTTCAACGGCATGCTCGCCGGCAAAACCCACCACTATCCCGGCGTGCCTCAGGCTTTCGCTGCGATGAAGGCCGGCGAAGTCGACGCGGTGATGGCCATGCGCGGTGAGATCGACTGGCAAGTGCATGAGGCGGCTGATCCACAAGTGGCGCTGGCGAAAAACGCCTACCCGAACATGGGCAAGCAGCTTTGGGAAATCGGCATGGCGGTGCACGAAAGCAACCGTCAACTGGCCTATGCCGTGGAAGAGGCGTTGGAGGTCTTGATCCGCGAGGGCTCGGTGAAAGCCATTTATGACCATTACGGCCTGCAGTACGACGTGCCCGAGATGTATCAATAGTGAATTGGCGAGCGAGTGGTCTGCTGGCTTGCTGGTTACCCCTGGCTGCGCTCGCGGCGGATATCGAGCCGAGTAAAGACCCGGTGCCGTCGGTGATGTGGGCCTTCTATCACAAGCAAATGCTCGGCGATGCGCCGTTCGTGTTCGACGAGCGTGTCAAGCTGCTGGTGCCGCCGTTCGCTGAAGACGCGCGCCAGGTTCCGCTGGAAATCGACGCCCGGGCGTTCAAGGGCGAGGTGGTGAAAATACTCGTCTGGGCCGAACTTAATCCCTTGCCGAAAATCGTTGATTTCCAGCCAGTGGACCGCGTGTTGCCGTGGCTGTCGATCCGCATCCGTATCGAACAGGCCACGCCGCTGCGTGCGGCGGTACTGACCCGTGACGGGTTGTGGCATGTCGGCTCGACCCTGATCGATGCGGCGGGCGGCGGTTGCACGGCGCCCAGCGTGGTGCGCACGCAACCGGGTTGGGAGGACCACATCGGCGAAGTGCTCGGTGGTCGTTTTCCCCGTGGCGAATTCAGCCGCGTGCGCATGCAAGTCGCACATCCGATGGACAACGGCATGGTCAGTGGCATCCCGGAATTCTTCATCAATCACGCCGAGCTGCGCGATCAGAACGATCAAGTGCTGGCCCGTCTTGAGCTGTTTCCCGCCGTCAGCGAAAACCCCAACCTGACCTTCGACATCGAAGGGACAGGGCAGACGCGCCTGATGCTGCGCGACAACAGCGGCAATCAATTCGATGCGGCCATACCCTGACCCGAAGGAGCGCGTGATGCGCTGGATGCTGCTGTTGTTCATGAGTCTGAGCCTGCCGGCCCTGGCCGATCTGGAATACACACTCAAGCCCCGAGAGATCGCCGAAGATACCTGGCTGCTGGAAGGCAGCACCGACAATTTCACCAAGGCCAATGGCGGCAACATCGTCAACACCGCGTTCATCGTTACTGAGCAGGGTGTAGTGGTGATCGACACCGGGCCGTCGAAACACTACGGCGAAGCGATGCGCAAAGCCATTGCCGCAACCACCGACAAACCGGTGATCGAGGTGCTGCTGACCCATCATCATCCTGATCATGTGCTCGGCAACCAGGCCTTTGCTGACGTGCCGATCGGCGCGTTGGCTGGCACCACTGAGTTGTTGCATCAGCAGGGCGATGCCATGGCCGAGAACATGTATCGGCTGGTGGGCGACTGGATGCGTGGCACCGAAGTGGTGTTGCCGACCCAGGCGCTGACCCCGGGCGTACTCAGTTTTGGGGATCACGATTTTCGTCTGCTGAGCCTGGGTGGGCACACGGGCGCGGATCTGGCTATTCTCGACCAGAAAACCGGCGTGTTGTTTGCCGGGGATTTGGTGTTTTATCAACGGGCACTGACCACGCCGAACAGTCCTGGGCTGGCGGTTTGGCTGGCGGATATCGCCATACTTGAGGCTTTGCCGTGGAGTTTGCTCGTCCCCGGTCACGGCCCTGTGGCCACGGATACAAAACCCTTCGAGCAAATGCGCGACTACCTCACCTGGCTCGACCAACTGATGCGCGATGGCGCCGCCAATGGCCGCGACATGGCCGAGATGATCCGCAGCCCCATTCCTGAACGGTTCACCGGGATCAGCCTGAGTCGTTACGAGCTGATCCGCAGCGTCAGCCATCTGTATCCGCGTTACGAGCGCGGGCAGATGACCCGAGTTGATTCCGGCAAAAACCACTGACTGATCGTTCATTTCCTCCGACCCGGTACGAAGGAACTAGCAATCTCAGCACTGCGGACAATTGTTGCAAGGGCGGCGGCGCCCAAGAATCTGCACCAGACCGGGAAAATTTCCCGGGTATAACAAAAACTGCAGAGGTAGCCGTCATGACCCAACCCGCACGTCGCCAACCCTTCGTCTTGAGTGTGCTGCTCAGTGCCATGCTGTTGTCCGGTCAGGCATTGGCCGCCGTCACCGATCAAGACATTCTCCAGGACCCCAAGAACCCGGAGCAGATCGTCACCAACGGTCTGGGCGTCCAGGGTCAACGCTACAGCCCGCTGGACACCCTCAACGTCAACAACGTCAAGGACTTGCGCCCGGTCTGGGCGTTTTCCTTCGGTGGTGAAAAACAGCGCGGTCAGCAAGCACAGCCGATGATCAAGGACGGCGTGATGTACATGACCGGTTCCTACTCGCGAGTGTTTGCGGTGGATGCGCGCACCGGCAAAAAACTCTGGCAATACGATGCGCGCCTGCCCGATGACATCCGCCCGTGCTGCGACGTGATCAACCGTGGCGTGGCGCTGTACGGCGACCTGGTGTTCTTCGGCACCCTCGACGCCAAGCTGGTGGCCCTGAACAAGGACACCGGCAAAGTCGTCTGGAGCAAGAAAGTTGCCGACCACAAAGAAGGCTATTCAATCAGCGCCGCGCCGCTGGTGATCAACGGCAAACTGATCACCGGCGTGGCCGGTGGCGAGTTTGGGGTGGTTGGCAAAATCGAAGCCTACGACCCGAAAAACGGCGATCTGTTGTGGACCCGACCTACCGTCGAAGGCCACATGGGTTACACCTACAAGGATGGTAAAGCGGTAGAGAACGGTATCTCTGGCGGTGAAGCGGGCAAGACCTGGCCCGGCGACCTCTGGAAAACCGGCGGCGCCGCCCCTTGGCTGGGCGGTTACTACGACCCGGAAACCAATCTGCTGCTGTTCGGCACTGGCAACCCGGCGCCGTGGAACTCGCACCTGCGTCCTGGCGACAATCTCTACTCCTCGTCGCGCCTGGCGCTGAACCCGGACGACGGCACCATCAAGTGGCACTTCCAGAGCACGCCTCACGATGGCTGGGACTATGACGGCGTGAACGAGCTGGTCTCGTTCAACTACACAGAAGGCGGCAAAGAGATCAAAGCTGCCGCGACCGCTGACCGTAACGGTTTCTTCTACGTGCTGGACCGCACCAACGGCAAATTCATTCGCGGCTTCCCGTTCGTGGACAAAATCACCTGGGCCACCGGCCTGGATAAAGACGGTCGGCCGATCTACAACGAAGCCAGCCGCCCAGGCGCGCCCGGCACTGAAGCCAAAGGCAGTTCGGTATTCGTAGCGCCGGCATTCCTCGGCGCGAAAAACTGGATGCCGATGGCCTACAACAAGGACACCGGATTGTTCTATGTGCCATCCAACGAATGGGGCATGGACATCTGGAACGAAGGCATCGCCTACAAGAAAGGCGCGGCGTTCCTCGGTGCCGGCTTCACCATCAAACCGCTGAATGAAGATTACATCGGCGTGCTGCGCGCCATCGACCCGAAAACCGGCAAGGAAGTCTGGCGCCATAAGAACTTCGCGCCGCTGTGGGGCGGGGTGCTGACCACCAAAGGCAACCTGGTGTTCACCGGTACGCCGGAAGGTTTCCTGCAGGCGTTCAATGCCAAGACCGGCGAGAAAGTCTGGGAATTCCAGACCGGCTCCGGCGTACTCGGCTCGCCTGTGACCTGGGAAATGGACGGCGAACAGTACGTCTCGGTGCTGTCCGGTTGGGGGGGGGCTGTTCCGCTGTGGGGCGGCGAAGTGGCCAAGCGCATCAAGGACTTCAACCAGGGCGGGATGCTCTGGACCTTCAAGCTGCCGAAAGACCTGGTCGCCAAACACTGATACCTGCCACTGATCGTTCCCACGCTCCGCGTGGGAATGCAGCCCGGGACGCTCTGCGTCCCAAGAGCCGAACGCAGAGCGTCCGTAGAGGCATTCCCACGCAGAGCGTGGGAACGATCAAGACTGTGGCGCTCCAATCGCGAGCAAGCTCAGCTCCTACTACCAAATAACGAGAGTCCTCCTGCCAACGGCGCATTCGTCTGGCACGCGGGGCTCTCTACTATCGGTTCATCGCCTGTTCGCACAACAGGCATCGACCCAGACAGAGGCCCACCATGATCTACGCACAACCCGGAACACCAGGCGCCGTCATTACGTTCAAGGCGCGCTACGGCAACTTCATCGGCGGCGAGTTCGTCGCGCCGGTCAATGGCGAATACTTCACCAACACCTCACCGGTCACCGGTGAAGTGATCGCCGAATTCCCGCGCTCCAGCGCCGCCGACATCGAAAAAGCTCTCGACGCAGCGCATGCCGCCGCCGACGCCTGGGGCAAGACCTCGGCGCAGGACCGCTCCCTGGTGCTGCTGAGAATCGCCGACCGCATCGAGCAAAACCTGGAAATCCTCGCCGTCACCGAAACCTGGGACAACGGCAAAGCCGTGCGCGAAACCCTTAACGCCGACGTGCCGCTGGCCGCCGACCACTTCCGCTATTTCGCCGGGTGCATCCGCGCGCAGGAAGGCGGCGCCGCCGAGATCAACGAGCTGACCACGGCCTATCACTTCCATGAACCGCTGGGCGTGGTCGGACAGATCATCCCGTGGAACTTCCCGCTGCTGATGGCCGCCTGGAAACTCGCACCGGCCCTGGCCGCCGGTAACTGCGTGGTACTCAAACCTGCCGAGCAAACCCCGCTGTCGATCATGATCTTCGCCGAGCTGATCGCCGATTTGCTGCCACCCGGCGTGCTGAACATCGTTCAGGGTTTCGGTCGCGAAGCCGGTGAGGCGCTGGCCACCAGCAAGCGCATCGCCAAGATTGCCTTCACCGGTTCCACCCCGATTGGCGCGCACATCATGAAATGTGCGGCCGAAAACATCATTCCGTCGACCGTTGAACTGGGCGGCAAGTCGCCGAACATTTTCTTCGAAGACATCATGAACGCCGAGCCACAGTTCATCGAGAAAGCCGCCGAAGGCCTGGTGCTGGCGTTCTTCAATCAGGGCGAAGTCTGCACCTGTCCGTCCCGGGCGCTGGTTCAGGAATCGATCTACGACGACTTCATGAAAGTGGTGATGAAGAAGATCGTCAAAATCAAGCGCGGCAACCCGCTGGATACCGAAACCATGGTCGGCGCCCAGGCGTCCGAGCAGCAATACGACAAGATTATCTCGTACCTGAAAATTGCTCAGGAGGAGGGCGCCGAGCTGCTCACCGGCGGCGCGGCCGAGCGTCTTGAAGGCGACTTGTCGACGGGTTATTACATCCAGCCGACCCTGCTCAAGGGCCACAACAAAATGCGCGTGTTCCAGGAAGAAATCTTCGGCCCGGTGGTGGGTATCACCACCTTCAAGGACGAAGCCGAAGCCCTGGCGATTGCCAACGACAGCGAGTTCGGCCTCGGCGCCGGCCTGTGGACCCGCGACATCAACCGTGCCTACCGCATGGGCCGTGCGATCAAGGCCGGTCGGGTGTGGACCAACTGCTACCACCTGTACCCGGCCCACGCCGCGTTCGGTGGCTACAAGAAGTCCGGTGTTGGCCGTGAAAACCACAAGATGATGCTCGACCACTATCAGCAGACCAAAAACCTGCTGGTGAGCTACGACATCAATCCGATGGGGTTCTTCTAATTTCGCAAGAACACTGCAAACCCTGTGGGAGCGGGCTTGCCCGCGATAGCGGTCTGTCAGTCAACCAATGTGTTGAATGTGACGCCGCCTTCGCGGGCAAGCCCGCTCCCACATTTGTTTTGTGGTGTTCCACAGATATCCTGCCCACCGCTCCCACAGGGGTCTGGTGTGTACTTGAAGATCAAGTAACACCCCCTACCAACGCACGCCTCCGCCTCCTTCGAAAGTAGCATTCGGTCGCTCTGCACCCCGTGCATTAATGGCTTTACCGGAATCGTCCGGCATAAGAAGAGGATTGACCCATGTGGACTAAACCCGCGTTTACCGACCTGCGTATTGGCTTCGAAGTGACGATGTATTTCGCCAACCGCTGATTGTTCACCCGGCCAGCCGTCGCGTTGGCCGGGCCTGCCTTCTGGAGCATCCCATGCACATCCGCGTTCTCGGTTCCGCCGCTGGCGGTGGTTTTCCGCAATGGAACTGCAACTGCCGTCAGTGCGCCGGCATGCGCAATGGCAGCCTGCGGGCGCAACGGCGCACACAGTCGTCGATTGCCCTGAGTGACAACGGTGTGGAGTGGGTACTGTGCAATGCGTCACCGGACATCCGTGCGCAACTCGAGAGTTTCCCCGCGATGCAACCGGCCCGCCAATTGCGCGATACCGCGATTGCCGGCGTCATCCTGCTGGACAGCCAGATCGACCATTGCACCGGCCTGTTGAGCCTGCGCGAAGGTTGCCCGCATCAAGTCTTTTGCACCGAACGGGTCCATGAAGACCTGAGTAGCGGATTCCCGTTGTTCACCATGCTCAAGCACTGGAACGGCGGCTTGCAGTGGCAACCCATCGGCCTGGACCGTGAACCGTTCAGCATCGCGGCCTGCGCACACCTGCAATTTCGGGCGATTCCATTGGTCAGCAACGCACCGCCGTACTCGCCCAATCGCGGTAGTCCTCAGCCGGGCGACACCATAGGCCTGTTTATCGAAGACGTGCGCAGCGGCGCCTCGGTGTTTTATGCGCCGGGTCTGGGGCAAGTCGATGATGAAGTGCTGAGCTGGATGCAACGCGCCGATTGCCTGTTGCTGGACGGCACCTTGTGGCGCGACGACGAGATGCGAGTCTGCGAAGTCGGCCAGAACCTGGGCAGTGAAATGGGTCACCTTTCGCAAAGCGGCCCCGGTGGGATGCTTGAGGTGCTGGAAGGCTTCACCCGTCAGCGCAAGGTGCTGATCCACATCAACAACACAAATCCGATCCTCGACGAAGACTCGGCCGAGCGGGCGCTGCTGGAGCGGCGCGGGATTGAAGTGGCTTATGACGGCATGAGTATTGAGCTGTAGCGGAGGGCCCCTTCGCGAGCAGGCTCGCTCCCACAGTTGATCGGTGTGAACACAGATTTTGTGTACACCACAATACCAATGTGGGAGTGAGCCTGCTCGCGATGGGGCCAGACCAGACACCGCAGATTCCCCGGAGAACCGCAATGACTGACACCCCAATGTCCCCCACCGAATTCGAAGCAGCCCTGCGCGCCAAAGGCGCCTACTACCACATCCACCATCCATTCCACCAAGCCATGTACGCCGGCCGTTCCACTCGCGAGCAGATTCAGGGCTGGGTCGCCAATCGCTTCTATTACCAGGTGAACATCCCGCTCAAGGATGCCGCGATTCTCGCCAACTGCCCGGACCGCGACGTGCGCCGCGAATGGCTGCAACGGATTCTCGACCACGACGGCGTGCCCGGCAGCGAAGGCGGCATCGAAGCCTGGCTGCGGCTGGGCGAAGCGGTGGGACTGGACCGCGAGCAAATCCTCTCACAGGAACTTGTGTTGCCCGGCGTACGTTTTGCCGTGGACGCCTACGTCAATTTCGCCCGCCGCGCTTGCTGGCAGGAAGCCGCCAGCAGCTCCCTGACCGAACTGTTCGCACCACAGATCCACCAATCCCGGCTCGACGCCTGGCCGACCCATTACCCATGGATCGACGTTGCCGGCTACGACTATTTCCGTGCTCGCCTGAGTCAGGCGCGACGCGACGTCGAGCACGGTTTGCGCATCACCCTCGCGCACTACGTCACGGTCGAGGGCCAGCAACGGATGCTGGAAATCCTCCAGTTCAAGCTCGACGTGCTGTGGAGCATGCTCGATGCCATGAGCATGGCCTATGAGCTTGAGCGCCCGCCGTACCACACCGTCACTCCCTCGAAAGTCTGGCACCGGGGGATCGCCCTGTGAGCCTGATCAGCCGCGAACAGTCACCGTCGTTGCGCCAGGGTTTTCGCCTGCAATGGGAACCCCGACAGGACTGCCACGTGCTGCTGTACCCCGAGGGCATGATCAAACTCAACGTCAGTGCCGGGCAGATCCTCGATCTGGTGGATGGTCGGCGCAGCGTCGCAGCGATCATCGATCTACTGTCCGCGAGTTTCCCCGGCGTACCGGGGATCGACGAAGATGTACTGGCGTTTCTGGAGGTGGCCCATGCTCAATTCTGGATCGAATGACTCGTGCCCGGGGCCGCCGCTGTGGCTGTTGGCGGAGCTGACCTATCGTTGCCCGCTGCAATGCCCGTATTGCTCCAACCCGCTGGACTTTGCCCAATCAGGCGAAGAGTTGAGCACCGAAGAATGGATTCGGGTGTTCCGCGAAGCCCGGGAGATGGGCGCCGCGCAACTGGGCTTTTCCGGCGGCGAGCCGCTGGTTCGCCAAGACCTGGCCGAGCTGATCAAGGCTGCCCGGGACATGGGTTACTACACCAACCTGATCACCTCGGGCATCGGCTTGACCGAACAGAAGGTCCGAGACTTCAAGGTCGCCGGGCTGGACCACATCCAGATCAGCTTTCAGGCCGCCGACGAGCAGGTCAACAACATGCTCGCCGGCTCGCGCAAGGCCTTCGCCCAGAAACTCGCGATGGCCCGGGCGGTGAAAGCCCAAGGCTATCCGATGGTGCTGAACTTCGTCACCCATCGGCACAACATCGATCAGATCGCGCAGATCATCGACTTGTGCCTGGAGCTGGAAGCGGATTTCGTCGAATTGGCGACGTGTCAGTTCTACGGCTGGGCCGAGCTCAATCGCGTGGGCTTGTTACCCACTCGCGAACAATTGCAGCGTGCCGAGCGCATCACCAATGAATACCGCGAGCGCCTTGAAGCACAGGGTCACCCGTGCAAGCTGATCTTCGTCACCCCGGATTACTACGAAGAACGCCCCAAGACCTGCATGAACGGCTGGGCCAATCTGTTTCTCGACATCACCCCCGACGGCACGGCATTGCCTTGCCACAGCGCCCGCCAGTTGCCGGTGCAGTTTCCCAACGTGCGCGAGCACAGCCTCTCGCACATCTGGACTGACTCGTTCGGTTTCAACCGCTTTCGTGGCGATGACTGGATGAAAGAACCGTGCCGCTCCTGCGATGAGAAACACAAGGATCTGGGCGGCTGCCGCTGCCAGGCATTCATGCTGACCGGCGATGCCGAAAATGCGGACCCGGTGTGCAGCAAGTCACCGCACCACGGGGTGATTCTCAAGGCCCGCGAGGAGGCCGATGCGCCGGGGCAGGGAATGGAACACCTGACGTTGCGTAACGAGAAGGCTTCGCGACTGATCTACCGCGGTTGAATCAAACAACACAAATCCCCTGTGGGAGCGAGCCTGCTCGCGATAGCGGACTACCAGTCACCATTGATGCTGCCTGACACTCCGTCATCGCGAGCAGGCTCGCTCCCACAGGGGATTTGCGGTGGATAAAGGGTTTGCGTGCATCCGCCTGCTACCCATTGGTCTGATTGCATTCGCAGCCGGATGCTTTAGTGTGGATCTACCTTCCAAAACAATAAAAAACAGGCTTTCCAATGAGCCAGAGTCTCAGCCAGCTGCGTAAATTCGTTTCACCTGAAATCATCTTCGGTGCCGGCTGCCGGCACAACGTCGGCAATTGCGCCAAAACCTTTGGCGCCCGCAAGGTGCTGGTGGTCAGCGACCCCGGCGTGATTGCCGCCGGTTGGGTGGCCGATGTCGAGGCCAGCCTGCAAGCACAGGGCATCGAATATTTCCTCTACAGCGCGGTCTCGCCCAACCCTCGGGTCGAAGAAGTCATGCTCGGTGCCGATCTGTACCGGGAAAACCACTGCGATGTGATCGTCGCCGTGGGTGGCGGCAGCCCGATGGATTGCGGCAAAGGCATCGGCATCGTCGTCGCCCATGGGCGCAGCATCCTCGAGTTCGAGGGCGTGGACACCATTCGCGTGCCCAGCCCGCCACTGATCCTGATTCCGACCACTGCCGGGACTTCGGCTGACGTCTCGCAATTCGTGATCATCTCCAACCAGCAAGAACGCATGAAGTTCTCCATCGTCAGCAAAGCCGTGGTGCCGGACGTGTCGCTGATCGACCCGGAAACCACCCTGAGCATGGACCCGTTCCTGTCGGCCTGTACCGGCATCGATGCACTGGTGCATGCCATCGAAGCCTTTGTTTCCACCGGTCATGGGCCATTGACCGATCCCCACGCGCTGGAAGCTATGCGCCTGATCAACGGCAACCTGGTGCAAATGATCGCCAACCCGAACGACATCGCCCTGCGCGAGAAGATCATGCTCGGCAGCATGCAGGCCGGGCTGGCGTTTTCCAACGCGATCCTTGGCGCGGTGCACGCGATGTCCCACAGCCTCGGCGGCTTCCTCGATTTGCCCCATGGCTTGTGCAACGCGGTGCTGGTGGAACACGTGGTGGCGTTCAACTACAGCTCGGCGCCGGAGCGCTTCAAGGTGATCGCCGAGACCTTTGGCATCGATTGCCGCGGCCTCAATCACCGGCAGATTTGCGGGCGTCTGGTCGAACACCTGATCGCCCTCAAACACGCCATCGGCTTCCATGAAACCCTTGGTCTGCACGGGGTCAGCGTGGCGGACATTCCGTTCCTGTCGCAACACGCCATGCACGACCCGTGCATCCTCACCAATCCGCGCGAATCCAGTCAGCGTGATGTCGAGGTCGTCTATGGCGAAGCCCTCTGACGAGCATCAACGGGCGCTGGCCGGATTACTGGGATTAGGCAGCCATTCGGCGCGCAAGAGTCACTACCCGGAACTGGCCGCGCGCCTCGACGAACTGGAAGCCGAGCGCAACCGCTACAAATGGCTGTTCGAAAACGCCGTCCACGGGATCTTCCAGGCCAGCCTGCTGGAAGGCATGCGCGCTGCCAACCCGGCGCTGGCGCGGATGCTCGGCTACGACAATCCGCAGGAGGTGCTGTTTTCCCTGGCGGATCTGGCGAGCAATCTGTTTGTCGGGGGGGCACGGGAGCTGGCAAATATCGGCGAAATCCTCAGGCACCAGGGCAGCCTGCATGGCTATGAAACCCAGTTGCGACGCAAGGACGGCAGCAGCCTCGACGTGCTGATGAACCTGTTGCTCAAGCCCGATCAGGAAGGGCTGGTGGAAGGCTTTGTTGCTGACATCACCGAACGAAAACTCGCCCAACAGCGCCTGCAACAACTCAATGACGAACTGGAACAGCGGGTCACCGCGCGCACCGACGAATTACTCGAAGCCAATCGCAACCTGCAACAGCAGATCACCCAGCGTAAACAGATCACCGAGGCCTTGCGCGATGCGCGGGACGCCGCCGAAGCGGCCAATCGCAGCAAAGACAAATACCTCGCCGCCGCCAGCCACGACCTGCTGCAACCGCTGAACGCCGCGCGCTTGCTGATCTCGACCTTGCGCGAGCGCAAACTCCCCGATGTCGAGCAGGTGCTGGTCGAGCGCACTCACCAGGCTCTGGAAGGGGCTGAAGATTTGCTCACCGATCTGCTGGATATTTCCCGGCTCGATCAGGCGGCGGTCAAACCGGACGTCGCGCTGTATCGACTCGACGAATTGCTCGGGCCGTTGGTGTCGGAATTTCAGTCAGTGGCCGAGGCGGCCGGGTTGAACCTGCGGGTGCACGTGGGCGATTACGCCATCAGCACTGACTTGCGATTGATGACGCGAATCCTGCGTAATTTTCTCAGCAACGCCTGCCGCTACACCGATGAAGGCAGCATCCTGCTGGGGGCCAGACGCCGGGGCGAAATGTTGCGTCTGGAAGTCTGGGACACCGGGCGCGGTATCGCGGCGGATCGGCTGGATTCAATTTTTCTCGAATTCAACCAACTGGACGTCGGCCGCGCCGCCGACCGCAAAGGCGTGGGCCTGGGGCTGGCGATTGTCGAGCGCATCGCCAAGATTCTTGATTACCGGATTCAGGTTCATTCGCGGCCGGGACACGGTTCGATGTTCAGCATCGATGTGCCGATATCCCATGAGATTCCGCTACCGATCAGTCTGGCAGCGCCGCAACCTGGCGCCGGCAACCCCTTGCCGGGCCGACGCTTGCTGGTGCTGGATAACGAAGTGAGCATTCTCGAAAGCATGAGCGCGTTGCTCGGGCAGTGGGGTTGCGAAGTGGTCACGGCCACGGATGAAGCCTCGGCGTTGACGGCCTTGCAGGGGCAAGCACCGGAGCTGATTCTGGCGGACTACCACCTCGATCACGGGGTGGTGGGGTGTGAGGTGGTCCGGCATTTGCGCGAGCATTTTGGTCAGACGACTCCAGCGGTCATCATCACCGCAGACCGCACCGACCAGTGTCGGCGCTCGTTGCAAAGACTCGACGCACCGCTGCTGAACAAACCGGTAAAACCCGGAAAATTGCGCGCGGTGTTGAGTCAGATGCTGGGCTAGTTGAGCTGGCGATAGTGCAGGCTGAAGCCGAGTTCGACGGATTGACCCTGCTCCAGCAAACGCAGCCCCGGGCGACCCGGCAGGTGATGAGCGTTGACCGGGTGGCTCACCGGTTCGATGCAGAAAAACTCCAGGCCCACCGGGCAGTACAGCAGGTAGTAATCGCTGCCGGTGGCATGGCATTCCAGTTCATAACCCAGGTCGGGTTGGCGGATCAGGCAATGGCCGTCCCATTCGCAGAAACCGTTGTCGACCAGGGTGTCGGGCAAGTCTTTGAGCGACTGAAAATCCCATGCGGCAGGCAATTCGCTGAGTTGTGTCGGCAGTTTTGACGTGTCGCATAACCAGACCTGCCGGGCCTTTGCCTGCAACTGTGTGCCTGCGGTTCGTGGCAGATACGGATGGAGTCCCAGGCCATGCCAAGCGGCGCGTTCGGCCAGGTGAGTGACGTGCAAATCGATGCTCAGCTTGCCCTCGCTCAGATGGAAACGTTGCCGGGCGCGATAGGCGAAGGGCGTTGTGCTGTCGAGTTGCAGGACGACTTCATTACTTGAATGGGAAACTACTTGCCAGGGCTGTTGCCAGGCGCTGCCGTGAATCGGCAGGGGATCGGTGAGGCTGTTGGCTGTCAGCGCCAGCCAGCCATCGGGACATTCAAAGCCGCCTTGGGCAATGCGATTGGACCAGGGCACCAAGGGAAAGCAGCCGAGTTTACCCGGCAGGCCGGTGTTCAGCGCGTGAGTATCGGCGTGGCGCAACAGCGGCTGCCCGGTGCTGCGCACGGTCCAGTTGACGATGCTCGCACCGAGTTCCGGGGCGAGGGTGAGGTGGGTGAGTTCGTCTTCAAGTTCGAGGCGTATTAACGTCATATCTGTTGAGCTCTAATGGATGAACACCGATGTGCCCTGCGTGTGCCCCTCGTTTGACGGAGGGGCCACTTGTTACAACACCAAATGCGGCAACCACAGCGACAACGCCGGAATATAGGTCACGGCCAACAGCACCAAAAACAGCACGCCATAGAACGGTAGCAGGGCTTTCACGGTGCTTTCGATACTGACCTTGCCCACTGCCGACCCCACGAACAGCACCGCACCCACCGGCGGTGTTATCAAACCAATCCCCAGGTTCACCAGCATGATCATGCCGAACTGCACCGGGTCCACGCCAATGCCCAGAATCACCGGCATTAGAATCGGCGTCAGGATCAGGATCAGCGGCGCCATGTCCATCACCGTGCCGAGCAACAGCAACATGACGTTGATGCACATCAGGATCACGTAACGGTTGTCCGACAGGGTCAGGAACATCGTGGTGATCTTCGACGGGATCTGCATCAGCGTCATGATGTAGCCGAAACTGGCGGCGAAGCCGATCAGGATCATCACGATCGAAATCGTCCGCACCGTGCGGTGCATCAGTTTCGGCAGCTCGCTCCACTTGTAGTCGCGGTAGATGAACATGGTCACGAAGAACGACCACAGTACCGCGATGGCCGCCGATTCGGTGGCGGTGAAGATACCCGAGAGAATGCCGCCGAGAATGATGACCATCGCCATCAAGCCCCACAGCGCTTCCCCGCAGATTTTCAGCGCCTGGCGCATGGGAATGACTTCGCCCTTGGGGTAGTTGCGCTTTCTGGCGAAGATCAGGCACAGCACCATCAGGCACGCGCTCATCAACAGCCCCGGCACTACACCGGCCATGAACAGCGACGCGATCGACACCGTGCCGCCAGCGGCCAGCGAGTAGAGCACCGAGTTGTGGCTGGGCGGGGTCAAAAGGGCTTGAACCGAGCCGCTGACAGTGACAGCTGTCGCGAAGTCACGCGGGTAGCCACGGCGTTCCATTTCCGGGATCAGTACCGAACCGACCGACGCGGTGTCAGCTACCGAGGAACCGGAAATCGCGCCAAAGAACGTCGAGGCCATGATGTTGACCAGCGACAACCCGCCACGGACGAACCCGACCAAAACGCCAGCAAACGCCACCAGCCGCCGGGACATTCCGCCCTCGGCCATGATCGCGCCCGCGAGTACGAAAAACGGAATAGCCAGCAAAGAGAATTTGTTCACACCTCCAGCGACCTGAATCATCAGCGCCTGGAACGGGATGTCAATCCACCACGCCCCGATCAGGGCAGAAAGGCCCAGGGCGTAGGCGACCGGCATGCCGATCATGATCAAAGCGATAAAACTGCCGAGCAAAATCAGAGCATCCATTTAGGCGGCACCTTCGCTTTCTTCAACCAGGTCGAAACGCACGACCCGACGGTTGCTCTGATCACCGAGCAAGAGTTTTTCCAGGACAAAAATGAGCGTCAGCAAACCGCCCACGGGGATCGGCATATAAGTGATGCCCACGCGCAGGGTGGGCAGGGCGCTCATGAACTGGTTCCAGGTCGACAGGCAGAGCTTGGTGCCCCAGATCGTCATGAACAGGCAGATCGTTGCCATCAACAGTTGCGACACGATGCTCATGATCTGGCGCAGTTGGGGCGTCATGCGGTCGGTCAGCATGGCCACTGCCATGTGCGCACCGGCGCGATAACTGGCCGCGGCACCGATGAAGGTAAACACCATCATCAGCAAAATGGCGGTGGGCTCCGGCCAGCTGGAGCCGGTGCCGAGCACGTAGCGGGCGAAAACACCCCAGGGAATGATTAACGCAATGGCCAGAACGGAGAGCCCGGCGACCCAGATACAGGTCATGTAGATTTTGTCGTTGATGCGCAGCAGCAGATTCTTCATCGGGTTCCACCGTAACCGGGAGCGCGCTGACATACACCACCGTCAGCGGCGCCGGGCCTTTCATGAATGCAGGGAGGGTTACTGAACGGCTTCGATGCGCTTGATCAGGTCGGCGTAAGGCGCGCCATATTTTTCGCGGATCGAGGCGGTTGCCTCATAGAAAGGTTTCCTGTCGACGGTGATGAACTCGACGCCAGCGGCCTTGAGTTTTTCTTCGCTGCTGGCCGATTTTGCGTCCCAGAGGATGCGTTCTTGCGCCTGTGCGGCTTTGGCGGTTTTCTTCACCAGGACTTGCTGCTCGGGGGTGAGTTTCTCCCAGGTGATTTTCGACATCACGATCGGCTCGGGCAGGATCAAGTGCCCGGTCAGGCTGTAGAACTTGGCGTTCTGGTAGTGGTTGTGTTCGAGCAGGGTCGGCGGGTTGTTTTCCGCGCCGTCGATCACCCCGGTCTGCAAGGCGCTGAAGATCTCGCCGGTGTCCATCGCAATGCCGTTACCGCCCATGGCGTTGATGGTTTCGATAAACATCGGGTTGCCTTGCACGCGGATTTTCATGCCCTTGAGGTCTTCAAGTTTGCGCACCGGTTTTTTGGTGTAGATGTTGCGTGTACCACCGTCCATCCAGGCCAGAGCCACCAGGCCGAATTCGGAGTGGGTAATTTTGTCGAGGATCGCGTCGCCAACGTCGCCGTCGATGACTTTGCGCATGTGCGCCTGGTCACGGAACACGAACGGCATGTTGAACACATTCACGTCTGGTACCACGGGGCCAACGATGCCGAGACTGACGCGAGCCATCTGGATGGCGCCAACCTGCATCTGTTCGATCACTTCTTTTTCCGAGCCGAGCACGCCACCAGCGAACATTTTGAAGGTCAGTGCGCCGTTACTGTCGGCCACCAGGGTCTTGCCCAGTTGTTCTTCCGCCACCACGGTCGGATAACCGGCCGGATGGATATCGGCGTATTTCACTTCCAGCGCTTGAGCGGCACTGCTGAGGGTGAAGGCCAAGGGGAGTGCAGCGGCGAGCAAGGTGCGTTTGAAGTGCATGAGGTTGTCTCCAATGTTGTTATTTTTTTTGTATTCAATGCGCAGCGGTGCAGCAGAAGCGGGTGGAGCTAGTGGTTGAAAAGAGGTTCCGGCAACCCTTTGACGCCGGGGTCGAGGGCGAACACCCCGCCAGCCAATGACTGTTCGTCATGGTCGTCACCGGGGCGGATCGAGGTCACAAACAGCGTGTCCAGTCGGCTGCCACCGAAGGCGCACATGGTCGGTTTTTTCACCGGTACGGCGAGGGAACGGTCCAGCCGGCCATCGGGGGTAAAACGGTGAATCAATCCGGCGTCGTTGGCGCAAATCCAGTAGCAGCCTTCGGCATCAACCGCTGCGCCGTCGGGACGACCTGGGAACTGATTCATGTCGACAAATAGTCGGCGATTGGACGGTGTGCCGCTGTCGATGTCGTAATCAAAGGCCCAGATTTGCTGGACCAGCGGATGGGAGTCAGACAGGTACATCGTCCGCCCGTCCGGGCTGAAACCCAGGCCGTTGGGCACGATGAATCCGCTGAGTTGCGCATCGATCGGTCCGCGTTGACCGGCGCTGTAGCGGTAAAGCGTACCGTCGGCAGCATTGGCGCCCATGTTCAGCACCATGCTGCCGGCCCAGAAGCGTCCCTGACGATCGCAGCGCCCATCATTCAAGCGCATATCAGTGCGGGCGTGTTTGACCGGCGCCAGAAGGTTGCTGTCGAGGCTGCCGTCGTTATGCGGGTGAAGATGGAAGAACCCGCTTTCCATCCCGGCAACCCAACTGCCGTCGCTTTGGCGGGCAATGCAGGCGAGCATCTGCGGAGCGGTCCAAGAATGGACATGGCCGGTTTCGGCGCTCCAGCGCTGAAGTCCACCGGCAGGAATATCAACCCAATACAGGGCGTTTTCCTCGGGGACCCAGACCGGGCTTTCACCGACTGCGTTGCGGGCATCGACAATCAATTCAGCTTGCATGGCAACTCATTCCCTTGGTTTTTTGTAGTTGGGATCAAGTGAATACGCGGTTCAGTCGCCGAACGGGCCAACTGCCACAAACGCGCCACCCTGGTAAACCATGGCCGGGTCATCAGCGGCCGGCATTGGCTGGGCTTCGACTTTTTCGCGGAACACTTCGGAGCTGTCCTGTGGTGCGTAACCCAGGCTTGTGGCGTAGCGGTTGTCCCACCAGACGTTCTTGTTGTCGGACGCACCGTAGACCACGGTGTGGCCGACGTTCGGGGTGTACAACGCGCACTCGATCAATTGGGTCAGGTCACCGAAGCTCAACCAGGTGCTCATCATTCGGCGGTTTTGCGGTTCCGGGAAAGAAGAGCCGATGCGAATACTGACGGTCTCGATGCCGTAGCGATCGAAGTAGAAACTGGCCGTGTCTTCGCCGTAGCACTTGGACAAACCGTAATAGCTGTCCGGGCGGCGAGGGGAGTGGGCGTCGATGACTTCGTCCTGTTTGTAGAAGCCGATCACATGATTGGAGCTGGCGAAAATCACGCGTTTCACGCCATGCCGGCGAGCGGCTTCGTAAATGTGGAATACGCCGCAGATGTTGGCGCCGAGAATGTCTTCGAACGAGTGCTCCGTCGACACGCCGCCGAAGTGCAGGATCGCGTCCACGCCTTCCACCAGTTGATGCACCGCTTGCTTGTCTGCCAGGTCGCAGTGCATGACTTCTTCGCGATCATCAAGGGCGGGGGTGATGTCGGCGATGTCCGACAGGCGAACCACATTAGCGTAAGGGCGCAGGCTTTCGCGCAAGACTTTGCCGAGGCCACCGGCGGCACCGGTCAGAAGCAAACGATTGAAAGGGGCGCGGGCTGTTGGAGTGGTCATTTTGAAAGTCCCTGCACAAGCAGTTGTTGTTATTGAGTTCGTTGTAAGTTGTCGTACGACTTGGTCGGAGTATCGTTAAGCTTTCCTGTTCTTGTCAACGCGTCATCGTTTGAAATTGACGGAGGGTCGTCCCAGGCTCAATTCGACCAACCGCTGAAATAGATCGCTGTGATAACGATCTATCAGCAGGGTGGATAAATGCCTTACAGCAACGAGATCGGGTAGTTGATGATGATGCGGTTTTCGTCAAATTCGTTGGTGCTGAAATCCTTGCGGATGCTCGCGTTGCGCCATTTGACGTTGAGGTTCTTCAGCACGCCGCTTTGCACGGTGTAAGCCAGTTCCGATTCGCGGCCCCATTCCTTACCGTCGGTGATAGTGCCGGTGTGCACGTTATCGCCGCTGATGTAGCGGTTCATCATCGTCAGGCCGGGAATGCCGAGCACCACAAAGTTGTAGTCGTGGCGCAACTGCCAGGATTTTTCCTTGGCGTTGTCGTAGCTGGAGTTGTAACTGTCGTTGGCCAGAGTGCCGCCGCTGGTGCCGTTGACCCGCATCCAGGCATCGTCGCCGCTGAGTTTTTGCAGGCCGACAAAGAAGGTGCTACCACCGTATTTGGCCGAAAGCATGGCGAATGCGGTTTTGTTGTCCAGGTCGCCCGCCAGGGCGCTGCCGTCTTCCTTGCCAATGAAGTAGCCGAGGTTGGCGCCGAGGGTCCAGTCGCCAATGGGTTGGCTGTGGCTCAGGTTGAAGTACTGCTGCTGATAAATGTCGCTGAGTTCCGAGTACCAGACACCGACCTGGGTACGCTTGTCGTTGAACGCATACTCGCCGCCGCCGAAGTTGAAACGGTCGGAGGTGAGGGCCGCCGATTTGCCGTTCATGAACATGTCTTCCATGCTCCCGTCGTTGCGTGGGCTGTTGCCCTGGAACTGGCCGCCGTAGAGTGTCAAGCCGCTGATCTCGCTGGACGTTACCTGGCCACCCTGGAAGGTTTGCGGCAGGGATCGGCCGTCGTCGGAACGCAGGACCGGCAGCACCGGCATCCATTCGCCGACCTTCAATTCGGTTTTCGAAATTTTGCCTTTCAGCGCCACACCCAGACGCCCGTAATTGTCGGCAGGGCGGCCATCGTCGTGAATCGGCAGCAACCCAGTACCCCCGGTGCCTTTACCACCGTCGAGCTTTTGCGAGTACAGCCCCAGCACGTCCATACCAAAGCCGACGGTGCCTTGGGTAAACCCGGACTTGGCATCAAGGATGAAGTTTTGCGTCCACTCTTCAGCCTTGCCCTGCGGGTAGGCCGGGTTGGTGAAGTTGCGATTGATGTAGAAGTTGCGCAGGTTCAGCGTGGCCTTGGCGTCATCGACGAACCCTTCGGCGTTGCTGGTCATAGGTAAGGCGAGGGCCAGGCTGCTGCAACTTATCAGGCTCAGGGCATGACGGCGTGCGAAGGCGGATTGAGGGGTGCAGGCGGATGAATTGCGGACGAGCTTGCTCACTGTGACGCTCCCTTGTTTTCTTTGTTGTTTTTATTTTTTGTCGTACGTCGTCGTACAACATTGGGGCGATTATTTGCGAGGATTTCAGGGAATGTCAATCAGAAGTTATACGATGACTTGATGACTTTGGTCGTAGGTGGTTGGACCTGTGGGAGTGGGCATGTTCGCGAAGGCGGTCTGTCAGTCAACCAATGTGTTGAATGTGACGCCGCTTTCGCGAGCAAGCCCGCTTCCACATTGGATGGTGTTTTAGCCAGTTATCATCGGCGGCATGGTGCCGAGTAAAGAAACGGCTGCTACGGCACCCATCCCCAGCATCCACTCCAGGATCACGCTGGTTTTCAGCGTCGCCAGCCGCTGCTCGCAATCATTGATCCGCAGCCGGTTGAACAGCGCCAACCCCAGCATCATGACCACCAGAACAACCTTGATCAGCAGGATGAAGGCAAAACCGGACAGTAACGGCGTCGGCCAGAACGCCCCGGTGAGCACCCGCACGTTGATCAAACCGCTCAGCAGCAGTCCCGCGACCAGTCCATAACCGACGCCGCTGAAGCGTTGCAATATTGCGCTCACGGGTTGCCCCGCAGGTTGCCGAAGGATCATCACCAACAGCATCAGGCCGCCGAGCCACGCGCCGACGCAGATCAGGTGAACGATTTGATTGAGGATCAACAATTGGCCGCTGAGCCCGTCGAGCATGGCGCCGTGACCGACCGGGGCCAACGTGGCCACCAGCAGGCCGCTCAGGGTTATTCGCAAGGGCAGGTTGGACCGTAGGGGAGTCAGCAGCAGCGTCACGAGCAAAACATTCAGCAGCAAATGCCAGCTCCAGACCTGGCCGAAAAATGTCTTGCGCAACACGAGCCGCAGTGTCGAGGGATCGAACGCCGCGTCCCAGGAACCGGCCATGCTGGCGGTGATCAGTAGCAGCCAACCCACGCCGCTGACCAGCGCGACGGCCGCGAGCCATGGAGCCACACGGGCCAGTCGCCGATCCAGTGCCGGGTCTCGGCCTGACAAGAGGGGCCGGAAGACCCAGGCTCCGAACAGCATCAGCACCACGGTGAAATGCAGGAAGCGGCACAGCACCATCGCGCTCGTCATGAATTACTGGCCAACCTTGAAGCTGTAGGCGCCTTCGCTTTTGTGGGTATCGACCGACACCGCGTGCCACTCGACTTTGTAGGCACCTGCCGCCAACGGTGCGGCCGGGGTAACGACTAGGGTCTTCTTGTCGCTGCCTTCGGTGGCCAGGCTTTTCACCGGCACATCGGCACCGTCCTTGCTGATCGAGACCTTGGTGAAGGTCGCTTCAACACCTTCGGAAAACACCAGGCGCAGTTCCGACGGCGCACTCACGGTGCTGTCGGCGGCCGGGGTCTGACTTTTCAGATGAGCATGGGCGAACACCGACGTGGCGGCGAACAGCGAGCCGAGCAGGGCGGCAGTGGTCAGGGTTTTCTTGAGCAGCATCGTGGATACCTCAGAGGCAGGTTCGAAGAAGTGCACAGTTTAGCTGCACGAAGTCGGTATACGAAGTTTCGTTTTCCCCTGTCGCCGCGACGTAGAGCGGATGCTAGTCTTGACCCATGCTGTTGTCAGGGAGCCCTCATGGGCAATCACAAGATCGAGATTCGTCGCAGTAACGTCGAGAAAATTCTGTTGGGAGCCGAAAAGGTTTTCGCCGAAAAAGGTTTTGGCAGCACCGCCATGGCCGACATCGCCGCCGAAGTGCAGCTGCCACGCTCCAATCTGCATTACTACTTCAGCACCAAGAGCGAGCTGTACAGCGCGGTGCTGTTGGGTTTGCTGGAAGTGTGGAAGCAGGACGCGTTGTGCTTCGAAATGTTCGACGACCCGCGCGTGGTGCTCAGCAGCTACATTCGCGCCAAGATGAACCACTCTCGCAGCCGGCCTTACGGTTCGAAAGTCTGGGCCAACGAAATCATCCACGGCGCACCGACCCTGGGTGAGAGGCTGGACGTGAGCCTGTATGACTGGGCGAAGATGAAAGAGGCAAAAATCCGCCAGTGGGTGGACGACAAACGCATCCTGCCGGTGGAGCCTTCGAGCCTGCTGTACATGATCTGGGCCTCGACCCAGCATTACGCTGACTTCGATCACCAGGTGAATATTCTGAACGACCATCAGCCGCTGTCGGACATGCAGTTCGAGCGGGCGGTGCAGACGGTGACCAGTGTGATCTTGCGCGGGATTGGGTTGGAGCCGTGAGCTTTGCGGTGAGGCGGCTGGCCCCATCGCGGGCAAGCCCGCGATGGCGGCAGTTCAGGCGCTGCTGAGTTCAGGGAGCGACATGGTAGGGATTCCTCGGATCATGATTCCAGTCCAGAAACGGCTTGCCCGTGTCCATCGGCACCATCTCGATACAATCTTGCACCGGGCAGGTGATCTGGCACAAATTGCAGCCCACGCACTCATCATCGATCACTTCATATTTGTGCGTGCCGTCCGCCTGCTTGAGGCTGGCAACCGCCTGGTGCGACGTATCTTCACACGCGATATGGCAGCGACCGCAACCGATGCAGGCCTCCTGGTCAATCCTGGCAATCACCTGATAGTTGATGTCCAGGTACTTCCAGTCCGTGGTGTTGCCCACCGCACGCCCGGAAAACTCTGACACGCTGGCATAGCCCTGACTGTCCATCCAGCGTGACAAACCGTCCTTCATCTCTTCGACAATCCGGAATCCGTGCAGCATCGCCGCCGTGCACACCTGCACCGAGCCGCTGCCCAGCGCAATGAATTCCGCTGCATCGCGCCAGGTGCCAATGCCGCCAATGCCGGAGATCGGCAGTCCCTGAGTCTGAGGGTCGCGGGCGATTTCGGCGACCATGTTCAGTGCAATCGGCTTGACCGCCGAACCGCAATAACCGCCGTGAGTGCTTTGGCTGCCGACGGCGGGATTGGCGACCATGTGCTCCAGATTGACGCTGGTGATCGAGTTGATGGTGTTGATCAGCGACACCGCATCGGCACCGCCACGGTGGGCCGCGCGGGCGGCGACGCGAATGTCGGTGATGTTCGGCGTGAGCTTGACGATCACCGGTAGCGAGCAATAGGTCTTGCACCAGCGGGTCACTTGTTCGACGTACTCCGGCACCTGGCCGACCGCTGCGCCCATGCCGCGTTCCGGCATGCCATGCGGGCAGCCAAAGTTCAGTTCGATGCCGTCGGCACCGGTCGCTTCCACCAGCGGCAGGATGAATTTCCAGGATTCTTCGACGCAGGGCACCATCAGCGAAACGATCAGCGCGCGGTCCGGCCAGTCCTTTTTGACCTGGGTGATTTCCCGCAAGTTGATTTCCAGCGAGCGATCGGTAATCAGCTCGATGTTATTGAAGCCCACCACTTCGCGGTTGGCGCCGAAGTGCGCCGAGTAACGCGACGAGACGTTGACTGCCGCCGGGTCTTCACCCAGGGTTTTCCAGACGACGCCACCCCAGCCGGCCTCGAAGGCGCGGACCACGTTGTAGGCCTTGTCGGTGGGCGGCGCGGACGCCAGCCAGAATGGATTGGGGGCTTTGATGCCGGCGAAGACAATCGAGAGATCGGCCATTTACGCAGCCTCCACGTTGAGCATGAGGTGGGCGTTAATGGCCTCGGCGGCCCGTTTACCGTGTTGCACTGCCTGCACGGTAAGGTCCTGATCAAGGCTGGTGCAGTCGCCGCCGGCATACACGCCGGGGATGCTGGTACGCAGGTTTTCGTCCACCTGAATCCGGTCACCCTGACGCTTGAGCTCACGGGCCAGCGGATCGGCGAGGGCGCTTGCATCGAACGCTTGGCCGATGGCTTTGAAGATCGCGTCGGCGGCCAGTTCGAAGGTTTCTCCGGTGGTTTGCAGGCGACCTTCCATCAGTTGCGTGCGGGCGAACCGCATACCGCGCACCTGGCCGTTCTCATCGAGCAGCACTTCTTCGGGTTGAGCCCAGGTCAACAGCCGTACCTGATTGGCCTTGGCGATATCCTGTTCATGGCCGGTGGCGCCCATTTCCTCGACACCGCGGCGGTACACCAGATTGACATCGCGAGCCCCGAGGCGAGCCATTTGCACGGCCATGTCGATGGCCGTGTTACCGGCGCCGAGGACGATGCAGTGATCCGCCAGGGGCAGTTGAGTCAGGTCATCAGCCTGGCGCAGTTCACGGATGTAGTCGGTGGCGGCCAGCAAACCGGGTGCATCCTCGTGCGACAGGCCAAGTTGTTTGCTCGCAGCCAGACCGAGGCCCAGGAACACCGCGTCGAATTGCTGATGCAGTTCGCTGAGGGTCAGGTTCTCGCCGAGTTTCTGCCCGTGGCGGATTTCAATTCCGCCGATTTCCAGCAAGAAATCCAGTTCCTTTTGCGCGTAATCGTCCACCAGTTTGTACTTGGCGATCCCGTATTCGTTGAGTCCGCCCGCCTTTTCCCGTGCCTCGAAAATCACCACGTCATGGCCGTGCATGGCGCTGCGGTGAGCGCAAGACAACCCAGCCGGGCCGGCACCGACCACAGCGATGCGCTTGCCGGTTGAAGCGGCCCGCGTGAAGGGGTGTTCGAGAAAGTGTGCGTTGTCCACCGCATATCGCTGCAACAGGCCAATCAACACCGGTGCGCATTCGTGGGCGTTGTTGCGCACGCAGGCTTGCTGGCACAGGATTTCTGTCGGGCAAACCCGGGCGCAACTGCCGCCGAGGATGTTCGCCGAGAGGATTTTCTGCGCGGCGCCCTGCACGTTTTCCTGATGGATATTGCGGATGAACGATGGAATATCGATCTCGCTCGGACAGGCATTCACACACGGCGCGTCGTAGCAGTACAGGCAGCGCGAGGCTTCCAGATGCGCCTGACGCTCGTTGAGTGGCGGTGCCAGATCGGTGAAATGGCTGGCGAGGGCGGCCGCATTCTCGTACGGATGCGGGAGATGGTTCAGGGTCTTGATCACGGTGTTGGCCTCACGGTTATTTGAGGTACTGCCTCTGATGGGCATTGGTTTTTGTGTTGCCTGTGCCGACGCCATCGCGGGCAAGCCACTCCCCCACATTTGGAATGCGTTTTCCTGTGGGAGCGGGCTTGCCCGCGATGGCCGAAGGCCTCGATCTCAGCGTTTCACTGCAGTCGGCTTATTCATCTCAGCCCGCTTGCTCAGCAAATCAAACACCGCCGGATACGCCGGCCGCTCGATGTACCGACCCGCACCACGTTCGGCGCGCAAATCACCATCAGCCCAAACCACCCGACCCTGACTGACGGTATGACTTGGAACACCGCGCACGGTCTTGCCTTCAAAGATGTTGAAGTCGACCTGCTGGTGATGCGTTTTCGCTGAAATTGTCCGCGTGCGCTCCGGATCCCACAGCACCAGATCCGCATCCGACCCGACGCGAATCGCACCTTTGCGTGGGTAGAGGTTGAAGATCTTCGCGGTGTTGGTGGAGGTCAGCGCCACGAAGTGTTGCATCGATAAGCGGCCCGTGTTCACACCTTCATCCCAGAGCACGGCCATGCGGTCCTCGATACCGGCGGTTCCGTTCGGAATCTTGCTGAAATCATCACGGCCGGCGGCTTTTTGCTCGGCGCAGAAGCAGCAGTGGTCGGTCGCAGTGGTGTGCAGGTTGCCCGATTGCAACCCGTGCCAAAGTGCTTCTTGATGGCCACGAGGACGGAAGGGCGGGCTCATCACGTAACCGGCGGCAGTCTGCCAGTCCGGGTGTTGGTAGACGCTGTCGTCCAGCAGCAGATGCCCGGCCAGTACTTCACCGTAGACTTGTTGCCCCTTGCTGCGGGCATAGGTGATTTCGTCGAGAGCTTCTTTGGTCGAGACATGTACCAGGTACAGCGGCGTGCCCAATGTTTCGGCAATACGGATCGCGCGGCTCGCTGCTTCGCCTTCCACCTGCGAAGGTCGTGACAACGGATGAGCTTCAGGACCGGTCATGCCTTGGGCCATCAACTTACGTTGCAGGTGATAAACCAGTTCGCCGTTTTCAGCGTGTACGGTCGGCACGGCGCCCAGTTCCAGACAGCGTTCGAAACTCGCTACCAGCGTGTCATCGGCCGCCATGATCGCGTTCTTGTAGGCCATGAAGTGCTTGAAGCTGTTGACCCCGTGATGGCTGACCAATTCGGCCATTTCCTCGCGGACCTGCTCGCTCCACCAGGTGATCGCTACGTGGAAACCGTAATCCGATGCCGACTTCTCGGCCCAGCCGCGCCACTGATGAAACGCTTCCATCAAGGACTGCTGTGGATTGGGAATCACGAAGTCGATGATCGACGTAGTGCCACCGGCCAGACCTGCCGCGGTGCCGCTGAAAAAATCTTCGCTGGCCACGGTGCCCATGAAGGGTAGTTGCATGTGCGTGTGCGGATCGATGCCGCCAGGCATCAGGTATTGGCCGCTGCCGTCGAGCACTTCGGCACTGGCGGGAACATCAAGGTTTTCACCGATAGCCTTGATCACGCCGTCGGCGCAATAGACGTCGGCACGATAACTTTCATCATGGGTAATAACGGTGGCACCACGGATCAACAGAGACATTCCGAGTTCCTCGCAGGCAATGACCGACTTGTGCCGGTTCTAAATGTTTTATATGAAGCTGACGCAAACAGGTGTATTCCTGTCAACGCTGTCAGGAATAGAAGCTAGTCTGAGATCAGGGAATGAGCAAGAAAATATTTATAAGCTTATATTTGTTTTAAATATATGAAATATAACGAAATAAGTTAGAAATCACCAAAACGGTGAGCCCTCTCACCATTTTGACTCACTTGACAGGTTCTAAAAATAGACGAGATTTCTTATGTGAAATCAGCCGCTTGAGGATGGTCTATGGTTGATGCGCAACTTTGAAAAAAAGTGCAGTGCACCAGATTGAGTCCTGACTGTTCGGACAACTTGCCTTACATTCGGCCTGAGTGAGCAGACAAGTAACCGGGGATTCGATAGTTGAATAAATAAGCTGATAAACATCAGTGGTTTACAAAGTTTTTATGGCACTGCCCAATGCGCCAGCGGGGCTCCGGCACGTTTATTGATGCCGCCGCTGACACCTTGGCCGGCCCGTAAAAGTTGTCAGTTCCTCCGGCCATCGTCCGGCTGCGCTCTCGGCGCCAGCCCCTGATGAGCAAAAATAATCAAAAGAACAGTGGAGTGGCCATGCAACAGATCAGATCGCAAGTGACCGAGCGCGACGGCTTGTTTGAGCTCGAAGCCGGCAGCGACGTCCTCGACAGTCCCCGTTACAACCACGACATGGCACCCACCAAGGTGCGCGAACGAACCTGGAACAAATGGCACATCACCGCCTTGTGGGTCGGCATGTCGATCTGCGTGCCGACCTACACCCTCGGCGGGGTGCTCACCGCCTATTTCGGCTTGAGCGTTGGCGAAGCGCTGCTGGCGATACTGTTCGCCAACATCATTGTGCTGATCCCCCTGACCCTGAATGCCTTCCCCGGCACCAAGTACGGTATTCCGTTTCCGGTGTTGCTGCGTTCGTCATTCGGCATTCTCGGCTCCAACATTCCCTGTTTGATCCGCGCCTTGGTGGCGTGTGGCTGGTTCGGCATCCAGACGATGTTCGGCGGGCTGGCCATTCACCTGTTTCTGGGCTCGGTGTTCGAAGGCTGGAAGTCCCTTGGCGGTACCGGTGAAGTCATCGGTTTCATGGTGTTCTGGGTATTGAATCTATGGGTGGTGATTCGTGGCGCCGAGTCGATCAAATGGTTGGAAACGCTCTCTGCACCGCTGTTGGTGCTGGTGGGTGTGGGGCTGCTGGTTTGGGCGATGCCAAATGTGTCGATGACCGAGTTGATGGCGATTCCGGCCAAGCGTCCCGAAGGCGCCAGCGTGGTCAGTTACTTCGCCGCCGGGCTGACCGCCATGGTCGGGTTCTGGGCGACGTTGTCGTTGAACATCCCGGACTTCAGCCGCTACGCGAAAAGCCAGAAGGACCAGATTGTCGGGCAGATCATCGGCTTGCCGCTGACCATGTTCCTGTTTGCTGCGCTCGGCGTCGTCATGACCGCCGCGTCAGTGAAGCTGGTGGGCGTCAGCGTGTCCGATCCGGTCACCCTGATCGGCCATATCCAGAGCCCGGTCTGGGTAGCCCTGGCCATGGCGCTGATCATCATTGCCACGTTGTCCACCAACACGGCGGCCAACATCGTATCGCCGACCAATGACTTCCAGAATATCGCCCCCAAAGTCATCAACCGCACCAAAGCGGTGATGTTGACGGGATTGGTGGGGTTGGTGCTGATGGGCCATGAACTGCTGAAAAAACTTGGGCTGATCGTCTCTGATGTCAGCCTGGAAACGGTCTATTCCAATTGGCTGCTCGGTTATTCCAGCCTGCTGGGACCGATCGCCGGGATCATGGTGGTGGACTATTTCCTGATCAAGAAACAGCAACTTGACCTGGCCGGTCTTTATCGCGATGACGTGTATCCGGCGTGGAACTGGTTCGGCTTCATCGCGTTTGGTGTGCCGGTGGTATTGACGCTGTTGTCCTTGGGCAGCGATGCCTTCAGCTGGTTCTACAGCTACGGCTGGTTCACCGGCTCGGCGTTGGGCGGGCTGATTTATTACGGGTTGTGCTCAATGCGCCCCAGCCCGTCCGTAGCGAAAACTGCGGTTTAAGGAGTGATCGTTCCCACGCTTTGCGTGGGAATGCAGCCCGGGACGCTCCGCGTCCCAGAAGCGGACGCAGAGCGTCCACGGATGAATTCCCACGCAGAGCGTGGGAACTATCAGAAGAACAACCGAGGAGATCATCATGAACGCTGCCGTAGACGTTCTGCAGTCCACCCATCAGCACATCAACCGCGACCGCCTGTGGCAGTCGCTCATGGAACTGGCCAAGCTCGGCGCGACGGTCAAGGGTGGTGTCTGCCGCCTGGCTCTGACCGACCTCGACCGTCAGGCCCGGGACATTTTCGTCAACTGGTGCGAGGAGGCCGGTTGCACCGTCAGTATCGACGCTGTCGGCAACATCTTCGCCCGTCGCCCCGGTCGCAACCCGAACCTGCCACCGGTGATGACCGGCAGCCACATCGACACCCAGCCCACGGGCGGCAAATTCGACGGCTGCTTCGGCGTACTGGCCGGGGTCGAAGTACTGCGCACCCTCAATGACCTCGGCGTAGAAACCGAAGCACCGCTGGAAGTGGTGGTCTGGACCAACGAAGAAGGTTCACGCTTCGCCCCGTGCATGATGGGCTCCGGCGTATTCGCGGAAAAATTCACCCTCGAAGAAACCCTGGCCAAGGTCGATGCCGAAGGCGTCTCCGTCGGTGAAGCGCTGAACGCCATTGGTTACGCCGGCCCGCGAGCCGTCAGCGGTCATGCGGTCGGCGCCTATTTCGAGGCACACATCGAACAAGGGCCGATCCTCGAAGACGAACACAAAACCATCGGCGTGGTGATGGGCGCGCTCGGCCAGAAATGGTTCGACCTGAAATTGCGCGGCGTCGAGGCCCATGCCGGCCCAACCCCAATGCACCTGCGCAAGGATGCCCTGGTCGGCGCCTCGATCATCGTCGGCGCCGTCAACCGCGCCGCTCTCGGCCATCAACCCCACGCCTGCGGCACCGTCGGCTGCCTGCAAGCCTATCCCGGCTCGCGCAACGTCATCCCCGGCGAAGCGCGCATGACCCTGGACTTCCGGCACCTGGAACCGGCACGCCTGGACTCGATGATCGCCGAAGTCCGCGAAGTCATAGAAACCACCTGCCACGCGCACGGCCTGACCTTTGAACTGACTCCCACTGCTGATTTCCCGCCGCTGTACTTCGACAAAGGCTGCGTCGAAGCGGTACGCGATGCGGCTCAGGGACTGGGCCTGACGCACATGGACATCGTCAGCGGGGCAGGGCACGACGCAATCTTCCTCGCCGAACTTGGCCCGGCCGGGATGATCTTCGTACCGTGCGAAGGCGGCATCAGCCACAACGAAATCGAAAACGCCGCGCCGGATGATCTGGCGGCCGGGTGTGCGGTGTTGTTGCGGGCAATGCTGGCGGCGTCGGCGGCGATTGCCAGCGGTCAATTGGCGGCTTGAAATGTCTGGCGTGCGCTGAGAAAACAGCGCACGTCACAAAGCCGAATTCTCAATCGTCATCCTGTTGAATCCCTCAAACACCTGATCCACTTGCGGGCTTCGCAGATCAACCAATGCGGTTTCTGCGTGAAAATGCACACCCGCGAAGCCCGTGAAGCCAACGAGACCAACGAACGTCTCGATCGCCTGATCGTCTGGCGCCACGTCAGTGATTTCACCAGCGCCGAACGTGCCGCCCTGGCCTGGACCGATCAACTACTGAGCGCTTTCCACCGCGCCATCACCAGCGGCTCTACCACCACCCTGACCGTGATGCTGGCTCAAGAGATATCAACGGCGCTCAAGGGGTAATCATCAAGGCTGACGGCGTTATCACGGCATCGATGACCTTTGGCTTTGACGAAGCAAGGCAGGTGAGCCGGATTTTCATCATGCGCAATCCGGAGAAATTGGCGGGGTTGCAGGATGCGTAGGACATGCAGTAACCCGGTGCGCCATCACACAGGCGGTTTGCACTATCCCAACCCCCCGCGGTCGACATCTTCACAGGGCGGCGCATGAATGCGCCGCCGCATGTGTGGAGATCCAATGAGCCAGGAAGTCCTGACCACCGAAACCAATCGCCGTCAGTTGCAGCAGATCATCGCCGGTCTGTCCGACGGGGTGATTTTGCTGGAACTCGACCAGACCATCCTCTGGGCCAATGACGCTGCGCTGGCCATGCACGGTGTCGGACAGGTCAGCGACCTGGGAACCAATACCGGCGAGTACGCCAAGCGCTTCATCCTGCGTTATCGCAACAATCACCCGGTCGCGGCCAACAATTATCCGATCAATCGCGTCGCCCGCGGTGAGACCTTCAGTGATGTGCTGGTTGAATTAACCCCGGTCGACGATAAAGAGCGCACTTGGGTCCACAGCGTGCGCAGCATGGTGTTGGCCGATAGTCGTGGTGAGCCGGAATCGCTGGTGCTGATCATGGACGATGTCACCGAGTGGGCCAGTGCCGAGCAGCGTTTCGAGAAGACCTTCAACGCCAACCCCGCACCGGCCGTGATCTGTCGCCTCAGCGATTTGCGCTACATCAAAGTCAACCCGGGCTTTCTGGAAATGACCGGTTATGCACGGGATCAGGTGATCGGCTGTTCGACCTACGAATTGGACGTGCTGGAGGGGGCTGAAAACAAAGACCTGGCCAAGCAGCGTTTGCGCGAAGGGGTCACCATTCCGCAAATGCAGGCGGGGCTGCAATTGTGCGGCGGTGGTAGCAAGCAGGTGATTGTCGCCGGCCAGCCCCTCGAGCTCAACGACGAGCCGTGCATGTTGTTTTCCTTTGTCGACGTGGAGCCTCGGCATAAGGCCGAAGTCGCCCTGCGCCAGAGCGAGGAACGTTTCGCCAAGGCTTTCCGACTGACCCCGGTACCGATCCTGGTGTGCAACGCCGACGATCAGGTGGTGATGGACGTCAATGAGGCCTTTCTCGACACGCTGGGGTATCCCAGTGAAGAAGTGCTTGGCAAAACCGTGACGCAGATCGATTTTATCGATGACAACGGCGCTCGCACGCGGCTGTTTGCAGCGCTGGAAAAAACCGGCAGCGTGGATCGTGTCGACGTCCGGGTGCGTAAAAAAGACGCCGGGCTGATCGATTGCGCGGTCTCGGCCGACACCGTGAACATTCAGGACAATCCCTGCTATCTGCTGGTGTTTATGGACATTACCGAGCGAAAACGCACGGAGCTGGAGTTGGTGTCGGCGATCGAAGAGGTGATGAAAGACGCCTCGTGGTTCAGCCGCACGCTCATCGAAAAGCTCGCTAACGTGAAGAACGTCAACTCACCACAGTTGCCCAGTGTGTCGTTCACCGACCTGACCGCCCGCGAGCGCGATGTGTTGGGGCTGATCTGCGAAGGCCTGGCCGACAAGGAAATTGCCGCGCGGCTGAAACTGGCGCCCAACACGGTGCGCAATCATGTATCGACGGTGTATTCCAAGCTTGATGTCCACAGTCGCAGTGAGGCGATTGTCTGGGCGCGCGAGCGAGGTTTGTTCTCCAGCGAACGATGGCCCAAGGGCCAACGGTAAGGTGCAAATGCACTAACCAGGATGGTGCAAATTCATGTGTTGGCCGGGTACGGCAGTTTCTAATCTGTAAGGGTGCGATACAGGTCTTCGGGCCGCAATCGTCTCCCCTTCGAAACAGCTAAAGGAACAGCCACATGGGCCCCGAACACATCACGAATGCATTTTATTCTGCGTTGCTGCGAGGGTGAGTCGAATGATTTATCTGGCGCAATTGCGTATGCAACTGGAACGCAGTTTTTCACCGTTGGCCTGTGATTGCAGTGTGACGGGCGATAACTCGTTGACGGTGAAACTCTATCATCCGGTATCAGGGCAAGTAGATCTGGTGGTCAGTGGGTTGAGCGCGGCAACACTCAGGACGCCGGAAGCGGTGACGGCGCTGATTGAAGAACTGCGTTATGAGCTTGAGAGCAATACGTTACATCGTCCTGAGATTTCCTAGGAACTGCCGGGTTTTGCCAGCGGTCGTATCAGAAGTACGAGAGTAGTTTCTGTGACCGGTCCGCGAACTAGCGGTGTGGTTGTCGGGTCGCGGAAATGTGTCGATCACTTACCGCGGGTCAACCGATGAAAATTCTTGGGATACGCGCTTTTGCTCCACTGTCGTTCGCTCTGTGCGCTGCAATTTTGGGTGGTTGCGCCAGTCCGCCGCCGCCCCCTCCCGCCGCACCGCCTCCACCTCCTGTACGTACCTGCCAGACCACTGAGAACGTCGATGTGCAAGGCGATATGAGGGCGGACGGGCAGGTGACTCGGGAAACGACGCTGACGCGTTGCGTCACGCAGTAAGCACCCATTTGTTTGTGTGTACCGCCGGCGGCACTGCGCTGCTGGCGGGGACCACCCGGGTGGCGCTCAAACTTCCTCGATCCTGACCCACCGCGATTCCTGCGCTGCCAGGCGAATCGCCGTCGCCAGGCGTTCGACTTCCCATGCCTGTTCGAAATCCGTCCCTTCCTGACCGACCCCGGCCAAAGCCATCACCAGATCATGGACTTCCAGCGTCTTGAGTTCGTTGTACCCCAATTGGTGTCCTGGCGCCGGGCTGAACGCTGCGTACCCCGGCAAGTTCGGCCCCGCCAGCAAGCATTGGAAGCCGTCCTGCCCGGCGCGATATAAACGCAGTTCATTCAAGCGTTCCTGATCGAACGCCAACGTCCCCCGAGTGCCGCTGATTTCAAAGCTCAGATGGTTCTTGTAACCGTGTTTGAGCCAGCTGCTGCTGAACGTCCCACGGGCACCGTTAGCAAACCGCAACAGGGCGTGGACCTGATCGTCGACCGCGATGTTGCGTTGCTCCTGGCTGCCAGCCGTCGCAGGACGTTGCCCGTGGACAGTCTGGGTATCGGCGCACACGGCTTCGATATCACCAACCAAATGACGCGCCATCGCCAAAAGGTGGCTGCCCAGATCGGCCAAAGCGCCGCCGGCATGTTCGGCATCGCAGCGCCAGGACCACGGCGAAGCAGGATCGGCCATGAAGTCTTCGCTGAATTCACCCTGGAAACTGATGATCTGTCCCAGTTCGCCGTTTTGAATCAGCTCCCGGGCCAGCCCGATCATTGGGTTGTGCTGATAGTTGTAACCCACCCGCGTCACCACACCCGCCGCTTTAGCCGCCAGGCGCATGGCATTGGCCTGTTCCAGGCTTACCGCCAAGGGTTTCTCGCAGTACACCGGTTTGCCGGCGGCGAGAGCGGCCATGGCCATGGGGTAGTGCAAATGATTGGGCGTGGTGATGGCGATCAGATTGACCTTGGGGTCATCGATCAGTTTTTGCCAGTCGCTGTGAGCGGTGTCGAAACCCCAGGTATCAGCGCAGTGCCGGGCGCGCTGCGGGTCGGCGTCGGCCAAGGCTGCGAGTTTGAGCTTCAGGGGCAGTTCGAAAACCGCGCTGACATTGCGAAACGCCAGGGCATGAGCGCGGCCCATGAAGCCTGTGCCAATGAGTCCGATACCGAGTTCGCGCATAGCCGGGTCCTTTTTGGAATTTTGTTTTCAGGATGGCTATTTATGGAATAAATATTCGTTAATTGCAAATTATAGAATTGAATTTCTTTATAGTTGATCGTTCCCACGCAGAGCGTGGGAACGATCGACAGGGGGGGCGGGGACAGAATAAAAAAGGCAGCCCTGAGGCGCCCTGAGGCTGCCTTTCTTTCATCTGCAAGAACAGGTCAGGACAGGAACCCCCCATCCACATTCAACGAAACCCCAGTCGTATAGCTCGACGCATCACTCGCCAGATACAACACAGCCCCCGCCATTTCACTCGGGTCCGCCACACGTTTAAGCGGAATCTGCTGCAACGCGGTATTCAGAATCGCTTCGTTCTTCACCAGCGCCGAAGCAAACTTGGTGTCGGTCAGGCCCGGCAGCAGGGCATTACAACGGATACCGAACTGCGCGCATTCCTTGGCAAAGACTTTGGTCATGTTGATCACGGCGGCCTTGGTCACCGAGTAGATGCCCTGGAAGATCCCCGGCGAGATGCCATTGATCGAGGCGACGTTGATGATGCTGCCGCCGCCGTTTTCGCGCATCAGCTTGCCGGCTTCAACCGACATGAAGAAGTAGCCGCGAATGTTCACGTCGACGGTTTTCTGGAAGGCGCTGAGGTCAGTGTCCAGTACGTTGCAGAACTGCGGATTGGTCGCTGCGTTGTTGACCAGGATGTCCAGGCGCCCGAACTGTTCGCGGATGCCGGCGAACACTTGAGTGATCTGATCCATTTCACCGATGTGGCAGGCAACGGCGGTGGCTTTGCCGCCGGCGGCGATGATCGCGTCGGCCACGTGTTGGCAGCCGTCGAGTTTGCGACTCGAGACGATCACGTGGGCGCCTTGCTGGGCCAGCAGTTTGGCGATGGCTTCACCGATGCCGCGGCTGGCACCAGACACGAATGCGATTTTGCCGTCGAGGTCGAACAACTGAGTCTTGGACATGGGTTTTCCTTGTTGTTGGGGGCCAGTGGCGCGATCAGAGGCTGGATTTCGAGATGACCTGCAGGCTCATTTGCTCCAGCAGTTTGTTCATGTGAATGAACTGCGCAAAGCGTTTGTCCTGGGTCTGACCATGGAAAAAGCGGTAGTAAATCTGCTGCACGATGCCGGCGAGGCGGAACAGGCCGTAGGTGTAGTAGAAGTCGAAATTGTCGATCTGGATGCCTGAGCGCTCGGCGTAATAATCGACAAACTCGCGGCGGGTCAGCATGCCCGGGGCGTGGCTTGGTTGACGGCGCATCAGTTGCACCGGTGCCGGGTCGTCGGCTTCGATCCAGTAGGCGAGGGTGTTGCCCAGGTCCATCAGCGGGTCGCCAAGGGTGGTCAGCTCCCAGTCGAGCACGCCGATGATCTGCATCGGGTTATTCGGGTCGAGGATCACGTTGTCGAAGCGATAGTCGTTGTGGACGATGCTGGAAGTCGGGTGATCGGCCGGCATTTTGTCGTTGAGCCAGGCTTTGACTGCTTCCCACTTCGGCGCATCGGGGGTCAGGGCTTTCTCGTAGCGATCGCTCCAACCTTTTATCTGCCGCGCGACATAGCCTTCGGGTTTCCCGAGGTCGCCCAGGCCATAGGCCTTGTAGTCGACCCGGTGCAGTTCAACAAATTTGTCGATGAAGCTCTTGCACAGGGCTTCGGTTTGCGCCGAATCCAGGCCCAGTTCCGGCGGCAGTTCGGAGCGCAGGATGATCCCGTTGACCCGTTCCATCACATAGAATTCGGCGCCGATCACCGATTCATCGGTGCAGTGCACATACGCTTTCGGACAGTACGGAAACCCATCACGGAGCTGATTGAGGATGCGAAACTCGCGACCCATGTCGTGGGCGGACTTGGCCTTGTGACCAAACGGTGGCCGACGCAGGACGAACTCCTGCTCGGGGTATTCCAGCAAGTAGGTGAGGTTAGACGCACCGCCCGGGAACTGGCTGATCTGCGGCAAACCACTCAGGCCCGGAATGTGGGCCTTGAGGTACGGATCGATCAGGCTGGCATCGAGTTCTTCACCGGTGCGGATACGGGTGGACTGGTCAGTAAGCGCCATGCTTATCCCTTCTGCTTATTCTGGAGGCCTGAGACTATTGGCTAATCTAATGCGCACACCCGACACCCACAACCACGAACGGCCCTTATAGGTGAGCGTGTTGCCGGTTAATCATTGCTTTTGATACACCTGTTTGAATGGCTCTTACAGTACAGCCTTCATCTCGCTAGTCGGCAGGTCGATGGGAGTGAGCACCGGTTTGCCAGAAAAGAACGCCACCAGATTGCGACCCACCAGCTCCACGGTGCCTTGAGTGGCCTCCGGAGACAGGCCGGCGACATGTGGGGTGAGGATTACGTTGGTCAAGGACTTGAGTGCGTCCGGCACACGGGGCTCGGCATCGAAGACATCTAGCGCAGCACCGGCAATACGCCGTTGTTCTAGTGCGCTGACCAGGTCGCTGGTGACGATCACACTGGCACGGGCGATGTTGACGACGAACCCCTGGGGACCGAGGGCTTCGAGCACTTGCCGGTTGATCAGGTGTTTGGTGCCCAGTCCGCCAGGGGTCGCGACCACCAAAAAGTCCGAGACTCGCGCCAGTTCGGTGGGCGTCGAGCAAAAGCTGTATGGCACGTCGCTGCGATGTTGGCGGTTGTGGTAGCTCACTGTCATGTCGAAGCCTGCGGCGGCGCGCTTGGCGATGGCCATGCCCACGGCACCAAGGCCAAGGATGCCCAGACGTTTGCCGGCCAGGGAAGGGCGCATGATTTTCGGCCATTCTCCCCGGCGCACGGCAGCGTCGCAGCGAGGAATGTCGCGCACCAGCGACAGCAGCATCGCCATGGCGTGGTCGGCGACCGAAGAGGCGTTGACCCCGGCGCCGTTTGTGACGGTGATCCCACGGTTGGCCGCCGCTTGCAGGTCGACGTGTTCATAACCGGCACCGATCACGCAGATGATCTTGAGGTTCGCCAGGGCGGCGATTTCATCGGCATACAAGCCCAATGGGCCGCGGGTCAGTACCGCATCGATCCGAGCGCCATGACGGTTGATGGCAGCAGCGCGTTCGGCAGGCGTGGGAGCCAGTATCAGGTGAAAGCCCTGATGTTCGAGAATCGGCAGGTAATCATTGATGGTTTCAACCAGTACCAGAACGGTTGCGGGCATGCTGGGCTCCTGTGGGCGTCGGAATGTGGAGGCTCGAACGTCGCTTGCGATTGTTGGGTCCAGAACGCTTTGGCAATCGCCAAAGGTTGCAGCACTTCCAGATGATCATAGCGGAACAGGAGAGAAAGATTTTTGCGTCATCAGGAAGGTTCGCGCAGCCTTGAGGATTTCATCCGACAGGGCATCGCCGCGGGTGGCCCGGGCCAGCGTCAAGGCACCGACCATCAGCGAATATTGCACCAGCGCTTGCTGGCGATTGCGTTCAGAGTCGTCTGAATCCGTCAACGAGCCAAACGTGTCGAGCAGGTTGTTCAGGCCTTGCATGAACGTTTCACGCAAGCCGCTTTCTGCCGCTTCGTGGCACATGTCCCCGGCAAAGGCTACGACCGGGCAGCTCTCCCCTGGATTGTCACGGCTGTCGGCGGACAGGTACGGGTCGATCAAGGCTTGGCGGGCAGCATTTTTATTGTCATGGGCGGCGATCCGCTCCTTCCAGCGACCTGCCGCCTCCTCGAACGCCCGGCTGCTGGCTTCCTGCGCCAGCGCGTCCCTGGATTCGAAGTGACCATAGAAGCCGCCATGGGTCAGGCCTGCAGCCGCCATCACATCGACCACGCTGATCCCGTGCAGGCCGCGCTCGCGAAACAGACGCGTGGCGGCCTCGACGATGATCTCGCGGTTGAGTTCGGCTTGTTTGCGGGAGACTCGAGGCATTGGGGGCTCACAGGTAAATAAAAAGTAGAAATCAGAGGGCGTACTGGGCAATGCCATTGCCGAAGGACCAGTTCTCTTTTTTCACTTCCACCAGATTAATGAAAACATCCTCCAGCCGAATCGCCAGTTCTGCGTTAAGGCTTTCGGCGATGGTTTTGTAGAGCAGTTTTTTCTGCTCGATGGTGCGTCCTTCGCTCATCGTTATCTGAATCACCACCAGGTTGTCGGTGCGATTGATGCCCAAGTATCCGGGATCAAAGATGAAATGTTGTTCATCGTGTTCCGCCAGAATCTGGAAATTATCGTTCTCCGGCACGCCGATGGTGCTGTGCATGGCAGCGTAGATAAGTTTGCCGACGCTTTTGGCGAACGTGGGGTTCTGGTTCTTTTTGATGTCGACGCGAACGAGTGGCATGAGTGACTCCATCAATGAGAGCTGTTGATCAGCCGGTAGCATCGAAAGTACAGCGGGCCAGTCTTTTGTTAAATAGATTTTTATGAACATCTATTAAATAAATCTCGCCAGTGAAACTGATACGTACAACCGCTCCTCAGCTAAGTCTTTGCTTCTGTTCATCAATCCCGGACAATCGTGCCCCTGTTTCGGCCAGGGCGCTGCCTGTCGGATTTTTCCGACTCGTCCTGACCGGGTAGCAACTGACCGGAATGCGGAGATCCCACCGGATGAATGATCAGGCCAATAGCGTCGACGAACGCTATGTAGCGGCGACACCAGCGACTCTCACGAGCTGGAATCGCCATGACACCACCTGGATGCTGGGCCTGTTTGGCACGGCCATCGGGGCCGGCACGCTGTTCTTGCCGATCAACGCGGGTCTGGGCGGCTTCTGGCCGTTGCTGGTCCTGGCGGTGCTGGCGTTCCCCATGACGTTTTACGCACACCGTGGCCTGACACGTTTTGTGTTGTCCGGACGCGAAGGCGCGGACATCACTGAAGTGGTGGAAGAACACTTCGGCATCAAGGCTGGCGCGCTGATCACCTTGCTGTACTTCTTCGCGATCTTCCCGATCCTGTTGATTTACAGCGTGGCCCTGACCAACACCGTGGGCAGTTTTCTCGAGCATCAACTGCACATCATGCCGCCACCGCGCGCCGTGCTGTCGTTGGTGCTGATCCTCGGCCTGTTGGCGGTGGTACGTTGCGGCGAGCAGGCGATCGTCAAGGCCATGAGCCTGATGGTTTATCCGTTCATTGTGGCGCTGCTGTTCCTCGCGGTGTTCCTGATTCCCCACTGGAACGGCGGCATTCTCGCCACCGCGTCGACGCTGCCCGAACCGTCGGCACTGCTGCACACGCTGTGGCTGGCAATTCCGGTGATGGTGTTCTCGTTCAACCACTCGCCGATCATCTCGGCGTTCGCGGTGGACCAGAAGCGTCGTTACGGCCCCCACGCCGAAGAGCGCAGCTCGCAGATCCTGTCCCGCGCTCACGCCTTGATGGTGGTGATGGTGCTGTTCTTCGTCTTCAGCTGCGTGCTGACCCTGTCGCCGATGCAATTGGCGGAAGCCAAGGCGCAGAACCTGTCGATCCTGTCGTACCTGGCCAACCACTTCAGCAACCCGACCATCGCCTTCGCGGCGCCGTTGATTGCTTTCGTGGCGATCTCCAAGTCGTTCCTGGGCCATTACATTGGTGCCAGCGAGGGTTTGAAAGGCCTGATCGCCAAGAGCGGCAAACGCCCGGCACCGAAGACGCTGGACCGTATGACTGCAGCGTTCATGCTGGTGGTCTGCTGGATCGTCGCCACGCTGAACCCGAGCATTCTGGGGATGATCGAAACCCTCGGTGGCCCGGTTATCGCCGCGATCCTGTTCCTGATGCCGATGTACGCGATTCGCAAGGTTCCGGCCATGGCGCGTTATCGCGGTCAGGCTTCCAACGTCTTCGTGACGGCGGTGGGCCTGGTGGCGATTTCGGCGTTGATCTATTCGCTGAGCGCCTGACCGTCCTACACTGATCGTACCCACGCGGAGCGTGGGTACGATCAGGACGATCAAGCAACGATCAGGCATAAAAAAACGCCGCTCATCTCACGATGGGCGGCGTTTTTTATTGCGTTGCAGCGTTAGGCTTGAACGACCGGGATGTTGGCGTTCGCAGCAGCTTCACGGAACTCGGCGATCTGGTCGAAGGACAGGTAGCGGTAAACATCAGCCGCCATGCTGTCGATCTTGCCAGCGTATTCCATGTACTCCTCGACGGTCGGCAGGCGACCCAGGATGGAAGCAACAGACGCCAGCTCGGCCGAAGCCAGGTAGACGTTTGCGCCGTCACCCAGACGGTTCGGGAAGTTACGGGTCGACGTCGACACAACAGTCGAGTTCGGCTCTACCCGTGCCTGGTTACCCATGCACAGCGAGCAGCCCGGCATTTCCATGCGTGCGCCGGCCTTGCCGTAGATGCCGTAGTAGCCTTCTTCGGTCAACTGGTGAGCGTCCATTTTGGTCGGCGGCGACAGCCACAGACGGGTTGGAAGCTGACCTTTGACCTGTTCCAGCAACTTGCCGGCAGCGCGGAAGTGACCGATGTTGGTCATGCACGAACCGATGAACACTTCGTCGATCTTCTCGCCAGCAACGCTGGACAGCAGACGGGCGTCGTCCGGATCGTTTGGTGCGCAGAGCACAGGCTCTTTGATGTCAGCCAGGTCGATTTCGATGATTTCCGCGTATTCGGCGTCAGCATCGGCAACCATCAGCTCAGGGTTGGCAACCCAGGCTTCCATCGCTTGAGCGCGACGTTCCAGAGTACGAGCATCGCCGTAGCCTTCGCCGATCATCCAGCGCAGCAGGGTGATGTTGGAGTTCAGGTACTCGGTGATGGAATCTTTCGACAGCTTGATGGTGCAACCGGCAGCCGAACGTTCAGCCGAGGCGTCGGACAGCTCGAAAGCCTGCTCGATGCTCAGGTTGTCCAGGCCTTCGATTTCCAGGATGCGGCCGGAGAAGGCGTTCTTCTTGCCTTTCTTTTCAACGGTCAGCAGGCCAGCCTGGATCGCGAAGTAAGGAATGGCGTGAACCAGGTCACGCAGGGTGACGCCCGGTTGCATCTTGCCTTTGAAGCGCACCAGGATCGATTCCGGCATGTCCAGCGGCATAACGCCAGTGGCTGCGGCGAACGCTACCAGACCGGAACCGGCCGGGAACGAAATGCCCATCGGGAAACGGGTGTGCGAGTCACCACCGGTACCGACGGTGTCCGGCAGCAGCATGCGGTTCAGCCAGCTGTGGATGATGCCGTCGCCCGGACGCAGGGAAACGCCGCCACGGGTCATGATGAAGTCTGGCAAGGTGTGGTGGGTGGTCACGTCGATCGGCTTAGGGTAAGCCGCGGTGTGGCAGAAGGACTGCATGACCAGATCGGTCGAGAAGCCCAGGCACGCCAGGTCTTTCAGTTCGTCACGGGTCATAGGACCGGTGGTGTCCTGAGAGCCGACGGTGGTCATTTTCGGTTCGCAGTAAGTACCTGGACGAACGCCTTTGCCTTCTGGCAGGCCGCAAGCCTTGCCGACCATTTTCTGTGCCAGGGTGAAGCCCTTGCCGGTGTCGACAGGTGCTTCAGGCAGTTTGAACAGGTCAGTAGGGCCCAGGCCCAATTCTGCACGGGCCTTGTCGGTCAGGCCGCGGCCGATGATCAGCGGGATACGGCCGCCAGCACGAACTTCGTCCAACAGCACCGGCGTTTTCATTTCGAAGGTGGTCAGGACTTCGTCAGTGCCGTGTTTGCAGACTTTGCCAGCATGCGGGTACAGGTCGATCACATCGCCCATGTTCATGTTGGTGACGTCGAACTCGATTGGCAGTGCGCCGGCATCTTCCATGGTGTTGTAGAAGATCGGAGCGATCTTGCTGCCGAAGCAGAAGCCGCCAGCACGCTTGTTCGGTACGAAAGGAACGTCGTCGCCGAAGAACCACAGCACCGAGTTGGTAGCCGATTTACGCGAAGAACCGGTACCAACCACGTCGCCGACGTAGGCGATCGGGAAGCCGGCGTTGCGCATTTCTTCGATCTGCTTCATCGGACCGGTAACGCCCTGGGCGTCAGGCTCGATGCCTTCACGGGCCATTTTCAGCATGGCGAGGGCGTGCAGCGGGATGTCCGGGCGGGACCAGGCGTCCGGAGCAGGGGACAGGTCGTCGGTGTTGGTTTCGCCGGTAACCTTGAACACGCGCAGGCTGATCTTGTCGGCCAGAGTCGGGCGGTTCTTGAACCACTCGCCGTCAGCCCAGGATTGCAGCACGCCTTTAGCGTGAACGTTACCGTTCTTGGCTTTTTCAGCGACGTCGTGGAAAGCGTCGAACATCAGCAGTGTGTGCTTGAGTTCTTCGGCAGCGACTGGCGCCAGCTCGGCGTCTTCCAGCAGATTGACCAGCGTCACGATGTTGTAGCCGCCCTGCATGGTGCCGAGCAGTTCAACAGCGCGTTTCTTGTCAATCAGAGGGGATTTTGCTTCGCCTTCAGCGAGGGCAGACAGGAAGCCGGCCTTTACATAGGCCGCTTCGTCCACACCTGGCGGAATGCGATTGGTGATCAGGTCAACGAGGAAAGCTTCTTCGCCAACCGGGGGATTCTTCAGCAGCTCGACCAGGCCTGCAGTTTGTTCGGCGTTTAGCGGCTGGGGAACGATACCCAGTGCTGCACGCTCTTCGATATGTTTGCGGTAGGCTTCAAGCACAGTTATTACCCTCATCAGTGGTCCCAAATGGGTGTCCGGGACGCTCATCCCGAAATTGCCGTACTCATGCGCTGCATGGCGTTGTGGGCCACTTAGCCAGAATTACCGGCAATTCCTTACAGAAGCTGCTTTCAAAGTTTTACGCCTGCAGAACGGGAGCTGATGAGGGTTGGCGTTGGGCTTTTCCCCGCTGGAAAAACCCTTCGCCAACACCGCTCTGAAGGAACGACTGTGCTCGTGACGCTTTGAAAACAGCTTCTAACGGACATTGGCGCCTTAAAAGGCTGGCTGATTCTACGGCAAAAAAAATATAAACGTAAGTTAGCCCCTGAACTTTGAGGGGTGATGAATGTTAGACAAAGGGCTAACATGCCGACCTGTTCTGCTTTCCCGTGTTCTGCCTACCTATGCCCAATCAGACCATCAAAACCCCCTGCGTCGGCCTCTGCTCCACTGTTTACGGTGATCTGGTGTGCCGTGGCTGCAAGCGTTTCCACCATGAAGTGATCAATTGGAATGGTTACAACGAGGAAGAAAAGCGCGCGGTGTGGCTGCGTCTTGAGCAGCTGTTGTCCCAGGTGATGGCCGGTAAACTGGAGGTTTTCGACCCCCAGCGCCTGCGGCTGCAACTGGAGCAGCGCAAGATCCGCTTTGTGCCGCATCAATCGGAATATTGCTGGGCGTATCAGCTGATTGCCCGGGGGGCGCGGGTCATCAACAACCTGGAAGCCTACGGAATGGTGCTGATGCCGGAGTTTCGCGACTGGAATCTGCCGGAGTTGCGCGATGCCATTGATCGGGAGTTCTTTTTGCTCTCCGAGGCGCATTACCAGCGCTACATTGCCCCGGGCTTTCTCCGGGACGCCTTCGACGGCTGAAAAGCATCGTCGGAACACCGCCCGGACCAAGCCACGCTCCCACAGGTTTTGTGTCGTACACAACGGGTGTGATCAACACAAAATCTGTGGGAGCGTGGCTTGCCCGCGATGGCGTACTACCTGACGCCGCAAATCTCAATGCTGGGTAACGATCTCCTCCAGATGATCCATGATCGTATCCGGCTTCAGTACCAGCACATCGCTCTCCACCGCATCCAGCACCACCTCCGCCGTATTCCCGATCAACGCCCCTGACAATCCGGACCGAGCCACGGTACCGATTACCGTCACCGCCGCCTGCAGCTTGTGGACCATGAACGGAATCAACACATCCGCCGGACCTTCCGCGATATGCAGGTGCTCGTCATCAATGTCGAACTCGGCCTGAAACGCTTTGCACTGCTCGCGATAGCGCGCTTCGATGGTTTCGCTGAGTTGCAAAGTCGGGTCGGACGCCGAGAGCATCGGTGACGGATGGGCGCTGATCACGTGCAGGTGAGCCTTGGCCAGGCTGGCGATGTCATAGCCGTGATCGATGATACTGGCGTGTAGCGTGCGGTGTTCTCCATCGGTGTTACCCACGTCGATTGCCGCCAGAATGACCCCGCCAGTCCAGGGTTTCGAGGTTTTGACCAGCAGCACTGGCGTCGGGCAGTAACGCAGCAGTTTCCAGTCCGCTGGGGTCAGCAGGGCTTTTTTCAGTGGACTGTCGGGATAATGTTGCTTGACCACCAGTCCGCAACCTTCAGCCTGCTGCACATCGACAATGGTTTCGTGCAGGCTTTCGTTCCAGGCCTGCTCGGTGGTGACGCTGTAACCGTCCTCCAGCAGGGCGGCCTTGAGCACGCCCAGCATCGCGCTGTGGTCATGCTTGGGATCGCAGACCAGCAAGTGCAGGTGGGCCTGAGTCACACCGGCAATCAATTTGGCCCGTTTGAGCGCCAGGCTTTCCGAGTGTTCGGATTCGAGGACCACCAGAATGCTGCGAATGGCTTGCATGAGCGGGATCTCCAGAGAATAAAAAAGCATGGCGTTGCACAACTATAGTTGCTGCCCGGCATCCCGGGAGTTGATGCATATCAACGGTCGCGACTGGTGGTCTGTCGGCAGGCCGGTATAATCGGCGCCCTTCGTTTTGAACCATTTATCCGTGAGCCCCATGATCCTTCCCGAAATCCACGAGTTCCTCGGCTGCCGCACCCCCGATGGCTGGGTCCAGGCCGCGCTGGCCGATCAGGAAACCCTGCTGATCGACCACAAGAACTGCGAATTCAAGGCGGCCAGCACGGCATTGAGCCTGATTGCCAAGTATCACTCCCACGTCGACCTGATCAACCTGATGTCGCGCCTGGCCCGGGAAGAGCTGGTGCACCACGAACAGGTCATGCGCCTGATGAAAAAGCGCAAGATCGAGCTGCGCCAATTGTCCGCCGGGCGTTACGCCTCGGGCTTGCGCAAAGTGGTGCGCAGTCACGAGCCGGTCAAACTGGTGGACACCCTGGTGGTCGGCGCTTTCATCGAAGCCCGCAGCTGCGAGCGTTTCGAGGCACTGGTGCCGCATCTGGACGAAGATCTGGGCAAGTTTTACTTCGGCCTGCTGAAAAGTGAGGCCCGGCATTTTCAGGGTTACCTGAAACTGGCCTACCAGTATGGCGATGCCAAGGACATCGCCCAAGTGATCGACAAAGTCCGTGCCGCCGAGCAGGAGCTGATCGAGTCGCCAGACGTGGAGTTCCGTTTCCACAGCGGTGTACCAGCCGCGGCCTGACTCATTAGACCGAAAGTGTAAAAAACTCTTAAAAGTATGAAACATCTCCGAAAGCCCGTGCTGCTAGCCCGTTTGCGTGCGTTGCAACGCCGCCAAACCCCGGACAGCGGTGCGTCCCCATTACGGCCTGGGGCTGACGGTGGTCGAGGCTGATCAACTGGCGCTGAGTGATCAGGAAAAAACCGAGCTGGCCCAGGGATTGTTAGTCATTCGTGACAAATACATGCAATTTATCTCCCGCATCGACGGCGGCCCGCGGTTGCTCAGCATCAAGCTGCCGGCCGAGCTGAGTCTGATGCTGTTCTACATTGCCGCGGCTTACCTGATGATCGCGGTGATGATCGGCGTCGTGCTGTTCTTCTGGGTTCGGCCGCATTGGCGCGATCTGGAAAAACTGCCCACACTCTTGATGGCGGACACGACGAACGAAACATGGGAGCACCCGAGGGGAAATGGATGCGCCCATGCCAGGCGGCTGCCGGCGCGCAATCTTTGGCAGCTTTGTCGGGAAACTGTCAACGACCGTGAACGGGCTTAGCAGCTCAAACCCAGGCGCTCATGCCACTCGGCAATGGACTCTTCGGGGTATTCATCGAACCGTTTATCGCCAGGCTGCACCTCTGCCTCCACCCAGGGGGCCTTGGAATCCAGCAACAAATGCGTATGTTCCGGCGGCACCGGCAGCGGGGTATCGATGGCCGACGCAAACGGGTGAATCAGCTCTGGCCATTCCGGGCTGAACAGCCACAAACCCGAGCCACACACCGAGCAGAAATGCCGCTCGGCGGTGCTGCGGTGGGCGCGTTGAGCGCCTTGGTCCTTGAGTAGCGCATGGTAAATCGCAATGTGCTTGCGCCCGCGCACTTTCAGGCTGTTGGCATCACCCGCAATATTGATCGCATAACCGCCACCGCCCTGGGTCTTGCGGCAAATCGAGCAGTAGCATCGCTGATACGGGTAGGGGTGGGCGCTGGTCAAACTGAACGACACCGCGCCGCAATGGCAGGAGCCTTCGAGCTGCATGGGAACCTCCGACGTGGCTGGAACTGACCCCTACAGCCTAGACCGTCAGCGAGTCTCTACGAAACTGTGGATACCCGGTTGTCTTCTGAAAAGTCTCCAAAATAGAAACCAACATGACAGTTGCTCCCACATTAAATGTGAGAGCGGCGGTGCGGCGATCCGACGTGCTCGCGAAGAACGATAACGCGGTCTACTTGCCGGTCAACCGCCACAAATACCAGGAAGCTACTGTCCGATAAGGACTCCACGCCAACCCGATCTCAATCATCTGTTTACGCGTCGGCTGTACCTCCAATCCCTTGAGCCGCCGATACCCCTCACGCACCCCAAAGTCATCGGCCGGCAAAACGTCCGGCCGCTCCAGGCTGTAAATCAGCAACATCTCAACCGTCCAGCGACCAACCCCGCGCAAGGTGATCAGCCGTTCGATCAACGCCTCATCCTCCATGGCCAACGCCGTGGCGTAATCCGGTACCACTCCGTCCAGAGCGGCCTGGGCGATGCCCTGAATGGTCGCGATCTTGCTGGCGGAAAACCCGCAACTGCGCATCCGGTCAAAGTCCGTCGCAACAATCTGTTCAGGCCTCGGGAATCTGTCCGAAGGGAACAATGCCAACAGCCGACCGACAATCGCATCCCCGGCCTTTGCGTGCAGTTGCTGGTAGGCAATCGCCCGCACCAGCGACTCATAGGGATCGCGAGCGGCGTGGGGCTGATGCAGGCACGGGCCGATGGTGGCGATGTGGCGGCGCCAGTCCTCATCGATGGACGATAGAAATTCAGTGGCGGGCAGGTAGTTGTCGGGCATGGGGTCAGACTTTCCCGGACGGCGCCAACAGCGCATTCACTTCGCCATAGGTGAAGGCCTTGAGTTCGCGGCTGTCGAGCTGCCCTGTTTGCAGAAAACTCTTGGCCACTGTGGCCATGGCGCCATAAAGAAACTCGGCAATGCGTGAACCAGCGCTTAAACGGCGCACGCCGAGCGACTTCAAAGTCTCGGGCGACGGCACGCCCGGGAGGCCGAGAACATTGACGGGCAGCGAGGTGCCCTGGCAAAGCGCAGCGATCTCGTACTCGGCGGTGACCCCGGCAGCAAACAGCCCGTCGGCACCGGCGGCTTGATACAAGGCGGCGCGCTTGAGTGTCTCGGCCACGCGGTCTTCGGCGGGCACCAGGCCCTTGAGGTACACGTCGGTCCGAGCATTGATGAACAGCTTCACGCCGCGACGTTCGGCAACCTGACGAGCGATTTCGATCTTGCGCACCAGCAGCTCGGGCGAGGAAGCTCCGTCCTCGATATTGATCCCGACAGCGCCGGCGGCGATGACTGCATCGATCACTTGGGCCACCCGCGCCAGGTCATCGGAATAGCCGGCCTCGATGTCCACGGTCAACGGCACCGTGATCACCCGGGCGATGGACTCGACCGTCGACACCAGGCGTTCGAGGGGCAGGGCGTTGCCGTCCTGATACCCGTGAACCCAGGCCACCGCGGCGCTGCTGGTGGCCACGGCTTGGCAGCCCAGTTGCTCGACCAGCCGCGCTCCGGCGGCATCGCCGACGTTGGTGAGGATCAGCAAGCCATTGTGGTGCAGCTGGTGAAATTGCTTGTCCATCGAATGTCCTTCCTTATGACCTTGTGAGAAAAAACAGCAGACGTTCAGAACGCGAGTTGTTGCGTGACCTGAACCGCGGCTTTTTCCAGTCTGAGCAGAAATGCCTTGCGCGGTTGTCCTCCACCATAGCCCGTCAGCGAGCCATCTGCACCGATCACCCGGTGGCAGGGCAAGACAATCGAAAGACGGTTGTGCCCGTTGGCCAGGCCCACCGCGCGACTGGCACCGGGCTTGCCCAATCTGGCGGCGATGGCACCGTAGGTGCTGGTCTGGCCGTAGGGAATTTTCGCCAGTTCGGCCCAGACCTGCCGGGCAAACGCGCTGCCGGGCAGGTGCAGTGGCACGGTGAATTCGCTCAGCTTGCCGGCAAAGTATTGCGCCAGCTCCGCTTCGATTGTCTGCAAGTGGCCGTTGTGCCCAGGGGCCAAGGCGTAGCCATAACGGTTCTGCAGCTCTTCGACTTCCTTGGTCAGCGCAGGCCGATCCAGAAACTCCAGCAGCACCAACCCGCGGCGTTCGGCCATGGCGATCATCGGCCCCAGCGGCGTGGTCAACCGCGTGAACAGCAGTGGTTCGCTGTTGGCAGTGCGGCCCGGCGTGATGTGGAAGGATTTCTGAAACGCATCGCGAAAACCGCTCAGGGATTCGTAGCCCGAGTCGAACGCCGCGTTGTCAATGGAATCGCCCTGTTTGATCCCGCCCAACGCCATGCCGAGGCGCCGGGTGCGCAGCCAGGCATGAAAGGTCATGCCGAAATGCTGCTTGAACCAGCGGCGCAGTTTCAGCGGCTCGATGCCCTCTGCCTGTAAGTGCGCGTCAGTCCAGCGCAGCTCGGGGTCAGCGTCCACCGACTTGAGCAACTTCTGCACCCAGTCCGGCGCAATGGCCGCGGCGTCCAGCGGCTTGCACCGCAGGCAGGCGCGGTAGCCCGCGGACAGGCACTCATCGGCATGGGCGAAGAACTCGACGTTCGCCGGTTTCGGCTTGCGCGCCGTGCAGCTGGGGCGGCAGAAAATGCCGGTGGTTTTGACCGCGGTAAAGAACACCCCCTCGTAGGCGGTGTCTCGTTCGAGCATGGCGCGAACCATCTCGGCGTGGGGCGGAAGCAAAGCGTTTTGTAGGTTCATGGGCTGAGCATAAGGCGCGGCGCTGAGTGCCTCCACCGAAAAATCGACAGAGAATTCCGGTCAGGCGCCGTGGTCTCAGATCGATCGTTGATTGACTCGTTTCGAGAGCTCCTCGGCGCTTTCCTTGCGCTCCGAATAGCGGTCCACCAGAAACTCCTCGCGACCACGCACCAGCAACGTGAACTTGATCAGTTCCTCCATCACATCCACTACCCGATCGTAGTACGAAGAGGGCTTCATCCTTCCTGCTTCGTCGAATTCCATGAACGCCTTCGGCACCGAGGATTGATTGGGGATGGTCAACATCCGCATCCAGCGGCCCAACACCCGCAGTTGATTGACGGTGTTGAACGACTGCGATCCGCCGCAAACCTGCATCACTGCCAGGGTCTTGCCTTGAGTCGGACGAACGGCGCCCATGGTCAGGGGAATCCAGTCGATCTGCGCTTTGAATACCGCCGACATCGAGCCGTGGCGCTCCGGCGAACACCAGACCTGGCCTTCGGACCAGAGCACCAGGTCGCGCAGTTGTTGGACTTTCGGGTGGTCGCTGGGCGTGTCATCGGGAAGCGGCAGTCCGCAGGGATCGAAGATCACCGTTTCGGCGCCCAGCAAACGCAGGATCCGTGCGGCTTCTTCGGTGAGCAAGCGGCTAAAAGAGCGCTCGCGAGTGGATCCGTAAAGCAGAAGGATGCGCGGTTTGTGGGTGCTTTCGTTGGGAGGCGTCAGCAGTTCCAGGTTCAGATTGGGCAGGTCGTCGTTCATCACAGGGCTCCGATGCGGTCCAGTTCGGTTTTTAATTCGACGTCCGACAGGCCGCTCAGATCCAAGGTGAAAAACGCTGAAAAACGCCGTTTGATCGTTTCGACGGTAGTGTCGAAAGCGGCCTGGATTTGCTGTTCGGTGCCATGGACGTCCGACGGATCGGCCAGTCCCCAGTGGCTTTTGATCGCCGGGCCGAAGTAAACCGGACAGGCTTCCCCGGCAGCTTTGTCGCACACAGTGATGACAATATCGGGCGGGGCATCGGCGAAGGTCGAGGAGTCTTTGCTGTACAGGCCTTCGGTTGAGATACCGAGATTATGCAGGGTTTGCACAGCCTGTGGGTTGAGCCGGCCGCTGGGGAAACTGCCGGAACTCACCGCTGCGTAACCCGCCGGCGCCAAGTGATTGAATAGCGCTTCGCTCAACACGCTGCGACAGCTGTTGGCAGTACACATGAAAAGGATTTTGGTTGGGGTAGGGCGTGCGTTCATCGTGTCTGCTCATATATATGGATATCCGAATATACGTATACCGATAGGTAATGCCAACGCCCTGTTTCTGAAAATTAGTGTTTGTGCCGGTGATGAATGTCCGGAAAGTGCGGATGACTGTGGCGGATCGGCATGTGCTCATGTTCATGACTGTGGGGCTCGGTGCCGTCCCACCGGAATGAATGTTCATGCTGATGATGTTCGTCATGAACGTGTCGATGGCCATGTTTGAGTGCCACGTGTTGATGATCATGGTCATGGTTCTCCTTGAGGTGAACCCAGACGCCGAGGCCCATCAGCAGCGAAGCAAGCCAGAACGTCAGCGAGACCGGCTCACCCAGCAGCAGGATGGCAATCGCCGCACCGAGAAAAGGTGCGGTGGAAAAGTAGGCGCCGGTGCGTGCTGTGCCCAGTCCGCGCAGCGCCAGAACGAACAGCACCAGGCTGATGCCATACCCGAGGAAACCGACGGCTAACGTCGAGGCCAGCACCGTTATTTGCGGCATTTTTGCGCCGAGCGACAGTGCCAGAGAACAGTTCACCATGCCGGCGACCAATCCTTTGATGCCGGCAATGAACAGGGCATCCGAGGCCGACACTTTGCGCGTCAGATTGTTATCGATTGCCCAGCAGGCACAGGCGAGGGCGACCATCAACGGTCCAAGCCAACCCTGGGGTTGCGCCGAATCCTGAGGCCAGGCCAGCAGCAAGCCTCCGGCGACGATTGCGAGCATTCCGGCAACGATTCGGCGGTCGGCATTTTCCTTGAATACCACCCAGGCCAGCACAGCAGTCAGTACCGACTCCAGGTTGAGCATCAGTGACGCCGTGGCGCCCGAGGTCAGGGTCAAACCGAACATAAGCGCCACCGGCGCAAGAACGCCTCCCAACGCGATTGCGCCGATCAGCCATGGCCACTCCGATGGTTTGAGGCCGCTGGGCTTCCAGCAGCGGTCATGGATCAATCTGACGAGCGTCAAGCCCAGGCCGCTGCCCAGGTACAACAAGCCGGCCAGCAGGATCGGCGATAGATCAAGACCCAACACCTTGGCCAACGGCGTGCTCACCCCGAAAAGCGCCGCTGCACCAACGGCATAAATAATGTTCAGGTTCATTGAAGGCTCGTCGCTTTCGCGGCAATGGCGCGAGTACCTATTAAGTCACGGGCACAGGCCGCGATTCATATTGGTCGAATGAGGACAGACTATGGAGGACCGCTCAGGCCCTGCGCGCCATCAGCAACACCGAAGCAGCTGTCGATAATAATCCCGCACAGCAACGGTTGAACATCCGTTTGCCCCGTGGCTCGGCAAACCAGCGCCGCATGTGCAGGCCCATGTAGGCGTAGGCGCCGATGGCGATCCATTCCAGCATCAGGAACAACGCGCCCAACACGGCAAATTGCGGCGTTATTGCGTGGGTCGAGTCGACGAATTGCGGCAGGAACGCGGTGAAAATAAGGATCGCTTTCGGATTGCCCGCCGCGACCAGGAACTCCTGCCGAGCCAGCGCCAGCATGCCTACCGGCGCACCCGCCCGCACGTTTTCCGTCCCGGGATCCGCGCGCCACAACTGCCAGGCGAGATAGAACAGATACGCCGCCCCCACAATCTTGATTCCGTAGAACAACAACTCCGAGGTTTGCAGTACCACCGCCAGGCCCGCCGAGGCGAGGGCGATCATCCCGGCAAAGGCCAGCAGCCGACCGATCCCGGCCAGGCATGCCGTGCGATAGCCGTAGCGGGTCGAGTTGCTGACGGACAGTAAGTTATTCGGGCCGGGGGCCATGTTCAGGGCGAAGCAGGCCGGGAGAAATAAGGTGAGCGTGGCGAGGTCCATGACGGGGCTCCTGGGGCGAGAGCCGTATTTTTATCATGGATGGCGGGTGGTTTTGCCCATACAGCCACGGACACAAGTCGCCGTACACTTTCCCCTGTCACGTCGAAAACAGAACTATGACCTACGCTTGTTCACAGACGCATGTTCAGTGAGCGGGGATGCTCCTGAGCGAAATCCAACCGGCACCCAAAACAACAATAGTATCGGGAGACAACTCATGCAGGCCTTGTTCCGTCGATTCCACCGCTCCATCGCAGTTGCCGTCACCGCTGCCGCACTCGCGACACCTGCCTTTGCGCTGGATACCGTCAAGTTCATGGCTCCAGGTTCGGTGGGCGGCGGTTATGACCAGACCGCACGCGTTCTGGGCAAAGCCTTGATCGACGCCAAAGTGGCCAAAGCCGTCACCTTCGAGAACAAGGGGGGCGCAGGCGGGACGCTGGGGCTGGCGCAATTTGCCAACAGCACCAAGGGCGATCCCAATGCCTTGCTCGTTGTCGGCGCGATCATGGTCGCGGGCATTGAACAGAACAAGCCGCAAATCAGCTTGAAGGATGTGACACCGATTACCCGGCTTTTTACCGAGTACAACGTGATTGCAGTACGCAAGGAATCCGAATTCAAAACCCTGGAAGACTTGCTGAAAGCCTTCAAAGACAAGCCGACCAGCATCACTTGGGGCGGTGGCTCCAAGGGCTCGATCGATCATATCGGCATCGCCGACCTGGCCAGCAAAATGGGTATTCCCGTCAACAAGGTGAACTACGTGGCTTTCGCCGGAGGGGGTGAAGTCGTTGCCCAGGCACTGGGAGGCTCGATCAAGGTCATCACGGGCGGATATGCCGAGCTGGGTCAATACATCAGAAACGGCCAGTTCCGTGTACTCGCCATCGGCGCGCCGGAGCGCATTGAAGGTATCGATGCTCCGACCCTCAAAGAGAAAGGCTACGACGTGACAATTGGCAATTGGCGTGGCGTTTATGGCGCAGCGGGCCTCACGCCCGAGCAGCGCAAAGACGTGATCGACGCCGTCGTGGCCGCTGCCAATAGCAACGTCTGGAAAGAAAATATCGGCACCAACAAATGGTCACCCAACGTTCTGACCGGCGATGAGTTCGGCAAATTCGTCGACGAAGAACACGTGCGACTACGGGCGATGCTGGTCGAGGTCGGATTGATTTCGAAATGACTCAACCTCGCGCAATAGTGCCGGTGCAACTGGTAATCGGCGCCGGTGTGATTGCCATCAGCGCCGTATTGGCGTTCGGTGCATTTCGCTTTCCCCCTGAGATGGGGTTCGTGATTCTGGGGGCGCACGTCTATCCCTATGCCGTCGCGGCGTTCCTCGGGGTTGTGGGCCTGGTGCTGAGTTATCAGGCGTTCACCGGTGGTTTCCGAGAACTGGCCGACCACGATGACGAATCCGCCAAAACGCTGCCCGGCGGCAAAGCCGGTGCAGCCTGGGTGACAGCGGGACTTGTGGGCGTGGCCTTGCTCATTAACCTCATCGGTTTCGTCCTGTCGGCCGGGTTGCTGTTTGCCTGCTCGGCACGGGGCTTTGGCAGTCGTCGTCCGGTGCGCGACCTGGCCATCGGCATTGCCTTGACGCTACCGATTTACTGGCTGTTCAACGCCGGGCTAGGGGTTTCCCTTCCGCCCCTTGTCAACGCCTGGATCTGACCCGGGCCGAAGGAGATAAACAAGGTGGAAACGCTCGCGAACCTGGCCATCGGTTTTTCCGCGGCGCTAACGCCGATCAATTTGATGTGGGGGTTCATCGGCTGTTTGCTGGGCACCGCGATTGGTGTCCTGCCGGGCATCGGGCCGGCGCTGACCGTGGCCCTGCTGTTGCCGATTACTGCCAAGGTCGACCCGACCGGGGCGTTGATCATGTTCGCCGGGATCTACTACGGCGCCCAGTTCGGGGGCTCTACGACCTCGATCTTGCTCAATACCCCAGGCGAGTCATCTTCCATGGTCACGGCGCTGGAAGGCAATCTTATGGCCCGCAACGGACGTGCAGGGCCAGCCTTGGCAACTGCAGCTATCGGATCATTTGTCGCAGGCACCATCGCTACGGTGCTGCTGACCCTTTTTGCCCCTATCGTTGCGACACTGGCGTTGAAATTTGGTCCGGCGGAGTATTTCGCGATTCTGGTGCTGTCGTTCACGACGGTGTCTGCGGTGCTCGGCGCTTCGATGCTCAGAGGCTTCGTTTCGCTGGGCATCGGGCTGACCATCGGCTTGATCGGCCTGGACTCGACCTCGGGCATCGCGCGGTACACCTTGGGGGTGCCGGAGTTGGTGGATGGCATCGAAGTCGTGCTCGTGGCGGTCGGCTTGTTTGCAGTGGGTGAGGCCTTGTACAGCCTGCTTTATCAGAAAGAGGAAACGGCCGGTCGGCACCGCTTGACCTCGTTGTGGATGACTCGCGCCGACTGGAAACGATCGATTCCTGCCTGGCTACGGGGAACGCTGATCGGTTTCCCCTTTGGATCGATCCCCGCCGGTGGCGCTGAAATTCCGACCTTTCTGTCGTATTCGGCCGAACGCAAACTGAGTAAGTACCCTGAAGAGTTTGCAGGAAGTAAGGGCGAGGGCGCGATCGAAGGTGTTGCCGGTCCCGAGGCGGCCAACAACGCGAGCGCGACGGGTTCTTTAGTGCCCTTGCTGACGCTCGGCATACCGACATCCGCCACCGCGGCGATTTTGTTGGCCGCTTTCCAGAACTACAACCTGCAACCGGGGCCGATGCTGTTCCAGACTTCCGGTGAGCTGGTCTGGACGCTGGTGGCTTCCTTGTACATTGGCAACGTCATCCTGCTGGTGTTGAACCTTCCGTTGGTGGGCCTTTGGGTCAAGCTGCTGCAAATCCCGCGACCCTACCTGAACGCCGGCATTCTGGTGTTTGCCACCATTGGCGTGTACGGCATGCGCCACTCCTCCTTCGACCTCCTGCTGATGCTCGCCATCGGTTGGGGCGGGGTGTTGATGCGGCGTTTTGATTTCCCTGTAGCGCCCGTGATTGTGGGCATGTTGTTGGGCCCGATGGCCGAAAAACAACTGCGCAATGCCTTGTCCATCAGCGAGGGAGACTGGCTGATATTTGTCACTCAACCCATTGCGGCCTCGTTCCTCGCGCTGACGCTTTTGGTGCTGGTGGTTCCCCATCTGCTTCACGCCCGAGGCATCAAATTGCACGAGGACGATTGAGTCAGCGCGTTGGGCAGTTTTCTTCAATACGCGGGGGCAGGTTGCTCTTACCTTGGGCACTGATTCCACTGAGTTGAAGAAGGTATGCAATGAGTCTGATTATCTCCATGGCGGCGTTTGCCCTTGTCGCCTCGATTACACCGGGGCCGGTGAACATTGTGGCGTTGAGTTCCGGTGCACAGTTCGGCTTTCGCGCCAGTCAAAGGCATGTCGCCGGGGCCACGCTGGGTTTTGTTTTACTGTTGGTGTTGATGGGGCTGGGGCTGCACGAGGTGTTGCAGCGATGGCCAGCGCTGACGCAGGTAGTGAAATGGGCGGGCGTCACGTTCCTGTTGTTCATGGCCTGGAAACTGGCCGCGGACGATGGTCGCCTCGACGCCAGGGAATCAGGCCGGGCACCGTCGATGCTGTACGGCGCTGTCATGCAATGGCTCAACCCGAAAGCCTGGCTGGCCTGTGTGGCAGGCATGGGCGCCTTCGTCGCCGACGGCGAGACGCGGCTGGTCTGGCAGTTTGCTGCGGTGTATCTGGTGATTTGTTATGTGTCCGTTGGCTGTTGGGTCTATGCCGGGACGTTTTTGCGCGGCTATCTGAATAACCCGGCGGGCATGCGGTGGTTCAACCGGATCATGGCGTTGTTGTTGGCTGTGAGCGCGGTTTATCTGTTGTTGCCTTAGCGTGTTTTTCAGCCGCGATACTGCCCGGGGGTCGCGGCCAGATGCTGTTTGAATGCCCGTTGAAAATGCGCCTGATCGGCAAACCCGGCTTCCAGTGCTACATCAGCGATCAGCTTGCCGCTGCGCAGTTGATCCTGGGCGAACTGAATACGCCGGTTGACCAGAAACGCGTGAGGCGTCATGCCGTAATGCTGTTTGAACGCGCGGATCAGGTAGCTCGGCGACAGTTGCGCCGCCTCGCAAATGTCTTCGAGCTTGAGCATGCGCGTGCAGTTGTCGCGGATGTAATCAGCGGCCCGCTCCAGTTTGAAATTGGGCTCGCGCAACGGTTGATCAGCCGGGTTGAGCCGTAGCTGCACGTCAGTGAAAAACTGAACCGCCGCACTGTGTTTACGCAACACGTCTTGCTGATGATCGACCAACACTTCATACAACGTCTTCAGCCCTTCAAACAGACTGGCATCGCGATGATGGGTGATGGAAAAGCGGCGAAACGCCAAGTCATGGCTGAACCCGAGCTGGTGCTGTAAATCGGTAAGCCACGGTGTATCGATATACAACATCAGGTACGACCAGGGCTGGTCGTCGATCGGATTGCAGGCATGGACATCGCCGGGATTCATCAGCACTACGGTGCCGGCGCTGACCTGAAACTGCGATTGCTCGTGGATGTAAGTACTGCGTCCGGACGTAATCGCACCGATGGAAAAGTGCTGGTGGGAATGCCGGGTGTAGCAAACCTCGCGCCCGTCGGCGATGGAACGGGCTTCAATGAAGGGCAGGGCATCATCGCGCCAGAAGCGCGGGGCCTTGTCAGCGTCTTTGGCAACGGCGTGCTTCATGGTCAGTCCTCGGCAGGTCAGCTTCGCAGTGTATTAGCTCTCACCGTTAAAGGCTGCCTGCAGGGCCGCGATGTCGAGTTTTTTCATCTGCAGCATTGCCGTCATGGCGCGCTGTGATTTTGCCGTGTCGGGGTCTTTCATCATGTCCATCAGGGCCACCGGTACGATCTGCCAGGACACGCCGAATTTGTCCTTTACCCAGCCGCATTGCTGGGCCTCGACAGGGCCGCCTACGGACAGTTCCCCCCAGAAGTAATCGACCTCTTCCTGGGTCTGGCAATTGACCTGGAACGAAATCGCTTCGTTGAATTTGAAGATGGGGCCGCCATTGAGCCCAGTGAAACTCTGCCCGTCGAGTTCGAAACTGACCGTCATCACCGAACCATCAGGCCGGCCATGGATCTCCTGACCGGCTTTGCCATAGTGAGTGGTGGCGGTGATTTTCGAATGATCGAAGATCTTGCAATAATATTTCGCCGCGTCTTCGGCCTGATCGTCGAACCACAGGCAAGGCGTGAGTTTTTGAACACGTTGCATGGTGCTGCTCCTCTACGAGTTACACAGGCTGGACTTTCAGCGTAGTCAGCCTCGGATGCTCTGGCCGTACCGTAGATCGACAAGTGCCTATGGTATTTAAGTCTGATGAAGTCGGTATGACTACTAATGAGTCATAAAGACTATTTTCGGACGTGGTCGTTATGACTCTGGTGATCTCAGGCTATTGATCTATAAGGACTAAAAATCTGGCACGAGACTTGATACATCCCACGTACAACTGAACTGCTTCAGGAGTACGAAAATATGTTCGATTTCTTCACCAATCCTCAGAATGTTCTACACCTGTCGAGCCGAGTGCTCGGCGCTGGCCTGGCGCTGCTCTTGGCCGGAATCTACGGCGCGTATCTCTACGACGGCCATTTGCCGATCATGGTGCTGGTGTCGATGCATGCGATGACCATCATCGGGCCGACCTTGCTCAAAATCGGCTATGTGATGCGACTGCTCGCACAACATCGGCTGGGTAAACATCCGATAGCCGCAGTGGCCTGAACGCGACTGCTCAGAGACGGCCACGCCCTCCTTTTCCGGCGATCCAGCGAGTGGCCAAATCAATAAAGGCCCGCAGTTTTCGGCTGAGTCTGGGTGCGGCTGGGAAAGTACAGGTACAGCGCAGTCTTCGGCCTGCTGAATGTCACTCGCGACGTCCTGCCACACCGGTGGGCGGCTAGAAGTCGGGACCGGGCTTCGGCGTCTATTGCTCGACCAAATTTGCCGTCGAAGGCTTGAGCGAGGCGTTGCATGCTGGGCTGGCACCGCTGGGGGTCAAAGTGACCGTGGTCGAGCCCGGTTACTTCCGCACCGAATTCCTCGAAGGCAATTCGCTGGTCGAATCTCCGTCCACGATTGCCGATTACGACAGCACGGCGGGCGAGGTGCGCAAAATCGCCAAGGCAGTGACCCTCAATCAGCCTGGCGATCCGGACAAGCTCGCCCAAGCCATGATCACCCTGGTAGAAGCGCAAAAAGCCCCGTTGCGCTTGCCGCTGGGCAGTGACTGCGTCGTGGCGATCGAAGCCAAAAACAGCTTCGCCGCCGAACGCAGCCTCGCAGGCTCGGCAGTTGCTACACCTGCTACCAAAGGCCGCCCATCGAGGCGGCTTTTGTGTGACCGGTGGTCGATGAACCTTTCCTGCGGGGCAAATTGCGCTTAGCTGTAGGGATAACCCGAGGCGCGCGTAGGCTCTGTACTGTCACAGCGACGCCCCTTCAGAACACCGTGCGTCTGAGGAATAGTCATGCTGACCCTTAACATTAATGGCAAGGACCAGGAGCTGGATGTCCCCGCGGACATGCCGCTGCTTTGGGTTCTGCGCGATGTCGCGCACCTGACGGGCACCAAGTTCGGTTGTGGCATGGCCCAGTGTGGCGCCTGCACCGTGCACGTCGACGGCGCGCCGCTGCGCGCCTGCATTACGCCTGCCACTGCCGTGGCCCATGGGCAGAAAATTCTCACCATCGAAGGGCTGTCCACCGACGGAACGCACCCGGTGCAGCAAGCCTGGGCCGAACTTGACGTGGTCCAGTGCGGTTACTGCCAGTCCGGGCAGATCATGTCGGCAGCGGCCTTATTGGCAAAAATCCCCAAACCCACTGACAGCGACATCGATCAGGCACTGTCCGGCAACATCTGCCGCTGCGGCACCTATCCAAGGATCCGTGCCGCGGTTAAACGCGCCGCCGAGATCGGTTGATGCCACGTCGATGGGAGTCTGAGTCATGAACAGCATCAATCCGTTATCGCGCCGCGGTTTTCTCAAGGGCAGCGCACTGCTGGGCGGTGGTCTGGTGGTGGCGTTTGTCATCCCTGGTGCTCACCGTTTTGCCTTGGGCGCTGAGAATCAAGGCAACGTTTTCGCGCCTAATGCTTTTTTGCGGATCGGCAATGACAACAGCGTCACGGTGCTGCTCGGTCATTCGGAAATGGGCCAGGGCATCTGGACCGGCCTGACCATGCTGATCGCCGAAGAGCTGGACGCCGACTGGTCGAAGATCCGCGTCGAACATTCACCGGCCTCCGCAGCCGATTATGGGCTGAGGGCGTTTGGCGGGATGCAAATCACCGGCGGTTCGACCTCGACCTGGATGGAATTCGACCGCTACCGCCAGGCCGGCGCTGCGGCGCGTTTGATGCTGATCGACGCGGCGGCCAAACGCTTTAACGTCGCACCCTCCGGGATTCGCACCGAATCGGGCGTGGTCATTGCCGGCGATCAACGTGCCACTTACGGCGAGCTGGCCGACGACGCCGGCAAGTTGCCGGTGCCTGATCCAGCGTCGATCAAACTCAAGGAACCGAAGGATTGGAAGCTCATCGGCAAACCCACCAAACGTCTGGACACGCCGGAAAAAATCACCGGTCGAGCCAAATTCGGCATGGACGTGCAGTTCGAGGGGTTGATGACCGCTATGGTCGCGCGCTCGCCGGTGTTAGGTGGCAGCGTCAAATCCTTTGAAGGCGCCGAAGCGTTGGCAGTGCCGGGCGTACACAAAGTGGTGCAGGTGCCCACGGGCGTCGCCGTCATTGCTGATCACTACTGGGCGGCCAAGCTGGGGCGCGATGCGCTGAAGGTCGAGTGGGATCTGGGGCCGAACGCCGGGCTCGACAGTCAAAAACTGCTGGAGAGCTTCCGCAAACTCGCCACTACACCCGGCACTTCCGCGAGCAAGGCCGGTGATACCGACGCGACGTTAGCCAAAGCGGCAAAGACCATCGACGTCGAGTACAGCGTGCCGTACCTGGCCCACGCGCCGATGGAGCCGCTCAATTGCACGGTGGAAATCAGCAAGGACAAATGCGAAATCTGGACCGGGACCCAGTTCCAGACGCTGGATCAGATGGTCGCCGGGAAAATCACCGGGCTCAAACCTGAACAGGTCGAGATTCATACCGAGTTTCTGGGTGGCGGCTTTGGGCGCAGGGCCAACCCGACCTCTGATTTCGTCAGCGAAGCGGTGTACGTCGCCAACGCTGCGGGCGGGCCGGTGAAAACCGTCTGGTCCCGAGAGGATGATATCCGCGGCGGCTATTACCGCTCGGCATTCCTGCATCAGGCACGAATCGGTCTGGGCGCCGACGGCCTGCCGCTGGCCTGGAAGCATGTCATGGTCGGGCAGTCGATCATGGTCGGGACCATGCTCGAGGCGGCCATGGTCAAGGATGGCATCGACAAAACGTCGGTCGAGGGAATGGTCGACAGTCCTTACATAGCAGGGTTGGCTAATCATCAAGTTGAGCTGCATTCACCAAAAACCGGCATCAGCGTGCTGTGGTTACGTTCGGTGGGGCATACCCACACCGCGTTTGTCATGGAATCGCTGATCGATGAAATGGCCGAGGCAGCCGGCAAGGATCCAGTGGAATACCGACGAACCTTGCTCAAGGCGCATCCGCGGCATCTCGGCGTGCTGAACCTGGCCGTTGAGAAAGCCAACTGGGACGCGCCATTGCCGGACGGCCATGCGTTGGGTGTGGCGGTGCATGAATCCTTCGGCAGTTACGTCGCCCAGGTTGCCGAGGTGTCCCAGGACAATCTGGCGATCCGTGTGCATCGGGTGGTGTGTGCGGTGGATTGCGGGATCGCGGTCAACCCGCAGAGCATCGCGGCGCAGATGGAATCGTGCATCACCTTCGGCCTCGGATTCACCTTGCACAGCAAACTGACCTTCAAGGACGGGCAAGTGGTCCAGTCCAACTATCACGACTATCAAGTGCTGCGGCTGAACGAAATGCCGCTGGTCGAAGTGCATATCGTGCCCAGCAGCGACAAGCCCGGCGGCATCGGTGAGGCCGGTGTGCCGCCCACGGCGCCGGCAGTGGCCAATGCAGTGTTCGCCCTGACCGGGCAGCGCTTGCGGGAGCTGCCGTTGCAACTGTCGGGGGTATGAGATGAGACGACATCTGATTCTTGGCGCGGTGGTATTGATTGGCCTGGTCGGCTATGCCGAGGACTTGTTCGCTGACGATAAGGAAGCGTTGAAGGCATTCGATACCGTGCAAAAAGTCTTCCAGAGCCCGCGTTGTCAGAATTGCCATATTCCCGGCGACTCGCCATTGCAGTTCGATGCCGGCGTTCCCCACGCGATGAACGTGGTGCGCGGCATGGACGGCAAGGGCGCGGCCGGTTTGCCGTGCGCCACCTGCCACGCCGAAAGCAACCCGCCGGCCAGTTACGGGCCTAATGCACCGCCCGGGGCGCCGCATTGGAGCCTGCCGCCAGCGGCGCACAAAATGGCCTGGATCGGCCTGCCCGCCGACAAGTTGTGCGCCATGATCAAGGACCGTTCCAGCAACGGCGATCGTGATTTCGCGGCGCTGATCAAGCATGTCAGCGACGACAAACTGGTGCTCTGGGGCTGGAACCCGGGCACGGGCCGAGCGCCAGTGCCGGTGCCGCACGACATTTTTGTAGCCCAGTTCAAGCTCTGGGCGGACGCTGGCGGACCCTGTCCGGTGGAGGGGATCTGACCAACGGTAAAGTCATTAGGAGTCAAACCGGGTGTGGGCGCCTCTAACGTACATACCCTTCACAGGAGTGAGTGATGCAGGTTCCAGGCAAACCGGGCAAACCCGACGCTTGCGCGGATACGTTGCGCGGGCTTAACGTTCTCGACACTGGGGTGCAGGAGCGTGAAGTGATGCGCGACTTGGCACGCAAGTTCGAGCAAGAGCTGACGGCGGTGCAAATGGCAAGCATGGACGAGTTGACGCTGTTGACCAATCTGCACGGCTTCCTGGCGCTGGCTCAGTTATGGCTGGATGCATGCCTGCACATGGACAAACCGGCGAGCCTGCTGTTTTTCGACCTTGATTATTTCAAGCGCATCAACGCGTTGTACGGCCGTGCCGAAGGCGACGATGCCCTTAAAACGTTTGCCGACGTGCTGCGTATCGCCTTTCGCGAGAGCGATGTCGTCGGGCGGGTGGGCGGCGACGAATTCGCTGTGCTGTTGACCGGCTCAGCCGCTGTAGAAGTCGCCGGAATCAGGGCGCGGCTCGAAGAGATGCTCGACGAGCGCAACGCCACGGTGCATCGCTGTTACGACATTCGCTTCAGCATCGACCAGGTCGAGTTCAATCCTGAGCTTCACAAATCAGTGAATGGCCTTATGGACGCGCTCGAACGTGCGCGTAATCAAGGAGCGGTCAACTTTTAAGCGCCGGCCTGCAGGTCGGCTGCAACCCATTGCGCGGCGCGCAACAACACGCCGTCATTTCTGAATCTACCGATCATTTGAAGCCCGATCGGTAACTGTGCATCGACGCGAATCAGCGGGATATTCACCTGCGGCCAGCCGAATGCGCCCCAAAACTTGATGAAGTCTGACGGCCCGGTGCTTTCCAGGCCCAGAGGCGCGACCATCGCGCAACACGGACCGAGCATGGCATCGAAGGGCTGGCACAGTTCATCCAGGCGGGGGGCGAGCGTTGCCAGGCGCGCCTTGGACGCGGATTCCTGTTCCCATGTGGTCGCCGCCGCGCGCTCGAACATTGCCAGCGTCGAAGGGCTTAATTGCGATCGGTGTTGGTGAAACTCCTTCGCCAGCGAGCGGGCACCTTCGCAGTCGTTGATCAGCTGATGATCGTCAAACACACCGGCAAATTCTTCCGGTAACAGCACTTGCTCAACGTGATGGCCGGCGTTACGCAACTGTTCCACGGCCTGCTCCAGTGCGTGCGCCACCTCTGGCTCCACCTGATCCCAGCGCGATGTGCGGCAGAAACCCAATTGCAGCGGACTTGGCTCGACGTCCGGCATCTGGAAACCGGGAATCAACACGCGCGCAACAAGGTGCAGATCACGCACCGATCGCCCGTACCAACCCACAGTATCGAAGCTGGGCGCCAGCGGCTTCACGCCTTCGAGCGACACCAGTCCCAACGACGGCTTGAACGCGAAGAGCCCGCAGTAGGACGCTGGCTTGAGCAGCGATCCAGCGGTCTGGGTGCCCAGCGCCACGGCAAAGAAACCCGCCGCCATCCCGGCCGCCGAGCCAGCGCTGGAACTGCCCGGCGTGCGAGCCAGGTCGTGGGGATTGCGGGTCGGGCCGGTGTGCATGTACGCAAATTCGGTGGTGTGGGTCTTGCCCATGATCAATGCGCCGGCCTGGCGCAACAGTGTCACCGCATGGGCATCCCGGGATGGCTGATTTCCCGCATAGATGGGCGAGTAAAATTGCGTGGGATAGTCGGCGCTGTCGAAAATGTCCTTGATGCCCACCGGTACCCCGGCCAGCAGACCTCGGCCGCTGTTTTGTGCCACATCGGCGCGTACCTGCCGAGCATCGAACGCGACGAAGGCCTGTATGTCCGGCTCGTGCGCCTGGACGCGCTCAAGGAAGGTTTCGGCGACGCTGGTTGCAGTCGTTTCACCCGTGACCACGGCCTGACTGAGGGCGGTGGCATCAAGGTCTTGGCGGATCATTTGGCGAAGAGTTGGTTGATGTCCTTGAACGCCTTGAACTCCAGCGCATTGCCGCAGGGGTCGAAGAGAAACATCGTGGCTTGCTCGCCCACCAAACCCTGAAAGCGAATCCCTGGCTCGATCACGAAGCGCGTATCGAGTGACTTCAGTCGCTCGGCCAGCGCCTCCCATTGCCCCATCCCCAGAACCACGCCGAAATGCGGTACCGGCACGTCATGACCATCGACGGCATTGGTGTGGGCGGCTTCCTGAGAGGCATTCTTAGGCGCCAGGTGAATGACGAGTTGATGACCAAAAAAGTTGAAATCAACCCAATGATCGCTGGAGCGACCTTCTTCGAGGCCGAACACTTCGCCGTAGAAATGGCGAGCGGCCGTCAAGTCGTAGACCGGGATGGCCAGGTGGAAAGGGGAAAGTTGCATTGACTGTGCTCGGCTGTGGAGAGTTCACGTTGAGTTTAATCCTGTGCTTTTTGATTAAAAGACGATAATTTTTGCATCGAGCTCAAATTATTTCGATCAATCGAGGGCCGTATGCTGCGAGAACTGAAAACTTTCATCGCCGTCACGCGCTACGGCACTTTCGCGGCGGCCGGGATGCACATCGGCCTGACGCAGTCAGCGGTCAGCGCGCAGATTCGCAATCTGGAACAGGCTTTGGGCATTCGTCTGTTCGATCGCACCGGACGTCAGGCGCTGCTCAATGCCGCAGGGCAACGGGCGTTGCCGATGGCCCGGGAAATCCTGGAAACCTTCAGCCGCATGGCCGTCAGCGATGAAGTCAGCGAGTATCGTGGAGAGTTGAAAATTGGCGCGGTGGCTACCGTGCAAACCGGGCTGCTGCGCCAGGCGTTGTTGCGATTGCGCCAACAGGCGCCCTTACTGGAGCCGAAACTGGTGCCGGGTGTGTCGCTGCATCTGTTGAGTCAGGTGGATACCGGCGAAGTGGATCTGGCGATCCTGATCAAGCCACCGTTCGAATTGCCCAAAGAGCTGTCGGCGCAAGTCATTCTCCGTGAACCGTTTGTGTTGATCGTGCCGGCGGACATGGAAGGTGATGACCCGCTGCAGTTACTTGCCGAACATTCCCATGTGCGTTACGACCGCAACTCGTTCGGTGGACGTTTGGTGACGCGGTTTCTGCGCGAGCAGCAGATCGACGTGCACGTTGCGCTGGAGCTGGATGAACTGGAGGCTATCGTGAAAATGGTCGAATGCGGTTTGGGGGTGTCGTTGCTGCCCGAGGCGGGGCTGTGGCTTGAGCATGGGGCGAAGGTGAGGGTGATCCCGCTGGGTGAGCTGACGTTTTATCGGGAGATTGTGTTGTTGCAGCGTTATAGCCAGCGCATGCAGCCGATTCAGCAGTTGTTTGCCCGGTGCCTGACTCAAATCGACAGCTAAGCACTACCCCTGTGGGAGATTCTATGTTGCCTGGCACACCGCTATCGCGGGCAAGCCCGCTCCCACAGGAGACTGTGTCGCGCCTTAATTGCGAGCACAAAAAAACCCGCCTGTAGAGGCGGGTTTTTCATTACAGCCGCAAGATTACTCTTCCAGGCTGCCCATGGCCGTGGTGTTGAAACCACCGTCCACGTACATGATTTCGCCGCTGATGCCGGACGCCAGGTCAGAGCACAGGAAGGCGCCGGCGTTGCCGACTTCGTCGATGGTGACGTTGCGACGCAGCGGGGTTTGCGCTTCGTTGGCGGCCAGCATCTTGCGGAAGTTCTTGATGCCGGAAGCGGCGAGGGTGCGGATCGGGCCAGCCGATACGCAGTTGACGCGGGTGCCGTCCGGGCCCAGGGAGCCTGCCAGGTAACGAACGCCAGCTTCCAGGGAAGCCTTGGCCATGCCCATTACGTTGTAGTTCGGCATGGTGCGCTCGGCGCCCAGGTACGACAGGGTCAGCAGGCTGCCATTGCGGCCTTTCATCATTTCGCGACCGGCTTTGGCCAGGGCCACGAAGCTGTAGGCGCTGATGTCGTGAGCGATGCGGAAACCTTCACGGGTGGTGGCTTCGGTGAAGTCGCCGTCCAATTGGTCGCCCGGTGCGAAGCCGACGGAGTGCACGATGCAGTCCAGGCCGTCCCACTTCTTGCTCAGCTCAACGAAAACCTTGGCGATTTCTTCATCGCTGGCCACGTCGCACGGGAAGCACAGGTCAGGGTTGGAACCCCAGCTTTGTGCGAACTCTTCGACACGACCCTTGAGTTTGTCGTTCTGATAAGTGAAGGCAAGCTCAGCGCCCTCGCGATGCATGGCGGCAGCGATGCCGGATGCGATGGACAGCTTGCTGGCGACACCGACGATCAGTACGCGCTTACCGGCGAGAAAACCCATGTGTTGCTCCTCTCTTTCAGGTTATTGCGCAGTGGCTGGAGCCAGGAAAGCGGCTTCCAGCAACTGCTGTGTATACGGATGTTGGGGGGCGGCAAAAATACTTTGCGCGTCTCCCTGTTCGACCACTTGGCCTTGCTTGACCACCATCAACTGGTGGCTCAGCGCTTTGACGACAGCCAGGTCATGGCTGATAAACAGATACGTCAGGTTGTACTTGGTTTGCAGTGAACGCAGCAGCTCTACCACTTGGCGTTGCACTGTCCGGTCGAGGGCCGAGGTCGGCTCGTCCAGCAGAATCAGCGCCGGTTTTAACACTAATGCCCGGGCAATGGCGATTCTCTGCCGTTGCCCACCGGAAAATTCGTGGGGGTAGCGGTTCCGGGTTTCCGGGTCCAGGCCTACCTCCTTCAATGCCGCAATAATCGCAAGTTCCTGTTCTGCCTCGGTGCCCATTTTGTGGATCCGCAGGCCTTCGCCAACGATCTGGCTCACGCACATCCGTGGGCTCAGGCTGCCGAACGGGTCCTGAAACACCACCTGCATCTGCCGACGCAGCGGCCGAACCTGTTGTTGCGTCAGGCAGTCTAGCTGCTTGCCTTCAAAACGGATGGCGCCTTTGCTACCGATCAGCCGCAAAATCGCCAAGCCCAGTGTCGACTTGCCGGAACCGCTTTCTCCCACGATCCCCAACGTCTGGCCCTGGGGCAGGCTGAAGTTGATTCCGTCCACCGCTTTGATGTGATCCACAGTCTTTTTCAAAAAGCCTTTCTTGATCGGGAACCAGACTTTCAGGTCCTCGACTTGCAGCAAGGGCGGGCCAATCACATTGGTTGCCGGCTTGCCGCTGGGCTCCGCTGCCAGCAGTTCCCGAGTGTACGGATGCTGCGGCGCGCGGAACAACTCTTCGCACGATGCCTGTTCGACGATGCAACCGCGCTGCATGACACATACGCGATGCGCAATTCTTCGCACAAGGTTCAAATCGTGACTGATCAGTAGCAGCGCCATGCCCAATCGGGCCTGTAATTCCTTGAGCAATTCGAGGATTTTCAGCTGAACGGTCACGTCCAGGGCGGTGGTCGGTTCATCGGCGATCAACAGCTCTGGCTCGTTGGCCAACGCCATGGCGATCATCACCCGCTGACGCTGACCGCCGGACAATTCATGGGGCAGCGCCTTGAGACGCTTCTCGGGCTCCGGGATGCCGACCATTTCCAGCAGCTCCAGCGTGCGCCTGGTCGCGACTTTGCCGACCAGGCCTTTGTGGATGCCCAACACCTCGTTGATCTGCTTCTCGATCGAGTGCAGCGGGTTCAGCGACGTCATCGGCTCCTGAAAAATCATCGCGATCCGGTTGCCACGGATGTGACGAATGGTCTTCTCTTTCAGGCTCAGCAGGTTCTGCCCGGAATATTCAATAGTCCCGGACGGGTGCCGGGCGAGCGGGTAGGGCAGCAGCCGCAGGATCGAATGGGCGGTCACCGATTTGCCGGAGCCGCTTTCGCCCACCAGCGCCAGGGTTTCACCACGTTTGATATCGAAGCTCACGCCTTCGACCACCCGCTGAAAGCGATCCCCGACGCCGAATTCGACGGACAGGTCGCGCACTTCGATCAGATTGTCCTGATTCATTTCACTTCCTCGGGTCGAAGGCATCGCGAGCAGACTCGCCGATGAACACCAGCAAACTCAACATCAATGCCAGCACCGCAAACGCGCTCATACCGAGCCAAGGCGCTTGCAGGTTGGATTTGCCCTGAGCCACCAGTTCACCAAGGGACGGCGCGCCCGGTGGTAAACCGAAACCCAGAAAATCCAGCGCTGTCAGGGTGCCGATGGCGCCGGTCAGGATGAACGGCATGAAGGTCATGGTCGAGACCATGGCGTTGGGCAAGATGTGGCGGAACATGATCGCACCATTTTGCATGCCCAACGCCCGGGCCGCGCGCACGTATTCCAGGTTACGCCCGCGCAGGAACTCGGCGCGCACCACGTCCACCAGGCTCATCCATGAGAACAGCAGCATGATCCCCAGCAGCCACCAGAAATTAGGCTGGACGAAACTGGCGAGGATGATCAGCAGGTACAGCACCGGCAACCCGGACCAGATCTCCAGGAAACGCTGCCCGGCCAGATCGACCCAGCCACCATAGAAACCCTGCAAGGCGCCGGCGATCACGCCGATGATCGAGCTGAGAATGGTCAGCGTCAGGGCAAACAGCACCGAAATGCGGAAGCCGTAAATCACTCGTGCCAATACGTCACGACCCTGATCGTCCGTGCCTAAGAGGTTGTCGGTCGAAGGCGGGGCGGGCGCCGGGACTTTCAGGTCGTAATTGATGCTCTGGTAGCTGTAGGGAATCGGCGCCCACAGCACCCAAGCGTCTTTGGCCTTGAGCAGTTCGCGGATGTACGGGCTCTTGTAGTTGGCTTCCAGCGGGAATTCACCACCAAAGGTGGTTTCCGGATAACGCTTGAGCGCCGGGAAGTACCAACCGTTGTCGTAGTGCACCACCAAGGGTTTGTCGTTGGCGATCAGCTCGGCGCCGAGGCTCAGCCCGAACAGCAGCAGAAACAGCCATAGCGACCACCAGCCACGTTTGTTGGCCTTGAACAGTTCGAAACGTCGGCGATTGAGAGGGGACAGGTTCATCTCAATGCTCCCGGCTTTCGAAGTCGATGCGCGGATCGACAAAGGTGTACGTGAGGTCGCCGATCAGCTTCACCACCAGCCCCAGCAGGGTAAAGATGAACAGCGTGCCGAAGACCACCGGGTAATCGCGGTTGATCGCCGCTTCAAAGCTCATCAGGCCGAGGCCATCGAGGGAGAAGATCACTTCCACCAGCAACGAGCCGGTAAAGAAAATCCCGATGAACGCCGACGGAAACCCGGCAATCACCAGCAGCATCGCGTTGCGGAATACATGGCCGTAGAGCACACGGTGATTGGTTAGGCCCTTGGCTTTGGCGGTGACCACGTACTGTTTGTTGATTTCATCGAGGAAGCTGTTTTTGGTCAGCAGGGTCATGGTCGCAAAGTTGCCGATGACCAGCGCCGTCACCGGCAAGGCCAGGTGCCAGAAATAGTCGAGAATCTTGCCGCCCATGCCCAACTCATCGAAGTTGTTGGAGGTCAGCCCTCTGAGCGGGAACCAGTCGAAATAACTGCCTCCGGCGAATACCACGATCAGCAGGATGGCAAACAGGAATGCCGGGATGGCATAGCCGACGATGATCAATGAGCTGGTCCAGACGTCGAAGTGGCTGCCGTGTCGCGTAGCCTTGGCGATCCCCAGGGGGATCGACACCAGGTACATGATCAGCGTGCTCCACAGCCCGAGGGAGATCGATACCGGCATTTTTTCCTTGATCAGGTCGATGACCTTGGCGTCGCGGAAGAAGCTGTCGCCGAAATCCAGGGTGGCGTAGTTCTTGATCATGATCCACAAGCGTTCCGGCGCCGATTTGTCGAAGCCGTACATGTGCTCGATCTCTTTGACCAACGCCGGGTCCAGGCCCTGGGCTCCGCGATAGGCCGAGCCGGCGACCGAGACTTCGGCACCGCCACCGGCGATGCGGCTGGTGGCGCCTTCGAAGCCCTCGAGCTTGGCGATCATTTGTTCCACCGGCCCGCCGGGGGCGGCCTGGATGATCACGAAGTTGATCAGCAAAATGCCGAGCAAGGTCGGGATGATCAGCAGCAGTCGCCGAAAAATATACGCCAGCATCTGATTACTCCGTGCCCGCAGGGTCGGCTTGCAGTTTGGTTTCGACTTCTACCGCAGGTTTCGCGTCAGGCTTGACCCACCAGGTGTTAATGCCGATGTCGTATTTGGGTGAAATTTTCGGATGGCCGATGTGGTTCCAGTAAGCCACGCGCCACGTCTTGATGTGCCAGTTGGGGATCACGTAATAGCCCCATTGCAGCACGCGGTCCAGCGCGCGGGCGTGGGCCACCAGGCTTTTACGCGAATCGGCGCTGATCAATTGCTCGACCAATTGGTCCACGATCGGATCTTTCAGGCCCATGGAGTTGCGACTACCGGGCTTGTCGGCGGCGGCAGACATCCAGAACTCGCGCTGCTCGTTGCCCGGTGAGTTGGACTGCGGGAAGCTGCCGACAATCATGTCGAAGTCCCGGGAGCGCACACGGTTGATGTACTGCGAGACGTCGACCCGGCGAATCACCAGGTCGATGCCCAGGTCGCTGAGGTTACGCTTGAACGGCAGCAGTACGCGCTCGAACTCGGTCTGGGCCAGCAGGAATTCGATGGTCACCGGTTTGCCGGTGGCGCCGACCATCTTGTCGTCGACGATCCGCCAGCCAGCCTCTTGCAGCAGTTGATAGGCCTTGCGTTGCTGGGTGCGGATCATGCCGCTGGCATCGGTGACCGGGTTCTGAAACGACTCGCTGAACACCTGCTCGGGGATCTTGCCGCGAAACGGGTCAAGGATCGCCAGCTGATCGGCGTCCGGCAGGCCGGTGGCGGCCATTTCCGAATTCTCGAAATAGCTGCGGGTTCGCGCGTAGGCGCCGTTGAACAGTTGTTTGTTGGTCCATTCGAAGTCCAGCAACAGGGTCAGGGCCTGGCGCACGCGCACGTCCTGGAACGCCGCACGGCGCAGGTTGAACACGAAGCCTTGCATGCCGGTCGGGTTGCCGTTGGGGATCTGTTCCTTGATCAAGCGGCCTTCGGTCACTGCCGGAATGTTGTAGGCGTTGGCCCAGTTCTTCGCGGTCATTTCCAGCCAGTAATCGAACTGCCCGGCCTTGAGTGCTTCGAGCGCCACGGTGTTGTCGCGGTAGTAATCGGTGGTCATCACATCGAAGTTGTAGAACCCACGGTTGGCCGGCAGATCCTTGCCCCAGTAGTCCTTGACCCGCTCATAGCGCACCGAGCGCCCGGCCTTCACTTCGCTGACCTTGTACGGGCCGCTGCCCAACGGCATTTCCAGATTGCCTTTGTTGAAATCCCGGGTTGCCCACCAATGCTTGGGCAGTACCGGCAATTGACCGAGGATCAACGGCAGTTCGCGGTTGTTGTTGTGCTTGAACTTGAACAGCACCCGCAGCGGATCTTCAGCGATCACTTCGTCGACATCGCTGTAGTAGCCGCGAAACATCGGCGCGCCGTCCTTGGTCAGCGTCTGGAAGCTGAACACCACATCTTCGGCACGGATCGGATGACCGTCGTGGAAGCGTGCTTCGGCGCGCAGGTAAAAACGTACCCAGCTGTTGTCCGGGGCTTTTTCGATCTTGCCGGCCACCAGGCCGTACTCGGTGAACGGTTCATCCAGGCCCTGTTTGGCCAGGGTGTCGTAAATCAAGCTGATGTCGTCGGCCGGTACACCCTTGCTGATGAACGGATTGAGACTGTCGAAGCCGCCGAAACCCGCCTGACGGAAGATCCCGCCCTTGGGCGCGTCCGGGTTCACGTAGTCAAAGTGTTTGAAGTCGGCCGGGTATTTCGGTGGCTCGTTGTACAGGGTCAGGGCATGTTGCGGGGCGGCACAGGCCAGCCCGGCGAACAACAGGCCGCTGGCCTGCAAGAGCAGGGCGCGTACGGGTTTCATCGATCTTTCTCCGAAGATTTCAGCCACCACGCGCAGAGGCCCAGGGTGTAGGGCGGCGTGGTGACCAAGGCTAACCGGTTGCGGTAGGCCAAGCGGTGATAATTGAGGTACCAATTGGGAATGATGTAGTGCTGCCACAGCAGCACCCGGTCCAGCGCCTTGCCGGCGGCGACCTGTTCATCGCGGGTCTGGGCGGCGAGCAGTTGTTCGAGTAAATGATCGACGACCGGGTTGGCGATGCCGGCGTAGTTTTTGCTGCCCTTGACCCCGACCTGGCTGGAGTGGAAGTACTGCCATTGCTCCAGGCCCGGGCTGAGGGTCTGGTTGAGGGTTATCAGGATCATGTCGAAATCGAACTGATCGAGGCGCTGCTTGTATTGGGCGCGATCGACGGTACGCAACCGGGCATCGATGCCGATGCTGGCGAGGTTCTCGACGTACGGCTGAAGGATTCGCTCAAGGTTGGGATTGACCAGCAGGATTTCCACACGCAACGGTTGCCCGGCAGCGTTCTGTACGCGTTGGCCACTGAGCTTCCAGCCGGCCTCGGCAAGCAGCCCCAGGGCCTGTCGCATGGTTTCCCTTGGAATGCCGCGACCTTGGGTCTGCGGCAAGCTGAACGGCTCGGTGAGCAGCTTGGCGGGCAACTGCTCACGATACGGCTTGAGCATCAGCCATTCATGGCCGACCGGAAGGCCGGTGGCGGAGAACTCGCTGTTGGGGTAATAGCTCATGGCGCGCTTGTAAGCGCCGCTGAACAGCGTGCGGTTGGTCCACTCGAAGTCGAACATCATCCCCAACGCTTCACGGACCTTGGCTTCGGAGAAGGCCGGGCGGCGGGTGTTCATGAACAGACCCTGGCTCTGGGTCGGGATCTGGTGCGGGATCTGTGCCTTGATGACGTCGCCGCGTCGCACGGCCGGGAAGTTGTAGCCGTTTTCCCAGTTCTTCGCCTGGTGCTCGATGTAAATGTCGAATTCGCCGGCCTTGAAGGCTTCGAACGCGACGTCGCTGTCGCGGTAGAACTCCACGTCCATGCGATCAACGTTGTATTTGCCGCGATTGACCGCCAGGTCTTTACCCCAGTAATCCTTGACCCGTTCGAAAACTATCTGTCGCCCAGGCGTTACCGAGGTAATGCGATATGGCCCGCTACCCAGTGGCGGTTCGAAGGTTGTGGCCTTGAAGTCACGATCTTTCCAGTAATGCTGGGACAGCACCGGCAATTCGCCAAGGCGCAGGATCAGCAATGGGTTGCCGGCGCGCTTGAAGACAAAACGGATGCGATGGAGGTTGAGGATATCGACCCGCGATACTTCCTGAAGATTGGTGCGGTACTGCGGGTGACCTTCCTTGAGCAGCAAACGGTAGGAAAACGCCACGTCGTACGCGGTAATCGGCGTGCCATCGTGAAAGCGCGCTTCGGGGCGCAGGTTGAACACTACCCAGCTGCGGTCTTCGCTGTATTCGACCGATTGGGCGATCAGGCCATAACTGGACGTCGGCTCATCACCGGACGGCGCGTACTGCCCGGTGCCGACCATCAATGGTTCGTTTAGCTCGTTGATGCCGTATTGCAAGAAATTCGGTGTGGAAACCGGGCTCGATCCCTTGAATGTGTAGGGGTTGAGCGTATCGAAGGTGCCAAACGCCATCACCCGCAACGTACCGCCCTTGGGCGCTTGCGGGTTAACCCAGTCGAAGTGGGTAAATCTGGCCGGGTACTTGAGCGTGCCGAACTGCGCATAACCATGGCTTTCGCTGATCGTCGCGCTTGCGGGGGAGCTCAAGGCCAGGCTGATCAGGAGCAGGAGGAGGGGACGCTTCAAGTCAGAGATCCGATCCAGGCGGCTTGGGCTTTGTGGCCCGTACAGTAACAGCTTGTATCGACAGGAAAAAGATGGGGGCTTAATGCGTTGTTAATTGCCCAGGCGGTAAGCCTTTTTGTACACGTCTGGCAAAAAAAGCCCCTGAAATCAGGGGCTCATTTTTAACGCGGGGAAGAAACCGTCAACATCTGTCCAGGCTTGAGGGCTTGACCGACACGCGGGTTCCAGCGCTTGAGGTGCTGCATCTCAACGTTGAAGCGCTTGGCGACCATGTACAGCGAGTCGCCTTGCTTGACCTTGTACCGGGTCTGCTGTTTCTTGCTGGCTGCCTTGCTGTTCGACGCAACGACGGTGTTGACGCGTCCGCTGTTGCGTTTGGTGGTGTCTTGCATGACGAGCGTCTGGCCGACTTTGAGATTCTTGCCGGTCAGCTTGTTCCAGCGCTGCAGGTCCTTGATGTCGACCTTGTTGGCCTTGGCGATGGTGCCCAGGTTGTCGCCGCGTTTAACACGGTAGGCACGCTTGAGGCTGGCGATTTTGGAGCTGTCTGCGCCATCGAAAACGGGCTTGAGCGACTTCTTGCTGATTAGCTCGTCGGGACGCATGGTCGAAAGGCTGGTGGTCAGCAGCTGCGCCTTGGACGTTGGCACCAGCAAATGCTGAGGGCCATCGATGGTCGTGCGCTGCTTGAACGCCGGGTTGAGCTGGAACAGTTCGTCTTCGTCGATGTTGGCCACCGCGGCAACTTTGGACAGATCCATGCGCTGGTTGATTTCGACGACCTGGAAGTACGGCTCGTTGGCAATCGGGTTCAGGTTGACGCCGTAGGCTTCCGGTGCCAGCACTACTTGCGACAGGGCCAGCAACTTCGGCACGTAGGCCCGGGTTTCGGCCGGCAGCGGCAGGTTCCAGTAATCGGTTGGCAGGCCGAGTTTTTCATTGCGCTCAATGGCGCGGCTGACCGTACCTTCACCGGCGTTGTACGCCGCCAGGGCCAGCAGCCAGTCACCGTTGAACATGTCGTGCAGACGCGTCAGGTAATCCATGGCTGCGGTGGTCGACGCGGTAATGTCGCGACGGCCATCGTAGAAACGGGTCTGACGCAGGTTGAAGTAACGACCGGTAGAAGGAATGAATTGCCAAAGACCCACCGCGTTGGCCCGGGAATAGGCCATGGGGTTGTAGGCGCTTTCAATCACCGGCAACAACGCCAGTTCCAGCGGCATGTTGCGCTCTTCAAGGCGTTCAACGATGTAATGAATGTAGAGGCTGCCGCGTTCGCCGGCGTTTTCGAGGAACGACGGATTACTGGCGAACCACAGGCGCTGTTGCTCGATGCGCGGGTTGACGCCCAGGCTGTCCTGCAACTGGAAGCCCTGGCGCATGCGCTCCCAGACATCCTGCGGTACTTGTGGAGTTGGTTTTTCGGTGAGCCAGATAGGTTTCTGCTTGGCTCGAGCAGCAATGTTCGGCGTGTGCGTCGCTTCGGTCTGCGGCACATGGCTTGAACAGCCCGCCAAAGTGGCGGACACAGCCACCGCGATGGCTTGAGCCAAGCGGGTCAATGCGTCTGAATTGATGGCTTTACGAATAGATGACGACATTGGCTGGAAGTGAGTTCCGGGCAAAAATGTCGGGCGATTCTAGAAAGCGCACCCCCTGCGGTCAACCATTCAGAATTTTTGTACCATCAGGCTCACCACTTAGAACTTATCTTTCCAAGCACGAAGAGCAGCAAAAACCGCACTCGGAGCCTGGTTATGAGTTCCATTCCGTTCGTCCACTTTTTCTTTAACGGATGTTTCGCCGGTCCGCAAAAACGGGTTTGTCCGCTTTTCAAGGCCCAGAGTAGAAGGCAGCGTGATGATTCCGGCGTCCCGTTGTTGAGCGACTTTGGCCAACCGCTGAGCGGTATCTCGATTGCCTGGTTCGACCGCGATGGCAAAGCGCAGATTGCTCAGGGTGTATTCATGCGCGCAGAACACTTGCGTATCCTCGGGGAGCGCCGCGAGGCGTGTCAGCGAGGTGTGCATCTGTTCGGGCGTGCCTTCGAACAAGCGCCCGCAACCGGCGGCGAACAGGGTGTCGCCGCAAAACAGCATGCCCTGATGATAAAAGGCTATGTGCCCCAACGTGTGGCCAGGGATTTCGATGACATCAAAGTCACAGCCCAGCACGCTGATTCGGTCGTTCTCCTTGAGCGCTATGTCCCGGACCGGGATGGTTTCGCTGGCGGGGCCGTAGACTTTCGCGTCTGTCGCTTTTTTAAGCTGCTCGACGCCGCCGACGTGGTCATGATGATGGTGAGTGATCAGAATATCGCTCAATATCCATTCCGGATTGGCCTTGAGCCAGTTTTGCACTGGCGCGGCATCGCCCGGATCGACCACGGCACAGCGTCGAGTGTCGGGGTCTTGTAACAACCAGATGTAGTTGTCGGTAAAGGCGGGCAGGGCACTGATCTGTATCATCGTCGGATTCGCCAAGCGGAAAACAATGGCGCATCTTAGAACTTCCTGGCGCGTTGGAGAATGCAATGACCGATAAAGCGTTCGCTCAGGCTGATCCTGAATGGCTGACATTGATCAGCGCGGCCCGTGAATGGCTGTCCGGCCCCATCGGGCAATTTCTGCTGGACGAAGAACGCCGCATGCTTGAAGACGAGTTGGGACGGTTCTTCGGTGGCTACCTGGTGCATTACGGTCCGTCGGCCCAGACCCCGCCGTCGGCGCCGCAAGTGCAGCGCAATGTGCGTCTCGGTGCGCCGTTGCCAGGTGTCGAGATCGTCTGCGAAGAGCAGGCGTGGCCCTTGAGCGAGCATGCCGCCGACGTGGTGGTGTTGCAGCATGGGCTGGATTTTTGCCTATCGCCCCACGGTTTGCTGCGAGAGGCGGCGAGCAGCGTGCGGCCCGGCGGGCATCTTGTCATCCTCGGCATCAATCCCTGGAGCACCTGGGGTTTGCGCCACGTATTCGCCCATGACGCGTTGCGCAAGGCCCGTTGCATTTCCCCCTCGCGGGTCGGTGACTGGTTGAACCTGCTCGGCTTCGCTCTGGAGAAACGCCGCTTCGGGTGCTATCGTCCGCCGCTTGCGTCACCCGCCTGGCAGGCCCGTTTGGCCGGTTGGGAGCGTAAGGCCGGTGACTGGCAATTGTCTGGCGGCGGCTTCTATTTATTAGTGGCACGCAAGATCGTGGTGGGCCTGCGACCCGTCCGGCAGGAACGACGCGAACCGATGGGCAAGCTGATTCCGTTGCCGATGGCCAAGGTCAACCGTCGTCGCATCGAACCGTAATACCCTTTTTATATTCCCGGCCGGGCTTGCCCCGGCCTCGGGCATCGTCGGTCACGGATCGGCGAGCCACCGCATTTTCTGGATAGATTGGCATGAGCGATAACGTAGAACTCTTCACTGACGGCGCCTGCAAAGGCAACCCTGGCCCAGGCGGCTGGGGCGCGTTGCTGGTGTGCAAGGGTGTTGAGAAAGAACTCTGGGGCGGCGAAGCAAACACCACCAACAATCGCATGGAGCTGATGGGCGCGATCCGTGGCCTTGAAGAGCTCAAGCGGTCTTGCGACGTGCTGCTGGTGACCGACTCCCAGTACGTGATGAAAGGCATCAACGAGTGGATGGACAACTGGAAAAAGCGCGGCTGGAAAACCGCTGCGAAAGAACCGGTGAAAAACGCTGATCTGTGGAAGTTGCTGGATGAGCAGGTCAACCGACACAACGTCACCTGGAAATGGGTGCGCGGGCACATCGGGCACCACGGCAACGAGCGTGCAGACCAACTGGCCAACCGTGGCGTGGATGAAGTGCGCGGGTACAAGCAGGCCTGATTCCTTCACTGATCGTTCCCACGCTCTGCGTGCGAATGCAGCCGGGACGCTCTGCGTCCCATTGGAACGCGAAACGTGGGAACGATCAGTGGGACGAGCCTGCTCGCGAATGGGTGTAGCTCGGTGTATCTGAAAGACCTGGCGAGCGTGTTAACATCCCCGCTTTTGCACGAATGACCCGTTGAGAGCTGAGCACTGATGGCCACCAGATCCGTTGTACTCGATACCGAAACCACCGGCATGCCGGTGACCGACGGCCACCGGATTATCGAAATCGGTTGTGTTGAGTTGATCGGTCGGCGCCTGACGGGCCGGCATTTCCACGTTTACCTGCAACCGGATCGCGAGAGTGACGAAGGTGCCATTGGCGTCCACGGCATCACTAACGAGTTCCTGGTGGGCAAGCCGCGCTTCAATGAAGTGGCCGATGAGTTCTTCGAATTCATCAAGGGCGCGCAACTGATCATCCATAACGCGGCGTTCGACGTTGGCTTCATCAACAACGAATTCGCCCTGATGGGCCACCAGGATCGCGCGGACATCACGCAACACTGCTCGATCCTCGACACCTTGATGATGGCCCGGGAGCGTCATCCGGGGCAGCGCAACAGCCTCGACGCTTTGTGCAAACGCTATGGCGTCGACAACTCCGGCCGCGAGCTGCACGGCGCCTTGCTCGACTCCGAGATCCTCGCCGACGTCTACCTGACCATGACTGGCGGCCAGACCAGCCTGTCCCTTGCCGGTAATGCGTCTGATGGCAACGGTTCCGGTGAAGGCGCGGACAACTCGGCGACCGAAATTCGTCGTTTGCCAGCCGATCGTCAGTCGACGCGAATCATTCGTGCTAGCGAAGATGATCTCGCCCAGCATGTGGCGCGCCTGGAGGCCATCGCCAAGTCCGCTGGCGCGCCGTCACTGTGGCAGCAACTGGCCGAGGCCAAGGCTCAGGCCTGATTTCCTGCCACAGAATGGTGCGTGCGCTGACCTCCTTCGGGGCGTCGCGCTCGCCACATCCACTTGAACCCTCTACCCTGAGGATATTGACAGACCGCGGTCTGCCGCCTCAGGACACTGAGCCTCATGTATAAAGATCTGAAATTCCCGGTCCTGATCGTCCATCGCGACATCAAGGCCGACACCGTCGCCGGTGATCGTGTGCGTGGTATCGCCCGGGAACTGGAGCAGGAAGGCTTCAGTATTGTCTCGGCGGTAAATTACGCCGAAGGACGTCTGGTCGCGTCGACCCATCACGGCCTCTCATGCATGTTGATTGCCTCTGAGGACGCCAGCACCAATTCCCATTTGTTACAGAATATGGCCGAATTGATCGGCCTGGCGCGGGTTCGCGCGCCGGATTTGCCAATCTTCGCCCTGGGCGAGCAAGTCACTCTGGAAAATGCGCCTGCCGACGCCATGGCGGAGCTCAATCAGTTGCGCGGCATTCTTTATCTGTTTGAAGACACCGTGCCGTTCCTCGCCCGGCAGGTGGCCCGGGCAGCGCGCAAATACCTGGATGGTTTGCTGCCACCGTTTTTCAAGGCGCTGGTGCAACACACCGCTGACTCCAACTATTCCTGGCACACCCCCGGTCATGGCGGCGGTGTGGCTTATCACAAGAGTCCCGTTGGGCAGGCGTTCCATCAGTTTTTCGGGGAAAACACCCTGCGCTCGGATTTATCGGTGTCGGTGCCGGAACTCGGTTCGCTGCTCGATCACACCGGACCCTTGGCAGAAGCAGAAGCCCGTGCTGCCCGCAATTTCGGCGCTGATCACACCTTTTTCGTGATCAATGGCACTTCGACCGCCAACAAGATTGTCTGGCACTCGATGGTTGCCCGCGATGATCTGGTGTTGGTGGATCGCAACTGCCACAAGTCGGTGCTGCACTCGATCATCATGACCGGTGCCATCCCGTTGTATCTGTGCCCGGAGCGTAACGAGCTAGGGATTATCGGCCCGATCCCGTTGAGCGAATTCAGCCGCGAATCGATTCAGGCCAAGATTGACGCCAGCCCGCTGACCAAGGGCCGAGAACCCAAGGTCAAACTCGCGGTGGTCACCAATTCGACCTACGACGGCCTTTGTTACAACGCAGAACTGATCAAGCAGAATCTGGGGAACAGCGTTGAGGTCTTGCACTTCGACGAAGCCTGGTACGCCTATGCCGCGTTCCACGAGTTCTTCTCCGGGCGCTATGGCATGGGCACGTCCCGCAGTGAAGACGGCCCGCTGGTGTTCAGCACCCATTCCACCCACAAACTGCTGGCGGCATTCAGTCAGGCGTCGATGATTCACGTTCAGGACGGCGGTGCGCGGCAGCTGGACCGTGATCGCTTCAACGAAGCGTTCATGATGCACATCTCCACCTCTCCGCAGTACAGCATCATTGCTTCGCTGGATGTGGCGTCGGCCATGATGGAAGGTCCGGCCGGGCGTTCTCTGTTGCAGGAAATGTTCGACGAAGCCCTGAGTTTTCGTCGGGCCCTGGCCAACCTGCGTTTGCACATCGCCGCTGACGACTGGTGGTTTTCCATCTGGCAGCCGCCGTCAGTGGAAGGCATCGACCGCGTTGTCACCGAAGACTGGCTGCTGCAACCCGACGCCGACTGGCACGGCTTTGGCGGCGTCACCGACGACTACGTGCTGCTCGATCCGATCAAAGTCACCTTGGTGATGCCGGGTCTGACTGCCGGTGGTGCCCTGAGTGAGCGAGGAATTCCGGCCGCAGTGGTCAGCAAATTCCTCTGGGAACGTGGACTGGTGGTCGAAAAGACCGGGTTGTATTCGTTCCTGGTGCTGTTCTCCATGGGAATCACCAAGGGCAAATGGAGCACGTTGCTGACTGAGTTGCTGGAATTCAAGCGCAGCTACGATGCCAACGTCAGCCTGGCGACCTGCCTGCCCTGCGTGGCGCAACAGAACGTCGCGCGTTATCAGGGGATCGGTTTGCGTGATCTGTGCGATCAGTTGCACGCCTGCTATCGCAGCAATGCCACCGCCAAGCACCTCAAGCGCATGTATACCGTGTTGCCGGAAATCGCCATGAAGCCGGCTGACGCCTATGACCATTTAGTGCGAGGCGAGGTTGAAGCGGTGTCGATCGATGCTCTGGATGGGCGGATCGCTGCGGTCATGCTGGTGCCGTACCCGCCGGGGATCCCGTTGATCATGCCCGGCGAGCGTTTCACCGAGTCGACCCGTTCGATTATCGATTACCTGGCGTTTGCCCGTACCTTCGACAGCAGCTTCCCGGGGTTTGTCGTAGATGTGCACGGCTTGCAACACGAAGATGAGGGCAATGGACGGCATTACACTGTCGATTGCATCAAGGAATGAGGACGTTTCCCAGTATGCAGCCGGTTATCAATCCGAAATACCCAGGGCTGTCGGTGCGCGTTGCCGACGATGGTTTCGCGGCCTACATCTGGGGCAGTGACTTCAGTTTTGAAGTCGCCGCCTATGGCGCCGCTGAAATCGGCAAACCGGTGGAACAGTGGCCGGTGACGCCAATCACCCCTTATCGCAAGTGCTACGGCATCGATCCTGAGGAATTCAGCAGTTTCCGAGATGCCGCTGACAGCGCGATTTTCATGGCTTATCTCGATGACGAGCCGGTGGGGCACCTGGTGGTCAGCACCAACTGGAACGGTTTTGCCCACATTGACGAGCTGGCGGTGCATGCCCCGGCGCGGGGCCATGGCGTGGCCAAGGCACTGCTGGACGTGGCGCAGTTCTGGAGCCGCAAAAAGAAATTGCCGGGCATCATGCTCGAAACCCAGAACAACAACCTGGGTGCCTGCCGACTCTATGAGCGCTGCGGTTACACGATTGGCGGGATCGATTATCTGCGTTATCGCGGCATCGACCCGAACACCGCCGAAGTGGCGCTGTTCTGGTATCGAATATTCTCGCTGGAAAACCCGTTCAGCTCGCCAGCATCGCCACGGCTTGTTCCGTGATGATGTCCAGCAATGCCTGAACGGCCGAATAGGGCTCGCCGTTCTTCAGAGTCAAGGCATAGAGGCTGATCGGCACTGCTGGCGCGAGCGGGCAGGCATCCAGTCCAGCCGATTTGGCGCCGAGAGCGGTGAAGGGGTCGACGATGGCCAGGCCTTCACCGGCTTCGACCATGCTGCGCATCATCTGGTGAGTCTGTACCCGGGTATGAATCACCGGGGCGGGGCGCAGGGCATGCAATTTGTTGTCGAGCGCCGGACTCAGCGGATCGTGACCTTCCAGCCCGACCATCGACTGACCGGCCAGGTCCTGCAGTGAAATGTATTTCTGTTTCGGTTGCAGCCAGCCATGGGGCGCCAGCAACTGAAGTTTGCCTTGGGCAATCACCTGGCATTGAATGTCGGCATGATCGGGATCGTGCAGGCTCAGGCCCAGATCGCTCTCGCGCAGCAACAGGCTTCTGACGATCTCGCGGGTGGGTTGGCTCAGGAGGGTGCAAGGTGCATCGGGCAGACGTCGACGCAGGGCTGCGATGCTGTGTGGCAACAACTGTTGTGCCAGCGGTGGCGTGCAAATGACTCGTAACGGCGGTGCCTGATACTGCTTTAGGCTGTTGGCCAGGCGCTGCACCGGTTCGAGTGCGTCATAGACGTGGGCGATTTCGACCTGCAGCTCCCGCGCCTCGCGCGTAGCCTGCAAGCGTCCACGCACGCTGGAAAACAGCATGAAACCCAACTGATCCTCGGCGTAGCGCAAAATGCGTTCGACCTCGGCCACCGGCAACTGCAGCCATTCGGCGGCGGTGCCCAGGTGACCGGTCTGCAAGAGCGCGTGGATCACTTCGATATGACGTAAACGCATGCGTGAAGTCCATGTTCAGCAGGTGAGGGAGTCAGTGACTGAATCCTAACTCAAGTGCGCGCATATGACTTCTGCTCATAACGCGAGGTTATGAGGCGACGGTGGTTTCCGGCAGGCTGCCGATATACGTGTCGGGTTCGCGCACGATAGTGACGTCCGATTGAACCAGCAGAAACTGGTTGTCATCGAGCTTTTTGACGCGATCACCAATGGCCAGCTTATAAGTGGTGACAGGCACCGAGCCGGTGAGACCGTCTGCCGACGGGGTGGATTCCTGGAACTCATGCACGGAATAAACGCGGCCTTCCGCGTCTCTTGCATGGAACTGACCGACGAGTACTGCTGCCATCTGCTTAGAACCTCTGGGGATAAATCACTCAATTTGCGGTTCTGTAGACCGTGGTTGGGCGAGGTAAGTTTTCCTACAGGAAAAAAATAATCAGGGGCGGTGCTTTCAGTCGCCCACTGCTTGAAACGTCATCTATAACTACTAGCTCTTTCTATCGCACAGTCGAGAAACTTCCATGAGCAACGTTTATACGATCGCCGTACTGGTCGGCAGCTTGAGAAAGGAATCGATCAATCGCAAGGTTGCACTGGCCCTGGCCGACCTGGCGCCTGCCAATCTCAAGCTCACTATCGTCGAAATTGGCGATCTGCCGCTCTACAACGAAGACATTGATGGTGCTTCACCGCCGGCAGCCTACAGCACTTTCCGGCAACAAGTGAGCTCATCCGACGCGGTGCTGTTCGTGACCCCCGAATACAACCGTTCGGTGCCGGCACCCATGAAGAACGCAATAGACGTCGGTTCGCGTCCATATGGCAAGAGCGCCTGGAGCGGCAAGCCGGGGGCGGTGATCAGCGTTTCACCGGGCGCGGTCGGTGGATTTGGTGCCAACCACCATCTGCGCCAGTCCATGGTGTTTCTTGATGTGCCGTGCATGCAGCAACCGGAAGCCTACCTGAGCGGTGCCGGAAAGGCGTTCGACGAGTCGGGCAAGTTGTCCGAGTCGGTCAAGCCATTCCTGCAAAGTTTCATCAATGCTTATGGACTGTGGGTCGAGCAGCATAAAAAGCTCTGACGGGATCTTTGTCGGCGCTTCGGACTACGGCCTATGAGCCAAGCGGCTACAGATCATCGTTTCCATTTCCGACAGCCATGCGGCGGTTTGCTCCGCCGCCGGTTGCGCGGTGACGCAATAACGACGGCCTCCCCAGACCATGATCACCCAGGCATCGATGGTTGTTTCTGAAGGTTGTGTGGGCAAGTCGCTACAAGCTGCGAAGGCCTCACGCCATTTGTGTGACAGCTCCTGGAACACCCGTCGATGATGTTTGGGCTCGGCAATCTGGTGTTCGATCGCCAGCACTTCATGGTTGAACAGTGGCTGACGGGCATCGTTGGGGTCGCAGGTCAGGCGTACCAGATGCTTGATTCGGGTTGGCCAGTCCAGGTTGTTCGCTTGTACGACGTATTTGTCCAGGTGCTGTAACAAGGCATCCAGTGCATGTCGGATATAGCCTGACAACAAAGCTTCCTTGCTCGGGAAGTAGTCGTACAGCGTGCCAATCGCAACGCCTGCTTCCAGCGCCACCTCACGCGTGGTCAATCCTGACCAGCCGTCACGTTGCCAAATCCGAACAAAGGCCTCGTAAATGGCCTCCACGGTGAAAATCGCCCGAGCCTGGGTCGGCCGTTTCAGCGGCTTGGCGCGGGGATTGAGGGTGGGGGGACTGCCCCTGGCGTTTCCGAACCCGCTCTTCATAGGCTGGGACTACTCTGGTGCGACCCGCCACTTACTCGCAGCAGGAGTCTGAAAAATGCAAAGTCCCGGCACGGTAACACGGTTGATTACCCGCAAAGACGCCCTCGATCAAAGCCGAATTGAGCAAGAACAACGTAGCCTGATTCCGGCGGCTGGAGAGGTGATTTTAAAGATCGACCGTTGCGCACTGACCACCAACAACATTACCTACGCTGCTTATGGCAATTCCATGAACTACTGGGGATTCTTTCCTACAGGGTTGACGGAGTGGGGGCACATCCCGGCGTGGGGCTTTGCCGATGTTGTGGCGTCTGATGTGACAGGCATTAAAACAGGGGAGCGGTTTTACGGGTATTTTCCAATTGCCAGCCATCTATCGATGCGCCCGGAGCGGGTGACTGAGCGCGGCTTCTACGATGCCGCCGAGCATCGGCAGGCACTGACGTCGGCTTACAACCAATACACCCGTTGCAGCTGGGATTCGTACTACAGCCCGGAAACCGAAAACCTGCAGATTTTACTCAAGCCGCTGTTTCTGACGTCGTCGATGCTGGCGGACTTTCTCCAGGACAAGCAGTTCTTCGGCGCCACTCGGCTGGTGTTCTCCAGTGCGTCGAGCAAAACCGCCTATGGCACGGCGGTATGTCTGGAAAACCAGCCCGATCTGGAGCGGGTGGCGCTGACTTCCAATGGCAACAAAGCTTTTGTGGAGAGTCTCGGTTGTTACGAGCGAACGGTGTCCTACACAGAATTGGCAAGCCTGGCCAATGACCGGCCGACGCTGTACGTGGATTTTTCCGGCGACCTGGATTTACGTGATCAGGTGCACCGGCATTTTGCCGGGAAGTTGGTTTACAGCTGCTTCGCCGGCTCTGCGCAAAGTACCGATGAGGCGCAATTGACGGCCATCGAGGGACCAAAACCGGTGTTCTTCTTCGCGCCAATCCAGATCCGCAAACGAAACGCCGACTGGGGGCCGGAAGGCGTCAGTCAGCATATTGGTGAGGGCCTGCAACGGTTTATCCAGAAAGTATCCGCAACTGAAAAGCCGTTGCTGGAAGTGATCGAGAGCCAGGGCTATGAAGCGGCACAAAACGTCATTTCCCGTCTGTTTCATGGACAGGTCGCACCGGTGGAGGGGCAAGTGATTCGGTTGTGAAGTCAGTTGGGTCCCTGTAGCAGCTGCCGAGCTTGCGAGGCTGCGTTCGGCTGCGAAGCAGTCGCAAAAAATCCATGCACGCGGTCATGCAAAAACACCGCATCTGATCTCACGACCGCTGCGCAGCCTTGCAGGCTTGGCAGCCGCTACATAAACCAGCGTTTTCCAGACTTTGCTTTACTGCATATTCGAAATTCCATATATTCCACGCTTCGTTTGTCCAGAAGCGTGTTCCCTCATGTCCAATTCCCCCGGTCCCGTCGATATTTTCAGGGCCCTGGCCGATGACACTCGCAGTCGTATCGCACTGCTGATCGCCCGTGAAGGCGAGTTGTGCGTATGTGAATTGACTGCTGGGCTGGACCTCAGTCAACCCAAAATCTCCCGTCATCTGGCGCTACTGCGCAGCCACGGGCTGCTGGCGGACCGTCGTCAGGGGCAATGGGTTTTTTATCGGCTGCACCCACAATTGTCGCCCTGGGTCATCACTCTGTTGCAGGGGGCGCTGGCCGCCAGCGTTGAATGGCTCGCCGGCGATGTTGCACGTTTGCAGGCGATGGCTGATAGGCCAGTTCGCTGCTGCTGATTTTTTCTCCACTCTTTTGAAGGCTGCTGCGGATGCTGATCGCGTCGTTGATTTTCCTGCTGACCATCACCCTGGTGATCTGGCAACCCAAAGGCTTGGGTGTGGGCTGGAGCGCGGTATTAGGCGCGGTGTTGGCGCTGATTTTCGGCGCGGTGCACCTGAGCGATATCCCACTGGTGTGGCAGATCATCTGGAACGCCACCGGCACCTTTATCGCGCTGATCATCATCAGCCTGTTACTGGACGAAGCGGGGCTGTTTGCCTGGGCGGCGCTGCATGTCGCTCGTTGGGGACGGGGCAGTGGGCGAAAACTGTTTGCTTATATGGTGCTGCTCGGCGCGCTGGTCTCGGCGTTATTCGCCAATGACGGCGCCGCGCTGATTCTCACGCCCATCGTGATTTCCATGTTGCTGGCGTTGCGCTTTTCCCCGGCGGCAACGCTGGCGTTTGTCATGGGCGCCGGTTTCATTGCCGACACCGCGAGCCTGCCGTTGGTGGTGTCGAATTTGGTGAACATTGTTTCCGCGGACTTCTTCAACATCGGCTTCAACCGTTACGCCGCGGTGATGATCCCGGTCAACCTGGTGAGTGTCGCGGCAACGTTGGCGATGCTGATGTGGTTTTTTCGACGCGACATTCCCAAGAATTACGACCCCGAACAGCTTGAGTCTCCAGAGTCCGCAATCCATGACAAGGCCACGTTTTATGCCGGTTGGGCGGTGTTGGTAATTCTGTTGATCGGCTGCTTCGCCCTTGAGCCGCTGGGCATTCCGATCAGCGCCATTTCTGCGGTGTGTGCGGCGTTACTGCTGGCCATCGCCGCGCGTGGCCACAAGATTTCCACGCGCAAGGTGATGAAAGAAGCACCGTGGCAAATCGTGATCTTCTCGCTGGGCATGTACCTGGTGGTCTATGGCCTGCGCAACGCCGGGCTCACCGGGTATCTGGCCGGCTGGCTCGACGGGTTTGCCGGTTACGGCGTCTGGGGGGCGGCGATGGGCACCGGTGTGTTGACGGCGCTGTTGTCATCGATGATGAACAATCTGCCGACGGTGCTGATCGGTCTGCTGTCGATCGATGCCAGCCAGGCAACGGGGGTGGTGAAGGAAGCGATGATTTATGCCAACGTCATCGGCAGCGACCTGGGACCGAAAATCACACCGATCGGAAGTCTGGCGACGTTGCTGTGGTTGCATGTGCTGCAGCGCAAGAATATCCGGATTGGCTGGGGGTATTACTTCAAGGTCGGGATCGTGTTGACGGTGCCGGTTTTGTTGGCGACTTTGGCTGCTTTGGCTGTGCGGTTGTCCATCTGAACCGCGATGGGGCCAGTCCAGTCACCACAAAAAACTTAACCCTGCCCCGGCACATTCGGCCAAAGATCCGCCACCAGAAATAGCCGCTCGGCTTCTTCCCAATCCCCAGTGGCATTTTCGGTCAGCCGCACCAGCAATTGCGCCGGCGCCAGCGGTTCCAGATCACTCAGCCACGCCTCCAGCTGTTCAGTGCTCCAGGTTTGCTCGACAGGATAGTGCGCCGGCGCCAGCCAGGCGTGGCGGGGCAGGGGCTGCCAGCGACCGACCGGACGTTGCACGACAAACTCTGGCCAATCCTTTTGATGCAACCAGCTACCGCGCAAATGCTGCGGGTGAGCGCCGTCCGGTGATGCGGACAGCCCCGGCCACGGATACAGCAAGTAGCCGCCCAGCCATAAATGTGCACTGAACTGCTGGATATCCAGCGCCGCCAATACTTCGCGGCTCTCCGGGCGCGCGGAAATCGGCAATTGATGCTGGGTCAGGTGCGCGAGTTTGCGGTCCAGCCGATCATGACAGCCGGGGCCGAGCCACTGCGCCGTGTCCTGTCCGTCGCCATTCTGCGGGCCGAGGTAGAGCTTGATCGCCAGTTCCAGATGATGCACGCCATCGCAGTCGCGCAGCACCATGTCCAGCTCGCCCAGAGTGTGGCCTGCTCGACGAATCGGCATGTTGGCGGCAATCAGTTCGATACCCGGTGCGTGTCGCACGGCGTATTGCCATAGACGTTCATAGTACAAACCCAGCCGCCGGGTCCTGGCCTGGGCCAGCCAGTGCAGCAAGTCATAACTGTCGCGGTCGAGTTGCCGAAGCCATTGTTCCAGCCGCTCCGGCGCCGTTACCCAGTCACTGCCGGCCAGCGGATGGCGCTGCGGCCACGGGGTTTGGCTGAGCATCGGCGGCGCGAGGATGACCCACGCCAGGTCACGCACTTCGGGATGGCGTAACTGGTGGGGCAACTGGAGCAAATCTGGAAATAGGATCATCTTGCGAGCATAGCCTTAATAGTGAGTACACCGTTGTGGCTGAAAGGATTTTGTCTATCCCGCGCTTTCGCCCATAATCGTGTTTTTCGCCGTCGCTGACCGTAGGGGCCCCATGGAGCAATTTCGTAATATCGGCATCATCGGTCGCCTGGGCAGTTCTCAGGTGCTGGATACCGTCCGCCGACTGAAACGGTTTCTGCTCGATCGTCACCTGCACGTGATCCTCGAAGACACCATCGCCGAAGTGCTGCCGGGTCATGGCCTGCAAACCTCGTCACGCAAGATGCTCGGCGAAGTCTGTGACATGGTGATTGTGGTCGGCGGTGACGGCAGCCTGCTTGGCGCCGCACGCGCGCTGGCCCGGCACAATATTCCTGTACTCGGCATCAACCGTGGCAGCCTGGGCTTCCTGACCGATATCCGCCCCGATGAACTGGAAGTCAAAGTCGCCGAAGTGCTTGACGGCCACTATCTGGTGGAAAACCGCTTCCTGCTGCAAGCCGAAGTTCGCCGCCACGCCGAGGCCATTGGCCAGGGCGATGCACTGAACGACGTGGTGCTACACCCCGGCAAATCGACGCGGATGATCGAGTTCGAGCTGTACATCGATGGCCAGTTCGTCTGCAGCCAGAAGGCTGACGGCCTGATCGTCGCGACGCCGACCGGTTCGACGGCCTATGCGCTCTCTGCCGGTGGCCCGATCATGCATCCCAAGCTCGACGCTATTGTGATTGTGCCGATGTACCCCCATACCTTGTCGGGAAGGCCGATTGTGGTCGATGGCAACAGTGAGCTGAAAATCGTCGTGTCCAAAGATATGCAGATTTACCCTCAGGTCTCCTGTGACGGGCAGAACCATTTCACCTGCGCGCCGGGTGACACCATCACCATCAGCAAAAAGGCCCAGAAGCTGCGGCTGATTCACCCGCTCGACCACAACTACTATGAAGTCTGCCGGACCAAGCTCGGCTGGGGCAGTCGGTTGGGTGGTGGAGGCGACTGATGCTCGATCCCGCGCGTAGCTACGACCTGATCGGTGACGTGCACGGTTGCGCTCTGACCCTTGAGCACTTGCTCGACCGGCTCGGTTATCACAAACAAGGTGGCGTCTGGCGACATCCATCGCGTATGGCGGTGTTCGTCGGTGACATCATCGACCGCGGCCCGCGAATTCGCGAAGCGCTGCACATCGTCCATGACATGGTCGAGGCGGGGCAGGCGCTGTGCATCATGGGTAATCACGAATTCAACGCCCTGGGCTGGAGCACTCCGGCACCGCCCGGCAGCGGCAAGCAGTTCGTGCGCGAACACACCCCGCGCCATGCCCGATTGCTGCACGAAACCCTGACCCAGTTCGAGGACCATCCCGCGGATTGGCACGACTTCCTGCAGTGGTTCTATGAGATGCCGCTGTTCGTCGATGCCGGGCGCTTCCGGGTGGTGCATGCCTGTTGGGACGCCGGCCTGATCGAGCCGGTACGGGCGCTGTTCCCCGACGGCTGTGTCGATGAGCATTTCCTCCAGTCCTCGGCCGTTCCCGGGAGTTTCGCCTGCACCGTGTTCGATCGGCTGTTGCGCGGCACTGACATGCGCCTGCCCCATGGCTTGACCATGACAAGCGGCGATGGCCTGACGCGGTCGTTCTTTCGCACCAAGTTCTGGGAAGACGACCCGCAAACCTACGGAGACATTGTGTTCCAGCCTGACGCCTTGCCTGATCCGGTGGCCCGGACGCCGCTGTCCTCTTCGGAAAAAACCACCTTGCTGCGCTATGGTGCCGACGAGCCGTTGCTCTTTGTCGGGCATTACTGGCGCAGCGGCAAGCCGGCGCCGATCCGCCCGAACCTGGGCTGCCTGGATTACAGCGCGGTGCTATACGGCAAACTGGTCGCCTATCGCCTGGACCAGGAAACCCGCCTCGATCCGAACAAGTTCGTCTGGGTCGATGTCGAGCGCCCGGAGGTGCTGCAATGAGTACCGTCGCCGTATTACGCCTGCCATTGGCCGTGGACCTGAGCGGTTTCGTCAAACTGCTGCAACGCATGCAGGTGCCGCACCGGGTCAGCGAAGAGGCGGGTGAGCAGGTGCTCTGGGTGCCGGCCAACATCAGCGAAGACGTTCGTTCGTTGTACGAGCGCTTCCCGGCCGGTGATCCCGATCAGCAGCTGGACATTCCGGTTGCGCAAACCATGAAGCGTCCCGGTTTCGTCGAGCAACTGAGTCACGCCAAGGCGACTGCTTTGGTGTTGCTGCTGAGCCTGATCGTCGGTGCAGTAACGCTGTTGGGCGAAAACCTCGACACGATGCGCTGGCTGACCTTCCTCGATTTTCGCGTCGTCGGCGAGTACATCCACTTCGTGCCGTTGGCCGACAGCCTGGCGGCGGGGCAGTGGTGGCGTCTGGTGACGCCTATGCTGATCCATTTCGGCATCCTGCACTTGGCCATGAACGGCATGTGGTATTGGGAGCTGGGGCGGCGCATCGAGTCGCGCCAAGGCAGTATCAACCTGATCGGCCTGACGTTGCTGTTCGCCCTGGTTTCCAACTATGCCCAATATTATTTTAGCGGCCCGACCTTGTTTGGCGGGTTGTCCGGGGTGCTGTATGGCCTGCTCGGGCATTGCTGGATTTTCCAGATCTTGTCGCCAAACCCGGCTTATCGCCTGCCGCGTGGCGTGCTGGTGATGATGCTGGTGTGGCTGGTGCTGTGCCTGTCCGGGTTGGTCTCGATGATCGGCTTCGGTGAAATTGCCAACGCGGCGCACGTCGGCGGGTTGCTCGTCGGATGCTTGACCGGTTTGTTGGGCGGTTTGTACAACCGCCGTAAACTGGCCGTCTAAAACAGTTATGAATTGAAGATCGCGGAGCCCTTGATGTCCTCTTTTAACGAAATGATCCAAAACATCACCCCCGATATTTACCAGAGCCTGAAACTGGCGGTGGAAATCGGTAAATGGTCCGACGGTGGCAAACTCACCGCCGAACAACGCGAACTGTCGCTGCAAGCGATGATCGCCTGGGAAATCCGGAACCTGCCCGAAGACCAGCGCACCGGTTACATGGGCGTGCAGGAGTGCGGCTCCAAGTCGATTGAAGTGCCGAACATCCTGTTCAAGTCGGATGCCGTCCATTGATTGAGATTGGCCGCGGTGCAATCAGCAAAATGTCGGCGCGCCTTGACGGGCCGAATGTGCAGTACGCGTTTCGTCTGGGCGACGTCGAGGTACCGGTCAATCCGTTGATCGGCAGCACGGTTCGCCTGGAATACCTTGGGGCGATCTTTTGCTCCCATTGCGGACGCAAGACCAAAACCAGTTTCAGTCAGGGTTACTGCTACCCGTGCATGACCAAACTGGCCCAATGCGATATCTGCATCATGAGCCCGGAGCGTTGCCACTATGACGCTGGCACCTGCCGTGAGCCGGCGTGGGGCGAGAAGTTCTGCATGACCGATCACATTGTGTATCTGTCCAACTCTTCAGGGGTGAAAGTCGGGATTACCCGCGCCACTCAGCTGCCGACGCGCTGGATCGATCAAGGCGCCCGTCAGGCCTTGCCGATCATGCGTGTCTCGACCCGCCAGCAGTCGGGCTTCGTCGAAGACCTGTTCCGCAGCCAGGTGGCTGACAAGACCAATTGGCGTGCTTTACTCAAGGGCGACGCGGTATCGGTCAATCTTGCCGAAGTTCGCGATCAACTGTTCGACAGTTGTGCAGAGGGCCTGCAAACCTTGCAGGAACGATTCGGCTTGCAGGCGATCCAGACCATTGCCGATGTCGAACCGCTAGAAATCCGCTATCCGATCGAGCAATACCCGGCAAAGATTGTCAGCTTCAATCTGGACAAGAACCCGATTGCCGAAGGCACGCTGCTGGGGATCAAGGGCCAGTACCTGATCTTCGATACCGGCGTGATCAACATTCGTAAATACACGGCCTATCAGCTCGCCGTGCATCAGTAAGGACTCCAGCATGCGCACCGAACAACCGAAGATGATCTACCTGAAAGACTATCAGGCGCCCGAGTACCTGATCGACGAGACGCACCTGACCTTCGAGTTGTACGAGGACCACAGTCTGGTCCATGCGCAACTGGTGATGCGCCGCAATCCTGAACGTGGCACGGGCCTGCCACCACTGGTGCTGGACGGTCAGCAACTCGACCTGCTGTCGGTGACGTTGGCCGACCGCGAACTGAGCGATGCCGACTACCAGGTGACCGAGAATCACCTGACCCTGCACCCGACCAGCACCACCTTCACGGTCGACACCAGCGTCAGGATCCACCCGGAAACCAACACGGCGCTGGAAGGCCTGTACAAGTCCGGCACGATGTTCTGCACCCAGTGCGAAGCCGAAGGCTTCCGCAAGATTACCTATTACCTCGACCGCCCCGACGTGATGAGCAAGTTCACCACCACGGTGGTCGCCGAGCAACACAGCTATCCGGTGCTGCTGTCCAACGGCAATCCGATTGCCTCGGGTCCGGGCGAAGACGGCCGGCACTGGGCGACCTGGGAAGACCCGTTCAAGAAACCTGCTTATCTGTTCGCGCTGGTGGCCGGTGATTTGTGGTGCGTCGAAGACACCTTCACCACCATGACCGAGCGCTCCGTCGCACTGCGCATTTATGTCGAGCCGGAAAACATCGACAAGTGCCAGCACGCCATGAACAGCCTGAAAAAGTCCATGCGCTGGGACGAAGAGGTTTACGGTCGCGAGTACGATCTGGACATCTTCATGATCGTGGCGGTCAACGACTTCAACATGGGCGCCATGGAGAACAAGGGCCTTAACATCTTCAACTCCAGCGCCGTGCTGGCCCGCGCTGAAACCGCGACCGATGCCGCGCACCAGCGGGTCGAGGCGATTGTTGCCCACGAGTACTTCCACAACTGGTCGGGCAACCGCGTGACCTGCCGCGACTGGTTCCAGTTGTCGCTGAAGGAAGGCTTCACCGTGTTCCGTGATTCGGCTTTCTCCGCCGACATGAATTCGGCGACTGTGAAGCGCATCCAGGACGTGGCTTACCTGCGCACCCACCAGTTCGCTGAAGACGCTGGTCCCATGGCCCACGCCGTACGCCCGGACAGCTTCATCGAGATCTCCAACTTCTACACCCTGACCGTGTACGAAAAGGGTTCGGAAGTGGTCGGAATGATCCACACCTTGCTCGGGGCCGAAGGCTTCCGTAAAGGCAGCGACCTGTATTTCGAACGCCACGATGGTCAGGCCGTGACCTGCGACGACTTCATCAAAGCCATGGAAGACGCCAACGGTGTCGACCTGACCCAGTTCAAGCGCTGGTACAGCCAGGCCGGCACACCGCGTTTGGCGGTCAGCGAGTCCTACGACGCGGCGGCGAAAACCTACAGCCTGACGTTCCGTCAAAGCTGCCCGGCAACCCCGGACAAGGTTGAGAAGTTGCCGTTCGTGATCCCGGTTGAATTAGGCCTGCTGGACTCCAAAGGCGCGGCCATTGCGTTGCGTCTTTCCGGTGAAGCCAGCGCTCAGGGCACGTCACGGGTCATTTCGGTGACCGAAGCCGAGCAGACGTTCATCTTCATCGACATCGCTGAACAACCGCTGCCTTCGTTGCTGCGCGGTTTCTCGGCACCAGTGAAACTGAGCTTCCCGTACAACCGCGACCAACTGATGTTCCTGATGCAGCACGACAGCGATGGTTTCAACCGCTGGGATGCCGGTCAGCAATTGTCGGTGCAGGTGCTGCAAGAGTTGATCGCTCAGCAGCAGAAGGGCGAGGCTCTGGTGCTGGATCAGCGTCTGATTTCTGCTCTGCGCACCGTGCTGTCCGATGAGACGCTGGATCAGGCCATGGTCGCGGAAATGCTTTCGCTGCCGGGCGAGGCGTATCTGACTGAAATCAGCGAAGTGGCTGACGTAGACGCCATTCACATCGCTCGCGAGTTTGCGCGTAAGCAACTGGCGGACAATCTGTTCGAAGCGTTGTGGCTGCGATATCAAGCTAACCGTGATTTGTCGAAGAAAACCCCGTACATGGCCGAGGCCGAGCATTTCGCTCGTCGTGCGTTGCAGAACATCGCATTGTCGTACCTGATGCTCAGCGGTAAACCGGAAGTGTTGGCGGCGACGCTTGAGCAGTTCGAGACCAGCGACAACATGACCGAGCGCCTGACAGCTTTGGCGGTGTTGGTGAACTCGCCGTTCGAGGAGCAGAAGGCCACGGCGCTGGCGAGTTTTGCCGAGCACTTCAAGGACAACCCGCTGGTCATGGATCAGTGGTTCAGTGTTCAGGCGGGCAGTGTGTTGCCGGGTGGTCTGGCACGAGTGAAGGCGTTGATGGAACATCCTACGTTCAACATCAAGAACCCGAACAAGGTGCGGGCACTGGTCGGCGCGTTTGCCGGGCAGAACCTGATCAACTTCCACGCGGCGGATGGTTCGGGGTATCGCTTCCTGGCGGATCTGGTGATTGAGTTGAACGGGTTTAATCCGCAGATCGCTTCTCGCCAGTTGGCGCCGCTGACTCGCTGGCGCAAGTATGACGACGCTCGTCAGGCGTTGATGAAAGGTGAGTTGGAGCGGATTCGTGCTTCGGGTCAGTTGTCTAGCGATGTGTTTGAAGTGGTCAGCAAAAGTCTGGCTTGAGGTTGGTGTCGTGTTTTTTGTCTTGGCGGCCTACGGGCCGACCAAGCTCTTGTTGACTGGGTACATATCCATTTCTGCGGTAACGGCGGCTTATGGTTTCGCCCTTACGGCGACTCACTTTTTTTCAAACGCCAAAAAAAGTAAGCAAAAAAAGGCTCGCCCCGAGCGTCCGGCTCCTCGCTTGGGCTCGGCGTTCCTTCGTTCCGGTATCCATCTTGGGGCATTACCCTCCGGTCTGCTTCGCTACGACCTACATGCAATGTGTTCGACTGCGTCGAACGGCGCTGCGCGCCAATCCCCAGATGAACACCTCCACTCAGCCTCCCGAAGGGGCGGGTGGATCAAGATCAGAAGCTGCAGGCGAGCTAACGCTCGGCCTGATGAGTGGTGAAGGGCGGGTGTTCGCAGCTTTGTTTGTGCTTTTCTGTGGGAGTGAGCCTGGTCGCGAAGGCGACCTGACGGTCGACCAAGTTTACTGATCGTTCCCATGCTCTGCGTGGGAATGCATTCCGTGACGCTCCGCGTCACCAGTGCGCAGGGCTAAGTCTTACGTCGAGAGCGGGACGCGGAGCGTCCCCGGCGGCATTCCCACGCAGAGTATGGGAACGATCAGGTTGGGTATACCCACAAACTACAGGTCGAGCGTTAGCTCGCCTCGCCAGCTTTTGAGGTGCACGCCCCCTCGAGAGGCCGAGTGGAGGTTCTGCGCAGTGGGCAACCCGGCATGGATGCCGGGTTAGCCGCCCCCGGCCATGGATGGCCGATGGCGGCGGGCCCACGGAGCAGGACCGGAGCGAGGGCATGCCGAGCCACAGCGAGGCACCGAACGTCAGGGGCAAAGCGCTTTGGTTACTTTCGCGCTTTTCGAAAGTGACTCGCTGTAAGAGCGAAACCATAAGCCGCCGTTACCAAAGAAACGGATATGTACACCGAACCCCGAACCCCAATCACCCCACCTAATACCCAATCATTCAGCCAAACCCCATACCCCCCAGGTTAACAAAACATAACGTGGCGTCGATTGTCAGACCTTTCCAAACCCCGATAGGATAAGCCAGCTTCCGAAGGGGCTCTAGATTGCGCATTTCAGGACTATGCTCCAGAACAGGCAATTGCAATGAGTACCCCTTATGGCGCCCAGAAAGGTTGAACGACCTAACAATAATAATGGGGGAAGGTCTATGAGTGAGCCTGTCATGGGTGTGGGTATTTGCCGCCCGCCGGCATTACGCAAATTCGCGTTGCTGGCTACAGCGCTCTCGCTGTTGGGCTGTGCCGCGTTGTCGGCACCTGTGCTGGCCGCTGCCGCGCCGGCATCCGATATCGTTTATTCCGTTGAATCCGCCAAGGCCCCTAAAAGCCTGATGCTCGATGTGGTTCATGCAGGCGAGCGCCTGGTGGCGGTGGGGGATCGCGGGCACATTTTGTATTCCGATGACCAGGGCGCAACCTGGACCCAGGCCAAGGTACCGACCCGGCAACTGCTGACGTCGGTATTTTTTGTCGACGACAAGCACGGTTGGGCCGTCGGCCATGATGCGCAGATCCTCGCCAGTGAGGACGGTGGCGTCACCTGGACCAAGCAATTCGAAGATTTGAAACGTGAATCGCCGCTGCTCGACGTCTGGTTCCAGGACGTCAACAGCGGCTTTGCCGTGGGCGCATACGGCGCGTTGCTGGCAACCACCGACGGTGGCAAGAATTGGGAAGACGTCAGCGATCGCCTCGATAACGAAGACCAGTACCACCTCAACGCCATTGCCGCGGTCAAGGACTCCGGACTATTCATCGTCGGCGAACAGGGCAGCATGTTCCGTTCCGCCGATGGCGGGCAGACCTGGGAGAAACTTGAAGGCCCCTATCAAGGTTCGTTGTTCGGCGTGATCGGCACCGCTCAGGCCAACACGCTGCTGGCCTACGGGCTGCGGGGCAATCTGTTTCGCTCTACCGATTTTGGCACCACTTGGGAGCCGGTTGAGTTGAAGGCTGCTCGCGGCGCGCTGGAATTCGGTCTGTCCGGCGCGACGTTGCTCGACGACGCTTCCATCGTGATCGTCGGCAACGGCGGCTCGGTGATCCGCAGCAACGACAACGGTGAGACCTTCAGCGTGTTCAACCGCCCGGATCGCATTTCTGTTTCGGCGGTCACGGCGGCGGGCAACGGCAATCTGATTCTGGCAGGACAGGGCGGCGTTCGCGTTACGTCGCCAACCGGCGCAGAGAATGGAAAAAACGGGTCGTCCAAATGAGCCGGGCAAATAATGAGAAGGCGGGTCTATGACATCCTTGAGCAGCCATCATCAAGACAAGGCGACGTTTCTTGAACGCCTGATTTTCAACAACCGCCCGGCAGTGATCGTGATCTGCCTGTTGGTGAGTATTTTCCTGTTCTGGCAGGCAACGCTGATCCGGCCGTCCACCAGCTTCGAAAAAATGATCCCGCTCGAGCACCCATTCATTCAAAAGATGATGGAGCACCGCAACGATCTGGCGAACCTGGGCAACACCGTGCGGATTTCGGTGGAAGCCACCGACGGTGACATCTTCTCCAAGGAGTACATGGAAACCCTGCGTCAGATCAACGACGAGGTGTTTTATATCTCCGGCGTCGACCGTTCCGGCCTCAAGTCACTGTGGAGCCCGAGCGTACGCTGGACCGAGGTGACGGAAGAGGGCTTCGCCGGTGGTGAAGTGATTCCGCAGAGCTACAACGGCTCTCAGCAAAGCCTCGATCTGCTGCGCAACAACGTGCTCAAGTCCGGTCAGGTCGGGCGCCTGGTGTCCAACGACTTCAAGTCAAGCATCGTCGACATCCCGTTGCTGGAGTCCTATCCAGACCCGCAGGACCAGGGCAAGTTGCTGGCCTTGGACTATCGCAAGTTCTCCCACGAACTCGAAGACAAGATCCGCGACAAGTTTGAAAAACAGAACCCTAACGTTCAAATCCACATCGTCGGTTTCGCCAAGAAAGTCGGCGACCTGATCGATGGCCTGGTCATGGTGGTGATGTTCTTTGGCGTCGCCTTCGTCATTACCTTGATTCTGTTGTACTGGTTCACCAACTGCATGCGCAGTACCGTGGCGGTGTTGAGTACGACGCTGGTGGCGGTGGTCTGGCAACTCGGCTTGATGCACTTCTTCGGCTTCGGGCTCGATCCTTACTCGATGCTGGTACCGTTCCTGATCTTCGCCATCGGTATTTCCCACGGCGTGCAAAAGATCAACGGCATCGCCTTGCAGTCCAGTGAGGCCGACAACGCACTGACCGCCGCGCGGCGGACTTTCCGTCAACTGTTCCTGCCGGGGATGATCGCGATTCTTGCGGATGCGGTGGGGTTCATCACGCTGCTGATCATCGACATCGGCGTGATTCGTGAGCTGGCCATCGGCGCATCGATCGGCGTGGCGGTGATCGTGTTCACCAACCTGATCCTGCTGCCGGTAGCGATTTCCTACGTCGGCATCAGCAAACGAGCGGTAGAGCGCAGCAAGAAAGACGCACACCGCGAACACCCGTTCTGGCGCCTGCTGTCGAATTTTGCCAGCCCGAAAGTTGCACCGATTTCCATTGCCCTGGCACTGATCGCCTTCGGCGGCGGCCTCTGGTACAGCCAGAACCTGAAAATCGGTGACCTCGACCAGGGTGCGCCCGAACTGCGTCCGGACTCGCGTTACAACAAGGACAACAACTTCATCATCAGCAACTACTCCACCAGTTCCGACGTGTTGGTGGTGATGGTCAAGACCAAGTCCGAAGGTTGCTCGCGCTACGAAGCCATGGCGCCGATCGACGAGCTGATGTGGAAGATGCAGAACACCGAGGGCGTGCAGTCGGCGATCTCTCTGGTGACCGTGTCCAAGCAGATGATCAAAGGCATGAACGAAGGCAACCTGAAGTGGGAAACCCTGTCGCGCAACCCGGACGTGCTGAACAATTCCATCGCTCGGGCTGATGGTCTGTACAACAACAGTTGCTCCCTGGCACCGGTGCTGGTGTTCCTCAACGATCACAAGGCCGCAACGCTGGATCGCGCCGTCCATGCGGTGCAGGACTTTGCCAAGGAGAACAACAAGGAAGGCCTGGAATTCATCCTCGCGGCCGGTAACGCCGGGATCGAGGCGGCCACCAACGAAGTGATCAAGGAATCTGAACTGACGATCCTGATCCTGGTGTACATCTGTGTCGCAACCATGTGTATGATCACCTTCCGTTCCTGGGCGGCGACCTTTTGCATCGTGCTGCCGCTGGTGCTGACCTCGGTACTCGGCAACGCCCTGATGGCCTTCATGGGCATCGGCGTGAAAGTCGCGACCCTGCCGGTAGTAGCGCTCGGTGTGGGGATTGGTGTGGACTACGGGATTTACATTTACAGCCGTCTGGAAAGCTTCTTGCGTGCCGGCCTGCCGCTGCAAGAGGCGTACTATCAGACGCTGAAGTCCACCGGTAAAGCCGTGCTGTTCACCGGTCTGTGCCTGGCGATCGGCGTGTGCACCTGGATCTTCTCGGCCATCAAGTTCCAGGCCGACATGGGCCTGATGCTGACCTTCATGCTGCTCTGGAACATGTTCGGCGCACTGTGGCTGCTGCCAGCGCTGGCGCGGTTCCTGATCAAACCGGAGAAACTGGCGGGGCAGAAGGGCAATTCGTTGTTTGCTCACTGATCCCTGGCTGAACAGAAAAGCCGCAACCTGAGGTTGCGGCTTTTTTATGCCTGAAAGGTTTACACCAAACCTGTGGGAGCGGGCTTGCCCGCGATTACGCAGTGTCAGTCGATACAAATACTGAATGTTAAGCCGCCATCGCGGGCAAGCCCGCTCCACAGGTTTCTTTGGTGGTCAGGAGGGATCAGTACCGAGCACGACGTTCAACGCACTGCGCGCATCATCCAGCTGCACCAACGTCGCATGCCGCGCACCCAAGGCATCACGGTTCTCGATCGCCGTCAGAATCGCCTTATGCCGTGGCAACGCCAGCTCATGCAGATTCGGCCGCTGGTTGGAATGCTTCAACGCTTCGGCAATCGCGACCGACAGCATGTTGCAAAGGTTGGCCAACAGGTCGTTGTGGGTCGCATCGGCGATGCGGCTGTGGAAATCCAGGTCGGGTTGCAACAGCGCTTCGGGGGTCGCTGCGGCTTCCATCCGTTGGTAGGCTTCGCCGATGGAGGCGATGTCCTCGTCGGTGGCGAACTGCGCGGCCAACGCAGCGGCAGCCGGCTCGATGATGCTGCGCACGCTGGTCAGCAGACTGAAGAACTCATTCTGCGGGCTGCTTTGCATCAGCCAGTGCAGCACGTCCGGGTCGAGCATGTGCCATTCCCGACGCGGTTTGACCACGGTGCCGACTCGCGGACGGGAGTACACCAGGCCCTTGGCAACCAAGACCCGGGTGGCTTCGCGCAGTACCGGACGGCTGACCGCGTACTCCTCGCACAACAGGGCTTCGGCTGGCAGTTTGTCGTCCGGCTTGAAGCGTCCCGAGACGATCTGCATGCCCAGTTCCTGGACGATGCGCGAGTGCATGCTTTTGCGGTCGGAGGGTTTACGGTAATCCATGGGGAGCGGCGCGATCCTGTGCGATGGAGGTGCCGCGCATGATAGCAGGCGCGCGGTGATCGTTCCCACGCTCTGCGTGGGAATGCATCAAGGGACGCTCTGCGTCCCACGGGGGAAGTGACGCGGAGCGTCACAGGCTGCATTCCCACGCAGAGCGTGGGAATGCTCGAGGGAAGGAGTTAGTGAGAGTGACGCGGCACTTCGGAGCCGCGGCAGCCGACCAGGAAGTCGAAATCACAGCCCTGATCCGCCTGCAGCACGTGGTCGATGTAGAGCTGACGATATCCGCCCACGATCAGGTTTTGCGGTGGTTGCAGATCAGCCATGCGCGCCGCCAGTTCAGCGTCCGGAATGTCCAGATGCAGACGCCCGCTGGCGCAATCGAGCTCAATAAAGTCGCCTTCCTGCACCACTGCCAACGGCCCGCCGGCCGCCGCTTCCGGCGCCACGTGCAAGACCACCGTGCCGTACGCCGTGCCGCTCATGCGTGCATCGGAAATACGCACCATGTCGGTCACGCCTTGCGCCAGCAGCTTGGCCGGCAAGCCCATGTTGCCGACTTCGGCCATGCCCGGATAACCCTTTGGCCCGCAGTTTTTCATCACCAGAATCGAGTTGGCATCCACATCCAGTTCCGGATCGTTGATTCGCGCCTTGTACATGTCGAAGTTCTCGAACACCACCGCACGCCCGCGGTGCTGCATCAGTTCGGCACTGGCGGCGGACGGCTTGAGCACGGCACCGAGTGGGGCCAGATTGCCGCGCAATACACAAATGCCGCCGTCAGCGCGGATCGGGTTGTCGAGGGTGCGGATCACTTCGTCCTGGCCGTAGATCGGCGCGTCCTTGGTGTTCTCGCCGAGGGTCTTGCCGTTGACGGTCAGCGCATTCGGATGCGGAATCAGGTTCGCTTCACCGAGGCGACGCAGCACGGCTGGCAGGCCTCCGGCGTAATAGAACTCTTCCATCAGGAAGCGCCCGGACGGTTGCAGGTCGACGATGGTCGGCATACCGCGGCCTATGCGGGTCCAGTCGTCCAGATCCAGTTCCACGCCGATGCGTCCGGCAATGGCTTTCAAGTGGATCACCGCGTTGGTCGATCCGCCGATTGCCGCGTTCACCCGAATGGCGTTTTCGAAGGCTTCCTTGGTCAGGATTTTCGACAGTCTCAAGTCTTCGCGAACCATCTCTACCGCACGCATGCCGGACATGTGCGCCAACACATAGCGGCGAGCATCGACCGCCGGAATCGCCGCGTTGTGGGGCAGGGAAGTGCCCAGCGCTTCGGCCATGCAGGCCATGGTCGAGGCGGTGCCCATGGTGTTGCAGGTGCCGGCCGAGCGGGACATGCCGCCCTCGGCTGCGAGGAAATCGTCGATGGTGATGGTGCCGGCCTTGACCTGTTCGCTGAGCTGCCAGACCACGGTGCCCGAGCCGATGTCCTGGCCCTTGTGTTTGCCGTTGAGCATTGGTCCGCCGGTGACGACGATGGCCGGCACGTCGCAACTGGCTGCACCCATCAACAATGCCGGGGTGGTTTTGTCGCAACCGGTCAGCAGCACCACGCCATCAATCGGGTTCCCGCGAATGGCTTCTTCGACGTCCATGCTCGCAAGATTTCGGGTGAGCATGGCGGTGGGGCGCAGGTTGGATTCGCCGTTGGAGAACACCGGGAATTCCACCGGCCAGCCACCTGCCTCGATCACTCCGCGTTTGACGTGCTCGGCAATTTGCCGGAAATGCGCGTTGCACGGGGTCAGTTCCGACCAGGTGTTGCAAATGCCGATGATCGGCTTGCCATGGAACTGGTGGTCGGCGATGCCCTGATTCTTCATCCAGCTGCGGTACATGAAGCCGTTTTTGTCGGCGGTGCCAAACCATTGGGCGGAGCGCAGGGTGGGTTTCTTATCAGACATGATCGGTTCTCTTATTGTAAGACTATATAGTTCAAGCTGAAGCGTAACATAAGCGCTAATTCGACTATTTGGAAGTGTTGTTGATCAAATAGTATTACTATATAGTCGGTTTGAACGGAGGGATTGCCCTGGCGGTTTTCTGCGAGAGGCGTCCCCCGAGGTGCTATAACAACAACAATCGGAGACCGATCTCATGAGCCAGGAACTGCGGCTTATACGTCGCATCACGCTGAAACTGATTCCCTTCCTGGTCCTGCTGTACCTGATTGCCTATGTGGATCGCTCCGCCGTAGGGTTCGCCAAGCTGCACATGGGCGCCGACATCGGCATCGGTGATGCGGCGTACGGTCTGGGTGCCGGGCTGTTCTTCATTGGCTATTTCCTGCTGGAAATCCCCAGCAACCTGATGCTCGAACGCTTCGGCGCACGGCGCTGGTTTGCGCGGATCATGGTCACCTGGGGCGTCATCACCATCGGCATGGCCTTTGTCCAGGGTCCGCACAGCTTCTATGTGATGCGCTTTTTGCTTGGCGCGGCCGAAGCCGGTTTCTTTCCGGGCGTTCTCTACTACATCACCCAGTGGTTCCCGGTTCGCCATCGCGGCAAGATCCTCGGGTTGTTCATCCTTTCCCAACCGATCGCCATGTTGATCACCGGCCCGGTGTCCGGCGGCCTGCTCGGCATGGACGGCATCCTCGGCCTGCACGGCTGGCAGTGGCTGTTCATCGTCATCGGTACGCCGGCGATCCTGCTGACCTGGCCGGTACTGCGTTACCTGCCGGATGGCCCGCAACAGGTGAAATGGATGGATCAGTCCGAGAAAGACTGGCTGACGGGCGAGCTGAAAAAGGACCTTGCGCAGTACGGCCAGACCCGCCATGGCAATCCGCTGCACGCCCTAAAGGACAAGCGCGTTTTGCTGCTGGCGCTGTTCTATCTCCCGGTGACGCTGAGCATTTATGGCCTGGGTTTGTGGTTGCCGACCTTGATCAAACAGTTCGGTGGCACCGACCTGGTGACCGGGTTCGTATCGTCGGTGCCGTACATCTTCGGGATCATCGGCTTGCTGATCATTCCACGCAGTTCCGACCGCTTGAATGATCGCTACGGCCACTTGGCGGTGCTTTACGTGTTGGGTGCCATCGGCCTGTTCCTCAGCGCGTGGCTAACCGTGCCGATGCTGCAACTGGCGGCCCTGTGCCTGGTGGCGTTTGCGTTGTTTTCCTGCACCGCGGTGTTCTGGACCTTGCCGGGTCGCTTCTTTGCCGGCGCCAGTGCGGCGGCCGGGATTGCCTTGATTAACTCGGTGGGCAACCTTGGCGGCTACATCGGTCCGTTCGTGATCGGTGCGCTGAAGGAGTACACCGGCAATCTGGCTTCGGGGTTGTATTTCTTGTCCGGCGTGATGGTGTTCGGCCTGGTGCTGACGGGCGTGGTTTATCGCGTACTGGAGCGCAAGCATGTGCTGCCAGCTGATCAGTTTGCAGCCAGTGCCCGCGGTGCTACCCGCACCTGACACACATTTTGTGATGCCTACCATCTCTGTGGGAGCGGGGCTTGCCCGCGATAGCAATCGGCCTGACACATCATTGGTGAATGTGCCGCCGTCATCGCGGGCAAGCCCGCTCCCACAGGGGACGGTGGTGTTTTGAATAACAGGAGAAAATCATGCGTTTGGTTCAGTTCGAATTAAGTAACGGCGAGCGCCGGGTTGGCGTGGTCGAGGAAGGGCTGGTGCGCGAAGTGCAGAAAGCGCGCACGGTGCGCGATCTGGCCCTGGCGGCGATCGAGGCGGGCGTCAATCTTGAGCAGCAGGTGAAAAGCCTGGGCCTGGGCATCAGCCACGACTATGCAGAACTGCTGGCGACGCTGCGCATCCTGCCCCCGCTGGATCACCCGGACCCGGCGCACCTGCTGGTCAGCGGTACCGGCCTGACTCATTTGGGCAGCGCCTCGGCCCGAGACAAAATGCACCAGCAGGCCGGTGATGAAGCGGCGATGACCGACACCATGCGCATCTTCAAGTGGGGCGTGGAGGGCGGCAAACCTGCGGCTGGCCAGGCCGGTGTGCAACCGGAATGGTTCTACAAGGGCGACGGCAGCATTGTCGTGCGGCCGGGCCACCCGTTTCCGCAGCCGCCGTTTGCCGAAGACGCCGGTGAAGAGCCTGAGCTCAGCGGCCTGTATGTCATCGGGCATGACGGCAAACCCTATCGCCTCGGTTTTGCGGTGGGCAACGAATTCTCCGATCACGTGATGGAGCGCAAGAACTACCTCTACCTGGCCCACTCGAAATTGCGCAGTTGCAGTTACGGTCCGGAACTTCGGGTCGGTGAGCTACCCCAACACCTGGCAGGCACCAGCCGCATCCTGCGTGACGGCGAGGTGCTTTGGCAGAACGAGTTTCTCAGTGGCGAAGCCAACATGTGCCACAGCCTTGCGAACCTCGAGTACCACCATTTCAAGTACAGCCAGTTCCTGCGTCCGGGCGATGTGCACATTCACTTCTTCGGCACTGCGACCCTGTCCTTCGCCGACGGCATCCGCACCCAACCGGGTGATGTATTCGAGATCAGCCAAGCCGAGTTCGGCGCGCCGTTGATCAATGGCATCGCGCCCGTCGAATCGGCGTTCGAGCCCGGCACCGTCGGCACCCTTTAAGGAGATACCCATGACCCAGATCCTTGGTCACAACTACATCAATGGCCAGCGCAGCGGCGCCGGCACCGTCAAACTCCAGAGCGTCGACGCCAGCACTGGCGAGGCGTTGCCCCACGATTTCTACCAGGCCACTGCGCAAGAAGTTGATGCCGCGGCCAAGGCTGCTGCGGCGGCTTACCCGGCCTATCGCAGTCTGAGCGCCGAGCGACGTGCGCAATTTCTGGATGCCGTTGCCGATGAACTGGACGCCCTCGGCGATGAGTTCGTGGCCGTGGTCTGCCGCGAAACCGCGCTGCCTGCCGCGCGCATTCAGGGCGAGCGCGGTCGCACCAGCGGCCAGATGCGTCTGTTCGCCAAGGTGCTGCGTCGCGGTGATTTCTACGGTGCGCGGATCGACCAGGCACTGCCTGAGCGCAAACCGCTGCCGCGTCCTGACCTGCGTCAGTACCGCATCGGTCTCGGACCGGTTGCGGTGTTTGGCGCCAGCAACTTTCCATTGGCGTTTTCCACCGCTGGCGGCGACACCGCGTCGGCATTGGCCGCCGGTTGCCCGGTGGTGTTCAAGGCTCACAGCGGCCACATGGCCACTGCCGAACTCGTTGCCAATGCGATCATCCGCGCGGCGGACAAAACCGCGATGCCGGCCGGTGTGTTCAACATGATCTACGGTGCCGGAGTCGGTGAAGCGCTGGTCAAGCATCCAGCGATTCAGGCAGTAGGCTTTACCGGTTCGCTCAAGGGTGGCCGCGCGTTGTGTGACATGGCCGCCGCACGTGCGCAGCCAATCCCGGTGTTCGCCGAGATGTCGAGCATCAACCCGGTGATCGTGTTGCCGCAGGCGCTGGACGCTCGGGCAGAAACCGTTGCCCGTGACCTGACGGCGTCGGTGGTTCAGGGCTGTGGTCAGTTCTGCACCAATCCTGGTTTGGTCATCGGTATTCGTTCACCGCAGTTCAGTGCGTTCGTGCAGCAGGTGGCCGGACTTATGGGCGATCAGCCGGCGCAAACCATGCTCAACGCCGGGACCTTGAGCAGCTACGGCAAAGGCCTGCAAAAACTACTCGCACATCCGGGCATCGAACATCTGGCCGGCAGCCCGCAACAAGGCAATCAGGCCCAGCCGCAACTGTTCAAGGCCGATGTCAGTCTGTTGATCAACGGCGATGAAGTCTTGCAGGAAGAGGTCTTCGGCCCGACCACGGTGTTTATCGAAGTCGCCGATCAGGCACAACTCAGTGCTGCGTTGAACGGCCTGCATGGGCAGCTGACGGCGACCATCATTGGCGAACCGACGGATTTCGAACAGTTCGCCGAACTGACGCCGTTGCTGGAACAGAAGGTCGGGCGGATCCTGCTCAATGGTTATCCGACTGGTGTGGAGGTCTGCGATTCGATGGTTCACGGCGGGCCATATCCGGCAACGTCCGATGCGCGCGGCACGTCGGTGGGTACCTTGGCCATCGACCGTTTCCTGCGCCCGGTGTGCTTCCAGAACTACCCCGACAGCCTGCTGCCGGAGGCGTTGAAGAATGGCAATCCGCTGCGCATTCAGCGGTTGGTGGATGGCAAGCCATCCCGCGAAGCACTGTAATCCTGTAACTGATCGTTCCCACGCTCTGCGTGGGAATGCCTCAACGGACGCTCCGCGTTCGGCTTCTGATGCGACGCGGAGCGTCACGGGCTGCATTCCCACGCAGAGCGTGGGAACAATCATTGCGGTGTGATGAGCTATCATTGCGTCTTTCCCATTCAAAGATTGACTGCCATGACTTCCGCAACCGACACCTTGCTCGCCACCCTCGAACACTGCGATATGGTGGAAATCGACGGGCTGCACGCCTTCGAATTCTCCTTCGATGAAGACGATAATCTGCACATCGAATGCTTGGACGGTCGTGTGTCCAAGCACTGGGAGTTCACCCTGGCCGAAGTCGAGGCCGCGACCTTCGATCCAACCCTGCAAAGTTGGGTCATCACCGGCAGTTCAGGTGAGCACCGGCTGGTGTGCATGACCGCGTTCCGCGGTGATGACGACGAGGAAGAGGGGAATGAGGGTGCGTAAGCTCTGGCCACTGTTGATGGCCGGCAGCGTCGGCGCGATGGGTTTTCAGGTTGCGTCGGCCGACGACTATCAGTTGCTGGTCGGTTCCTACACGGCCGGTCAGAGCCAAGGTACTTATCGCCTGAACTTCGACGCCGCCACCGGGCAGATCAACGCCAAACCGCTGCAAGTGGTTAAAAGCGAAAATCCGTCCTGGCTGACCCTGTCCAAGGACCAGCGTCACCTGTTCGTGGTCAACGAAAACGGCCCGGGGCAGGTTGATCCGGTAGGGCGCGTCAGCAGTTATGCGATCGATCCCAAAACCCATGAGCTGAGCCTGATCAACCAAGTGCTGAGCCTGGGTAACGAGCCAACGCATTCGAGCGTCAGCGGTGATGCCAGTCACCTGTTTGTCAGCAACTATTCGGTGGCTGAGGATCCGGGCGGCACCCTGGCGGTGTTGCCGGTAGGCGCCGATGGCAAACTCCAACCCGTGGTGCAGATGAGCAGTCATCCATCAAGCCGGGTCAATCCGGAGCGGCAGATGTCGGCACACGTGCATTCGACGGTCTCGTCGCCGGACGGCAAATACGTGTTTTCCAATGATCTGGGTGCCGACAAGATCTTTGTCTACCGCTTCGATCCCAAGGCCAATCCGGACCTGCCGTTGACCGCCGCTACCCCCGCGTCAGTGCAATTGCCACCAGGCAGCGGTCCTCGCCATTTGCTGTTCAGTGCTGATGGCGAGCACGCCTGGCTGACCATGGAAATGAGCGCGCAGGTGGCCGTGTTCAATTACAAGGACGGCAAACTTGAGCAAACGCAGATGATCGAGCTGGCGGCGGGTCAGCCGACCTCGGGCAAGGCTGCGGCTGCGCTGCACGCCTCAGCCGATGGCAAGTTCCTCTACGTCAGCAACCGTGGCACCGCCAATCAGCTGCTGGTGTTCGCCATCGACCCTGCAACCGGCCATCTCAAAGAGCTGCAGCGCCGCGCGGTGGAAGGTGATCACCCGCGTGAGTTCAGCCTCGATCCGAGTGGTAAATTCCTGTTGATTGCCAACCAGAAGAGCAACCAGATTGTCGTCGTCGAGCGCGATGCCAAGACCGGCTTGCTGGGTAAAACCGTGCATAAATTACCGATGGATGCCCCCAGCGACCTCAAGTTCCTGCTGCGTCAATAGACCGCAGGCCCCGGTTGATGGGGCCTGCAACCTTCTATTAATGACGCTGATATCTGCTAATGCTACAAAAGATTTCAGACGAGAACCCTCGAAGGTTAAGTTTGCTTCACGGCCCCACCGGGCAAGCAAGCCAACTGACTTCGAGGAATACCGCCATGAACTTCAATCTCTTCTCTGTAATCGCCGCTTCCGCCATCTCCGCCACCGTTGCTCTGCCAGCCAGTGCCAACGTTGAAATCAGCGATAAAAAATCCCACGCCCAGAGCTACACCCAGAAATACCTGCAACAGAGCGCCAACTTCTACGCGGCTCTGGATCACAAAACCCAAGCCTGAAATTCAATCCCTGCACCTTTTATGCAGGAGCGAAGTCACTTGTGCCAATCGACCTGAGAAGCGTCGAGGAACCCTGAGTGATGTCGCTCCTGCATAACGCGTTTACGACAGCATCATATTGCCATCAATCTAGCGCTTGATATCACATGGCCATGCGTTTAGATTTGACGCTGATTTTTTGACTCCTTCTTATGACAAGGATCGACAGCATGGCGATGCGTCTGGCATTGGTTCTTCTGTTTCTCTATTCCACCCCTATTCTTTCGGCTGACCAGCCCGTTGTTAACGAGCCGGATGCGGCCCGCGAGCGCTTGATGAGTTTTATTGAAGACTGAAATAGATTGGCTTAATGATCAACGAAGCTGATGGTCACTATGGATATCCCTGAGTGGTTTGTTCGGCTTTTTTGATCGATTCTGTGGACATCGAAACATGTCCACGGAGAACATCATGGCCAGCGCAATTCTCACTTCTGCCAAACGCGGCGCCTATGTGGCGATCGGTCTTTACCTGGCCCTGGTGCTGGTTTTCAGCCTTTCACCGCAGTCGCGTCAGCCCCTTGAAGCGCCGATCAAAGTCGCTCATCCCGGCATCCAGTTTGAACACCGTTCGCAAAGCGCGATGGTCGATCAGGCTGAACTCGCGGGAGTCGCCGGGGCATGAAAGGGCACAAACTCTGGGTCATCGCCTTCCTGGCATTCATGACCAATGGATCTTCCTTGTTGGGGATCGGACAGGCCTCAGCGGGGTCGGTGGCACGGTCTATCGAAGCCAATCACAACCTTGCTCGTAACATTGAAACCGCGAAGGCCCTGGGGTTGCTGGCCGGCAATCCGCCGATCAAACGCCAAGGCAGTTTTTTCGGGCCGTTCCGCGTGGACTGCTCGGCGTTAGAGATGTGTGCAGTGTTCGCCTGAGTCGCCTAGACGCGCCCCAATTACAGGGGGCGGTGCGGCTCCTTCTGCATAACGCCGACAAACAACTCCGACTCCAGAAACCGCTGCAACCAAGCCTGCAAACGGCGATAGGGCGTTTGCCCGAACCACTCGCGATCGACATGGGCGAATTGCCGCACGAACGGCATCAGGGCCACATCCGCCAGGCTCGGATGCTCTGCCAGCAAATAGTCGCGCCCCTCCAGCAGCTCATCGAGTTTGCGTAAAAACACCTCACCTTCGGCGCGATAAACCTCCATCGGTTGTCCGGGATAACGCTCGGCGTACTTGTAGTGATTCAGATGTACTTTGAACACCTGATCGTTCTCTTCGATCAGCCCGGCGATCTGTTGCTGCCCGACAGGATCATCCTTGAGCAACCAATCCTGCGGATCATTCTGTGCGACGGCCCAGTGCATGATCGCCAGGCTTTCATCGATCACCTGGCCGTCAACGCTCAGCACCGGCACCGTGCCTTTGCTCGATAGCGCAAGCATTTGCGCGGGTTTGGCCTTCAGGCTGATCTCGACGATGTCCACTACAACCCCGGAGTAGCGCAGGGCCATACGCGCGCGCATCGCGTAGGGGCAGCGGCGGAAGGAATACAGCGTATTCATTTCACCTCCAGGGTACTCAGGCCGTTGCCCTGACGGCGGACCTGGATCTGCACCGGGATTCGCTCATGCATTTCCTGAACATGAGAAATTACCGCGACCTTGCGCCCTTGAGCCTGCAAGCCGTCGAGTGCATCCATGGCCAGTTGCAGGGATTCCGGATCGAGACTGCCAAAGCCTTCGTCGATGAACAGCGATTCGATTTTCAGCGTGCTCGACGCCATCGATGCCAGGCCCAAGGCCAGGGCCAACGACACAAGGAACGTCTCGCCACCGGACAACGAATGCACCGAACGCAGTTCGTCACCCATCTCGGTGTCCATCACCAGCAACCCGAGCATGCTGCCGCCACGTTTCAGGCGATAGCGCCGCACCAGTTGCCGTAACTGTACGTTCGCGTGGTGCACCAGCAGGTCAAGATTGTAGGCCTGGGCGATCTTGCGGAAGGTGTCGCCAGTCGCCGAGCCGATCAGCGCGTTCAAACGCGCCCAGCGCTGGTATTCGGTGTAGGCGTCGGCGATTTGCTGCGCCAGCGCCTGATTGGCGTTTTGCCGGCGTTGGTCCTCGGTCTGTTCGGCACGCAGTTCTGCGCAGCGGTGTTCGCTGGCGGTGAACTGGATTTGCAGTTCAGTCAGCGCCGTTGCGAGCTGATCGGCATCAGGGTTGCCGTTTTGCTGCGCTTGATGATCGAGCAGGCGCTGGTCGCGTTCTTGCAACAGCACCTTGGCCTGTTCAATGGCTTTTTCATTTTGCTGCAATTGTTGACGCAGCTGGCTGACCTGCTGGTCGTCGACGCTCAGCAGCTCTTCCAGGCCGCCATCGTCCAGTTCAGGATGCAATGCGCGCCAGTCGGCGATCTTGCCGCTCAATTCGCGATCTTCGGTTTCCAGTGCCGTCCGGCGTTCTTGCTGCGCTTTCAGTTCTGCAGCCAGTTGCACCAACCGTGTGCGGACGGTTTGCAGTTCCTGGTTGGCTGTCGTCTCGGCATTGCGCGCTTGATCAACGGCCTGATCCAGTTGCTGTTGCCACTGCTCTGCGCTGCTGTGTTCGCCGAGCAATTGCGCCAGTTTCTGCTCGCAAGTGTGTTGCTGCTCGGCGAGGGCGGTGAACTGCTGCTGGGCGGTTTGCAGTTGCTGGGCACGGGTCTGCTGGCGGTCCTGTTCTTTCTCCAGCGTTTGCTGACGTTGTTGCTGTTCGCTGAGTTCGTCGCGTTGCTGATCGAGTTGTTCCAGGCGCTGAGTGATCTGCCGGTCGAGTTGCATGAACGTGGCGGCAGGCTCGTTGCGTAACGCTTGCAAGGTGTCGACCGGGAGCAGGGTGCTGAACGCGGTCAGCTCCTCGTCCAGACGCTGGCGATCACTGCTCAACTCACGCTGCTGGTTGGTCAGGTGTTGGGTCGCTTGCTGGCTCGCCGCTTCGGCGCTGCGCAGTTGCTGGGCAAGTCGCGCGGCATCCTGTTGCAGGGTGAGCAGGGCGGTTTGTCGTTGTTCATCCTGGGTGATGCTCTGGTTCAACTGGTTGCTTTGTTGTGTCAACCAGGCATCGCGTTTGGCTGCGTCCTGCGCTAGCAGCTGTGCTGATAACGGATGGGCGTCGAGGCTTGGCGCCAGGCTCTGTTGTTGGGTCGCGAGGTGTTCTTGCTGTTGCAGCAATTCCTTTTGCTGAGCAATCAAACCGCCGACTTCAGCGCGTAGGTCAGTGAGTTTTTCCTTGAGCAGGTCGACCGCTTTCTGGGCGTTGGCCTGTTCGTTTTCATCATGCCGGCCCAGGCTTTGCAGCAGTGCTTCAGGCTGATGATAAGGATGGTCGGGGCTGCCGCAGACCGGGCACGGTTGATCGTCCTGCAACTGCTCGCGCAGTTCTTCGACGCTGGCGCTACGGGCCAGGCGCTGGCGCTCCAGCAGTTCACGGGTGACGGTCAGGGTTTGCTCGGCGACAGTCAGTTCGTTCTTGGTTTTCACGCCGTCCTGGGTCAGACGTTCACGTTCTTGCTGGGCGGTCAGCTGGCGCTGCTGGAGTTCGGCGGCGCGCTTGTCCAGGTCCTGCTGACTGGACCACAGCCGGGTCAGCTCTTCGAAGGCTCGTTGCTGCTTGCGGTTGTCCTGCAACAGACTGCCGAGAATCTGCACCTGCTCGGTGACCGCTTCCGGTTCGGCGCCGGCCTCTTTGTACAACACTTCAAGGCTCTGGCGCTGGGTGGCCAGTTCCTCGCCCGCTTGGGTGGCGCTCTGTTCCAGGGCGGCCAGTTCGGCTTGGCCCTTGTTCAGGCGATTGCCGACCAGCATCAGCTGTTTCAGGCGATCGCGGTAAGCGTTCCAGGCATCGCTCAAGGGCGCCAGGTCAGTGCTTTGCTCAAGCTCCCCGGCAATCCGCAGCAAGCGTTCGGCGACCAGTTTTTGTTGATCGAGCAAACCTTGAATCGTGTGTTGGCCCTGAGTACAGGCGAGTTCTGCTTGCTGCTTGAGGTCGGCACTGACGCCTGCGTCCTTGACCAGGCGGGCGAGGGTGCTTTGCTCTTCAAAGGCCTGACGCAGCAACGGAGCACTTGTCGTGTGTTGGCTTTGCGCTTCGGCGAGTGCGGTCTGTGCGGCGCTCAGGCTTTGTTCAAGTTGAGCCTGGCGCTCGTTCAGCTCGGCTTGTTGCTGTGAATGCTGCGAAATCTGCGCGTCCAGCGGAGTGAGCTGAGCGGTGAGCTCTGTCTTGCGGGCGAACTGGTGCCGTTGCGGGGCCAGTTGCTCCAGACGGGTCAGTTTCAAGCGTTCGCCGGTGAGGCTTTCCCAATGATGCTGAGCGCTGGTCAGCTGTTCGGTGGCGCTGAGTTGCGCGTCCTGCAACAGACGCAAGTCTTTGAGCCAGGTGTGTTGCAGCTCTAATTGTTTGAGCTGTGCCTGTTGGGTTTTGAGTTGCTGCTGGGCTTCGTTGAAGCGCTCGTCGAGCTCCGCGCGGGCTTCTGGCGGCAGCGGCGTGACGCCGGTGGCCTGGTCCTGCAACAGTTTGTGGGCTTCGCGGGCATCTTTGGTTTTGTCAAAGGCCCGGCGACCGAGACGGGTATAGAGCGCCGTGTCAGTGAGCTTTTCCAACAACTCGCTGCGGTCATTATCGTCGGCCTTGAGGAAGGCACTGAATTCGCTCTGGGCCAGCAACACGGCGCGGGTGAACTGCTCGAAGTTCAAGCCCAGCGCGGCTTCGAGCTGGGTTTTGTATTCACCTTTCTGACTGGCCAGCAGTTGATCCTGATCGATGTCGCGCAGGCTCTGGCGACTGGCTTGCAGCTTGCCGCCGGCCTTCTCACGAGCGCGATTGGCTTCCCAGCGCGCCCGATAACGGCGACCGTCGATGCCGACGAAATCCACTTCGGCATAGCCTTCACCGGTGCCGCGACGCAACAGGGTGCGTGGGTCGCCAGTGCCGATTTCGCCGTCGGCGTCCGGGACCTTGGCATCGCGACCGGTGTTGTTCAGGCGCGGCACGGCGCCAAACAACGCCAGGCACAAGGCGTCGAGCAAGGTGCTTTTGCCGGCGCCGGTCGGCCCGGTGATGGCGAACAATCCAGCGCTGGCCAGGGGTTCGGCGGTGAAGTCGATTTCAAAGGGCCCGGCCAGTGAGGCGAGATTCTTCAGGCGGATCGCGAGAATCTTCATGGTTGTTCGCGCTCCATCTGTACGTCTTGCAACAGCTCGGCAAAGTCCTTCAGCGTTTGCTCATCGACCTCGCTGCCGTAGTTATCCTGCCAGGCGCGGCTGAACAGTTCCTGGGGCGTGAGCTGGTCCAGTTCGATCAAGGTAGCGCCGTCATCGATGCCATCACGGCTGCCGTTGCCGGCGTACTCGGCGGCGATGCGCACCAGACGCACGGCTTTGCCTTGCAGGGCGGTTTCCACTTGGTAGCGCAAGTCGGGTTGCGGTTCATCAAGGCGCACCCGCACTTCAAGCCAGGGTTGGCGCTGGAAGTCGGCAAGCAAGTCGATGTTTGGGAGGTCCGCCAGTTGCAGCAGGACTTCTGCCAGAGGGGCAGGGCCGAGGCGTTGCAGATTGACGGCCCGGGGAATCAATTTTGATTCGACGCTGACCAGGGTTTCGCCGTCGAGCTTGATGTCGAGAATCTGATGCTGATAACCGATTTCAGAGAACGACAACGGAATCGGCGAGCCACTGTAGCGGATGCGCTCTTCACCGTTGACCTTCTGTGGTTTGTGCAGGTGACCGAGGGCGACATAGCTGATGCTCGGCCCGAACAGACTGGCGGGCAGGGCTTCGGCGTTGCCGATGATCAGGCTGCGCTCGGAGTCTTCGGAAACCGAACCGCCGGCCATGTGCGCATGGCTGATAGCGATCAGTGCCTGGCCCGGTTTGCGCTTGGCGTTGGCCGCTTCGATCAGCCATTCGTGTACCTGGCCGATACCGCGCAAGTAGTTGTCGCCCAAATGCGCGCCGGTCACTTCCGCTGGTCGCAGGAACGGCAGCGCCAGGCACCAGGCGACAACTTTGCCCTTGGCATCCGGCAGTGGCAGCAGCAGGCGCTCGGCGTCGAGCTGGCCGTCATCCAGCCACAGCACACGACCGAGGGCGTGAGTGCGCAAACGGCGCATCAGCGGGGCGGGCAGTTCGATCCGTGAGCCGGAGTCGTGGTTGCCGGCGATCATCACGATGGTCAGCTTCGGCTGTTGTTCATGGGCGCTGACGATGAAATCGTAGAGGCGCTCCTGGGCTTTGACCGGTGGGTTGACCGTGTCGAAGATATCGCCGGCGATCAGCAGCACATCAGGCTGGTCCAGCTTCAGCTGGCGTAACAGCCACTCAAGGAAACAGCCGTGCTCGAAATCGCGTTCCTGGCCGTGCAGGTTTTGTCCAAGGTGCCAGTCGGAGGTGTGGAACAGACGCAAGGCGGACTCCGTAGGAAATAAGGTGATGGCCGCGAGGAAATGGGCAGCGGCGAAAGGGGAGAGAGTTTACTGGCAAACAGGTTGCATGTGGCCACGCACTCTTTTTGTAATTGGATGGACTGCGGAGAGTGTTTATTTCGGGTACAGCGGCGGCAGCCCACTGTCGCCCACCGGGTCTTGAACCCGCTCGGCAATCGGGATCGCCCGAATCGCCCGCCACAGATCTTCACCTTGCCAGTGCTGGCCGGTTTCGCTGTAGAGCGCGCCGTTCAAGCCATCGAGGGCGTCGGACAGCGGTACGAAGCGGGCGGCCATGTCGGCCAGGGTTTCCGGTTGTTGCCGAGCCCAGGCGTCGAGGGCCTGGCGGGTGGCGTGGGAGTCGTTGGCCTGGCAGGCGCGCTTGAGATCGTCGAGCACGGTTCTCGGACTCGGCCCCGTCTGCGCCGCACGCAGGATGGCCGGTTGCCAGCGGGCGCGCCACCACAGACCGAAACCCAGCAAGGTGGTGAAGGCCAGGATCAGGGTGCTTAGTTTCCACCACCAAAGGGCTTCGCTGTCTCCAGCGGAAATGACCTGCGACGTGCCGGCCGGAGTGTCGACCATCAGGCTCGGATTGTTCGCGACTTGCAGGGTTTGGGCAGGCAGGCTGCTGTGTTCAAGATGGTCCTCGAAGGTGTTCCACCAAACCACTTCCACCGCCGGCAACTCGATTGCGCCGCTACGCGTCGGCACCAGGGCTTCACGGTCTTCGCGACTGCCGATCAAGCCGCGCTCGCTGTTCTGGTTGCCCAGCACCGGTTGATCCGGGTAGCGCCGCAGGCCGTTGACGTCGGTGCCGGGCAGCGGTGGCAGTTGCGAACTGGCCAGGCCTTCGGCCTTCAAGGTCAGGCTGCGGGTCAGCGAATCGCCTACTTGAGCGTGATCCGGCTCCGGGTTCCAGCTTTCGCTCAGGCTGAGGCTGCGGGCGGGTAGCCATGGCACGTCGGCGGGGTAAGTGGAGGGCTTGGCCTTGACCGTCAGCGGGATTTCGGAGGAACTGACGCGCATCAGCTTGCCCGATTTCGGTGCTTGGGTGGCGTTGTCCTGAGCGGGCTGTGCATCCACCAGTGCGGCGTTGAATATCTGCGCCGGAATGGTCAATACACCGCTGTGCTGCGGATAAATGGCATAGCGCTTTTCGATCACGCCATGGCGCAGGCCATTGATGACTTTCTCGTAGGTGCGCGACTCACCCAATTGTTCGATGCGTGCGTCAGGGATCTGTAAAGGGGGCAGGCTGCTGTCGTCGTACAGCGAAACCGAGTGGTAGATGCGCAAGGTCAGGATCGCCTGGGCCTGCACATACACACTGCTTTGATCGAGGCTGGCGTCGATAAACACCGGCGCGAGTTTATTCGTGGTGTTCTGGGTTTCGCTCTCGATCACTTGGAGGGTGATTGGCTGGCTCTGGACGTCAGCCAGTTGCAGCGACGGAATCACCACGCTGCCGTTCTGCCGAGGCAGCAGGGTGATGATCCAGCGGGTGGTCGCCCGGTTGTCGCCGTTCAGGGTGGTCAACTGGTTGACCTGGCGGGTGTCGCGTACTTCGAACAGCGGTTCCAGCGGCGCCAGGTCAGGCTTGCCGAATTGCGTCACGTCGTTGGATTCCAGGATCAGTTCGACGGTTTCACCGGAGTTCAGGCGACTGCGATCCACACTGGCGACCAGCCCCGCAGCCTGGACCTGAGCAGTCGAGAACAGCAGAGCGAGCATGAAGGTGGTGAAGCGGGTCATCGAGTTTTTCCCTGATCCTGATGTTGTTGCTGTTCGTACCAGAATTTGCGTCTGAGCAATTCACCCGGGTCATCCGGGATCTTGCGCAGCCATTGCTCCAGCGCCTGGCGCTGTTCGCCATTGATGCTGTCGCTGGCTGGGCGCAACGGTGGCTTGGTGCTTTGTTCGTCCCCTAACTCGCTGCCCGGGACTTCGTTGGTACCGGGTCTGGGCGGGGTTGTGGGCTGCTCCTCGGCGTCTGATGCGCTCTGTTGGGCGTCGGTTTTCGGTTCGCCATTATCCGATGGTTGCGTGGCTGTGCCCGGTGGCGGCTCTTGCGTAGTGGGCTCGACCTCGTCGCCGGCGTTTTTGTCCGGATCAGCCGGTGGCGGTGTTTTTTTCTGCTTGAGCAGACTTTCCACCAGCGCCTTGTTGGTCAGGGCCGGACGTAAATCCGGCTGACGTTCCAGCGCCTGATCGTAAGCATCCAGCGCGGCTTCCAGTTCACCACTTTTGGCCAGAGCGTTGCCACGATTGTAGTGGGCATGGGCGTCGCTGCCTTCGGCGAACCGCTGGGCGGCGCCACTGTAATCACCCGCTTCATAGAGCGCCACACCTTGCCATTGTCGATTGTCGAAATGCTGCGCAGCCTCGGCAGGGCGCTTCTGCTTAAGCAAGTGCAAACCTTGTTGGTCGGGTCGCAGCCACAAATCCTCGAAGTCGAAGGCATAACTCGGTTGAGGCAGCAGGAACAGCAGTGGCAGGCAGAACAACCAACCCCGACGGCCGGCACAGGCCGCCAGCAGCAACAGTGGCAACAACAACCAGTAACCCTGATCGGCCCAGGTGTCGAGGCGCAGTGTCTGACCGTCGTTGCGCAGATTGCGTGGACCGTCGAGCAGGCCCAGGGCGCGCAGGTCGGCATCGTCCAGGCGCGCATGGCGATAGCGCCCGTCCAGGCCGTTGGCAAAATCATTCAGACCGGGTTCGTCCAGGTGTGGCACCAGAATCGCACCCAGTTCGTCCTTGAGGAAACTCCCGTCTTCCTGAGTAATCGGCGCGCCTTCGGCCGTACCGATACCGAGCATCAGAAATTGCGTCGATTTGCCGTGCAGCGCCTGCTGAACCCCTTGGCGTTCCTGTTCAGTCAGGGTTGAGCCGATCAGCAGGATCTTCCCGTCGCCGAGAGCCCCCTGATCCAGCAGCGCAAGGGCCTTGACCACCGCCAGATCGGCGCGATGACCGGCTTGGGGCATCAGCGACGGCTTGAGGGCATCCAGCAGATTACGGCTGGTGGACAGGTCATCCGACAGGGGTACCAGCGTATGAGCGCTGCCGGCGTAGACGACGATTGCGGTCTGGGCGTCGCTGCGGTTTTGCAGCAGGTCGAACAGCTTGCGCCGGGCTTGTTCCAGCCGGTTGGGCGTAACGTCGGTGGCGAGCATTTCCGGGGTCAGCTCAAGTATCACCACCAGGGGGTCGGCAGGTTTCTGGCTGGTTTGCTCGACACGTTCCCAACTCGGCCCCAGCAAGGCCAGGATGATCAGCACCCAGGCCAGGCCCAGCGCGACCCACGGCAATTTGCTGTCGCGACCGTTGCCACCACTGAGCAAAGCAGCGTGGAAGGCTGGCGGCAGAATCATCTGCCAGCGCCCGGCGCGTTTCTGCCGATGCCAGAGTTGCCAAAGCAACCAGCCGAGCAACGGCAACAACAGCAGCCACCAGGGGCGGAACCAGTAGGGCCAGAGCGCACTCATCGGCGCCTCCGCAGACGCAGGCGTTTGAGCCGCTGGCGCCAGTCGGGCAGTTGCGATTGCAAGAACAGATCCTTGGTAAACAGACGCTGCAACGGGTTATCCGGCCAGAGCTCGCGGATCACCAGCAACATGCTCAAAAGTAGCGCAATCGCCAATGGCCAGTGATACAACGCCTGAGCCGGGCGAGCCTGAGTCGGTTGTTGGGTCACCGGTTCCAGTTGATCGAGGGTGTCCTTGATCACCTGCAATTCCTTGCCGTCGTGGGCACGGAAGTACTGACCGCCAGTGGCTTCGGCGATAGCCTTCAATGAGGTCTCGTCGAGGTCCAGGCTCGGATTGATACCCAGGAACCCCAGAGTGCCGCTTTGCTCCGGATCGGCGCCGATGCCGATCGGATAGATTTTCACGCCTTCTTGAGCGGCCAGTCGCGCCGCGGTGAGCGGGTCGATTTCGCCGCCGTTGTTGGCGCCATCGGTGACCAGAATCAGCACGCGGCTTTGTGCCGGACGCATGCGCAGACGTTTAAGGGCCAAGCCGATGGCATCGCCGATGGCGGTGTTTTTGCCGGCAATGCCGATTCGCGCTTCATCGAGCCACACCCGCACGGTGTGCCGATCAAACGTCAGCGGCGCTTGCAGGTACGCCCGGCTGCCGAACAGGATCAGGCCGACCCGATCGCCTTCGCGACTTTCGAGAAAATCACCCAGCAAGTGCTGGACCAGTGAAAGGCGGCTGACGTCTTCGTCCTGCCACTGCATGTCGGGAAAATCCATGGAACCGGACACGTCCACGGCCACCAGCAAGTCGCGGCCACTGGCGGCAATCGGCAACGGTTCACCGAGCCATTGCGGGCGCGCCGCGGCGATCAGCAACAACAGCCACAGCAGAATGAACGGTGCTTGTTGACGCCAGGCCGGCAGGTTCGCACGGGCGCGGCGTCGGGCCAGGCCTTCGAGGTCGCTGAGGAAGCTGACTTTGAGCGCCGGTTCGCCGCTGTCGGCCACGGGCAGCACAAGCCGCATCAGCCAGGGCAGCGGCAACAGGGCATAGATCCACGGCCAGGCGAACTCAAACATGTTTGCGAATCCAGGTATCGACGGCCTGGGTCAGGCCGGCGATGGCCTTGTCGTCAAGTTTGCATTCGGGTTTGTAAGCGCCTTCCACCAGTACCATCCAGCGGGTCAGGCCGGCGGCGGGGCAGCGGTTGTCGAGGAACGCCAGCCACTTGCGACCATTGAGGGTGTGGCTCTGGCTGTAGGGGTAATGGTTGCGACACAAGCGCTTGAGCAAGCCGTTGAGTTGCTGCAACCAGGCACCGGCCGGGGCGCCGTCGTAGGGTTTGGGCATCAGTGCGAGTTCGGCCAGCGCGGCGATGCGCACCGGGTCCAGCGGTTGTTCGGCGCGCACGACAGGGCGTTTGTTGACAATGAAACGCCGTAGGTGCCACAGACCGAAGCCGATCAGCGGCAGCAACAACAGCAATAGCCACCAGCCGGGCGCGGGTGGCCAGAAGTCGATTGGCGGCGGTGAGATCAGCGGTTGCAGTTGATCGAGGCTGCTCATCGAGCTTTCCCCGGTTTTTGTGGGTTCAGGTACTCGCGCAGTTGCTCGACCATTTCGCTCTGAGTGCTTAACGGCATCAGCAACACGCGCAGTTTTTGCGCGAGCAGCTCCCAGCGAGCGATACGGGCTTCGGCTTGAGCGCGGTAGGTCTGGCGCAAGTCGAAATTCAACGTATCGAGTTCCAGCTGCGCACCCCGTTCGGCGAAGCGCAAAAGCCCGGCGGCGGGCAGGGCGTGATCAAGCGGGTCGGACACCGGCAGCAGCAACAGGTCGCAATGACGCGACAACAGGCTCAGCTGCTGTTCGGCACCCTCGGTCAGGGCGCGTTCGTCGCAGATTACGATCACCAGGCTGCCCGGACGCAGGACTTCCCGGGCACGGCGCAGGGCCATGTTGAAGGCGTCGCGGTCTGTCTCGCTTTCGGTGTGCAACGACTGATTGACCCGCACCAGCCGGTTGAGCAATTGCAGCAGGCTCTGTTTGCTGCGTCGCGGCTTGATCTCGTAATGCTCGTTGTCGCCGAACACCAACCCGCCCACCCGGTCGTTATGGCCGAGCGCCGCCCAGCCGATCAGGCTCGCGGCCTGGGCGGCGAGCACGGATTTGAACATCAGCCCTGAGCCGAAAAACAGTCGACGGCTTTGCTCGACCATGATGAAAATCGGCCGTTCGCGTTCTTCGTGGAACAGCTTGGTGTGGGGTTCCTGGGTTCGGGCGGTGACGCGCCAGTCGATGCTGCGCACGTCGTCACCGGCCTGATAGACCCGCACTTGATCAAAGTCCACACCACGGCCGCGCAGCTTGGAGTGGTGCAGACCGATCAGCGGGCTGCGCTGGCTCGGTGTGGAAAACAACTGCACTTCGCGCACGCGATGTCGCATCTCGATCAGCTCGGCGAGGCTGACACGGATGCCCGGCTCGGGCGGCAGGATGACGTTCATCGGGGTCAAGCGACGGCTACGACGTCGAGAATCCGCTGGACCACCCGGTCCTGGTCGATGCCGGCGGCTTCAGCTTCAAAAGAAAGAATGATGCGGTGGCGCAATACGTCGAACAGCACGGCCTGGATGTCTTCCGGGCTGACGAAGTCGCGACCGGCCAGCCAGGCGTGGGCCCGGGCGCAACGGTCGAGGGCGATGGAGCCGCGAGGGCTGGCGCCGTAGGCGATCCACTCGGCCATCTCCGGGTCGAATTTGGCCGGGGTGCGCGTGGCCATGACCAATTGCACCAGGTATTCCTCCACGGCGTCGGCCATGTACAAACCGAGGATCTCCTTGCGTGCGGCAAAGATCGCCTGCTGGCTGACCCGGCGCTCGGGCTTGGTTTCACCGTTCAGCGCTTCGCCGCGGGCCTGTTGCAGGATGCGGCGTTCGACGGCGGCGTCCGGGAAGCCGATTTTCACGTGCATCAGGAAGCGGTCGAGCTGGGCTTCGGGCAGCGGGTAAGTGCCTTCCTGCTCGATCGGGTTTTGCGTGGCCATCACCAGGAACAAGGGCGATAGCTCGTAGGTGCTGCGGCCAACACTGACCTGGCGCTCGCCCATGGCTTCAAGTAGAGCCGACTGAACCTTGGCCGGGGCACGGTTGATTTCGTCCGCCAGCACCAGGTTGTGGAAGATAGGGCCTTGCTGGAACACGAAACTGCCGGTTTCCGGGCGATAGATTTCTGTACCGGTGATGTCGGCGGGCAGCAGGTCGGGGGTGAACTGGATGCGATGGAACTGTGCTTCGATGCCTTCGGCGAGTTCTTTGATGGCCTTGGTCTTGGCCAGGCCCGGGGCGCCCTCGACCAGCATGTGGCCGTCGGCAAGCAAGGCGATGAGCAAGCGCTCGATGAGTTTTTCCTGGCCGAGAATCTGCGTTGAAAGAAAAGTTCGCAGCGCTAGCAGCGCTTCACGATGTTCCATCGATGACTGTTCCTGGAAAGGGTGACCGAAGACGTTCGAATAACGCCAGGGCTGGGGGCGTTACTTTAATCTATCGCGGGGGGCGGCGACTAACGGCATTTTGCGCAATCTGCGGGAAATAATTGGCAAAGCCGTTTGAAATTGGGAGGTAAGCCGGTCAGTGGTGTTCTTGCGTACGCCATCGCGGGCAAGCCCACTCCCACAAGGACCTGAGGTGGACTTGCGATCTATCCAACACATCAGAACCCTGTGGGAGCGGGCTTGCCCGCGATGGGGCCCGCCCAGACACCATCAGAGCTCGCTGATGTAGGTGCCGGTCCCCTTGAGGATGTTCTGCAAAGTTTCTTCCACTTCCGGCAGATCGCTCGCATCCGTGCTGTGAATGATTTCCAGCGAATCATCGCCATTGAGCGCATCAGCATCTGCGGCAGCGATTTCGATCAGCAAACGGGTAGGGCTGAGGGTGACTTTCACGCCATCCAGCGTCGAAGGCTCGCCATCGAGGGTGATGTCCAGCGCGTCCTCGTCCGGGTAGCGGGTCATCAGGAACATATCGCCCTGATCGCTGTGGCAGCAAAGCATGGCCATGTTGTCTTCTTCGTCATCACACGGGTTGACGATCAAGAGGGCGGTGGTCATTTGCATGGGGAATTCCTGGCTCTGCGAGCGTTATGAAGACGAACAAAGGGCGATTCTGCCTGCCTTTGGAAATTTCTGCTCGACCGCATTGGCCAGTCTGAAACGTTACCGCGGCAAAGGCGAAATGCTCGTGCTGACTCGTTACCCGGACAAGTTGCCTGTCCAAGAATGGCCGTAGAGCATTGACCAGTCGTCGACACTGTAATTTCTGACAGTAGCCATTCTCCGGCTTGAAGTGTTAGCTGTAGCTCGAGCATTTAATAAGTATTGGTTGAGCTTGTTTTATGTTGTGTGGGCCAGGGTTGGTGGCTGGCAAGTGTTTAATCGATGTATATGACAGTTGCGAGGCATGGATATGAAGTCGATGAGTAAATGGCTGGGCGCAATAGTTTTATGTGTTGCTTTGTTGCCTTTATGGGTGAATGCAGCTACTCCTGATTATTCACATGTGATGATTTTAGTTAAGCGCGGCGTTTTAGCTTCCGGTGATCAGGAAAAAGCTGGCAGTAGTGTAGATTCGTTAAAGGCGCTCAAAGTTCTTGTGCCTGATATGCGGCCGCTGGTTCCAGCTTCCCGAGAGAGAACCAATGCCCAGTTACAGGCACTGCAGAGACATCGATTGGATCGTTACTTCATCGTTGATACCCACAAACTAACTGAGCATCAGGCTGAGTCATTGCTTGATAAGTTAAGACAGAATCCTTTGGTCGAAAGCGCCGAGTTTGAGCCCCGTGTAGAAGGAATGGATGAAGATAATGGTGAGCCTATTGAAAAGCTCGCGCGCAAAAATATCCCTGATTTCACGGGCCAACAAAACTATCTGCACGGCAAAGCTGCAGTAGGCACCTATAAGATTGGTGGCGTGAACGCGGTTGAAGCCTGGAAAATTTCGGGTGGCAAAGGCCAGGATATGCAAGTGGTCTCCGCAGAAATAGATCGTTGGGCGGAGGAACATGTTGATTTGCCAAAAGCCAATTTGGAAATTGATGTCGGGGCCGTAACAGGCTCTCATGATACGGCCAGTGCAGGCATTATTGCATCACAGGAAAATGGTTTTGGCACTACGGGGATTGTTCCCTATACCAAGTTGGGTTATTTGCACTGGGGTACGGACAGGTTGCTCCAGTTGGCGGATAAGCTGAGTGAGGGTGACGTAGTGCAGATAGGTGTTCATATCAGAAAAAAGGAGCCTTTTAGTGAGGTAGGTTGCACGGATAACTGTTTTATGCCGATCGAAGATAATAGAACAGTGCGCGATATTATTTCTTATCTTGTTGAAGAAAAGGGCGTGCATGTGGTGGAGGCTGCGGCGAATGGCAATATAAATTTGGATCATCCATTTTTCGATGGTTACTATGATCGTAATGTTTTCGATAGCGGTGCAATTTATGCGGGAGCTGTTAATCCACAAACTGGCCTTAGAGCGTACTATTCCGAATTTGGAAGTCGCGTCGATTTATTCAGTTGGGGTCTCAATGTCACAACGACAGCATGGAGTGTGAGCAATCCAACCACGGGCTATACGCATACGTTTAGTGGCACCTCTTCAGCGAATCCAATCATTGCCGGTGTTGTTGCCTCATTACAAGGAATAGCCCGCGCCAAAGGACTAGGCAATATTCCACCGAAAGAACTCCGTAAACTCCTCGTCGAAACAGGCTACCCGCAGATCAACGGCAATCGTACAGAAATCGGCGTTCAACCCGATCTGGAGGTCGCTATCGAAAAAATGTTGGCAGACGGGGCGGACAAACCGCCTACAGGACGGCTTGCCGTGCCAGAGGAAGTAGCATCGGGTGAGACGTTTAGCGCACATGTCTATGCGCAGTCTCCAACAAACAAGCCCCTGACTTATCGTTGGACCGCAACCAGATTCATGCCTCCGATAGGTAATACGCAAACGATGTCCTTCACAGCGCCAACAGTCACTGCGGATACTAGAGGTACCCTTTCTGTAGACGTTTCTGATGGCACGCATACCATTACGCTAACTGAGCATCTCAATATCAAAGCACCTGCCGGGGGCGGTGAGTGCGGCGATATCCCGGCCTGGGATGACGGAAAAGTTTATGACGTCGCCAAAGAAGAAGTGGCGTTCAAGGAAAAAAAATACATACAGAACTTCTGGAACCAAAACAAGCAACCGGATCTCCATTCAGCGGAGTTTGGCAAGGAATGGAAGCTAGGGGTGGATTGCCCATAACAAGCCATCTGCCGGGTATGTGTTGTCTCTGCCGTAAACTCCAGTTGCCGCGAGAGCACTGAAGGATCAGTGCTCTTTCGGCACGCTAGATCATCCCGTCTTCGTAGATCACTGGATCTGGCGCCATCAAGCTTCGTACTCCCCCAAAAAAAGTCTCTGCTCATACGCGCATCCAAAGCCTCGCGCCGAACACCCAGTGTGTTACCGGCCATTTCTGGTACGCAAGTGCCGTAAAACAGGGCGCAAAACCTCCATTTTCCCCAGCGGCTGCTAGTGTTGTTCGATGCACGCGCGTTGAACTGCGTACCGATGACCGAATATGTCGCAGCACCGCAAGCACGGGCCTTGCCGCACTGGTTAAGCTGCGCATCGAATGGATACCTGTAAAGACATTGTGCAATTGATCGCAGAGTCGTTTTTGCAGATGCCCATTCATGGAAGGTGAATGTGACCTGAGTGTCTCGTCCAGCTTCACCCACCTGTCATCCTGTTTCCTCTGCCCGAGAATCAGGAACAGGGTGACGGATTACCCCGGAAGGGGGTTGCACGCGACGCTTCCATCAATAACAAGCCCAAGCGGAGTACCACAGATGGCGTTCTTCACCGCAGCCAGCAAAGCCGACTTCCAGCACCAACTGCAAGCGGCACTGGCGCAGCACATCAGTGAACAGGCACTGCCACAAGTGGCGCTGTTCGCTGAACAATTCTTTGGCATTATTTCCCTGGACGAACTGACCCAGCGTCGGTTGTCCGACCTCGCCGGCTGCACCCTTTCTGCGTGGCGCCTGCTTGAGCGTTTCGATCACGCGCAACCGCAAGTGCGCGTCTACAACCCTGATTACGAGCGTCATGGCTGGCAATCGACCCACACCGCGGTCGAAGTACTGCACCACGACCTGCCATTTCTGGTGGATTCGGTGCGTACCGAGCTGAACCGTCGCGGTTACAGCATTCATACCCTGCAAACCACTGTGCTGAGCGTGCGTCGCGGCAGCAAGGGCGAGCTGCTGGAAGTCCTGCCCAAAGGCACCCAGGGCGACGACATCCTTCAAGAATCGTTGATGTACCTGGAAATCGACCGCTGCGCCAACACCGCTGAACTGAATGTACTGAGCAAAGAGCTGGAGCAGGTTCTCGGTGAAGTCCGCGTTGCGGTCGCCGATTTCGAACCGATGAAAGCCAAGGTCCAGGAAATTCTCACTGGCCTGGACAACAGCCAGTTCGCTGTCGATTCCGAAGAAAAAGCCGAGATCAAAAGCTTTTTGGAATGGCTGGTGGGCAACCACTTCACTTTCCTGGGCTACGAAGAATTCGTGGTGCGCGATGAAGCCGACGGCGGCCATATCGTCTATGACCAGGATTCCTTCCTGGGCCTGACCAAGCTGCTGCGTACCGGCCTGACCTACGATGACCTGCGCATCGAAGATTACGCCGTGAACTACCTGCGTGAACCGACGCTGTTGTCGTTCGCCAAGGCTGCACACCCGAGCCGTGTACACCGTCCGGCCTACCCGGATTACGTGTCGATCCGTGAAATCGACGCCGAGGGCAACGTCCTCAAGGAATACCGGTTCATGGGCCTGTACACCTCGTCGGTGTATGGCGAGAGCGTGCGGGTCATCCCGTACATCCGCCGCAAGGTCGAAGAAATCGAACGCCGCTCCGGCTTCCAGGCCAAGGCTCACCTGGGCAAGGAACTGGCGCAGGTGGTCGAAGTGCTGCCGCGCGACGATCTGTTCCAGACTCCGGTGGACGAGCTGTTCACCACCGTGATGTCGATCGTACAGATCCAGGAACGCAACAAGATCCGCGTATTCCTGCGCAAAGACCCGTACGGCCGTTTCTGCTACTGCCTGGCCTACGTGCCGCGTGACATCTATTCCACCGAGGTGCGCCAGAAGATCCAGCAAGTGCTGATGGACCGTCTGAAAGCGTCGGACTGCGAGTTCTGGACCTTCTTCTCCGAATCCGTGTTGGCTCGTGTGCAACTGATCCTGCGCGTTGATCCGAAAAACCGTCTGGACATCGACCCGGTTCTGCTGGAAAAAGAAGTGGTACAGGCCTGCCGCAGCTGGCAGGACGACTACGCCAGCCTGACGGTTGAAAGTTTTGGCGAGGCGAGCGGCACCAACGTGCTGGCCGACTTCCCGAAAGGCTTCCCGGCCGGTTACCGCGAGCGTTTCGCAGCCCACTCGGCTGTGGTCGACATGCAGCACCTGTTGAGCCTGAGCGAAAAAAATCCACTGGTGATGAGCTTCTATCAGCCACTGGCCCAGGTCTCCGGCCAGCGCATGCTGCACTGCAAGCTGTATCACGCCGACACCCCGTTGGCGCTGTCCGACGTGTTGCCGATCCTGGAGAACCTTGGCCTGCGTGTGCTGGGTGAGTTCCCGTATCGCCTGCGTCACAACAATGGCCGCGAATTCTGGATCCATGACTTCGCATTCACCGCCGCCGAAGGCCTGGAACTCGACATCCAGCAACTCAACGACACCTTGCAGGACGCTTTCGTCCATATCGTGCGTGGCGATGCCGAGAACGATGCCTTCAACCGTCTGGTGCTGACCGCCGGCCTGCCATGGCGCGATGTGGCGTTGCTGCGTGCCTACGCCCGTTACATGAAGCAGATTCGCCTGGGCTTCGACCTGGGTTACATCGCCAGCACCCTGAACAACCACACCGACATCGCTCGCGAGTTGACCCGGTTGTTCAAAACCCGTTTCTACCTTGCCCGCAAGCTCGGTACTGACGATCTGGAAGACAAGCAGCAACGCCTGGAACACGCGATTCTGAGCGCACTGGACGACGTCCAGGTGTTGAACGAAGACCGGATCCTGCGTCGCTACCTGGACCTGATCAAGGCCACCCTGCGGACCAACTTCTACCAGACCGATTCCCACGGTCAGAACAAGTCCTACTTCAGCTTCAAGTTCAACCCGCACCAGATTCCAGAGCTGCCGAAGCCGGTGCCGAAGTTCGAAATCTTCGTCTACTCGCCGCGTGTCGAAGGCGTGCACCTGCGCTTCGGCAACGTCGCACGGGGCGGCCTGCGCTGGTCCGACCGTGAAGAAGACTACCGCACCGAAGTCCTGGGCCTGGTAAAAGCCCAGCAAGTGAAGAACTCGGTCATCGTGCCAGTGGGCGCCAAGGGCGGTTTCCTGCCGCGTCGGTTGCCATTGGGCGGCGGTCGGGACGAGATCGCGGCCGAGGGCATCGCCTGCTACCGCATCTTCATTTCGGGCCTGCTGGACATCACCGACAACCTGAAAGACGGCGCACTGGTGCCGCCAACCAACGTCGTGCGTCATGACGACGATGACCCGTACCTGGTCGTGGCGGCGGACAAGGGCACTGCAACCTTCTCCGACATTGCCAACGGTATCGCCATCGACTACGGCTTCTGGCTCGGCGACGCGTTTGCATCCGGCGGCTCGGCTGGTTACGACCACAAGAAAATGGGCATCACCGCCAAGGGCGCGTGGGTTGGCGTACAACGTCACTTCCGCGAACGCGGCATCAATGTCCAGGAAGACAGCATCACCGTGGTGGGCGTCGGCGACATGGCCGGTGACGTGTTCGGTAACGGTTTGTTGATGTCCGACAAACTGCAACTGGTCGCAGCGTTCAACCACTTGCACATCTTCATCGACCCGAATCCGGAGCCTGCCAACAGCTACGCCGAGCGTCAGCGCCTGTTCGACTTGCCGCGTTCGGCCTGGTCGGATTACGACACCAGCATCATGTCCGAAGGCGGCGGGATCTTCTCCCGTAGTGCGAAAAGCATCGCGATTTCCCCGCAGATGAAAGAGCGTTTCGACATTCAGGCTGACAAGCTGACCCCGACCGAACTGCTGAATGCCTTGCTCAAGGCCCCGGTAGACCTGTTGTGGAACGGCGGTATCGGTACGTACGTCAAAGCCAGCACCGAAAGCCACGCCGATGTCGGCGACAAGGCCAACGATGCGCTGCGCGTGAACGGCAATGAACTGCGCTGCAAAGTCGTGGGCGAGGGCGGTAACCTCGGTATGACCCAGCTGGGTCGTGTCGAATTCGGTCTCAATGGCGGCGGTTCCAACACCGACTTCATCGACAACGCCGGTGGCGTGGACTGCTCCGACCACGAAGTGAACATCAAGATCCTGCTGAACGAAGTGGTTCATGCCGGTGACATGACCGACAAGCAACGTAACCAGTTGTTGGCGAGCATGACCGACGAAGTCGGAAACCTGGTTCTGGGCAACAACTACAAGCAGACTCAGGCCTTGTCCCTGGCGGCACGCCGTGCCTTCGTGCGGATTGCCGAGTACAAGCGTCTGATGAACGATCTGGAAGGTCGCGGCAAGCTGGATCGCGCCATCGAGTTCTTGCCGGGTGAAGAGGCGATCAACGAGCGTCTCGCGGAAGGCCATGGCCTGACTCGTGCGGAACTGTCGGTGCTGATCTCCTACAGCAAGATCGACCTCAAGGAAGCGCTGCTCAACTCTCAGGTGCCGGACGACGATTACTTGACGCGCGACATGGAAACCGCTTTCCCGCCAACACTGGTGAGCAAGTTCTCCGACGCCATGCGCCGTCACCGTCTGAAGCGCGAAATCGTCAGCACCCAGATCGCCAACGATCTGGTCAACCACATGGGCATCACCTTCGTTCAACGACTCAAAGAGTCCACCGGCATGAGCCCGGCGAACGTGGCCGGCGCCTACGTGATCGTGCGTGACATCTTCCATCTCCCGCACTGGTTCCGTCAGATCGAAGCCCTGGACTACCAGGTGTCGGCCGACGTACAACTGGAGCTGATGGACGAGCTGATGCGTCTGGGCCGTCGCGCTACGCGCTGGTTCCTGCGCAGCCGTCGCAATGAGCAAAATGCTGCCCGTGACGTCGCGCACTTTGGTCCGCATCTGGCGGCGCTGGGCCTCAAGCTCGACGAACTGCTGGAAGGCCCGACCCGCGAAGGCTGGCAGACCCGTTACCAGGCGTACGTCGCGGCTGGCGTTCCTGAGTTGCTGGCGCGCATGGTTGCAGGCACCACTCACCTGTACACCTTGCTGCCGATCATCGAAGCCTCCGACGTGACCGGCCAGAACGCAGCGGACGTGGCCAAGGCCTACTTCGCCGTGGGCAGCGCGCTGGACATCACCTGGTACCTGCAACAGATCAGCGCTCTGCCGGTTGAAAACAACTGGCAGGCCCTGGCCCGTGAAGCGTTCCGCGATGACGTCGACTGGCAGCAACGTGCGATCACCATCTCGGTCCTGCAACAGGGCGACGGTACCCAGGACGTGGAAACACGCCTGGCGCTGTGGATGGAAGAGCACAACGGCATGATCGAACGCTGGCGCGCCATGCTGGTAGAAATCCGTGCCGCCAGCGGCACTGATTACGCCATGTATGCGGTAGCCAACCGTGAGTTGCTGGACCTGGCGCTGAGCGGTCAAGCGGTAGTGCCTGTCACTGCTGCTGTCAGCGCTGAGCTGGAGCCGGCTGCCTGATTAGCCGCTGAATGAAAAAGCCCCGCCTTGAAAGAGGCGGGGCTTTTTTTTGTCTGAAGGTTTGTGCTGTCTGGTCGGGCCTCAATACAACTTTTTGCCTGTTTTATTATTGATCATCGATACTTTATCTGTCGGCCTGGTCAATAAATTACTGAGCGACAGGTCAAACTTTTGCAGCGCCCTAACTTGAACATTCTGTTGTTCGTTAATGTCTGCAACTATCTCTTCGCTGCGTTTATAGTCCGCCCATAACGGGCTGAGTACTTTGGCGTCATGACCTTGCGCAGTGCCAATGTAATTGAAGTTCGAATCATAGAAAGCCGCACTGACATCGGCCTTGATATCCGAACTGCGCGACGTCATCAATTGACTGCGCGTATCGACAATGGCGACCACGTCCGGTTTCGCGCCCCGGAGACTTTGCATGTCCGGGTACACCGTCACCGAGCCAAATTGACGTTGCAAGGACGCTTTGACCCAGTCCACCGCAAGGTCGGGTTTGGAGGTGGCTACGTAGGCGTCGTGAATCGATTGCACCAGCAGGCTCTGGCCGAAACCGGTCCCGGCATTGGCCTGGTAGTCCTGCAGGTACGCACGGTTGGTCTGAGTGTTTCGACTGTAGACGATGCCCAGCGAAACACTCCCGCCGTTGGCGACGCTGGTAGCACTGCTGCGGCCAACCGGTTCAGTGAAGATACCGTCCAGTGAAGACACCGCTTTTGGCGCGGTGGGAATTGAACAGCCTGTTAAAAGAACAGTCATTGTCAATGTGCTGACTAGCGCAAGTTTCATGGTATTTCTCCAGTGCAACAGCTTCAGTCTGAAAGTATAAGTTGCCAGAAGTGTCCGGCGGTGATTCCAGACTAAACCTGTCTCGACGCAATGAAATAGCCAATAACTGCACTTGTCAGGTGGCCAATAGTTTTGTTTGGTTTAAACATTTGCGGTTAATGACGTCGAGACCTAAAAAGGCCGGAATTTGTCATTTGGGCCTTTTTATTTATGGCTGCTCGTTCAGTCATCAGTTTTGCAAGGGGATCAACACTTTCTCGTCCGGGGACAACACCATGAACACCAGCAGCTTGGCGGGTTTGGTAGCGCTGGCATTTTTCGAAACCAAATGCTCCGACCCGGCAGCCTCGTACCAGTACTCGCCGGTCTTGTAGGTGACCGCTTTTTCACCCTTCACCTGAGAAGTGATCTCTCCCGAAAGGACGTAGGCCATGGCCGTGCCCTGGTGCATGTGGGCTATCGACTCTTGGCCGGGCTTGTAATCGACTTCGATCATCAAAGCTTTTTTGCCGGGGACGTTTTTCAGCATCTGGTCCTGCAACACCGTGACTTTTTCCGACGAACCTGCGGTTTCGTGGGCGAATGCCGGGGCTGAAAGGGTCACGGCCAGGACGGCGAGAGGGGCGGTAAAAAAACGGAGTATTTTCATGGATCATCACCTGCGTTGGTTAGTCGTCAGGGATCACAGTAGTCCGCAAACCGGGGCAATCAAACAGCCAATTTTCGGGAAGGCGAGGGGGCCAATCAGGGCATCACACACAGAAGATCGCAGCCTCCAGCCACTCCTGCAGGCGTACCCATTGCCCTGTAGGAGTGGCCGAAGACTGCGATCTGACTGGTTAGACGATAGGGAAGCTGTTGAAGTCGACGGAGTTCGCCAGACGGCTGTCGATCAGGCCGATAAAGCCTTGTACTTCGGGGCAGTTGAAATGCATTTGCATGGCCGCTTCCGATTGCCAGCGGGCGCTGACAGTCCAGCGATTGTCGTCCTCGGGGCAGCGGTCGACCATATAGGAACCACAGCCCGGTAGTTCGCGCAGGGTATCGACAATCTTCTGCAGTTGCTTACCCAGTTCATCCGAGCAGCCGGCGGCGGCTTGCACCTTTACGGTATTGATCACTTCGTTGGACATTACTCACACTCCTGAATCAGGCCGGACGAATCCTACTCATTGAGGGATAACGCTTATGCAGGATAGGCCTGCCCCTTTGGACCACCAATAGCCAATCGCCGGATAAAACCGCAGACCAATCCGTCACGCAACCTGCTGCAAAATGTCCCGCAAGCGGTCCAGGGCGGTGTCGATGTCCAGGGTTTCAATCGCGCCAAACCCCAGGAAAAGCCCGGCCCGCGGGGCGTGCTGGTAGAAAAAGGTATCGATGGCGTAGAGGCCGACTTCGACCTTTTTTGCAAGCTCGATCACTAATGGAATATCGATAGGCACTTTGCACATAACCACCATGTGGAACCCGGCCGTGCTTGGCACCGCCTCAAGCCACGGTGAAAGGTCGCCGGCGATGCGCGTGAGGATCCGTTCACGACGCCCGGCATAGATCGTATGGCAGCGCCGAATGTGCTTGAGCAGACAGCCTTCGGCGATGAATTTGGCCAACGCCCATTGGGGCAGGGTGGAGGTGTGCAGGTCAGTGAGCTGCTTGGCACGGATCACCGCTTCGAGAATCGCCGGCGGCAGGATCGCATAACCCAGCCGCAGCTCCGGCAGCAGGGTTTTCGAGAAGGTCCCGACATAGGCGACGATCCCGCGCTCGTCCATGCTTTGCAGCGAGTCGGTGGGCCGGCCTTCGTAGCGAAACTCACTGTCGTAATCGTCTTCGATGATGATCGCGCCCAGCTCATAGGCCTTGGCGAGCAGCGCGATCCGACGCTCCAGGCTCATGGGCATGCCCAGCGGGAACTGGTGCGAAGGCGTGACATAAATCAGTCGTGTGCCATCGGGGATTTTATCCACCTCAATGCCTTCGGCATCCACCGGCACGCCGACCACCGTGGCCCCGTGGCTTGCGAACAACAAGCGCGCCGGCGGGTAACCGGGGTCTTCCATGGCCACAAGGTTGCCGGGACGCGTCAGCACGCGGGATATCAAGTCCAGTGCCTGTTGGGCGCCGTTGCAGACCACCACGTCTTCATCCTGGCAATTGACCCCGCGAGAAAACGCGATGTGCCGGGCGATCGCATTGCGCAGCGCCGGCAGACCTTCAGGCAGGCTGTAGAAACCCTTGGAACCGGCGATCTGGCGTAAGGCATGCGAGGTGCAACGCCGCCAGTCATCCTGCGGAAATTGACCCTTGCTGGTAGCGCCGCCGATGAAGTCGTAGCGCAAAGAGCCTTCAAGGGTTGGGTGACGCAGAAACTGCGGCAGATTGCGCCAGGATTCGATGACTTCGAAGCTCGCCAGCTCTGAATGGCTTTGTTGACGGGTGATTTTCGCTGCCCGGGCGTTGACGTAGGTGCCTTTGCCGACCACCCCGGTGAGGAAGTTCTCGTACGTCAGCTGCGCGTAAGTGTCGGAAATGGTCTTGCGGGAGATGCCCAGCTGTTCTGCCAGTAACCGACTGGGTGGCAGCTGCGTCCCGGCTGCCAGGCGACCGGATTCAATAGCGCTGCGCAATTGGTTGTACAACTGGCCTGCCAGGTCCTTGCGGCCGTTGATGACGACGTGAAGTTCCATACTGGCGAGGCTCCTGGGGCGGTTGGGGCGCGTGTGCGTCGCGCCAGATTACCCGCATGAGCCGCTGTGCAGAAGTTGCGTGGGCGATAAACCGGCGATTGGTCTGCTCGCGGGTGGTGCGCGGTAATTTCGCAGAATTGGATCTGTAACGCCTGTGCATCAACGCCTACATTTGAGGCGTACCCATTCGCTTGCGAGACTTTTCCATGAATGTCCGTCTGGATTACTACAACGCGTCGCCCAAAGCGATGAAAGCCATGATTGCCATGGAGGCCTTGACCAGCAACCTCAGTATCGAATCGGCCCTGCTGCACCTGATCAAAATTCGCGCCTCGCAGCTCAATGGCTGCGCCTTCTGTACCGACATGCATTCGGTGGATGCCCGTCGGCGCGGCGAGACCGACCGCCGCCTGTATTCGATTGTGGTCTGGCGCGACAGCGGCTTCTTCAACCCTCGAGAACGCGCGGCGCTGGCCTGGACCGAAGCGGTGACCTTGCTCTCCGAAAGCCATGTGCCGGACGACGTTTACGCTCAAGCCCGGGAGCAGTTCAACGAAAGCGAGATGGTCGACCTGACCATCGCCGTGACCACCATCAATAGCTGGAATCGCCTGGCCGTGAGTTTTCGGCAAACCCCGAGTGGCTGAGCTGTTGTCACACCAGTTTCATGAACGGTGCGCAGGATGAAACGTTCAGGGACAGAAAGACAGGGAGTCATCGATGCCATTCATGGAAACCACCGGCCGTCAGCGTGTTGCCGAGTATCGCGCTCCGGTAGAAAAAACCTCATCCTGGCGCACGCTGGCGGCGGGGCTCGATCCAGTGCTGGCGCAATCGTTCCGGGTCAGTGCCCGTTGCGGCTGCTTCATGCAGGCTGCGCGCAGTCTCAACATCAAAGCTACCCAGCTGCGTAAACAATTGGCGCAGCTTGAATCACAGCTGCAGTGCTCGCTGTTCAGCCATTCAGATAATGGCTTTGCCCTCAGTCGTGACGGATTGCAGCTGCAATCGCAATTGATTGCGCTGGCCCACGAGCGCGATTTGCCGGTGATCGAACAGCCGTTGGTTCGCCTGGCGGTTGCCGAATCGATCCTGCATGACATTCTCGGTCGCGATCTGGTGGCCTTGCTGCGGCGCAACGCCAGCGTGCGTCTGGACATCATCACCCTGGACAGCGAATTGTCCTTGCAAGCAATCAGTGCCGATGTGGTGGTGTGGCTGGCGGGTACCGATTCGCCGCTGCCAGGCCCGAGTTTCGCCGTCAGCGAACCGCAACGTCTGGCGCGGCTGGACTACCTGCCACACATCGCCAAGCGTTACTCACGCGTCGCCTCACGCCCGGACAGCCTCGATGATCTGGCCGATTTCCTGCTGGTGCAATGGCAGCATGATCGCCAAGTCGACAGCTTCCGGCCGTGGAATACCCTCGTTGACCAACGTCTGGCTGGTGTGGTGCAGTTGCACGCCTATGAACTGATGCTGGAAATGATCCGGTGCAGCGCCTGCATTGGCCTGCTGCCGGGCTACATGAGTAGCTTCGACCGGGGGTTGATCGCATTGCCGGGGCTGTTCAGCCAGCCGATGCAGCGTCAGGTGTGGATGGCGGTCAATGCCGGGGCCGAGGGGCACGAGCAGGTGCAAATGATCGTCGAACTGATTCACAACACTTTCAATGAGCGCGGGGAATGGTTCGAAGGCTGACCCACCCTCAAATGTGGGAGCAGGCTCGCTCCCACATTGGCTCTCGCCATGCCGGAAGAATGCGTTGTAGAGTGAGCGGCCATGTCTGTCTCAAGGATGAATCACTCATGACTATCACCGACCCTGTCATTACCCTCGAACGCTTCAACGAATCCCACCTCGACGGCATTACCGCGCTCTATAACGACCCGACCATCACCCGTCAGGTGCTGCAAATGCCGTTTCAGTCCACCGAAGTCTGGCGCAAACGCCTGGCATCGGACAACGAACGGGTGGTTCAGCTGGTGGCGTTGTATCAGGGAACGGTCATCGGCAACCTTGGCCTTGAGCAGTTTTCCCGGATCCGTCGCAGCCATGCCGGTAACCTCGGCATGGGTGTCGCGGTGGCCTGGCAGGGTAAGGGCGTCGGCTCGAAATTGCTCGCGGCGGCGCTGGATATCGCCGACAACTGGATGAACCTGCAGCGGGTCGAGCTTTCGGTCTACACCGACAATGAAGCTGCCATCGCCTTGTACCGCAAGTTTGGCTTCGAAACCGAAGGCGTGTTTCGCGACTACGCAGTGCGTGATGGCGGGCTGGTGGATGCCTTGAGCATGGCGCGCCTGCGTCGCACGCCCAAGGCTGGCTGAGTCAGTCTTTCAGCGCAAACGCCACCGCCGCCTGCGCATGCAGTTCGGTGGTGTCGAGCAGGGGCAGGGCGCTGTGCTCGGGTTTGATCAGCATGCCGATTTCCGTACAGCCGAGGATGATTGCCTGGGCGCCACGCCGGGTCAGCGATTCGATGACCTGCTGATAAATCCTGCGCGACGCTTCGCTGATGACCCCCACGCACAATTCGTCATAGATGATCCGATGCACGGCCTGACGTTCATCGGCCTCCGGCACCAGCACGGTCAACCCTTGCGCGGTGAGGCGATCCTTCAGGAAGTCCTGCTCCATGGTAAACGCGGTGCCCAGCAAGCCGACTTTGAGCGCACCGGCCTCGACCGCCGCCTGACCGGCCGGGTCGGCGATGTGCAGGAACGGAATACTGATCGCGGCCTGAATCTGCCCGGCGACCTTGTGCATGGTGTTGGTACACAGCACCACGCATTCGGCGCCGCCGGCCTCCAGCCGTTGCGCCGCATCCACCAGGATCAACGCCGCATCGTCCCAGCGCCCGGCATGTTGAGCCTGTTCGACAGGCCCGAAGTCGACGCTGTACATCAGCAATTTCGCCGAACGCAACGGCCCGAGGCGTTCACGCACCTGTTGGTTGATGAGGCGGTAATACTCGGCGCTGGACTCCCAGCTCATGCCGCCGATAAGGCCGATGGTGCGCATGACGTGCTCCTGTTGATGGCAACCGTTTGCGCAAGAGTGCCTGACCTGCTGGTGCTTGAGCAATGTGCGTTGGGTTTTGGGCTTTTACTCGCGGGCAAAACGAGTTGCGCTTTCTGCGCGACTGACGCCCAGCCATTACCACTCACACTTTTAGTCGTACGCCGGCGACGCGCATCTGCCATGCTCAAAGTCCGCAGCACTGCTTCAACCAAAGGAACACCGCAATGGACGACGTACAGCAACTGGGTGAGATGCTTCGCCACTACGCAGAAAGCGAAGCGCACAAGAAACAATTGTTTGAGTCGCAATCGGCCGTGTGGGCGACGCGCATTGGGGCGCTGTTCGATCAGATCCAGCAGTGGCTGGAACCGGTCAAGACGCCGAATCTGCTGGAGGTCAGCCGCGAGGTGTATGTGGCATCGGGGCCGAGCGTACCGGTCGAGACATCGACCTTCAACACTGAAAAACTGACCATTGTGATCGCCGGCAAACCGGTGGAATTCGTGCCGGATGTGATGGGCGTGGGCGGTCAGATTTCGTTGGCGGTGATGGGGTTGACGGCCGCGCGTTACGGCAGCATTTCGCTGGTGTGCCTGCCGCCATCGAGCAGCTGGCAGTGGCGCAAGACCAACGGCCTGAAAGACCCGGATACCTTTGCCTTCGATGCGAACTTTTTGGCGCAGCAGTTGCAGAGCCTGATTCCCCGCGAGCGCGGCTGAGCCTACTGAGCATTCCCACGCTCCGCGTGGGAATGCCTCAAGGGACGCTCCGCATTCCATTGGGACGCAGAGCGTCCCGGCCTGCATCCTACGCAGAGCGTGGGAACGATCAAACCTCCAGATCTCCCCAGTCTGGCTTGGCGACTTCAGGCGCAACCGCCTTCACAGCCTTGCCTGTCGCCAGTTCCACCCGCCGCGCCACCTCCGGGTCATCGGTAAACGGTATCAGGCTCGCCTCTTCCAGACTTTCAGCTGTCTGGTGCTTCAGGCAGTATTCCACCGCCAGCCAAAGCCCGACTACAACTCGCGGGTCAGCGTACTCGGCAAGTAGTCATCCATCAGGCGCTTGCCGACGGTAAAGCCGTCGCCCAAGGGCGCGCGGCGCGAGTGACAGCGAGCACAGGTTTCGATTTCGACAGTGGCGTTGTTGTCCTTGAGGTCGACGGCAAAACCGGCATGGATCAGGTCACCTTTTTTCGCTGTCCATTCCAGGTGATTGGAGGCCGGCCCGTGACAGGCCTGGCAGCCGACACCGAGACTGTTCCAGTGGCTCTCGAAGGTGTTTTTTGCGGCATCGAAATTGCGCTTGTACCCGGTGGTGTTGCACTCGACGCACATGAAGTTGGCGTTCTGGCTGGGTTTGCTCCAGTGCAACGGGTCTTTGACGTTCACGCCCTGGCCTGAACAGAGGTGAAACCAGCGATGCTTCTCGGTATCCCAGGCCACGCCCAGGGCTGCAGCCGACCTACGCCGACCTCGATCAAATATTGTTGCAAAGGCGCGATGCCAACAAGCTCGATGCAGCTTTGCCGGATGACCGGCGTCGGTCAAATGACGGTGGTGATCCTCTGCGCAGCCATAGATGAATATTGTGATTTTTGAAAACAAAATGCTCTGGATTGGCTATACCTGTAACACCCTTTCTCGCACCGTTGTCGATCGCCTTACAGGAGTTACAGCATGAAGTTAGCGTTAATGATGAGCACTCTGTGCGTTGCCTCGATCGGAGTGGTTGGCTGCTCCAGCAAAGTCGTCGACCCGGATCAGTATTCGGGGTTTCTCAAGGATTACAGCCAGCTCAAGGAAGCCAAGTCGCCATCCGGCGCCACGGTGATGCGCTGGGTGGACCCCAAACTCGACATCAACAAATACACCAGTGTCTATATCGAACCGACGCAGCTCTATCCCAAGCCTCAACCGACGGTGAAAATCCCTCAGGTCACCCTGAATGGAATCACCAGTTACTACGATCAGGCGCTCAAGCGTGAAGTGGGCAAATCCTTGCCGTTGGCCGCAGGCCCCGGCCCTGGTGTGATCGTGGTGCGTGCTGCGATCACCGCCGTGAGCAGCAAGACCGAAGGCCTGAAACCTTATGAAGTGATCCCGATCGCCCTGGTGGCAGCGGCAGTCAGCACCGCCAGCGGCATCCGCGATCAGGAAACTGACCTGGCCACTGAAGCGGTGTTTCTTGATGGCAGCAACAACCATGTCCTGGCGCAGGTCGTGCGCAAGGGCACCGGCAAACCGCTGGAAAACGAGTCGCAGGTGATGAAGGCCGATGACGTCAAAGGCGTGATCGATGGGTGGGCTTCGGATCTGCATCAGTCGTATCTGAAGCTCAAGTCCAAGTGATGCGTTGGGGCTGATGGCCTCATCGCGGGCAAGCCCGCTCCCACAAGGATTGTGGTCGGCATGGAGCGGGTCACGCGTTTAAGCCGCGCGGGCAATTCGCGCAACGCGCTCAAGTCATCACTTCGGCTTTGCAACTGCGCCAGCCGCACCAACGCGTCACGCCGATAACGATCCCGCCGCCATTGCCAGTAACGCCGGGCACCGATCAGCAACGCAGTAACCACCAGCAAACCGAGCAACACCCACCAACGCCACGTCTGCGGCGCATAGCTGATCAACGCAGGCAATCCGATCTCCTTGAGTTGCTCGATGCTCGGCACGCCCGCGTTGATCGCCGCCCTCCACCGGGTTTGCCCAATTCGGCCCGCAGTTGTTCCTGGGCATCGGTGGCGGTGCTGAACATCATTAACGGCACCTGGCAGCGGCGCAGCAACATGGCGACACCCTTGAGCCGACCGCACCACGCAAACGCGAAGCATGGTCGCCGGCGAGTACGCTGCCCTGGGGCTGACGGGCGAGGAAACTCAGGTCATGGGCCTTGAACTCCCGCGCCATCAACTGCGCCAGAGAGACATAAGCCAGACGCTGCGCATTCATGCGGGAATCGCCACTTTGTCGAGCAAACGGTCGAGCATCTGATCGGCCGGCCGACGCCGCCCTCGGTCGCGAGGACCAAAGGGCTGCCGCCGAGCACACACAAAGCCAGTAAAGGACGCACAACAAAAGGCCTGACCATGACTGACTCCGCTTACTGTTGTTGGTTTACGGGGGTCAGCAGCGGCATTTTCCATTGGCCATTGGCGACTTCCGGTTTTGGCAGGTACAGACGCAAGGCCCCATAGAACGGTCCGTTCGGCGCCGGCAGCCAGTTGCTTTGCAGGTCTTTGGCCGGCGCCTTGTTCTGCACGTAAAGCGTCAGGCCACCGTCGGCGTCGAGCTTGAGATCGGGCAACATGCGCGAGTTGATCAGGTAACGATTCAGCGGGTTGGCCACCAGTAATTTGTTCTTCGCGTTGTACAGGGTCAGCGACCAGAACGCGTCGGCCGGGGGCAGGGCGCCTTTGTCGAAATGCAGGGTGTAATCGTGCTTCGAGGCATCGACTGGCTGGCCATCCTTGTCGACGAAGTAGCCGATGTAGTTTGCCTCCTCGGCGGAGTTGCCGAAGATGCCCATGTTGGCGCCGGCGTAGCGGTACAGGTAGTTGCCATTGAGGTGGTCGCGGGTGCCGAACAGGTCACCATTGGAGACCTGGTGGGTATCGACTTTGTTTCTTTTGAACTGGGCGAACTCGGCTTTGGCATCCGCGATGCCATCCTCCAGGGCTTTGCGCTGTTCGTCGCTGAACTTCTGGAGCGTGAAAGGCTTGCCGGCTTCGATGCCGATTTTCTTGAAGCGCCCGAGCAGGTCTTTTTCCACACTCTGCGCTGGGGCGAAGGCCAGCATGAAACTGAGGTAGCGGAACAGGTCCGGGGTGTCGCTCATGGTGGGCGCCGGTTTCGGCCAGTCGACGGTCGGTGCGGGCGCCGGAGCCTGTTCCCCGACGTAGTTGCTCAGCGGCTCGACCGTGTAACCCTCCTGGATATGTCTGACGTTGGCCAGGTCTTTCTTGTCGAACAGCTGTGTGCGATACAGCGCATAAGCGATGTCAGTTTCGCTGCGCAGCAACCGGTCGATTTTCTCCGGTTGCTGACCTTGCCAATTCGGCCCGGCGATCATGAAATTGCCACCGTTGTTGCCGGTGCTGCGAGTGCCCAGGTACCCAAAGTTTTGCGTGTAGGCGTCGATCAATTGCACCGAGTAGTAACGGTGCTCCTCGATGGGCGGGAGAGTCAGCACCACGGGTTCGGAGCGCAGGTCCATCCAGACAAACGAATAGGGTGTGTCGGCGTTCGGGGTGACAAACGCGGTGTCCCTCGCGGTGAACGCTTTGGCGGTATTGCCGATCTGGTTGAATGGCGCCTCGAAGTTCGGGCTCTTTTCGTCCACGGTCTGGGTGTAGAGAGTCTTGTACATCTCCACTATCGGAAAGCCATAGAGGTAGGCTTCCTTGGCGATGCCTCGGGCCTCTTGCGGGGTGGCAGTGAAATCGGCCCAGACGCTGGTGCTCAGGGTCAGAGAGAGTGCGGTGAGCAACAGGCGGTTCTTCATAAGACTTCCTTTTGAAGCAATGGGCGTCATTCCACGGCCGTGATGTCGTCGAGCTTCCAGCTTTTGTCGAAGTAGGCTTCGGTGGGGGCGTACAAACGGAAGTAGCTGAACCAGTGTTTACCCGGCACGGTTTGCACCCAGTTGTTTTCGAAACCTTTAGGCGCGGTTGGGCCGAAATACAGGTCCACCGAGCCATCGGCGTTCTTTTTCAGGTCCTGACGGGATGACAGATCGGCCTTGCGCTGGGGGTTGTCGATCAGGCAGCGACTGTCGATGTCATAAACAGTCATCGACCAGAACTGCTTGGCCGGGGGATTGGCGCCGACGTGCAGGCGATAGCTCTTGGCGCCGTCGAGCCAGTTGCCCTTGCTGTCGGTGTAGGCGCCGAGGTAGGTCTGGCCCAGGCCGGGGGTTTTGGAGACCATGCCTTTGGTGTTGGTCACCGCTTCATAGAACCAGGCGCTGCGTTCCCACAGTTGGTCGTAATAAGCCACGCGTTGCGACGGCTCGGCGATGTTCAACACGGTGTCCCACTGGCGGTCCGGCCAGTACTGCGCATCGGGGAAACGCTTGGCGAAGGTGTTGGCCTTGGCGATCAGCTCGCCGATTTGCGCACCTTGTTCCAGTGCCTTGCGTTGGTTGTCGTTGGGGTTGAAGGGTTTGTCCTTCTCGATGCCCAGGCTGGCGAGCATCGCCATGTAGAAGCGGTCACGTTCGTTGACCGGTTCTTTCTGGATGATCTGGTGCAAGCGTTCCCAATAGGCCAGGCCGCGTGGTTGGGTACCGGACCAGGCTTTGCCGCCGGGGGAGAGCAGTTTGGTTGTGGCGGGTGTGGCGCGTTTGGCGTACGGGTACATCTTGAACTGTTCGACCAGCGCCTTGCCTTTGGCCGGGTCCGGATCGAGGACACGAAAGCCCACCAGCACGTTCATGGTTTCCGATTTGGCGAGGTAATACTTGCCGGCGTCGGCCGGTGGCTCTGCACCCGGTGGCAGGACCAGGTACTTGCCTCCCTTGCCTTTGTCCGGCCCGGTCTGGCCCATGTCGATGATCGCCCGTTGCCAGAAATCACCGATGCCGCCTGCCGTCGGGCCGGGTGGCAGCTCGATCACCAACGGGCCGGTTTCATTAAGGTCGACGAAGCCGAGGATGTACGGTGTGGTGGCGTTGGCGGTGATCACGCCGAGCTTGTCTTGGTAATTGTTGAGCACCATCAGGTCGCCGCTTTGGGCACCCAGCTTGTCGCGAAATGCTTCCTGCCATTGTGCGTAGGACACCAACGGCAACGCCCACAAATAACTCTGGGTCGCCTGTTGGAAATCCAGTTCGGCGTACAGTTTGGCAACGGACTCATGGGCCGGCAGTTCGCCTTCCATCGCGATTTTGCCGAGGCGGGTATCAAGGTCCTGGGCGCCGACGCCGCAACTGACGAACAGGGTCATCAGGCTGAAACCGGCTGCGCGAATCACAAAGTGCATATAAAAATCCTTAGTTGCCGAACGTGACATTGGTCCCGGTGAACAACGTGAATTTCGGCAGGCCACCGCCTTTGCGCTCCACGGTCCACTGCGGTTCGATGAAGGCGTTGAGGATATTGGAGCCGGATTTCCACACTTTGCCGCCACCCAAACCGAGTGGGATGTAATGGGGGTTGTTTTTCAGGTCGAAGGTCCAGGTGCCGGTCGAGCGCAGGTACCAGCCTTTTTCCAGGTTATGAATGATGACGGGTTGCAGCGTGGTCGTTTCGACGTGGGCGCGATCGTGGTCGCCGGCGAAGGAGCTCTGGTATTGCACCAGCGCACCGAGCAAACCGCGAGGCGATGAATCAATCGCTATCGCGGCCAGGCCTGCTTGCCATTTGCCGGTACCCAGTTCGTCCTGATCGGCAGTGGGCGCGGTGATCTGCGGGCCGATGTGGGCATTGCTGTCGAACAGCTTGGGCGTGTAGTAATCCTGAAGGTTGGCGCCGGGCGCCAGGTTCAGCGGATTGTTACTTTTATTGGCGGTATCGGCGTTGTCCGCGTGGGCACAAACAACAGGCGCAACCGATGCCGCCAACACCAAGACGTGTACTGCCAATTTCATCGACATGCTTCCCCGGTTCCTTGGTGGCCTCATTGGACGACTCGGCACTTCTCGGCCGTTACTGCGTAATCTCTTTCCTATCAATCCTTTAGGACACGTCTGTTGAAATTAGCAGCTAACTTCGGGTTCGCCAGTCGAACTAAAAAGTTAATGCGAATCATGGGTTGGGGAGCATAGCTCGAAAAATAATCACAGGCAGGCATCGCCCTTGATCTGTAGGAGCAAGGCTTGCCCGCGAAAAACGATGACGCGGTGGTCCCACCTATTGCACCGAATCCCACCGACATAAATATGTACCGCACCAGACCATTAACTCATCGACATGCTGTGCCCTACAGACAAGGAGTGACTGTATGGCACAAAACACATTTAACGATGGATCATCAGGGAGCGTTGTCATCAGGTCGGGACCACCCGCTTCGGGTGGCGGTTCGGGGGGCGGTTTCGGTGGCGGCGGTGGGGTTTCAGGTGGCTTTGGTAAAACCAGCAAGGGAAAGCGAAAAGCCCGAAAGCGAGCCATAGAAGCTGATCGTAAGGCAAGGGAACAAGCGAGTGCGCAAGCAGCGGCTCAGGCGCAAGCCGAGGCTGCACAAGCACAGGCTGCCGCTGCACAAGCGCAGGAACAGGCTCGCGTGCAGGCCCGGCATCATCAACTCGCGGGGCTGACGCAGCGTCATACCGCTGTAAGAGTCGAGGTAGACCAACGTTTTGCTGCCCGGTCAGCGCAACTTGCGCCCGCCCTTGAGCAGGAAGTCCTGGCGGCGCGACGACCGCCCGATATCCACTTGAGCGAGCGCTTGCAGCTTCACAACATCACCAGAAAAAAACAAGAAATCGATGGGCTGATCACCCGCAAAACGGCAGAACTGAACGCAAAGAACGCGATTGCCCGATCATTCGATGGGCACGATCCACTCACCCGCACGGTGAACGATTACCGGGCCCGACTGGAGCAATTCGGCGAGGCGCTCGTTCACGGTCACCAGACATGGGAAAACGCCTACAACGCAGCCCATGAAGCTCGACAGCTATCTGCACAGCTAAGCGCTCTCACGGGTAAATCCATTGCGCTGGCCGAGCACCACGCCGAGCAGACCATTGTCTGGCGTAAGCGGGAGGCCATCTGGGAAGCACAGCGGCAGTTCGTCGAGCAGCGCGAAGCGCGAGTTCGGTTCAAGCAGCAAGTCGATGAAGATGCGCGGATTGAACGGGTCAGGCAGGCCAAAACGCTGACGGCGCCGGTAACTTCGGTGGCCGCTGGCGGAATGTTTTTGACTCGAGAAAGCGTGTTGGTTGCGCAAGACGTCGCCGCTGCACTTGAAAGGGCTGTCCAGGCTGCCATCGACACCCTCATCGATGCCGGACGCATCGTAGTCAGGACAGGGCCGGTATTTGTCACTGCAATGTTTTATTCGCCAACCCTTGGCAATGGCGAGTTGACTACGGAACAGCGCGGGCGTTTGTTGCAGGGCATTGGCGTTCCGGCCCAAGCGCTGGGTTTTACTGACAGTCGGGCGCTGCAGTCAATCGCAGATGCGGGCGGTTCGGCGGAGGTGGCGTACCGGCTCAAACCCGAAGCTGTGCCGGAAGGTACCGCGATTATCGTCACCAGCACCGGTGGTGAAGTGGACGCTCGTGTACCGGTCATCAATGCCGTACTTGACCCGCTGACCGGTGTCTACAGCGCCGAGGTCCCGGGTTCACCGCCACGACTCCTGCAGTTCACACCCGAGTCCACACCTCAGGTGACCACTTCTGACCAAGCCGGCCTGGCGGTGATGGCACCGCAGATCCAGGACATCCCGGCGGGTGTCGACTTGCGTATTCAGGATTGCATCGTTTGCGTGCCGGGCCTGCCACCGACGTACCTGTCCTTCAACCTGCCGCCCATGGGCTCGGGCGTTGTCACCGGGACCGGTCAACCTGCTGCGAATGATTGGTGGAAAGCCGCAAGCCAGGCCCTGGGTGCGGCCATTCCCGTGCAGATTGGCGATCAGTTCCGAGGTCGGGAAATCCCGTCGTTCAGCGCCTTCGATCAAGCGCTGTGGCGCACGGTTGGCGAACATCCGGCGCTTGTCGCCGAATTCGATGAGGTGAACAAAAAACGCCTCGAACAAGGCTTTGCACCTTACGCGCCGAAAAGCACTTGGGTCGGTGAACGGCGTGAATTCGAGCTGCGTTATCAGGAGCGGGCAGAACTCGGGGCGAACCCCTTCAACCTCGACAAAATAAGTATCACCACACCGCAAAGTACCCAGGGGCGACTGGGGATTACTCCGGCGGTTCCACCCTGGCCGATTCGCCCCGTGGGAGGCGGTACCTGGACCCCTTTGGTTCCACCAGGCATCGAACATCTCGGGCCAACGACCTCGCCGATCACACCACCGATTGCTGCGGTTTATCCGGGCGCACCTGCCATCCCCGTCCTACCGCAAAACGAGACGTTTCCGGCTGTTGACGAAGGGCAGATTGGTGCCAGTATTCCTGGGTATCCGGGGGATATGGAACTGCCGTCGCCGGATGTTCTGTTTCTTGATCGGCGAGATGATCCGGGGACTGCGACAGGTTGGGGATCTCATGCCTCGGAGGTTTGGTTAGGGGATGATGCGAGGGGAGTGGGTGCACCGATTCCTTCGCACATTGCGGATCAATTGCGGTGGCAGGAGTTCAGGGATTTCCATGGGTTCAGACGGGCGTTTTGGAAGGCTGTTGCAGAGGATGTGGCATTGAGCAAACAGTTTAGTGTTCACAATTTAAAAAGAATGCGATCAGGCCTTTCTCCATACCCTTTGGCTGCTGATCAGGTTGGTGGTCGCAAAACGTTTGAGCTTCACCACGAAGTTGGAATTGCAGACGGTGGGGAGGTGTATGGGATGGATAACATCTTAGTGATGACACCCAAGCGGCACATCCAATTGCATGGAGGAAAAAAAGAAAATGATCTTTAAAAAGAAGTTGGAAGACTATACAGAAGCGGAATTTTTGACTTTTTTACAAGGGTTTAATAATTATCCGGATGAATTGGAGGGAGAAGAGTTGGAGGCTTATCTGGATAGCCTGTTGGTCCATTTTGAGTTAATCACCGAACACCCAGACCGATCAGACGTCATTTTCTATCCCAAGGACGGTCAGGAGGACAGTCCCGAAGGGATTCTGAAAGAAGTCAAAAAGTGGCGGGCAGCCAATAACAAACCTGGTTTCAAACCCGAGTAACTTGCCACCCATGACTAACTGGCACCTGCTCATAAGGAAATGAGCAGGTGCCAGTCTCTTCGGAAGTTTGCCAAAAGACAAAAGGAAGAACCAAAGATGGAACTTAAAGCAACGCTCAAGGATTACACCGAGCCGGAATTCCAGGCTCTGGTAAACAGAATCTGGGCCGTCGACTTACCCAAACAGGACCACGACCGATTGATCAATCATTTCGACCAGATCGTTGGCCACCCCAAAGGCGCAGACTTGTTGTTCTATCCCGCAGAGAATGATTACAGCGGCACCAGCACGGGCTCGGTCATGTACTACGTCAAAGACTGGCACCACAAACGGGGAGTGCCCGCATTCAAGGGCGAGGGAGTTCCCGTTCGGGCACCCGTTGCCGCATGGCCGTCTACGCCGATGACTTTTGCGCAGGTGACGCAACTGCGGATAGCTCAAAGTCTGGCCGAGGTACAAAAAGTCGCCGTAGACGTCGCGGCTTCGAAGCAGGTTCTAGAACCTGCGTTCGGCCTTTTCGAGCGACGTATCAGGCATCTGCGTAGTCAACAGAGCGCTGATGTAGACATCCGTGGGCGTGAGGCGGGCATCCGTGGTCTCGAAACTGCTGAATTTGAATCGCGTCTGGCGGTCAGGCTTTACGAGTTCTGGGAAATGAGGCTCAGGTTCAAAAGAGAAGCTGCCCAGCGCGATCTGACTTACAGCCGCGTCGAGCAAGCACAGTGGCAAAACATCCTCCAGCAGATCACCGCCACTGAGGCGCACTATTTGACGACGTTGAGCGCCATCAAGCAGCGTCTGCAAGGCCTGCAAGTCGAGGCCGAAGCGTTACTGATCAACGCGCAAACGCAACTGGTTCGCCAACGCCGTCTGGAGGGTGTTGGGCCAACCCAGGCTCCGGGCCTTCTTACAGCGCCACTGGGTTTTGTTAATTCGCGTCCCAGTGTTTTGCTCAATGGTGCTTTGTCGCAGCCATTGGAAACTCATCGGGTCGCCCTGCAAAAAGCCATACGCTCGGCCGTTGCGGAGTTCACGTGGCAGATTACAGCCGCGACCGACAGTCATTTGGGGCAGTACGCAGCGGTCCTGCAATTTGATTTTTCCAGTCGTGCGGAAACCGAGGTCTATGGGTTGAGCATCCCCCTTGTCGAATTGCTGCCGATTGAGGGGCAGGACTGGCAAAGATTGGCCATGACTCAGGCCGAAGTCGACATTCCTTTTAGAGTCAGCAGCGGTTCTTGCTCCGTACCCGCGGGCACCCTGATCAGAGGTCTGAGAGAAATAACGATGTTGCTACAGGTCGTTCTCACACCCACCAATGGCAATGTGTTGCCATCAACTGTCCGAGTACGTGCTGCCGTTTGGGATGAGCATCTGCACGCGTTCCGTTTCACTGCCGACGGAGTGGCACCGGTAACGATCAGTTGGATTGCGCCAGGCACCCTTGAAAACATTCCTGACCTGGCGCCAGCGCCGGAATACAGGTTGGGATTCCTGCAATCTCCGTCCGCGCCACTATTGGAACCGTTCAGCGATATCAAAGCGATTCAGTTCGATGACTATGTTGTGGTCTTCCCGCCTGAGTCAGGTTTGGACCCGCTTTACGTCATGTTCAGGGACCGGCGTGAGTACCCGGTTTAGTGGGTGAGCGCCAAACGCGCGATCACGTCTGTCGATGACAAGCCCCGAAATCCTCGGCCTCGTACACCTGGCGAATCTCGATCTCGGCGTCGCTGCCTGGCATCGGGTTAGGGCATCGCTTGACCCACTCGATTGCTTCTTGCTTTGATTTCACCTGCCACAGCCAATAGCCGGCGATCAGCTCCTTGGTTTCGGCGAACGGGCCATCAATCACCGTGCGTTTGTCACCCGAGAAACGCACGCGGGCGCCTTTGCTGCTCGGTTGCAGGCCATCGCAGTCGATGAGGATGCCGGCCTTGGCCAGTTCTTCGTTGAAATTGCCCATCGCGGTCATCAACTCCTCGCTGGGCAACACACCGGCCTCGGAGTCCTGGCTGGCTTTCACAATGATCATGAATCGCATGGTCTTATCTCCGCTGGATTGAGTGATTCATTGTCTAGTCGAATGGCGGTGCACCCAATCGACAGGGTTTTTAACGGAAGAAGAATCCGACTTGTTTTCGACATCCGGGATCAACGACCGATGCGCGCCTTTCGTCATGAATACCGTGTTGGAGTGGGTGAGGGGGGGTACGCTGGACACCGCAATTTGCTGAAGCCGCCTGTATGCGGTCCTGTGGGAGCGAGCTTGCTCGCGATAGCGGTAAAACATTCAACATATGGGGTGACTGTCAGTTCGCCATCGCGAGCTCACTCCCACAAGGTTTTGTGTTGGTTGCCAAAGTTGTATCCAATTGGTGCGACAACACATCACAATTTGTATCCGGGCATAGGTCGTCGGACAATTTCGTGGTTAACTTCGGCCTCTTCAAAATTCTCATCAACAACGTTCAGAAGGACTCAGTTCATGGCTCAAGTCACTCTTAAAGGCTCCCCGGTTCAAGTCAACGGCCAACTGCCACAAGCCGGTTCCAAGGCGCCAGCCTTTTCCCTGGTTGCCGGCAATCTGTCCGACGTGACCCTGGCGAGCTTCGCCGGCAAGCGCAAAGTGCTGAACATCTTCCCAAGCGTCGACACCCCGACCTGCGCCACGTCGGTTCGCAAGTTCAACGCTCAGGCCAGTGACATCGCCAACACTGTCGTGCTGTGCATCTCCGCTGACTTGCCGTTCGCACAAGCGCGTTTCTGCGGCGCCGAAGGTCTGGAAAACGTACAGAACCTGTCGACCCTGCGCGGTGCCGAGTTCATCGAGAACTACGGCGTGGCCATCGCTGATGGCCCACTCAAAGGCCTGACTGCCCGTGCCGTCGTGGTTCTGGACGAAAACGACAACGTCCTGCACAGCGAACTGGTCAAGGAAATCGCTGACGAACCGAACTACGAAGCGGCACTTGCCGTTCTGAAATAAGTAAAGCATTACAATTGTTAACGGCCTGGCCCTGTCCAGGCCGTTTTCATTTGTGCTTCAGTGTCTTAGATAAAACTCCTGTTACGTAAGACGAAGGTAAATTGCCGGTAAAGGCGCTTTGCTTAATCCCCGCCAGTGCTTATCGTTCAGCCTCCTGTAAAAGAAGCCCGCGCGCCCAATGGTTGATCATTCAATGCAATCCTCCGCTCCCCGTAGCCCCCGTCGCTGGCTGTTTGGCCTGCTTGTCCTGTTGGTCATCGCTGGCCTGTGCTGGAAATTCTGGCCCGGCAGCGCTACGCCAAAAGACGGTGCCGGGCAAAAAGCCGTTGCCGGGCACACCGGCAGGTCAGGGGGGATGCGCCCGGGTTTCGGTGGCGCGTCCGGACCGGTCCCGGTGCGTGTGGCGCCGGCAGTCAAAGGCGACTTTCCGTTGTATTACAAGGCGCTGGGCACCGTCACCGCGCTGAACACCATCAATGTGCGCAGCCGAGTTGGCGGCGAATTGATGAAGATCTCCTTTGAAGAAGGGCAGATGGTCAAGGCCGGCGACTTGTTGGCCGAGATCGATCCGCGTCCTTACCAGAACGCCTTGCTTCAGGCCGAAGGCACCTTGCTGCAGAATCAGGCGCAACTGAAAAACGCCCAGGTCGATGTCGAGCGCTACCGCGGCCTGTACCGCGAAGACAGCATCGCCAAGCAGACCCTGGACACTGCCGAAGCGCTGGTGGGCCAGTATCAGGGCACCGTGAAAACTAATCAGGCAGCGGTCAACGACGCCAAGCTTAATCTCGAATTCACCAAGATCCGCGCCCCGATCACCGGGCGTGTAGGCCTGCGTCAGTTGGACGTCGGCAACCTTGTGGCCGCCAACGACACCGCCGCGCTGGCGATCATCACCCAGACCCAGCCGATCAGCGTCGCCTTCACCTTGCCGGAAAACACCCTTGACGTTGTGCTGGCCCGCTATCGCACCGGTGCCAAGCTGCCGGCAGAAGCCTGGGACCGCGGCGACACCAAGTTGCAGGCCACCGGCGTTTTGCAGAGCCTGGACAACCAGATCGACGTCACCACCGGCACCCTTAAATTCAAGGCGCGCTACGAGAACCGCGATCAAGCGCTGTTCCCCAACCAGTTCGTCAACGTCCACCTGCTGGCCGATACCCTCAAAGACGTGGTGCTCGCACCCTCGGCAGCGATCCAGTTCGGCACCAACGGCACGTTTGTCTACGCCCTGGATGGCGACAAGAAGGTGACGATCCGTCAGCTGAAAATCGGCGCCAGTGACGGTGAAAACACCGTGATCACCGAAGGCCTGGCCGCGGGTGATCGCGTCGTCCTGGAAGGCACCGACCGCCTCAAGGATGGCAGCGAAGTGGAAGTGGTCAACGACAGCAAAGACGTGCCGGCCACCCCGGCCGGGCACCTGCAAGGCAAGTCGGCCGCCACTACGCCTGATGCGACCGCCACCGACAAGGCGAAAAAGGGCGGCGCATGAACATCTCGCGGCTGTTCATCCTTCGCCCGGTAGCCACCACCCTGAGCATGCTGGCCATTATTCTGGCCGGCGTGATCGCCTATCGGTTGTTGCCGGTGTCGGCATTGCCTCAGGTCGATTACCCGACTATCCGCGTCATGACGCTTTACCCCGGCGCCAGCCCGGATGTCATGACCAGCGCCGTGACCGCGCCCCTTGAGCGTCAATTCGGGCAGATGCCCGGCCTGACCCAAATGGCCTCGACCAGCTCCGGCGGCGCCTCGGTACTGACCCTGCGTTTCAGCCTCGACATCAACATGGACGTCGCCGAGCAGCAGGTACAGGCGGCCATCAACGCCGCAACCAATTTGCTGCCCAAGGACTTGCCGGCCCCCCCGGTGTACAACAAGGTCAACCCGGCAGATACGCCGGTGCTGACCCTGGCCATTACCTCCAGGACGATGTTGTTGCCCAAGCTCAATGATCTGGTCGACACGCGCATGGCGCAGAAAATCGCTCAGATCAGCGGCGTCGGCATGGTCAGCATTGCCGGCGGCCAGCGTCAGGCGGTGCGAATCAAGGTCAACCCCGAGGCCCTGGCGGCCAATGGTTTGAACCTGTCAGATGTGCGCACCTTGGTCGGCGCGTCCAACGTCAACCAGCCCAAAGGCAACTTCGACGGCCCGACCCGGGTGTCGATGCTCGATGCCAACGACCAGCTGACCTCACCCAAGGACTACGCCAACCTGATTTTGGCCTACGCCAACGGCGCGCCGTTGCGGCTCAAAGATGTGGCGGAGATCGTCGACGGCGCCGAAAACGAACGTCTGGCAGCCTGGGCGAATGAAAACCAGGCGGTGTTGCTGAACATCCAGCGTCAGCCCGGCGCCAACGTTATCGAAGTGGTCGACCGGATCAAGGCGTTGTTGCCGAGCATTACCGACAACCTGCCGGCCGGCCTCGAAGTCACGGTCCTCACCGACCGCACCCAGACCATCCGTGCCTCTGTCACCGACGTGCAACATGAATTGTTGATCGCCATCGCGTTGGTGGTCATGGTCACGTTCCTCTTCTTGCGTCGGGCCAGCGCCACGATCATTCCGTCGGTGGCCGTGCCGTTGTCGCTGATCGGCACCTTCGGCGTGATGTACCTGGCGGGCTTCTCGGTCAATAACCTGACCCTGATGGCCCTGACCATCGCCACCGGTTTCGTGGTGGACGATGCGATCGTGATGCTGGAGAACATTTCCCGATACATCGAAGAGGGCGACAGCCCCCTGAATGCGGCGCTCAAGGGCGCCAAGCAGATTGGCTTTACCCTGATTTCCCTGACCCTGTCGCTGATTGCCGTATTGATTCCGCTGTTGTTCATGGCCGACGTGGTCGGGCGGTTGTTCCGCGAATTTGCCATCACTCTGGCGGTGGCGATCCTGATTTCCCTGGTGGTGTCGCTGACGCTGACGCCAATGATGTGCGCACGGTTGCTCAAGCGTGAACCCAAGGAAGAAGAACAAGGCCGCTTTTACCGGGCCAGCGGCGCCACAATTGATTGGATGATCGCGGCTTACGGGCGCAAGTTAAAGTGGGTTCTCAAGCATCAACCGCTGACATTAATGGTGGCCATCGGCACGTTGGCGCTGACAGTTTTTCTGTACATGGTCGTACCCAAGGGCTTCTTCCCGGTGCAGGACACCGGGGTGATCCAGGGTATTTCCGAGGCGCCGCAGTCGATTTCCTTTGCCGCCATGAGCGAGCGGCAGCAGGAACTGGCCAAGGTGATCCTGGCTGATCCGGCAGTCGAGAGCCTGTCGTCCTACATCGGTGTGGACGGTGACAACTCCACGCTCAACAGTGGTCGTTTGCTGATCAACCTCAAATCCCACAGCAACCGTGACCTGAGCGCGACTGAGGTAATTGCCCGTCTGCAACCGGAGCTCGACAAGCTGACCGGCATTCGCCTGTTCATGCAGCCCGTGCAGGATTTGACCATCGAAGACCGGGTCAGCCGTACGCAGTACCAGTTCAGCATGTCGTCGCCGGATTCCGAATTGTTGAGCCTGTGGAGCGGGCGTCTGGTTGAGGCCCTGGCCCAGCGGCCGGAGCTGACCGATGTTGCCAGCGATTTGCAGGACAAGGGGTTGCAGGTCTATCTGGTGATCGACCGCGATGCGGCGTCGCGGGTCGGGGTATCGGTATCGAACATCACCGATGCGCTGTACGACGCCTTCGGTCAGCGGCAGATTTCCACCATCTACACCCAGGCCAGCCAATACCGCGTGGTGCTGCAATCGCAGTCGGGCGAGAAGATCGGCCCGGAGGCGCTGAACCAGATTCACGTGAAAACCACCGACGGCGGGCAAGTGCGCCTGTCCAGTCTTGCGCACATGGAGGAGCGTCAGGCGCAACTGGCGATCACTCATATCGGCCAGTTCCCGGCGGTGATGATGTCGTTCAACCTCGCGCCCGGCGTGGCGCTGGGGCATGCGGTGGAACTCATCGACCAGGTGCAGAAGGACATCGGCATGCCGATCGGCGTGCAGACTCAGTTCCAGGGCGCCGCCGAGGCTTTCCAGGCGTCGCTGTCGAGCACCTTGCTGCTGATTCTGGCGGCGGTGGTGACCATGTACATCGTGCTTGGCGTGCTTTACGAGAGCTACATCCACCCGATCACCATTCTCTCGACCTTGCCCTCGGCAGCGGTCGGGGCCTTGCTGGCGTTGCTGTTGAGCGGCAATGACCTGGGGATGATCGCGATCATCGGCATCATCCTGCTGATCGGCATCGTGAAAAAGAACGCGATCATGATGATCGACTTCGCCCTCGACGCTGAGCGCAATCAGGGCATGGACCCGGAGACAGCGATCTATCAGGCGGCGTTGCTGCGTTTCCGGCCGATTCTGATGACCACGCTCGCGGCGTTGTTTGGCGCGGTCCCGTTGATGCTGGCCACCGGTTCCGGTGCTGAGTTGCGTCAGCCGCTGGGTCTGGTAATGGTCGGTGGTTTGCTGGTGAGTCAGGTGCTGACCTTGTTCACCACGCCGGTGATCTATCTGTACTTCGACCGTCTCGGTCGGCGCTGGGGCCGCAGGTCTGAATCTGTGGAACCGGTAGAGCAGCCATGAACCTTTCCGGTCCCTTCATCAAGCGCCCGGTCGCGACCCTGTTGCTGAGCCTGGCGATCATGCTGCTGGGCGGCGTGAGCTTCGGTCTGTTACCGGTTTCGCCGCTGCCGCAGATGGACTTTCCGGTGATCGTGGTTCAGGCCAGCCTTCCCGGCGCGAGTCCGGAGGTGATGGCCTCGACCGTGGCCACGCCGCTTGAGCGTTCCTTCGGCGCTATCGCCGGGATCAATACCATGAGTAGCCGTTCCAGCCAGGGTTCGACCCGGGTGATTTTGCAGTTCGATCTGGACCGCGACATCAATGGCGCGGCGCGGGAAGTGCAGGCGGCAATCAACGCCTCGCGCAATCTGCTGCCCAGCGGGATGCGCAGCATGCCGACCTATAAAAAGGTCAACCCGTCCCAAGCGCCGATCATGGTGTTGTCGCTGACCTCGGACGTACTGAAAAAAGGCCAGCTCTACGATTTGGCTTCGACGATTCTTTCCCAGAGCCTGTCCCAGGTGCAGGGCGTCGGCGAAGTACAGATCGGCGGCAGCTCCTTGCCGGCGGTGCGCATCGAACTCGAACCCCAGGCGCTTAACCAATACGGCGTGGCCCTGGACGATGTGCGTAACACCATCGCCAATGCCAACGTGCGCAGGCCAAAAGGCTCGGTCGAAGACGGTCAGCGGCTGTGGCAGGTGCAGGCCAACGATCAATTGGAGAAAGCCAAGGATTACGAGTCGCTGATCATTCACTATGCGGACGGCGCGGCCCTGCGCCTGAAGGATGTGGCGAAGGTCAGCGATGGCGTCGAAGATCGCTACAACAGCGGTTTCTTCAACAATGACGCGGCAGTACTGCTGGTGATCAACCGCCAGGCGGGCTCCAACATCATCGAGACGGTCACCGATATTAAGGCTCAGTTGCCGGCGTTGCAGGCCGTGCTGCCGGCCAGCGTCAAGCTGAACCTGGCGATGGACCGCTCGCCGGTGATCAAGGCCACCCTGCATGAAGCGGAAATGACTCTGCTGATCGCCGTGGCGCTGGTGATTCTGGTGGTGTTCCTGTTCCTCGGTAACTTTCGCGCGTCCTTGATTCCGACGCTTGCAGTGCCGGTGTCCCTGGTGGGCACGTTTGCCGTGATGTACCTCTACGGTTTTTCCCTGAACAATCTTTCCTTGATGGCGCTGATTCTGGCTACCGGGCTGGTGGTGGACGACGCTATTGTGGTGCTGGAGAACATATCCCGGCACATCGATAAAGGCGTGCCGCCGATGAAGGCCGCGTACCTGGGGGCCGAGGAAGTCGGTTTCACGTTGCTGTCGATGAACGTTTCGCTGGTGGCGGTATTTCTGTCGATTCTGTTCATGGGGGGGATCATCGAAAGTCTGTTCCGTGAGTTCTCCATCACACTGGCGGCGTCCATCGTGGTATCGCTGGTCGTCTCGTTGACGTTGACGCCGATGCTCTGTGCCCGTTGGCTCAAGCCGCATACGCCGGGTGAGGAGAACCGTCTGCAACGCTGGAGCCAGCGAGCCAACGAGTGGATGGTCGGCAAATACGCGACAAGCCTCGACTGGGTATTGCGCCATCGCCGACTGACCTTGCTCAGCCTGATCGTGACAGTTGGCGTTAACATTGCTCTGTATGTGGTTGTTCCTAAAACCTTTATGCCTCAGCAAGACACCGGTCAGCTGATCGGTTTTGTACGCGGCGACGACGGCCTGTCGTTCAGCGTGATGCAGCCTAAAATGGAGATCTTCCGCCGCGCCGTGCTCAAGGACGAAGCCGTAGAAAGCGTCGCCGGCTTCATCGGTGGCACCAACGGCACCAACAATGCCTTCATGCTGGTACGCCTGAAGCCGATCAAGGAACGTAACCTTTCCGCGCAAAAAGTCATCGAACGCCTGCGCAAGGAAATGCCCAAGGTCGCTGGTGCGCAACTGATGCTGATGGCGGATCAGGACCTGCAGTTTGGCGGCGGTCGTGAACAGACCACGTCGCAGTATTCCTACATCCTGCAAAGCGGTGATCTGGGGGCATTGCGCCAGTGGTACCCAAAAGTCGTGACGGCGCTCAAGGCATTGCCGGAACTGACGGCGATTGATGCTCGCGAAGGTCGTGGCGCGCAGCAGGTGACACTGATTGTCGATCGCGATCAGGCAAAACGCCTGGGTGTCGACATGGATATGGTCACTTCGGTGCTGAACAACGCCTACAGTCAGCGGCAGATTTCGACGATTTACGACAGCCTCAACCAGTATCAGGTGGTCATGGAGGTCAATCCGAAATACGCCCAGGATCCGATCACCCTCAAGCAGGTTCAGGTGATCACCGCTGACGGCGCGCGGATCCCGCTGTCGACCATCGCCCATTACGAAAACAGCCTGGAAGACGATCGGGTCAGCCACGAAGGCCAGTTCGCCTCGGAAAGCATTTCGTTCGACATGGCTGAAGGCGTCACGGTGGAGCAGGGCACCGCCGCTATCGAACGGGCGATTGCCAAGGTCGGCCTGCCCGAAGGCGTGATCGCGAAAATGTCCGGCACCGCCGACGCCTTCGCCGCGACCCAGAAGAGCCAGCCGTGGATGATTCTCGGCGCGTTAGTCGCGGTGTATCTGGTGCTGGGTGTGCTGTATGAAAGCTACATCCATCCGCTGACCATTCTTTCGACCTTGCCGTCGGCCGGGGTTGGCGCGTTGCTATCGATCTATGCATTGGGCGGTGAGTTCAGCCTGATCTCGCTGCTCGGGTTGTTCCTGCTGATCGGCGTGGTGAAGAAAAACGCCATTCTGATGATCGACCTGGCATTGCAGCTCGAACGCCATCAAGGCATGGCGCCGCTGGAGTCGATTCGCAGTGCTTGCCTGCAACGTTTGCGGCCGATTCTGATGACGACCCTGGCGGCAATTCTCGGCGCCTTGCCGTTGTTGCTGAGCCGCGCCGAAGGCGCAGAAATGCGTCAACCATTGGGCTTGACCATCATCGGCGGCCTGATCTTCAGTCAGGTGCTGACCCTTTACACCACCCCGGTGGTTTACCTCTATCTCGACAAACTGCGCCATCGCTTCAACCACTGGCGTGGGGTGCGTACCGATGCTGCTCTGGAAACTCCGCTATGACTGACCGTTCGCTTATCAATCTGGCTGCACCACTGGTCACGACCCGAGGCTCGCGTTTGTTGAGCCTGTCACTGTGCGTGGCCATGCTCAGCGCCTGTGCCATCGGCCCGGATTACCAGCGCCCGCAAACCGCCGCGCCGGTTCAGTACAAGGAAGCGGCAGGCTGGCGTCAGGCCAATCCGAGCGATTCCCTGGCCCGCGGTGCGTGGTGGGAGTTGTATGGCGATCAGCAGCTCAATGGTTTGATCGAAAAACTCAACAGCGCCAACCAGACCGTTGCGCAGTCCGAAGCCCAGTACCGCCAGGCTCAGGCCTTGGTACGCAGTGCCCGGGGTGCGTTTTTTCCTACTGTAGACCTGACTGTCGGGAAGAACCGCTCCAGTCAGGGCACCGGTAGCAGCAGTTCGAGCCTGACCAGTTCCTCCAGTGGTATTCGCGACACCTACACCGCTCAGGCCGGAGTCAGTTGGGAAGCCGATGTCTGGGGCAAACTGCGCCGTGGACTGGAGGCCGACACTGCCAACGCCGAAGCGAGCTTCGCCGATCTGGCCGCGATGCGCCTGAGCCAGCAGTCGGAACTGGTGCAGAACTACTTGCAATTGCGGGTGATCGACGAGCAGAAACGCCTGTTGGAAGCGACGGTCGAGGCCTATCAGCGCTCGCTGAAAATGACCGAAAACCAGTACCGCGCGGGTGTCTCCGGCAAGGACGCGGTGGCCCAGGCGCAGACTCAACTTAAAAGCACTCAGGCTGACATGATCGATCTGATCTGGCAGCGCGCTCAGTTCGAGAACGCTATTGCCGTACTGATCGGTCTGCCACCGGCCGAGTTCAGCCTGGCTGAAACCCGAGACATCCCGGTACTGCCGCAGATTCCGCTGAACCTGCCTTCGCAACTGCTCGAGCGCCGCCCGGACATCGCCTCTGCCGAACGCTCGGTGATGGCGGCCAATGCCAACATCGGCGTGGCCAAGGCGGCGTACTACCCGGACCTGACGCTGAGTTTGAACGGTGGCTATAGCAGCAGCACCTCTTCCAACTGGATCAGCGTGCCGAACCGTTTCTGGTCGGTCGGGCCGCAACTGGCCATGACCTTGTTCGACGGCGGCCAACGCTCGGCGGAAGTCGACCGCAGCGAAGCGGCCTATGACGAAACCGTGGCCAAATACCGTCAGACCGTGCTCGATGGCTTCCGCGAAGTGGAAAATTACCTGGTTCAGCTAAAGGTTTTGGAAAACGAATCCCAGGTGCGCCAACAGGCACTGGATTCGGCCCGTGAGTCCCTGCGGTTGACCGAGAACCAGTACAAGGCCGGGGTGATTGCTTATCTGGAGGTGGTGGTGGTCCAGGCCACGGCGCTGAGTAACGAACGCAACGTGCTGGACTTGTTGCAGAGCCGCTTGATCGCCAGTGTGCAGCTGATTGCGGCGCTGGGCGGTGGCTGGGATGGGGCGTTGCAGGTGAGCGAAAAAGAGTAAAGCGCCCGCTCAACTGATCGTTCCCACGCTCTGCGTGGGAATGCCTCTAGGGACGCTCCGCGTTCCAGCTATCGAAAGGGACGCAGAGCGTCCCGGGCTGCATTCCCACGCGGAGCGTAGGAACGATCATCGAGCAGGGTGGCAGTTAATGTAAAACCTTAAAACAAGCGTTTCATCGGCTTGATGGCCCTTTGCTTATTTTGTCAGTGCGTTCTTTTGCGCAATCAGTACAATCGCCCGATTTTCCCCGCCGAGAACGGAAGCAGTACGGTGGGGTAGTTGCGAGAAGTCCCATGCTCATCGGTAGCTATTCCCCCACGCTGGTTATCATTTCGCTCTGCGTAGCGATTCTCGCCTCCTATACCGCGCTTGACCTGACAGAGCGCATCGCCACGGCCAAGGGCCGCGCGGTGCATCTATGGACGGCGGGCGGTGCCTTTGCCATGGGCGTTGGCGTGTGGTCGATGCATTTCATCGGTATGCTCGCGTTCAAACTGCCCATTGACCTCGGTTACGACGTCAGCATCACGGTGCTGTCGCTGCTGATCGGGATCTTGTCCTGCGGCTTTGCCCTGTGGCTGGTCAGCCAGCCACAATTGCCGGCGTGGCAACTGGCGTTCGGCGCGCTGGTCATGGGTAGCGGAATCAGCGCCATGCATTACACCGGCATGGCTGCCATGCGCATGCAGCCGGGCATCGATTACGACCCGACGCTGTTTGGCGCCTCTCTGCTCATCGCGGTAGGTGCATCGGGCGCGGCGTTGTGGATTGCCTTCCGCCTGCGCCAGCACACACCTTATGTCGGCCTGATCCGTGGCGGCGCGGCGGTGATCATGGGGATTGCGATTGTCGGCATGCACTACACCGGCATGGCGGCGGCGCGCTTTCCCGATGGCAGCTTCTGTGGCGCGGCTGTTGACGGCTTGAACGGCAAGGGCCTGGACAACCTGGTGCTGATCACCACCCTGGCGGTGTTGAGTATTGCGTTGCTCACCTCGATACTCGATGCGCGCCTGGAGGCGCGTACGGCAAGCCTTGCCCTCTCACTGACCGAGGCTAACCGCGAACTGACCCAACTGGCCTTGCATGACACCCTGACCGGCCTGCCTAATCGGGTGTTGCTGGCCGACCGAATCGATCAGGCGATGTCGCTAGTGCAGGAGCAAGGCGGCTGTTTTGCGTTGATGTTTATCGATCTGGACGGTTTCAAACCGGTCAATGACGCCTTCGGTCACCACATGGGCGACCTGTTGTTGCGTGAGGTGGGCCTGCGCCTGCGCGAGGACTTGCGCAGCCAGGACACCCTCGCGCGGATCGGCGGCGATGAGTTCGTATTGTTGGTGCAACTCGGCGAGCAGAATGATGCATTGAATCTGGCGGCCCGCCAGGTTGGGCTGATCGCGCGATCGTTCCGGGTCGCCGAAAATGACTTGCAGATTTCCGCCAGCGTCGGCATCGCGCTTTATCCGGGTAACGGTGAAACCGCCGAAGAATTGCTGATGAACGCCGACGCGGCGATGTATCACGCCAAGGGTTCCGGGAAAAACGGCTACAGCTTCTTCGATGCCTCGATGAACAGCAACGCGCGCAAGCAGCTGCAATTGCTGCAAGACTTGCGCATCGCTCTGGATCAGCAGCAATTCAGTCTCTATTACCAACCCAAATTCGATGCCGCCAACGGTCGGCCGGTCGGCGCCGAGGCGCTGCTGCGCTGGGTGCATCCGACCCAAGGCATGCTGCTACCGGACAAGTTCATCGAACTGGCGGAAAAGACCGGTCTGATCATTCCGATTGGCGAGTGGGTACTCAACGAAGCCTGCCGTCAGATGCGCGAGTGGTACGTGCTCGGTTACACCGACTGGCGCATTGCAGTGAATCTTTCGGCCTTGCAGTTCTGCCACGTGGGACTGGTCCAGAGTGTCGCCAAAGCCTTGGCTACGCACCATTTGCCAGCCAACAGCCTGACCCTGGAAATCACCGAAACCACCGCTATGAGCGATGCGGATGCGAGCATGACGGTGCTTCAGGAACTGTCGGAAATGGGCGTTGACCTGTCCATCGATGACTTTGGCACCGGCTATTCGAGTTTGATGTACCTCAAGCGCCTGCCGGCCAACGAACTGAAGATCGACCGGGGATTTGTCCGCGATCTGGAGCGTGACAGTGATGACGCCGCCATCGTTTCCGCCATCGTCGCCCTCGGCCAGGCGCTGGGTTTGCGGATTGTCGCTGAAGGTGTGGAAACCGACGTGCAGCAGGACTTCCTGACTCAACTCGGTTGCGACTCATTGCAGGGATACCTGCTCGGGCACCCGTTGCCTGCAGAACGCTTCATGGTGGATATTCATCGCGCCGAGCAACTGGCGACGGCTTGAAAGCAATGTGATTGATGTGAGCCCATGCAAAAGCCAGCGATGGCGGTTATTCTTGGCCCCGACTGCTTACGCTTGGAATAGGGGAAAGCTTGCATGGACAAAGTCATCGTCATCACCGGCGGCAGCCGCGGCATCGGTGCCGCCACAGCCCTGTTGGCCGCCGAACAAGGCTATCGGATCTGCATCAACTACCTGGCCGACGAATCCGCTGCGCAAACGGTGCTGGAGCAAGTCCGCGCCCTCGGCGCCCAAGCCATCGCAGTGCGTGCTGACGTCAGCATCGAAGATGAAGTGATCGCGCTGTTCCACCGCGTGGACACTGAGTTGGGCCGGGTCACGGCACTGGTGAACAACGCCGGCACCGTCGGGCACAAGTCCCGGGTCGACGAAATGTCTGAGTTCCGCATTCTCAAAATCCTCAGAACCAACGTCCTGGCGCCGATCCTCTGCGCCAAACACGCGATCCTGCGCATGTCGCCCAAGCATGGCGGGCAGGGCGGCAGCATCGTCAATGTGTCATCGGTCGCTTCACGTCTGGGCGCCCCAAGTGAATACGTCGACTACGCGGCCTCCAAGGGTGCGCTGGATACGTTCACCATAGGTTTATCCAAGGAAGTGGCCGGCGAAGGCATCCGCGTCAACGCCGTGCGTCCTGGTTACATCTATACCGATTTCCATGCGCTGAGCGGTGATCCGGATCGGGTCAGCAAGCTGGAATCCGCGATTCCCATGGCGCGGGGTGGACGGCCGGATGAAGTGGCTGAGGCGATTGTCTGGTTGCTGTCGGACAAGGCGTCGTATGCGACGGGGACTTTTGTTGATTTGGGCGGCGGGCGCTGAAACGGGCGCCTGGAATGCCTGAGTATCATCGAGTTGATCAGGCTCGAAAATAAATCACTGTTTTAGCTATAAAGTTATCCCGTCCTTAATTGCTGTTTCTCAAGTTGGCGCGCCTTGTATCTTAAGGCGCGTTGTTCTTTATGATCTTTGAAGTGTTTTTAGTTTTTGACACGCTCTGTATTGTGTTTGTGGTGTATGACTATTGAGCTTCAAAAAAGAACTGCTTATTCTTTTGCCTGATTCGCAAGAGGCGAATTATTTAAATAAAATAACGGAGTATATGGTATGGATCTTTATAAGGATGAAGTTGCTTTTTGGGATGGTGTGGTGCTGAATTATATTTATAGTAATTTTTCCGCATTGACGTCTCCTCAAGAATACGTAAATGTAGCCAATCTTGCCGACAAGATGGTTCTGGAGCGACGCAAGCGTGACGTGATTGAAGAGTCTGATGTCGCTGCAAACTAAGCGGTCTGCCGGCAGGATGCCAAATATCACATAGGGATATATTTAAATGAATGCGGAAGATGAAAGCAAGTCGATGATTGCCAATCTTTTCCTTGAAGGAAAACCTTTGGTGTTGAATTATCAACTCATGGAGAACAGGCTGAAGCGACCACGCCTGACGCCCGCTCAACGTGCGGAGTATAGTCGTCAGCTGCATAGTGAAGGCGGGTTCCTGACGGTTGCCGATAAGGAAAAGGACGAGCCTTTATTGATTCACTTTCGTTCGGAAGATGATCGCTATACGTTGCGTGTTGCAACACCCGGTAAGTTTTATGGGTATTTTCTAAGCATGGAAAATATACAGAATACCTACGGCGAAGAGCAATCAACTCGTAATCTCGTAGTGCTGAAAGAGGGTAGTCCTTCCCGGTTTTACCTTGAGAAGGTCTCTCCGGATGTTGTGCGAATGTTGAATGTCGATAGGAAGTCGGCAATCGATGTAAGTGTGAGATTACTGGAAAATACCACCGTTTTTGCAGTATTAAATGCGATAGAAAACAAGATAGGCGGCCCGACTTATCTCTACAAAAATAAAGGAAATCTTGAAAATGAAGGGCAGCAATATTTTGCTGACACATTTGTGCGAAGTGATCATGTGGTTTGGGATCCGCAGGCTGTGCAGTTTTACGTAGAGGTCAGAGGTGCTGGTGTTATGGAATTGAGCGACATTGGCTGAGTGTGGGAAATAATTAAAAAACAGCCTGGCGAATAATATCGATCCTTATTGTTAAATAATTTTAGTCCGGTGCTGTGCCTGGTCATTTCGGGCAAGTTGCAAACGATCTTTCAGAAAAGTCCTGCCAGCTTCTGCTGGCAGGATTTTTTTATTGAAGCTTTTCTCAATTCATAACACTAACGAACGCACAATCCGCCCCAACGTCTCCATCGCCTTCTCCGCAGCCTCATCCCATGGGCTTCCGTAATTCAACCGAATACAGTTCCTGAACCTTTGCGTCGGTGAAAAAATCGGCCCCGGCGCGATGCTGATGCCCTGGGCCAATGCCATCTGAAACAACTTCAACGAGTCCATCTGCGCCGGCAACTCCAGCCACAAAAAGTAGCCGCCAGCCGGCTGGCTGACGCGGGTTTGCGCCGGGAAGTAGCGGGCAATGGCCGCGAGCATCGCGCTTTGCTGTTCTTCAAGGGCATAACGCAGCTTGCGCAGGTGGCGATCGTAGCCTCCATGTTGCAGGTAATCGGCGATGGCAGCCTGGGCCGGCATCGAGGCGCAGAGCGAGGTCATGAGTTTCAGTCGTTCGATCTTCTGCGCATAGCGTCCGGCGGCGACCCAGCCGATACGGTAGCCGGGGGCCAGGCTTTTGGCGAAGGAGCCGCAATGCATCACCAGCCCTTCGGTGTCGAAGGCCTTGGCCGGCTTTGGCGCCTGTTGACCGTAATAGAGTTCGGCGTAGACATCATCTTCGATCAGCGGCACCTGATGGCTGCGCAACAGCTCCACCAGTTCCCGCTTTTTCGCCTCGGGCATGGTGGCGCCCATCGGGTTCTGGAAGCTGGTCATGCACCAGACAGCCTTGATCGGATGCCGCTCCAGGGTTTGCGCGAGTACACCAAGGTCGATGCCATCGCGCGGGTGCACGGGGATTTCCACGGCTTTGAGTTTCAACCGTTCCAGCACTTGCAGGCAGGCATAGAACGCCGGCGCTTCGATGGCCACCAGGTCGCCGGGTTCGGTCACCGCTTGCAGGCACAGGTTCAGGGCTTCGAGGGCACCGTTGGTGATCAGCAGTTCTTCCATGGGCAGCATCAGGCCGCCAACCATGTAGCGCAGGGCGATCTGGCGACGCAATTGCGGGTTGCCCGGCGACATGTCGGTGACCACCATGCGCGGGTCCATGTCCCGGGCGGCACTGGCCAGGGAGCGGGACAACCGTTGCAGTGGAAACAGGGTAGGGCTGGGGAACGCCGAGCCGAAGGGCACGGTGTTCGGGTCCTTGATCGAGTCGAGCACCGAGAACACCAGTTCGCTGACGTCGACCTCAGTGGATTCGCTGACCTGGCTGCTGATGACCGGCTCTGAAAACGGGCTCGGCGCGTGGGTGTTAACGAAGTAGCCGGAGCGCGGTCGAGCGCGGATCAGCCCACGGCGTTCAAGCAGGTAATAGGCCTGGAACACCGTCGATGGGCTGACCCCGTAAGTCTGGCTGGCGTAGCGCACCGATGGCACGCGTTGGCCGGGGCCAAGGACGCCGGAGCGGATCAGTTCAGCGATGTCGTCGGCGAATTTTTCGTAGCGTTTCATCTAGGGGCCGGATTGATTTTATTCTGGAAGACCGAGTCGCCTTCATTCGCGAGCACCGCAGTCTAAGGGATCATCGATTCATCGGTGCAACAAAGCGACTGTTCGCCATGCTGTAAATGTCCGCTTCATCACTGTCGACAATCTTGAAGCTGATGCTTTGGGAGCTGCTGCTCGGCCGTTCGATGGTCATCGCCACCGACACCGGCACATCGACAATTTCACCGGGGGCCAGGCTCAACTCTGTCTTGCCTTGCAACTGGAAGCCGTCACCGTCGACCAGGGTCAGACGATAGTCCTGACGTTGCTGAGTCTTGTTGATGACCTTCAGGCTATAGATGTTTTCGATCTGCCCCTGACTGTTTTCGCGGAACAGACCGCGATCCTTGCTCACGTCCAATGAGACCATCGGCCGTTCCACCAGCGCCAGGGCAAGCGCACCAATCATCACCAGCAGCACCGCGGTGTAGCCGATCAGTCGCGGCCGCAACAGGTGAGTCTTGCCGCCCTGCAACTCGTGCTCCGAGGTATAGCTGATCAACCCGCGGGCATAACCCATTTTGTCCATGATCGAATCACAGGCGTCGATGCACGCGGCGCAACCGATGCACTCCATCTGCAAGCCGTCGCGGATGTCGATGCCGGTTGGGCAGACTTGCACGCAGAGTTGGCAGTCGATGCAATCACCCAGGCCCACTTCAACCGGTGCCACGTCACGTTTGCGCGGGCCACGGTTTTCGCCGCGGACCACGTCGTAGGAAATGGTCAGGGTGTCTTTGTCGAACATCACGCTCTGAAACCGTGCATACGGGCACATGTGCATGCACACCGCTTCACGCAGCCAGCCGGCATTGATGTAGGTGGCGCCGGTGAAAAACAGCACCCAGAACAGGCTGACCCCACCCATCTGCAAGGTCAGCAGCTCTTCGGCCAGCGGCCGGATCGGTGTGAAATAACCGACGAAGGTCAGGCCGGTCAGCAGGCTGATGGCCAGCCACAACGTGTGCTTGGCCGAGCGGCGCATGAGTTTGTTCAGGCCCCAGGGTGCGGCTTGCAGCTTGATCCGCTGGTTGCGTTCGCCCTCGGTGAGCTTCTCGCACCACATGAAGATCCACGTCCAGGAACTCTGTGGACAGGTGTAGCCGCACCAGACCCGCCCGGCAAACACGGTGATCGCAAACAGGCCAAACGCGGCAATGATCAACAGCGCCGAGAGCAGGATGAAATCCTGCGGCCAGAAGGTGGCGCCGAAGATGTGGAATTTGCTTTCGGAAAGATCCCAAAGCACCGCCTGGCGGCCGCCCCAGTTCAACCATACCGTGCCGAAGAACAGCAAAAACAGAAACCCCGCGCCGCTCATGCGCAAGGTCCTAAAGAGGCCGGTGAAGCTGCGGGTATGGATCAGGTTGTCGCTGGACTTGGCCTTCATCTTTGGACGCGAAGGCTCATAGCTCTGCACTACAGGGGCACTTTCAACGATTCGGGCGGGGATTCTATTGCTCATGGTCTTTCGCTCATCAGCCTCCATCAGGCGTGAGCACTATGAGCGGCGATCTGTTTGCATAACAGACTCAGCTATTGCAATAAAAAGCGGATCAGATGGGTGTTGATCCGCTACCTGCGACAAGTTGATGCACTCCGCGCAGCAGGCTACAGGCGCCTATATCAGGCGCTAGCGGCTGTTGTTGATCCAGGACAGTCAAATCACCGAATCACTGTCGGTTTCCTTCAAATGCTTACGACCGTCGACTGCGCCTGCTACGGTCAATGCGTCGGCTTCTGCTTCGGTGATGTAAACGCGCTGGCCGTTGACGTCCACCGCCGACATTGCTTTTTCCGAGTCGGTGATGATGGTGACGTCGGGACACAGACGAATTTCTTCGCCGTTTTCGGTAGTGAAGAAACAGGTCTGGTTTTCGATGCGCACTGTCATGGAGATATCCTTTTTTCTGCGGGTTTTGCTGCGGGTTCTACAGTGTTAGGACGCGCCCGGCGGACATCGTTCTGTGCAACCGATTAATGGTCGGCGCGGTCCACCCTCTAACAACCTGACAAGGACAACAACCATGAACGCCTGGTGGCATGAGGTTTGGGTGACGCTGCGAGCAGAGTTCGCCGACATTGGCGACGCCTCGCAACTCACGCGCATTACCGTGCGCTTGCTGATGGCCGCGCTGCTGGGCGGGATTCTTGGTTTCGAGCGCGAACAAAAGGGCAAGGCCGCCGGGGTGCGCACGCACATGCTCGTGGCTTTAGGTGCGGCGCTGTTTGTGCTGGTGCCGCAGATGTCCGGCTCCCAGGCCGACGCCATGAGCCGGGTTGTGCAGGGCGTGATCGCAGGGATCGGCTTTCTGGGTGCCGGGACGATACTCAAGAACACTGAAGGCGATGAGGGTCATGTCAAAGGCCTGACCACCGCCGCCGGGTTGTGGATGACCGCCGCGATTGGCGTTTCGGCCGGAATGGGGCGAGAGGCGACGGCGGTGTTCAGTACGTTTTTGGCGCTGGCCATCCTTAGCGCGATGCCGAGGGTTGTGAAGATGCTTGAAAAGGACGATCAGGACAGTAAGCCGTAGCAGCACGATCATTACTCCGGCGTAACAATCACCGGCGGCATCGTCTCTGGCGGCTCTTCACGCGGCGGCGGGGTGGTGCCCGGCGGGTCTCGCTCTGGCACCGGTTCAGGCTCGGTCTCTGGAACTGACGGGTTGTCGATGTTCGGATCGGGTGTTTCGGCCGGAATCGGAATACTCATTGTCAAAGCCTCCAGTGGCAGATGGCGCAAGTCGTGCTTAAGTGAGTTGACCGCCGCGCAAAGGAATTGATTCCCCCGAAGACACAGGCAAATCCTCGTGAACTTTTACCGGCACCTGTCGCTCGGAACCTAAGTGAGTTTATTCAAGGAATACCAGACACAAGAGCGTCCATGGGGCGTAAAGGAGAGATGCTCGATGACTGCTGAAAAACCGACAGAGCTTAACTACAACCCTCACATGCCGCTGTCGCAGGCCTTATTGCTGCCGCGCATCGCGATTGAAAACACCATGCCGACCCTCGATGGCGGGCAGTTTGCCGTCAAAGCCGTGGTGGGGCAGGACGTGGTGGTAACCAGCAAAGTGTTTGCCGACGGTCACGACAAACTGGCGGTACGCATCCGCTGGCGCGCCGAGGGCGACGAAGCCTGGCATAGCGACGTCATGGGCGAGCTGGGCAATAACGGCTGGCAGGGTCAGTTCCGGGTCACGCGCCAGGGCCGCTATGTGTTTTGCATCGAAGCCTGGATCGATCAATGCGCCAGCTTCTGTTATGAGCTGGAGAAGAAACACGCCGCCAGAGTGCCGATCAGCCTGGAATTGCAGGAAGGTCGCACGATGGTCCAGCAAGCGGCCGAACGCGCCGAAGGACAGCTGAGTGAGCAACTGGCAGCGCTGCATCATGAACTGTCGGGACTGCTCGAAACCGAACAGGTCGCGCTGTTTATGCACCAGCGTAGCGCCGACCTGATGGCCGAGGCCGATCTCCGTGCATACCTGAGCCTCAGCCCTGAGTACCCGCTCGATGTTGAACGGGACCTGGCGCAGTTCGCCAGTTGGTATGAATTGTTTCCGCGTTCGATCACTGACGATCCGGCTCGCCATGGCACCTTCAACGATGTGCATTCACGACTGCCGATGATCCAGGACATGGGATTCGACGTGCTGTACTTCCCGCCGATCCACCCGATCGGCCGCAGTTACCGCAAAGGCCCGAACAATTCTCTGACGGCCGGGCCGAACGATCCGGGCAGCCCGTATGCCATCGGCAGCGCCGAGGGCGGGCATGAAGCGATTCATTCGCAGCTGGGCACCCGTGAGGATTTCCGGCGGCTCGTGGCGGCGGCGGCTAACCATGGACTGGAAATCGCCCTCGACTTCGCCATTCAGTGTTCCCAGGATCACCCGTGGCTCGAACAGCATCCGGGCTGGTTCAACTGGCGGCCGGACGGCACGATCAAATACGCGGAAAACCCGCCGAAGAAATACCAGGACATCGTCAACGTCGACTTCTATGCCGCGGACGCGATCCCCAGTCTTTGGGTCGAATTGCGTGACATCGTGGTGGGTTGGGTCGAGGAGGGCGTGAAGCTCTTTCGCGTCGACAACCCTCACACCAAACCGTTGCCGTTCTGGCAGTGGCTGATTGCTGATGTGCGGGCGCTGCATCCCGAGGTGATTTTCCTGGCCGAGGCCTTTACAACCCCGGCGATGATGGCGCGGCTGGGCAAGGTCGGTTATTCCCAGAGCTACACCTACTTCACCTGGCGCAACACCAAGGTGGAGCTGTCGACCTACTTCACGGAGCTGAATGAGTCGCCATGGCGCGAATGCTTCCGGCCGAATTTCTTCGTTAATACACCGGACATCAACCCGGCTTTTCTGCATGAATCGGGCCGCGCAGGTTTCCTGATCCGTGCGGCGCTCGCGACCATGGGCTCCGGTTTGTGGGGCATGTATTCAGGTTTCGAACTCTGTGAAGCAGCGCCGGTGCCGGGCAAGGAGGAATACCTCAATTCCGAGAAGTATGAAATTCGTCCAAGGGATTTCAACGCGCCGGGCAACATCATTGCCGAAATCGCCCAGCTCAACCGCATCCGTCGGCAAAACCCGGCGCTGCAGACTCATTTGGGCTTGAAGGTCTACAACGCCTGGAACGACAACATTCTGTATTTCGGCAAGCGCAGCGCGGATGGCAGCAACTTCATTCTGGTGGCCATCAGCGTTGATCCACATAACGTGCAGGAAGCGAATTTCGAATTGCCACTGTGGGAAATGGGCCTCTCCGACGACGCCAGCACCCAGGGTGAAGACTTGATGAGTGGCCACCGCTGGACCTGGCACGGCAAGTACCAATTCATGCGGATCGACCCGGCGAATCAACCGTTCGGGATCTGGCGCATTTCTGTTTAACACGATCGTTCCCACGCTCTGCGTGGGAATGCAGCCCGGGACGCTCTGCGTCCCATCCAGAGCCGAACGCGGAGCGTCCGTGGAGGCATTCCTTTGCGGCGCGTGGGAACGATGATCTGGGCCAGGCGCTTTCCAGTTTTCAACAGGAGTTTCAAATGGCGAAGAAACCAAAGGCAGCCACCTTTATTAAGGATCCGCTCTGGTACAAGGATGCAGTGATCTACCAGGTTCACGTTAAATCCTTTTTCGACTCCAACAACGACGGAATCGGTGACTTTCCTGGTCTTATCGCCAAACTCGATTACATTGCCGATCTGGGCGTCAATACCATCTGGCTGTTGCCGTTCTATCCCTCGCCGCGCCGTGACGATGGCTACGACATTGCCGAATACCGGGGTGTTCACTCCGACTACGGCACCATGGCCGACGCCAAGCGCTTTATCTCCGAGGCCCACAAACGTGGCCTGCGGGTGATCACCGAGCTGGTCATCAACCACACGTCTGACCAACACGCCTGGTTTCAGCGTGCACGCAAGGCCAAGAAGGGCTCGGCGGCACGGGACTTCTATGTCTGGTCCGATGACGATCAAAAATACGACGGCACCCGCATCATCTTCCTGGACACCGAGAAGTCCAACTGGACCTGGGATCCGGTCGCTGGCCAGTATTTCTGGCACCGGTTCTATTCCCACCAGCCAGACCTGAACTTCGACAACCCGCAAGTCATAAAAGCAGTGCTCTCAGTGATGCGCTACTGGCTCGACATGGGTATCGATGGTCTGCGCCTCGACGCGATTCCGTACCTGATCGAACGCGACGGCACCAACAACGAAAACCTGTCCGAGACCCACGACGTCCTCAAGCAGATCCGTGCCGAGATCGACGCCAATTACCCGGACCGCATGCTGCTGGCCGAAGCCAATCAGTGGCCGGAAGACACACAGCTGTACTTCGGCGACACCGACGCCAAGGGCCTCAACGGCGACGAATGCCACATGGCGTTTCACTTCCCGCTGATGCCGCGCATGTACATGGCGCTGGCCCAGGAAGACCGTTTCCCGATCACCGACATCCTGCGCCAGACCCCGGAAATTCCGGCCAACTGCCAATGGGCGATTTTCCTGCGCAACCACGATGAGCTGACCCTGGAAATGGTCACCGACAAGGAGCGCGATTATCTGTGGAATTACTACGCGGCCGACCGTCGCGCGCGGATCAACCTGGGGATTCGCCGCCGCTTGGCGCCATTGATGGAACGTGATCGTCGTCGCGTGGAACTGCTCAACAGCTTGCTGCTGTCGATGCCCGGCACGCCGACCCTGTATTACGGCGATGAAATCGGCATGGGCGACAACATCTACCTCGGCGACCGTGACGGCGTGCGCACGCCCATGCAGTGGTCGATTGACCGTAACGGCGGCTTCTCCCGCGCCGACCCGGCCAGCCTGGTGCTGCCACCGATCATGGACCCGCAATACGGTTACTTGTCCGTTAACGTTGAAACCCAGGCTGGCGACCCGCATTCACTGTTGAACTGGACCCGGCGCATGCTCGCCGTGCGTAAGCAGTCCAAGGCCTTCGGTCGTGGCACGCTGAAAATGCTGTCGCCGAGCAACCGACGGATTCTGGCCTACACCCGCGAGTTCACCGGGGCGGACGGCAAGCACGAAATCATTCTGTGCGTGGCCAACGTTTCGCGCAGCGCGCAAGCCGCAGAGCTGGACCTGTCGGCTTACGTCGGCATGGTGCCGGTGGAGATGCTCGGCGGTAACGCCTTCCCGCCGATTGGTCAGTTGAATTTTCTGCTGACCCTGGCGCCTTACGGTTTCTACTGGTTCGGTCTGGCGGCAGAAAATCAAATGCCGACCTGGCACGTGGAACCGGCGCAAAGCCTTCCGGACTTCACCACGCTGGTATTGAAAAAACGCATGGAAGAACTGCTCGAAGCGCCGTCCCGCGGCACGCTGGAGCAGGGCATCCTGCCGAGCTGGCTGCAGAATCGCCGCTGGTTTGCCGGTAAGGACGCGGCCATCGAAAAGGTCAACCTGGCCTATGGCGTGCGCTTCGGTGATGCGCAGCATCCGGTGCTGTTGAGTGAAATCGAAGTCACCAGTGGCGGCCAGACCAACCGTTACCAACTGCCGTTCGGCTTCATTGCCGAAGACCAGGTCGGTGCCGCGTTACCGCAGCAACTGGCGCTGTCTCGGGTACGACGTGGGCCTCAGGTCGGTTTGATCACCGACGCATTCAGCCTTGAGAACTTTGTCCACACTGTGTTGCAGAGCATGCAGAACAGCCTCCTGTTGCATTCGGATGGCGGCGAGATCCGGTTCGAGCCGACCGCCGAACTGGAGAAACTGGGCCTGACAGCCGAATCGGAGGTGCGTTACTTGTCCGCCGAACAGTCCAACAGTTCGGTGGTGATTGGCAACAGCCTGGTGCTGAAACTGATCCGCAAGGTCGCTTCTGGTGTGCACCCGGAGCTGGAGATGAGCGCGTATTTGACCCACGCCGGTTTCCTCAACATTTCGCCGCTGCTGGGTTCCGTGATTCGCCGCGATGCGGCGGGTGAAGACAATCTGCTGATGATTGCCCAGGGCTACCTGAGCAATCAGGGCGATGCCTGGGAATGGACGCAGAACAACCTCGAACGGGCGCTGCGCGATGAACTCGCCGACGCCATGTCCGAGCAGGAACAGCACTACAACGCCCTCGCTGAGTTGCGAGACTTTGCCGGCATGCTCGGCCAGCGTCTGGGTGAAATGCATCAGGTCCTGGCGGCGCCGAGCAATAACCCGGACTTTGCACCTCAGGTCACCACGCAAAAGGATGCCCTGGCATCGGCCAAGGATGTGGCGGCGCAACTGGAACACGCGCTGAAGTTGCTCAAGCAGCATCAAAATGAACTGACCCCGGCAGACAAAGCATTGGTCAGTCGTTTACTGGACAACAAAAAAGCCATCCTCAGCCATGTTCAAGAGTTGGGCAAAAAAGCCGCTGGCGGTTTGCGCATTCGCGTGCACGGCGACTTGCACCTGGGTCAGGTGTTGGTGATCAAGGGCGATGCGTACCTGATCGACTTCGAAGGCGAGCCTGCGCGACCGCTGCACGAACGCCGGGGCAAACACAGCCCGTACAAAGACGTCAGCGGCGTTTTGCGTTCCTTCGACTACGCCGCCGCGATGACGATCAACGTGCACAACGTCGACAACACCGCCCAAGCCCAGGCCGCTCGTCAGCGCGTCGCCGAACGCTATTTAATTGAAGCCAAACAAGCATTTGTCGACGCTTATCGGCTGGCGGCAGCTAGTCTTGCTCATGCGTGGCAAGATCCGGAAGGCGAGGACGCCGCATTGGCGTTGTTCGGTCTGGAAAAGGCAGCTTATGAGGTGGCGTATGAGGCGGAAAATCGCCCCACTTGGCTGCCTGTGCCATTGCACGGCTTATATGGACTATTGAGTGGGCTTAAACCCTTTTCCGATCTTGGTGGAGAGTAGTTATGAGTTTCTCGAACAAGGAACAGGGTCACGCTAAAGAGGCGCTACTGCCCAGATCGCGGGACATCGACGCGCTGGTTCGCGCCGAACACCATGACCCCTTTGCAATTCTCGGCCCCCACGGCGATGGCGCCGGCGGGCAATTCATTCGGGCCTATTTGCCGGACGCCTTGAGCGTGCAGGTACTGGCCAAGGACTCCGGGGAAGAACTCGGCAACCTTGAGGCCACCCAGACCCCAGGCTTGTTCGTCGGGCACTTCGACCGGTCGCAGCCGTATCTGCTGCGAACCCGGTGGGCCGGCGGCGAACAGGTTTCCGAGGACCCTTACAGCTTTGGCCCGTTGCTCGGCGAGATGGATTTGTACCTGTTCGCCGAAGGCAATCACCGGGATCTCAGCGCTTGCCTCGGTGCGCAGCTGAGGACGGTTGACGGTGTTGATGGCGTACGGTTTGCGGTGTGGGCACCGAACGCCAAAAGGGTCTCGGTGGTGGGAGACTTCAACAATTGGGACGGCCGCCGGCACCCGATGCGCCTGCGGCATCCTACCGGCGTGTGGGAAATTTTCATCCCGCGCATGCAAGCGGGGGAAACGTACAAATACGAAATCCTCGGCAGCCACGGCATTCTGCCGCTCAAGGCCGACCCAATGGCCCTGGCCACTTCGTTACCGCCGGATACCGCGTCAAAAGTCGCTTCACCGCTGAACATCGATTGGCAGGACCACGCGTGGATGCAATCGCGTGGCGACCGTCATCGGCCGAGCTCGCCGCTGTCGATCTACGAATTGCACGCCGGTTCATGGCAGTGCGAACTGGATGATTTGGGCGAGGTCGCCCGTCAGTACTCTTGGCACGAATTGGGCGAACGACTGATTCCTTATGTGAAGGAACTGGGCTTCACCCACATCGAGCTGATGCCGATCATGGAACACCCGTTCGGCGGCTCATGGGGTTACCAACTGTTGTCGCAGTTCGCCCCGAGCGCGCGCTACGGTTCGCCGGATGACTTCGCTGCCTTCGTCAACGCCTGCCACCAGGCCGACATCGGCGTGATCCTCGATTGGGTGCCAGCGCATTTCCCTACCGATACCCACGGCCTGGCCCAGTTCGACGGCACTGCGCTGTATGAATATGGCAACCCGCAGGAAGGGTTTCACCAGGACTGGGACACGCTGATCTACAACCTGGGCCGCACCGAAGTGCACGGCTACATGCTGGCCTCGGCGCTGCACTGGCTCAAACATTTCCACGTTGACGGTCTGCGGGTTGATGCAGTCGCTTCGATGCTTTATCGCGATTACTCGCGCAAGGCCGGCGAATGGGTGCCGAACCGTCACGGCGGTCGCGAAAACCTGGAGGCCATCGACTTCCTGCGTCATCTCAATGACGTGGTCGCTCTGGAGGCGCCGGGCGCGCTGATCATCGCCGAGGAATCCACCGCGTGGCCGGGCGTGAGCCAGAGCACGCAACAGGGGGGGCTGGGGTTCAACTACAAGTGGAACATGGGCTGGATGCACGATTCGCTGCATTACATTCAGCAGGATCCGGTCTACCGCGCCCATCATCACAACGAGCTGAGTTTCGGCCTGATGTATGCCTGGTCCGAGCGTTTCATCTTGCCGATCTCCCACGACGAGGTAGTTCACGGCAAGCATTCGCTGATCGACAAGATGCCAGGCGACCGCTGGCAGAAATTCGCCAATCTGCGGGCCTACCTGAGTTTCATGTGGGCGCATCCGGGCAAGAAGCTGTTGTTCATGGGCTGCGAATTCGGTCAGTGGCGCGAGTGGAACCACGATCAGCAGCTCGATTGGTATTTGCTGCAATACTCCGAGCACAAAGGCGTGCAGAAACTGGTCGGCGACCTTAATCGCCTGCACCGGGAAGAGCCGGCGATGCATGAACAAGACGATGCTCCGCAAGGCTTCCAGTGGTTGATCGGCGATGATGCTATCAACAGCGTTTACGCGTTCCTGCGCTGGAGCAAGGAAGGTCGGCCAGCGCTGGTGGTGGCTAACTTTACCCCGGTGCCGCGTGAGGCTTATCGCATCGGCGTGCCTTTTGGAGGGCGCTGGACGGAAGTGATCAACAGCGATGCTGCTACGTATGCCGGTTCCAATTACGGCAACAGTGGCGGGGCGTTTACCGAAGATGAGCCAAGCCATGGGCAGGCGCTTTCTCTGGTGCTAAATTTGCCGCCGCTGGCTGTGCTGATCCTGCGTCCAGAGGGTTGATCTAACACCGAGTCATGCCCATCGCGGGCTTGCCCGCGATGGCGTTAGCCCAGACAACAGATCTCTTACTGCCTGACCCTCACCAACGCATCCGCACACCCAAGCTGCCAATCAACCCGTTCAAATCATTGTCATCCACGTCACTGCTGTAATCGGCGCTGACATACAGACTAACCAACGGTGTCACTCTGGCCACCAGCCCCAGACCTACATCCACCGTCGATGAATTACGGCTGCTGCTGATCTTGTCGACCTGATCGAGGGTCACGGTATTACCGGTGTGCACCGTGTGCCACAAGTTGGTCCGCACATAGGGTTCGACCGGCAGGCCGTTGATGTCGTAACTACCTTTCAACCGGGCACCGACCCGACCACTCCAGGACGTCAGGTCGCTGGACGATGCATTGGCCGAGCCCGCATATGGGGTGTCCAGGGTAATGCGCTGGTTGATCAACTGCGCCTGCGGCTCGACCACCCAGTTTTCGCTGATGCCAATGGGAAACCCGCCTTCCACCGACAGCGTCACCGCGCTGCCCTCGGTGATTTGTCTGGCACCCTTATCATTGCGGCTGTAGCCATTGACCCGGCCGCCGCTGGCCGTCAAATCCACGTACCAGCCTTCAGGCCCCGTCAGGCTCCAGTAGGCGCCGAGGCTCTGGCCTTGAAGGTTGAGTGTGTCGTTGCCGGGGTCGGCAGGAGCACGGGTGGTCAGAAGGCCGTTGCTGTTGCCCTGTATCTGGTTCATACCGCCGACCAGCCCAACCCGTTGGGTATGGCCGCTGCCGCTTTGCAGGGTCAGGATCGCCGGGCCTTTGAATGCGCTTGCGCCAAAGATTGAAGAATCCTGGGCCAGATAATCGGTTTGTGCCTGCCGCGAAGCGGTGCCGTAGACCTGATCCCAGGCCGAAGGCGCAGCGTCTTCTATGGTCAGGCGTGAACTTCGTGTATCGGAAGCGGCGCTGAAGCGGCCGGGGTAGGGGGCGGTGATAGTGACGGCTGGTAAGGTCATGACGGGAACATCCTGACGGTACCAAGGCGTGGTTTCATTCTCTGCCGGCCCTGCCTGTACTTCCATGGACGAGCACAGAAGGAGTGAGCTCGAGACAGTGCAAAAAGTAACTTTGATCTCTTGTTGGGTGAATGAAGTTTTCATGGAGGTCTACCTTGCAATCGCATGCGGTATCTCGCTCTGGCGTCTCTCCTACCCCGAATGAGGGGCGACCGAATGAATTGGGGCAAGCCACTGGCCGCCCGTTTTAACGGGTGTCTGGAGGTTTGTCCCGGGTGGTGTTTCCGGGGGTAGTAACGTGTAGCTAAGAAGACCGATGCGGCTGCGTCAAGAAAATGGCCGATAAATGGTATGGGTATTTTAGCGATTCCAAGTCACTGATTTTCGACGGCCATCTAAGTTCTTGTTTGTTCGGAAAATCGTCAAAGAATCCGCGTTCCAGAGCGCTTTTGATAGTGGGCTACCGGTCTACCAACGCACCCTGATACCGACATTTGCGGCCGTTCCGCGCAACTGATTGCTGTCGATATTGCCGGTGTAGTCAACTCCGCCATACACGCTCACGGTTTTCGCGAGGCTAAGCACAACGCCGACACCGAGGTCGGCCGATGACGATTTTTGCTCGGTATCGATCCGGTTCGCGCCATCAAAAGTCACCGAGTCCGTACCGGAAAGGGTGTGCCACAGATTGGCTCGTATATAAGGTTCCAGTGGTCGTCCGCTGACTTGGTAGCGGCCTTTGAGTCGAGCGCCGAGGCGACCGGTCCAGGCACTGTCGGAGTCGAATGAGACGTGGGAAATGCCGTCGTCCTGGCTGTCCAGCGAAACTTTTTGATGGATGACCTGCGCCTGGGGTTCAACCACCCAGTTACCCGTCACTTGAATCGGATAGCCGGTTTCTGCCGAAACAGTCAAGGCGTGGCCTCGGTTATCCAGTTTGAGGCCGCGTTCGGAGTGGCTGTCACCGTCGAGCCGGGTGCCCATGATGACGGTGTCGACGTACCAGCCCTTGGGGTCGGTAAACGTCCAGTACAAGCCATAACTGTCGCCTTCAAGTTCCACTTTGCCAGCGCGCTTGTCTTCAAAGCCTTGGTTGAAACCGTCGACATCGCCCTGCAAACGCGTATGCCCGACAAAAAAACCACTGCGCTGGGTCTGTCCATTGGAAGTCTGTGAGCTGTACACATCGTTACCCACCTGGAAACCGCTGAGCGAACCGTCGAGCCTTGGCGTTACGGTGCCGGCCCAGGTCTGATCGACGTTCTTGCCGTAGACCCGGCCCCAGCCAGCGCCAAAGGCCCCGGTTTCGTTGAGCAGGCGCTGATCTCCTTGCCGATCATGGAAAGTGCCGAGTGCATTCAGGGTCAGTTGCGCGGCAGCGGGTGGCAGTACCGACCAGGTCGGGACCTCGGGGCGGTACAGCGGAATCGGCGACGCGCCCGGTACGGCTGTCGGTAAAACCGGTAGCGGTGGACTGCCGGCGGGAGCGAGTGCGGCCACCGGCGTTGCGACGACCGGGACGACAATCGGTGGCAAGGCCGGATCCGGGTTTGGGAGGGTGACGGTCGCGGGGGCCACAACGGCAGAGCGCAAATACCAACTGTTTTCGCTGCCTGCGGTAACGCCACCCTTGAACAGGTAGTAATCGAAGGCACCGGCAGATACCGGACCTTTGAGGGCAAACGCATCGGGGGTGCTGAGAGCGGTGCCTTGAGCCTGCACCAACTCAATACCGTTCTGCTGCGTCAACCCGCCGGTTCCGCCCAGATTGGTGACCGTGATCAATGTGCTGCCGGTCAATGTCCCATCGTTCACCACCAGTTTGTCGCTGGGGGAGTTGTCGTCTCCCACCGCGCTCTGCAACAGCAACTGGCCGCCATTGCCCGCGTAATTGCCTTGCACGGTCAGGGAGTCATTGGTGCGGGTATTACCGCTGCTGAGGTCGATCCGCCCGGCGTTGTTCAAGGTTGCACGCTGGCCGGCGGTGAATGGCGTGATGCTGCCCTGGGTGGACGTCAGCGTGCTGCTGCCATCGATATTGAACACACCGGTGCCGCTGGCACTGTCGCCCACTACAAAATTGCCGGCCAGATCGAACTGCGAATTGTTCAGGTTGACCGTTTCCCAGTTGATGTACCGGGCAGCGCCCGCTGAGGTGGTGTGATCGAAGGTCAGCAGGTCTGTGCCGTTGCCACCGTCGATGCTCGGGGTGAGGGCAAGGGTGTTTTCGCCGAGATTTTCCAGGGTGGCACTGTCGTTGCCGACGCCCATGAGGATGGCCGAGCGGATGATACCGCCACCGTTCCACCCCAACGTGTCGTTGCCGGCGCTGGCGCGGACCTCGCCGACGATCTCGCCACCCTTCACCGTGATGCTGTCGTTGCCGCCGCTGACACTGACGTTGCCGCCAATACGCCCGGCGGACACGATGATGGTATCGGTGCCGAAACCGGTCACCAGGTTGCCGAGGATCTGCCCGCCGGACATGTCGAAAGTGTTGTCGTCGAGTTTCATGTCGACGCGACCGATCGTGCCACCCGTCATCTGCGCAAAGTCACCATCTTCAAAGCCGCCGACAATCGTGCCGCCGGTCATCAGGAACTGGTCGAAACCATCGCCCTGCGCCAGGGACTGAATACTCCCGCCATTCATGATGAAGGTGTCGATGCCGCTGTGCTGGTGGACTTCGCCGGTAATCTGCCCGTTGTCGATTTGCAGAATGTTGGCGCCGTCGCCCTGATCGAGTACGCCAGCGACGGTGCCTGAACCCATGAACACCCGGTCGACATCCGCGCCGAAGATGACGTCGCCATTGATGGTGCCGGTGCCATTGGCAGGAAAGGTCAGGGTGTTGTTGCCCGACAAATCGGTCAGCGGGCCAGTGCTGGCACTGTCGCACACGTAGTTGTCGTTGCCGGCGGTCGGTGTGAGCGTACAGGCCGCCTGGGCGGTCTGGGACCAGCCTATCCATAGCCAGAGAGAAACGGCGCAGGCTGAGTAACGGTACTTGGGCAGTTCTGTCGAAAATATCATGCTTGTCTCCACGCATCGATCGGCGCCCGATCCCTTCACTCGTCGTAAGTGAAAAAGTGTCAGGCGTCCTTGGCAGCGCGAATTGCGAGACGACATCGGTAGAACACAAGTACCCGAACTGGAAAACCTTCGGCAACGTTGGCTGCTACGGTTGTATGTCCGTACATGCAATGGGTATGGACATGCGCAACGTAACAACAGATTGTGAACGGCGCTACTGTCAGAAATAACAGGTAGGGCCGCGAATTTCCTTCTCGGATACCGTATTCAACGAAGCTATCGGGTGTTTCAAAGATGCACTTCCACCGCCAACGGCAAGTGATCCGACAGATGCGTCCAGGGCTTGTTGCCCAGTATGCGCGGGTCATGACTGCTGGCATTGCGCAGGTAAATCCGGTCCAGACGCAGCAACGGAAACCGTGCCGGGTAGGTTTTCGCAGGTCGGCCGTGGTGGCGCTCGAAGGCTTCGTGCAGGTAGTCACGGCGGGAGAGGGCGACGTTGCCTTGCAACTGCCAGTCGTTGAAGTCGCCGGCGATGATCACCGGTGCATCGTCGGGCAGGGATTCGAGCAGTTGGCAAAGTAACTGGAGCTGCAACTGACGATGGCTTTCGAGCAGGCTCAGATGCACGCAGATCGCATGGACTTCGGCGTGACCCGGTACGTCCAGCACGCAATGCAGCAGCCCGCGACGTTCGGGGCCGGTGATCGAGACGTCGAGGTTGCGGTATTCGCGGATCGGGTATTTCGACAGCAGCGCATTGCCGTGGTGACCATTGGGGTAGACCGCGTTGCGGCCATAGGCGAAGTCGCTCCACATGCTGTCGGCGAGGAACTCGTATTGCGAGGTGGCTGGCCAATTGTTGTAGCGGGAAGAATGGCGGTCGTGCTCACCGACCACTTCTTGCAGAAATACAAGATCCGCCGAGGTGCTGCGCACCGCCTCACGCAGCTCCGGGAGAATGAAGCGTCGGTTCAGTGCGGTAAACCCCTTGTGGGTGTTAACCGTCAGCACCCTGAGCCGATGAATCGCCGCATCCGTGTTCGGGGGGATCGGTTCGACCGTCTGCTGCTTGGAATCGCTGGTCACGTTCACTCCTCTGAATCAGGGTTGCTTATGTATGCGACTGATGAGCTGGCAGGCAGTTCAGAGCGATTCGTCGTATCGAGCACTCAGTGAAATGTAGCTGCTACACAAACACAATTTCATAAGGCAACCGCATCCGTTCCAACAGCACCGGGGGCAGTAGCGGGGCGAGGCCGATGGCCGGTTCGCCGTCGAGCTGACTGGCGTAGGCGTGAGTGGCGTGGCTTTTGCGCGCGACGGTCCAGGTGTCGAGGCGCACTTTGCGCGCACGATGCCAGGGGATCAGCCCCCTTTCGCGGGTTGGCCAGTGCCAGGCCCAGACTGGCATTTCGTTGAACGCCGCGCCAACCAGGGCCGCGGCCCTGGCGCTGGCCCGGCCGACGGTGTCGTGGTCGATGTTACCGTCCTCGCACCAGGTGCTGAACACCACATCGCCGGGGCGCAAATAGCGGGTGATGAATTGAGTCAATTGTAGTTCCCGCTCGGCCAGGGCGTTGTCGGTGAAGCCGCCGCGAATCCACTTCAGGCTGTGCATCGGCAACCCGAGCCGACGCAAGGCTTCGACGCTTTCCTGGGGACGGAACACACTCAGGCGTTTCTCTGACCACTGTTGCGACCCCGGGTGGCTGGCACTGCCGTCGGTAATCGAGATCAATTGCAGCGGATGCCCCAGAGCACTGAGCAATTGCAGCAGGCCGCCGCAAGTGACGACTTCATCGCCGGGATGCGGGGCAATCACCACGGCGCGTGCGCCGGCGGGAACCAGGGTTTGAGTGCTGATGACGGGGATGTTGTCCAGTTGCGGGGCGCTGTTCCAGATCTGTGCTGGCTGGCTGCTTTCACTGATGGATACAGGTTTCATAGGCTACGTCCTTGTTTTCGTCGATAGCAATGTGCTGCGCTCCAAACCCTGGATTGCCGCGAGCAGAGTATTGCTCATGTCATGCTATTCGTCGCCTCGATGTTCCATCCGGTACGTTTTTTTATCCGATCTGCGCCATGTCCCGCAAAAAATCACCGAAACCACCCCGCGCGCGACTGTCCAATCGGGCACTTGTGAGCACCTGCGGTCGTTGACTCCAGGCGATGTTCGCCCCGCAGCGCTCGAGTTGCCGCACCAGTTGCACATCTTCATCGCAAGCCAGCGGTTCGAAGCCGCCGGCACGCCGGTAAGCCTCAGCGCTGATCCCCAGGTTGGCGCCGTGGATATGCCGATGACCTTCGCGGGGCTGATACTGCTGGTGATAGCGAATCTGCGCCGACTCATCGAATGACTCGTGCCATGCGTCCACCGTAACGGTGCCGCAAACCGCGTCGGCACCGAGGGCCAGTTGCGCCACGAGCCAGTCGTGAGCCACCCGGCTATCGGCATCGGAGCAGGAAATCCAGCGTACCCCCCGATCCAGCAGGAACCTCGCACCGGCCGCGCGTGCCTGGCCAACGTTGCGCGCCTCGATAGCCATGCTGTGTACCGGGTAGCTGCCAACGATCTCTGATGATCGATCGGTGCAACTGTCGAGCACCACCAGCACCTCAACGGTTTCACCGAGCAGCGACTCGTGTTGCGCCGCTAGCAGAGCGGCTTGCAGACACTCTTCGAGCAAGTCTTCTTCGTTATGCGCCGGGATCAAAATGCCAATCATCGCAAACCCTCAAGAGCAGCCACGGAGCGCGGTTCGCGGCTCCAGAGTTCCAACAGGAAATCGGCCTCCTGATGCAGCACCAGACGCGACAAGTGCAAATGCTCATGGAGCATGTCGTGGACCTGTCGGGCGTTCAGCGGGCAGCCATCGATCGGTGGGCGCCAGTGACAGGCCAAGAGCTGCCCGTCGGCGGTCAGCGACTGCGCAGCGTGTTCGATCAGGCACTTGAGGTCTTCGGCATCCAGGTAGTAGCCAATTTCGCTGAGTACGATCAGGTCGAACTGTTCGTTCGGCCAATCGCCCGGCAGGCGGCCCTGGCGGACTTCGGCATGCTCAAACAGACTCAGCCGCGTGCGAGCCAGTGCCACGGCGGCGGCTGCAGTGTCGCAACACAACAGGCGATCGCATCGTGATGCCAGATCAGCGCTGAGTTCAGCGTTGGCGCACCCGGGCTCGAAGATAGCGCGGTAGTGCGGTCGAGGCAGCGCGGCCAGGGTCACCGCACGTTTGCGTTGCTCGTACCAGCGTTGACGAAAGGCCCAGGGATCGTCGTTACCGGCGAACAAACCGTCGAAATAGCGATCTTCGACGCTCATAGAAACACCACTTCGAACGGTTGCAGCAAACGATCCAGCACATAGGGCGCCAACACCGGAGGCAAGCCGATTTGCGGGTCACCTTCCAGCTGGCTGGCGAAGGCGTGAATCGCATGGCGCTTACGTGCCACCAGTGCCGGTGCCAGGGGGATTTTTCGCGCCCGGTGCCACGGCACCAGACTGTCTTCGGGCGTTGCCCAGTGCCAGGTCCAGACGGGCAGTTCATGCAGGGTGGCACCGACCCGTTTCGCCGCCTCGGCGCTGGCACGGCCAACGGCTTCGTGATCGCAATGACCGTCTTCGCGCCACGTGGTGAAGACCACATCGTTGGGGCGCAGATGACGTTCGATAAACGCGCTCAACTCAGCTTCCCGAGCCGCTACCTGACTGTCGGCAAAACCGCCGCGCAGCCATTTCAAGCTGTGCAACGGCAGACCGAGACGACGCAAGGCTTCCACCGATTCCTGTGGACGGACTGCGCTAAGTCGTTCCACCGGCCAGCGCTCGGAGCCGGGGTGGCTGGCGCTGCCATCGGTGACAGAAATCAACTGCAGTGCCCGGTCGGCAGCGGCCAGTAATTGCAGGAAACCTCCGCAGCCCAGCACTTCGTCATCCGGGTGCGGGGCAATGATCACGGCACGAGCGCCTTCAGGAACCCATTCAAGAATGTCGATGACCGGCAATTGCGCCAGGTGGCTTGAGGTTTGCCATAAGTGCAGGGGCGTACCCTGGCCGACAATAGGGTTGGCTTTCATAACGTCCATGACTCCGTCAGAACCTGCTGTCCAAGCGCCGCAAGGTCCCGTTCGGCGTGGCTTTGGCGCAGGAATACCGGCAGGTCGGCGATCAGCCGGGCGAACTGGCCATCCTTGCAGTAGGGTCCGGCACCCAAGGCTCGGCCGACGTGTCGGATGACGTGTTCAGCGCAGTGTTCGACCACCGCCCGGGCACGACGGGCCAGGAGTTCGGCATCGTCCAGTGGCGCGGCGTCGATGGTCAGGGCGCTGACCCGCAGCACCTCGGCAGCGGCATGTAACGCGCTGTCGACTGCACCGAGATGAGCGAGGGCATGGGGTTCTTCATGGTGTGCGCAATGACGGCGCAGGCGTTCGGCAATGCTCTGCGCCGCGCCGTACCAGCAAGCGGCAATGCCGATTCCGCCTTGCCAGAAACCCGGGCGTTGCAGGTAGTCGCCGGCGCTGCCGATGACTTGCGCTTCGGCACCTTCGAACAGCACCTCGACGCTACCGGTAGCACCCATACCCACTGCTTGCCAGCCGTGATTGGTGACAGTGACGCCGGGTTGGTCCAGCGCCACCGCGACCAATTGCTGTCGGTCCTGTTCATCCCACGCGGTGAGCAAGGCATGACTCAACACCGCCGCACCCGAACACCAGGCCTTGCATCCATTCAATGTAACCAGATGGCCATGAGGCCTGACCCGCACCCGCGCTTGTGGCGGTTCGGCGGCCCACATGCCCCACGTGCTGGAAGGTGTCGGCGAGCCGCCGAGTTGCTGGATGATCGCCAGTGCATCGGTATGGCCCTCGTACAGCTTGCACAGCCCGAGGTCATGACCGCCGACTTCGGCCAACCGCTGAAACCTCTCCAGCGTCTGGCCGCTGCCGGGTAGCGGAAGCTGGTCGAGACCGGCCTCCACCATCGCCCGCAGGCACCGGCCTAACGCTCGGGTGTCGGCGTAGTCCGCTGGCTGACGCTGGAGAAATCCTTGAAGGTCCATTTCACTCTTCTTCCTCACGCTGCAATTCGAACAGCAGCAGCGAACGGCCTGTGACCGAATATTCGTGATCGAACTCGAAGCGTTCCTGCCCGCGAATCGACGGTTGATTGGTGTCGATCATGCAGGTCCAAAAAGCGCCGTCGGGCACTTCCGGAAGCAGGAAATTGACGACGTCGTGATGCGCGTTGACCACCAACAGCAAGGTGGCGTCCGCGCCTTTGCGGCGGATACCGGTTTCCTGGGCGCGGCCATCCAACAGCATGCCGAGGCAGCGGCCGTGGCCTTCCTCCCACTGCTCAATGGACATTTCGCTGCCATCCGGCGCGAGCCAGGTGACGTCCTTGACGCCGATGTCCTCGTTGTAATTGCCCACCAGGAACCGCCCGCGACGCAGAATCGGGTAGGTCAGACGTAACTTGATCAGGCGTTTGACGAACTTGAGCAGGGCTTTGCCGTCTTCGCTCAGGTCCCAATTGACCCAACCGATCTCGCTGTCCTGGCAATAGGCGTTGTTATTGCCCTCCTGGGTGCGGGCGAATTCGTCGCCGGCCACCAGCATCGGTGTGCCTTGGGACAGCAGCAGCGTGGCGAAGAAGTTGCGCATTTGGCGCTGACGCAGCTCATTGATTTCGGGATCGTCGGTCGGGCCTTCGGCACCGTGGTTCCAGGACAGGTTGTTGTTGCTGCCGTCCTGATTGTTCTCGTCGTTGGCTTCGTTGTGTTTGTCGTTGTACGACACCAGGTCGTTAAGGGTGAAACCGTCGTGGGCGGTGATGAAGTTGACCGAGGCATACGGTCGCCGGCCACGCTGATTGAACATCTCCCCGGAGGCGGTCATGCGGCTGGCGAAATCTGCCAGTTGGCCGTCGTCGCCTTTCCAGAACGCCCGCACGGTGTCACGGAATTTGTCATTCCACTCGACCCAGCCCGGCGGAAACTTACCGACCTGATAGCCCCCGGGGCCGCAATCCCAGGCTTCTGCAATCATCTTCACCTGACGCAGCACCGGGTCCTGACGGCAGGCGACGAGGAAGCTGTGACGTTCATCGAAGCCATCGTGATAGCGCCCGAGAATGGTCGCCAGGTCGAAGCGGAAACCGTCCACGTGCATTTCCGTCGCCCAGTAACGCAAGGAGTCGGTGACCATCTGCAGCACGCACGGGTGACTCAGGTCCAGGGTGTTGCCGGTACCGGAATCGTTGATGTAGTAGCGCTTGTCGTCGGGCATCAAGCGGTAGTAGGAAGCGTTGTCGATGCCGCGCATCGATAGGGTCGGGCCTTGCTCATTGCCCTCGGCGGTGTGGTTGTAGACCACGTCAAGGATCACTTCAAGATTCGCTTCGTGCAGGTGCGCGACCATCTCCTTGAATTCGTCGATCTTGCCGCTGGCGAGGTAGCGAGGGTCGGGGGCGAAGAACGCGATGCTGTTGTAGCCCCAGTAATTGGTCATGCCTTTGTGCAACAGATGCTGGTCGTTGACGAAGGCGTGGATGGGCAGCAACTCCACGGTCGACACGCCGAGCTTGCGGATGTGTTCCAGCACGTCATCGACCATCAACCCGGCGAAGGTGCCACGCAGGTTCTCGGGGACGGAAGGGTGACGCATGCTGATGCCGCGCACGTGAGTTTCATAAATGATGGTCTTGTCCCACGGCACGCTGACCCGATGGTCGCGACCCCAGGTGTGAGCCGGGTCGATCACCTTGCACTTGGGTACAAACGGGGCGCTGTCGCGCTCATCGAAACTGAGGTCCGCGTCGGGGTGGCCGATGGTGTAGCCGAACAGCGCTTCAGACCATTTCAATTGGCCGACCAATTGTTTGGCATAGGGGTCGATCAGCAGTTTGTTGTGGTTGAATCGATGACCGTTGGCCGGGTCGTACGGGCCGTACACGCGGTAGCCATAGATCAGCCCCGGATGGGCGTCAGGCAGGTAGCCGTGGTAGATCTCGTCGGTGTATTCCGGCAGCTCGATGCGTTCCAGTTCGACTTCACCGGCATCGTCGAAGATGCACAGTTCGACTTTGGTGGCGTTGGCGGAGAACAAGGCAAAGTTGACCCCAAGCCCATCCCAGGTCGCGCCCAGCGGGAAGGGCAAGCCTTCACGAATTCGCGAGGCCTCGGCGTGAGGTTCTGGCGCGGCTTTTTTTGGACTGGTCATAGGTGCTCCTACAAAGGGGGGACAGTTCTTGGCTCTGGTTTTTTTCGAGGGCGAGCGAGCCCTCGTGGTGAGAAAACTCGCCACAACGTCAATCAGGGCAAAGGTATCAGGTATCAAACAGCGGGCGGTTTACGCGCTGCTCGAGGCTTTTTCTCGGTGGCTTTTTCGCCGGGCGGAATCACTTTCGACGCGGCGGCGGGTTTGGCCTTGGCTTTGGTTTTAGGCTCGGCCGCCTTGCCATTGGTGGATTTGCTGGCAGGGGCCTTGGTGCTGGAGGTTTTGCTGCCAGCCGCTTTTGCCGATTTGCTTGGTGACAGCGCTTCGGCTTCCGCCAGTTTGCGGGCCATCTCCCAATGACGGGCTTCCTGGCCCTCGGGCTTTCCTTCCGATTCCCAGATCTGATAGGCAAATTCGCGGATGCGTTTATCGTTGGTACTCATCGCAATGCTCCTGAACTGAACTCAAGTGTGGGTAGTCTGGATAAAAAAATTAATCGGGAAATCTCCCAACGCGACGCTGATGTTCAGCTCCCTTTGGGGTGTGACTGCGACGCTTGAAAAAAGTCCCCTCAAATTTTCATCAGGGGTGGTGAACGGTAATTTGACCCGTGTATCGCCCCACAGCGGCGCGTCAATCAGGGGTTGGGCACTGTTTTTCAGCAGTTCGGCGCAGCGTATCGGTACGATCACGATGGCTCGTTCTCCTTCCAGCGAGCGAGCAAATGCCAGCACCCGGTGAGCCTGGCTGCCGACGACTTCAAGGGCTTGATACGCCCCTCGCCGAAACAGCTCGGTGTGGTCGCGCCGCAGGTTCAACGTATGCGCAATCAGGGTTTGTTTAATCCGCCCGTCACGCCAGTTAGCCAACAGCCCGGGTAATTCCAGCGGTGCCTGCGTGGACTGCTGACGGCTGGCGTAATCCACCGGCCGACGGTTGTCCGGATCGACCAGCGAGAAGTCCCAGTACTCGGTGCCCTGATAAAGGTCCGGCACCCCCGGCACGGTCATGCGCAGCAAGGTTTGCGCCAATCCATTGAGTGCGCCGGGGGCGGCGATGCTTTTGGCCGCTTTGCCGAGGGCTGCGCGCAACAGTTCACCTTCAGGGCTGAGCAACAGTCGTTGCAGGAATTGGTGAACCGCTTGTTCGTAAGCCTCGTTCGGGGCGCTCCAGCTGCTTTGCAACTTGGCTTCGCGCAAGGCTTTCTGTTGCCACTGCCACACACGTTGAGTGTAGTTCTCCAGCGCTGCTTGATCGTCACTGCGCAGATCGAGCGGCCAGCTGCCGAGGATCGCTTGATAGAGGATCAACTCATCGCCCGTCGTCGGCATCAGGTCATCGTCGCGCAGGGGCCGGGCGAGGGCCTGCCAGAGCGGCACTTGCTCGGCGTACCAGGCACTGCGCTCGCTCAACACCGCCAGGCGCGCGCGGGTGTCTTCACCGCGTTTGTGGTCGTGGGTCGCGGTGGCCAGCAAATTATCGGGGAACTCTTCGAGGCGATTGGCGCACGCCGCATGGAAATCGGCCACCGGTGCACTGAACTGCTCAGTGCTGAACCCCACGTCATTGCGCGACAACAAAACCGCCGAGCGATAGAACGCGGTGTCTTCTACAGCCTTCGCCGCCGCCGGCGAGGTCAGTTGCTGAAAACGTACGCAGGCATGCTTGAGCATCTTGCGCGGCCGACCCAGCGGGCGTTTGCGCCATGATTCACCACCCAGCCAGCGGGCCAGGCAATCAAGCACCGGCCAGTCGGCCTCGCCGAGGGTTTGCCTGGCACCGTCCATGGCTTGCTGGAAAAACACATGGTCTTGCGCCGAACGACCCCGGGGGTTGATATAGGTGCGGTACACCGGGAAGTGCACGATCAGCTCCTGCAACGCGCGACGAATCGCGCCGAGGGTCAGGTCGCGGGTCATCAGGTCATCCCGGGCTACTTGCAACAGGGCCTGGGCGACGCTTTCAAAGTCGCCGGCGAGGGAGCCGTTGAGGATCTGCTGGCGAGCCAGTTGCGCTTCCTGACGGAAATCGGCGGGCCGTTCGCTGTAACGGTTCCACAGTTCACCCAGGGTGTCGGCGCCTTCGGGTGCGTGTTGCAGCAACGACAACTGATTCATGAACTCGTACCCGGTGGTGCCATCCACCGACCAGTCGCGGTGCAGGGTTTCACCTTCGCCAAGGATCTTCTCGACGTAGATCGGCAGGTGCCGATCCGGTGACAGGCTGTCCACCCGCCGCCGCAGTTTGCGGCAGTAACCCCGAGGGTCAGCGAGGCCGTCGATGTGGTCGATGCGCAGACCGTCGATCAGGCCTTCGGCCACCAGCTCGAAGATTTTCGCGTGGGTCGCTTCGAACACCGCCGGGCGTTCGACGCGCAGACCGCCCAGTTCGTTGACATCGAAAAAACGCCGCCAGTTGATGTCATCTGCCGCCGTGCGCCAACTGGCCAGGCGATAGCTTTGGTGTTCAAGCAACTGGTGCAGGCGCTGGAAACCTTCGGGGGTGATCGAGTCGTAAGCGCTGAGATTTTGTTCGATGGTTTGCAGAATCGCCGGATCACTAGCCAGTTCACGCAGCTCAGCTTTGAGCGGTACCGCCAGGCTATGGGCGTCGGTCTGGTAGCTCAGGGTGCTGAAACGGTCTGCCAATGACTTGAGTGATTCGGCGGTCAGTGGATCATCGGTTCTGAGCAATTCGCCGTAATGGGTCGGGCAGATCGGAAAGTGATGCTCATAGTGCTCGACATAAAACGCGCCCTTGTGCACATCAAAGCGCAAGGGCAGGGTGCCGTCCTGCAAGGCGATGCCGTAGTCGCTGCCAAGGAAGGGCAGCAACAACTGGCCTTCCATCAGCGGGTCGGGCGAATGCCACTGGATATCGAAGAACTCGCCGTAAGGGCTCAAGCGGCCCCATTCCAGCAGATCCTGCCACCAGGGATTATCGCCACCGCCGACGGCCATGTGATTGGAGACGATGTCGAGGATCAGCCCCATGTTCTGCTCGCGCAACGCACTGACCAAACGCCGTAATGCCGCTTCGCCGCCCAGCTCCGGGTTGACGGTGGTCGGGTCCACAACATCGTAGCCATGCATGGAGCCGGCACGGGCGCTCAGCAGTGGCGAGGCATAGACATGGCTGATGCCGAGGCTGGCGAAGTACGGCACCAGTGGCACCGCATCGTCCAGCGTAAAGCCTTTATGAAATTGCAGCCGCTGGGTCGCCCGCAGCGGTTGGATAATCGTTTGATTCATTGGTCACGCTCGGCCGCCTGAAGTCGCGCGCAGGCGAGCAGTTCCAGGCGCCGGGCGGCGTCCGGATCATCGAGCAAGGCGTCGCTGTCACCCGCCAGGCGCCGGGACCAGTTGGGGTGTGTGTCGATGGTGCCAGGCAAGTTGGCTTGTTGCTCGATACCCAAGGCATCTTCCAGTGGCAGCAACACCAGCGGCGCACGGGTATGACCGAGGAAACGTATCGCGGCGTCGAGCACCTGATCGGTTTCATGGGACTCTTCGCGGAAGTTTTGCGGGTCCTCGCTCAACACCCGGCGCAGGCCTTCGCGCTCGCGTTCGCGGTGTTGGCGCCATTCGATTTCACTCGCGGCGTCGACCAGGCCCAGCCGGGCGTTCCAGTCGATATCGCGGCCATGCCACCAGCCATTGAGCGTCGGCAGGTCATGGGTACTCGTGGTGGCGAGCGCGTTGTCCGGCCAGTCGAGAATCGTTTTGAAGTGGGCGTTGTCCTGTTCGAACAGCAGCACGCGCATGCCGAGGATCGAACGGGCGATGAGCTTTTCTCGCAAGCCATCTGCCACGGTGCCGAGGTCTTCACCGAGAACGATGGCCTGATGGCGATGGGATTCCAGGGCCAGCAACCGCAGCAGGTCGTCTACCGGGTAATAGAGGTAAGCGCCGTCGGCGGGTGACGCGCCGTTGGGGATCACCCACAGCCGTTGCAGGCCCATGACGTGATCGATGCGCAGGCCACCGGCATGGGCGAAATTGGCCCGGAGCATTTCGATAAAGGCGCGAAAACCATTACGCACCAGGCCTTCGGGCGAGAACGCGGAAATCCCCCAGCCCTGACCGGTGCGGTTAAGGATGTCCGGTGGTGCGCCCACGGTCAGCGAGGCGAGCAATTCGTCCTGTCGACTCCAGGCCTGGCTGCCACCACCATCGGCACCCACCGCCAGATCAGCGATCAGGCCAATGCTCATGCCGCTGCTGCGGGCGGCTGTTTGCGCACGCTCCAGGCAGCGCGTGATCAACCATTGGCAGAAGGCGAAGAAGCCGATACGCCCGGCGTTCTCTTCGGCGAATTCGGCCAGGGCAGCACTGCGCGGGTCTCGCCATTGCTCGGACCACTCGCGCCAGTCGAGGCTTTCACCTTTGGCGGCGCGGGCTTCTTGAATGGCTTCGAAGCGGCAATGATTTTCCAGGGCTTCGCCGCCAGCGTGGCGGAAGCTGCTGAAGTCGGCGTGCAACGGGTGTTCACCCTGGACAAAGCCTTCGTACAACGCCTGCAACAGACGATGTTTGGCTTCAGCGGCAACCGGCCAGTCAATCAACGGCGACGCTTCGAGTTGCTTGAGTTCTGCTGCCAGGCCGGTTGCATCAATCGCGGTACGCAACGCTCGTTCACCCAGGACAGCGCCCGGTGCGGCGTACAGACTGTTGAGAAACAAACGGCTGGACGGTGAATAAGGGCTGTACCGCTGGGTATCGCTGCTGAACATCGCATGCAATGGACTGATGGCCAACGCTTCGGCACCGCGTTCGCCGGCCACGCGGGCGAGGTCTTCGAGTGCCTGGGTATCGCCGAAACCGCCATCGCCGGAGCGGCGCAGAGAGTACAGCTGAACGCTCAGGCCCCAGGCACGCGGAATCGGACTGTCGACGGCATCGCCCACGCTGTAGCAGCGCGTCGGTGCCACGGCCAGGGTAAACGATTGGCCGTCGATGCTGACGTGCTGATAACCGACCGGGACCAAGCCGGGCAGCATCGCCTCGGCATCCAGTTTCAGGTTGAGCCGTGAGCCGTCTTCAAGGTGAATCTCGCACGGTGTTTCTGGCTCAAAGTAATGCGCCAGATTGAGGCCGACGCCGAAGTCTGCGGTGAGTAGCGGCGGCAGGTGCCGGGTCTGTTGCACCTGCTGCAATTGCAGCAGGCTGGCGTCGATTTCCTGGGCGCTGCTTGCCGGGTGGCCGAGTCCGGTGAGGACGTTGCGTAATACTGATGGAGCGACTTTCTGTGGACGGCCGTTGGCGTCGATCCAGTCGACTGCCAAGCCGGCTCGACCGGCCAGTATTTCCAGTTGCGCATCGCTCATTGGCGCTCTCCATCCGGGGGTAGCAAAGGGGCTGCGGCCGTGAGGCTGACTAGCGCGCTATACGGGGCAAGCTTGCCCCGATCCAACAGGCCGGCTGATTTCGCTGGGTGTTCGAACAGCAGCACAGCGTCGGCCTGTGGGGTGTGGACCACAGGCGTGTCGCTGAGGTTCAGGTCAATGCGCAGATGACTGCCATCGCCCAGTCGCCAACGAGCCGTCACCGCACCCTCGGCCAGCACCTCGGCACCCAAGGCCTGGGCGCCGGGCAGGCGGGGAATGATCTGCTGATGGCGGATCTGCAGCAGTTGGCGATACAGGTCGTGCATGGCGGATTCACGGTGGGGTGTCAGCGTGGGCTTTGAAGCTTCAAAGGTCTGGCGCGCGTTCGGGTCGGGGATCTGTTCGCGTTTGTGCGGATCAGTAAATGCGCTGAACGCTGCGAACTCGTTACGCCGTCCCTCGCGGACCAACTCCGCCAGTTCACCGTGATGGCTGGTGAAAAACAGGAAAGGTTGCTCGGCTGCAAACTCGTCGCCCATGAACATCAGCGGGATCATCGGTGACAGCAGCAACAGCGCTGTGGCGGCTTTTAACGCTTGCGGGTTGGCCAGTTGGTGCAGTCGCTCGCCAAAGGCCCGATTGCCGATCTGATCGTGGTTTTGCAGGAACAGCACAAAAGCGCTGGGTGGCAAGTGCCCGCTGGGCTCGCCGCGTGGCGTGCCGTGGCGGGTGAGGTGGCCCTGGAACACAAAACCCTGACTCAGGCAGCGAGCCAATTGTTCGGTGGGGTTTTGCGCATAATCGGCGTAATAGGCGTCGGTCTCGCCCGTCAGCAGCACGTGCAAGGCGTTGTGGCCATCGTCGTTCCACTGGGCGTCGAAGCCTTCCTCCAAAAGACTGGCCTGGTTGTGCTCGTTCTCGACATTGAGCCACACATGCCGCGCAGGGTCGGTCTGCTGGCGAACCCTTCGTGCCAGTTCCTGCAGAAAGTCCGGGTCTTCGATAGCGTGCACCGCGTCCAGGCGCAAGCCGTCGAAGCGGTACTCCAATAACCACATCAGCGCGTTTTCGATGAAGAAGTCCCGCACCTCGCGTCGCCGGAAGTCGATGGCAGCACCCCAAGGGGTGTGTTTGTCTTCGCGAAAGAAGCCTTTGGCGTAGCGATGCAGGTAATTGCCGTCCGGGCCGAAGTGGTTGTAGACCACGTCGAGAATCACCGCCAGGCCATGGCCGTGGGCGGTGTCGATCAAGTGTTTGAGTTGCTCGGGGGAGCCGTATGAAGCCTGGGGCGCGTAGGGCAGAACGCCGTCGTAGCCCCAGTTTCGGTCACCGGGAAACTGCGCCAGCGGCATCAATTCGATCGCGGTGATGCCCAGCTCGACGAGGCGCGTCAAGTGCTGCTCGACTTCACTGAAGCCGCCGAGCGCACCGACGTGCAATTCGTAGATCACCGCTTCATTCCAGGGTCGACCCAGCCAGGTGCTGTGTTGCCACGGGTAGGCGAGGGGGTCGACCACCACGCTGTGCAGATGGATATCACCGGCCTGCGCGCGGGAGGCCGGATCAGGCACCTCCAGCTCGCCGTCGATGTTGTAGCGATAACGCGTGCCCGCCGGGCAGCGGGTGTTGATCACGAACCAGCCATCGGCCTGAGGCAGTAGTGGCAGGGATTGTCCATCGTCCAGTTCGACACTGACGTAAAACGCATCTGGCGCCCACAAGGCAAAACGCGTGTGCTCTGCGTCCAGCATGATTGCGCCGTGGGGCCAGGTCTCAAGGGTCCGTAACGGCATCTATGAAAACCTCTTACTATTATTTATGGCCCGATTTACCCAATGCTTTGGTGACAAGCTGCTCGTAGAGTTCGGCGTAGGGCTCGACCGCCTTGCACCAGTTGAACGGCGCCGCCATGGCTCGACAACGCATGGCATTGAGCAGGTCGGGGTAGGCAAAAACCTTGAATGCCCGGCTCAGAGCTTCCTGATAACTCTCGGCCGTGGATTCGTCGAACAGGAAACCGGTCACGCCGTTTTCAATGGTGTCGGCCAACCCGCCGGTGTTGCGTGCCACCGGCAATGAACCGAAGCGCTGAGCGTACATCTGGCTCAGGCCGCAAGGCTCGTAACGCGAAGGCATCAGCAGGAAATCGCTGCCGGCGAACATGCGACGGGCGTCGGTTTCGTTGAAGCCGATACGTACGCCGATCTTGCCAGGGAAGCGCAGAGCCAGTTCGCGCATGGCTTGTTCTTCTTCCGGCTCGCCGCGACCGATGATCGCGATCTGACCACCCGATTCGACGATGTATTCGGAGACGGCTTCGGTCAGGTCCAGGCCTTTTTGATAGACCAGTCGTGAAACCACGGCAAACAGCGGACCTTCGCAATCGTCCAGGCCGAACAGATCACGCACGTGGGCGGCGTTGACCGCCTTGCCGTCCCAATCGCCGATACTGAAGGGGCAGAACAGGTGTGGATCGGTGGCGGCGTCCCAGCTTTCATCGATGCCATTAGGAATACCGCTGAGCAAACCTTGCTGGGTCTTGGCGGCGAGAAAGCCGTCGAGGCCGCAGCCGAAGGCCGGGGTGGTGATTTCCTGGGCGTAGGTCGCGCTGACGGTGGTGATGTGGCTCGAATAAGCCATGCCGGCCTTGAGGAACGACATCTTGCCGTAGAACTCCATGCCGTCCTGTTGCAGGGCATGAGTGGGAATGCCCAGCTCTGGGCACGATCCCAGGCTGGTGACGCCCTGGTAGGCCAGGTTATGGATGGTGAACAGTGTCGGGGTGCGTTGTCCACGCCAGTGCATATAAGCAGGGGCCAGACCAGCCGGCCAGTCATGGGCGTGCACCAGGTCCGGGCACCAGTGAATTTGAGCGAGGTTGGCGGCGATATCGGCGGCCGCCAGGCCCAGGCGGGCGAAGCGAATGTGGTTATCCGGCCAGTCGCGGCCGTTGTTGGCGCCGTAAGGGGAACCTTCGCGCTCGTAGAGTTCGGGGCAGATCAACACGTAAATGACCAGGCCGTCGGGCATGTCCATGCGCCCGATCTTGCAGGGGGGCAACGCGGCGTGCCCGCCCAGTTCACCAATAATATGAATCGGGTTTTCGCTGTGGAGCACTTGCGGGTAACCGGGGATCAACACGCGCACATCGTGCAAGTGAGCCATGGCTCGCGGCAGGGCGGCGGAAACGTCGCCCAGGCCACCGGTCTTCACCAGATCGGCAATCTCGGAGGTAACGAACAACACTTTTTTCTTGTTGGGATTCTGACTGGCCACGGGTGCCAGCATCCTGGTGCCGGGGACGCTGATCGATTGGGCACTGGGGGCAGTCACGGCGCTCGATTCGCCGACCTGCTGATGAGCACGTTCTCCCTGAATATCTAAAGCCGCACTTATCATATGAATCTCCCGTGTTATTGATCTAATTCTTAGGCCTGGCAAACGGTGTTCCGTGGCCAATTCCGTGGCCGGGCGCAAACGCGCCACGCATCGGTGAGCAAGCGCTGCCCAATACGCTGAAGCAGAATGGGTGAAGTAGTCATTGCAAGGATTGCACCAGTCGCAACGTACCTACCTTTCAGCTGACCCGTCGCGACGAGCAAACGTTCCGACTTTTTTTCCACTTTGTGACCGACCGGTTTCGTCTCGCGAAAATCAGTCTAGGCCAGAAGTTAGAGCGGGGGAGGGCAAATGGCAAAATTGTTCGACAATCGGTTTAAAGAGGTACGGACGTACCCGTTAGAGGAAGAAACGCACCGACGAAGGGCAGGTTTTTTTGTGGTTTTGCCTCAAAACGTATTCGGACGGTCACATAAATGTGCGAAGCAAAGGTGTACTCGCGCACTGTTGTGGTGCGCGCATGGCAAGTCCCGCATTTGGCTGAACCGCTGCCTACAGCCGGTGTTGATGCCTTGTTATAGTTCGGCACACATTTTTGCCCGGTAAAGGATCACTAGCATGTCTCAGTACACCGCGTTCACCGTCGAACTCGCCGACAAAATCGCCCACGTGCAGATCAGTAGGCCGGAAAAAATCAACGCCATGAACGCTGCGTTCTGGAACGAGATCATCGAGATTTTCCAGTGGGTCGACGACACTGACGAAGTCCGGGTGGTGGTCCTCAGTGGCGCGGGCAAACACTTTTCTTCCGGTATCGATCTGATGATGCTGGCCGGCGTGGCCAATGAACTGGGCAAGGATGTCGGTCGCAACGCCCGTCTGCTGCGCCGCAAGATCCTCGCCCTCCAGGCTTCGTTCAATGCCGTCGACAATTGCCGCAAACCGGTACTGGCGGCGGTTCAGGGCTATTGCCTGGGGGGTGCCATCGATTTGATCTCGGCGTGCGACATGCGCTACGCCGCTGAGGACGCGCAGTTCTCGATCAAGGAAATCGACATCGGCATGGCGGCCGACGTCGGCACCTTGCAACGCTTGCCGCGGATCATCGGTGACGGCATGCTGCGTGAACTGGCTTACACTGGTCGCACTTTTGGTGCCGAAGAAGCCCGGGGCATGGGCCTGGTCAATCGCGTCTACAGCGACACCGCCAGCCTGCTCGACGGCGTCATGGGCATTGCCCGCGACATCGCCAGCAAGTCGCCGATCGCGATCACCGGTACCAAGGAAATGATCAGCTACATGCGTGACCATCGCATTGATGACGGCCTCGAATACGTCGCCACCTGGAACGCCGCCATGCTGCAATCCACCGATCTGCGCGTAGCCATGGCCGCCCATATGAGCAAACAGAAACCCGAATTTCTGGATTGATGAAAAATGACTTCACGCTGGACCACTGCAGTACTGGATACCGACCAACCCGGCGGCTGGGCGGTCGCTCGCAGCCCTGAAGGCTTTCTGTTCGATGACAATGGCGCGTTGTTCCCGCGCGAATGGCTCAAGCGTCAGGACTTGTCGATTCTCGCCGAACATGGCATTGGTCATCTGGATGGCGAGCCGGTCTATCTGCTGGAACTGCGCAGTCACAGCGAAGTACCGGGCTGCAACTGGAAAGGCCTGCGGGCGTTCATGCTGGAAGGCGATCACACGGTCTACAAGGTGCTCGGTTATGCCGCACAAGTCGGCACCTGGGCTCGCGAGCACCGTTTTTGCGGAAATTGCGGGCAGGCGACAAACCAGGTTACGCGGGAACGGGCGATGTATTGCCAGCCGTGCGATATACGCTACTACCCGCGGATCTCGCCGAGCATGATCGTGCTGATTACCCGGGGCGATGAAGTCCTGCTGGCCCGTTCACCGCGCTTCGTGACCGGGGTTTACAGCACGTTGGCCGGGTTTGCCGAACCGGGTGAGTCGGCTGAGGACTGCCTGATTCGCGAAGTCCGCGAAGAAGTGCAGATCGAGGTCAAGAACATTCAGTACATGGGCAGCCAATGCTGGCCGTTCCCGCATTCGCTGATGCTGGGCTTCCACGCCGAGTACGCCGGTGGCGAGATCGTGTGTCAGGAAGACGAAATCGAAGACGCCCAGTGGTTCAACGTGCACGAGCTGCCGCCGTTGCCGGCGTCAAAATCGATTGCCCGTTACCTGATCGATGTCTACGTGGCGCGGCGCTTAGGCCACGCTGAACCAGTGCTGCCAGGCTAGCCGCACGGTCAAGCCCAGTACCACGGTGATGAACACCGGGCGAATGAACTTCGCGCCGCCGCTGATGGCGGTGCGAGCGCCGAAGAATGCACCGACCATCACCGACAGGCCCATGCTCAGGCCGATGATCCAGTCCACTTGCCCGGAAAACACGAACACCGACAGCGCCGCAATGTTGCTGACGAAGTTCATGCTGCGCGCCACGCCGCTGGCCTTCACCAGATCGATGGGGTACATGAGCATGGTGCTGACCGTCCAGAACGCTCCAGTGCCGGGGCCGGCCACACCGTCGTAGAAACCGAGGCTGAAGCCTTGGGTCGATTGCCACTTTTTCTTGATCGGTGCGTCGCTGTCCAGCGGCGCTTTCGGCGTTCCGCCAAACAACAGGTAGACACCACAGGCGAAAATGATCACCGGGAGCATCTTGTTCAGCCATTCCGCTGGCAGGTAATGCGCGACCACGGCACCGGTCAGCGCGCCGACCAGCGTGCCGACGATGGCGTGCATCCACTGCCTGGGATGGAACAGCTTGCGCCGGTAGAAGGTGAAACTGGCGGTGGCTGAACCGAACGTCGAACTGAGTTTGTTGGTGCCCAATACCATGTGCGGCGGCAGGCCGGCGGTCAGTAGCGCCGGTGTGGTCAACAGACCGCCACCGCCAGCAATGGCGTCGATGAAACCTGCAATGAAAGCGACAAAGGCCAGGATGGCCAGGGTGGTGAGGTCAACGCTGAGTTCGAAAGGCATGGAATTGGCTTATTCGGCAGGGTGCAGGAAAGGGCTGCGGGGAAGGGCCGGTATCTTACCTAGAAAGTTATCCTCTTACAGCTGATCGTTCCCACGCTCTGCATCGTTCGGGCCCGCTGGAACTGTTGCTGCAACAACAGCGCATCAGCAAAACGTCCCGAGAGTTGTCAGCCAAATCCCGTCGAGTGCCCGGTATACGGCGGTGTCGGCGCTGGCACGGTTGCTGCTCTTGCCCAAGGACATTCCCCAATGTCCCGAGGACACGCCAATGAGTCAGCAAGCCGTCAAATTTGCCTACTGGGTGCCGAACGTCAGCGGTGGGCTGGTGGTCAGCAAAATCGAACAACGCACCCACTGGGGGATCGACTACAACCGCAAACTGGCGCAACTGGCCGAAGCCGCAGGATTCGAATACGCCCTGACGCAGATCCGTTTCACCGCCGGTTACGGTGCCGAGTACCAGCATGAATCGGTCGCCTTCAGCCATGCGTTGCTGGCGGCGACGACGTTGAAAGTCATTGCGGCGATCCTGCCATTGGGCCAAGTCAACTTTCGAGGATCTGGTGCAATACAACGACGGCTTCAAAACCAACCTGATCGGCACACCCCGGCAAATCGCCGAGCGGATCGTCGCGCTCAAAACCGTGGGCGTGGATTTGGTGTTGGCGGGGTTTCTGCATTTTCAGGAAGAGGTGGAGTACTTCGGCAAGCGTGTGTTGCCGTTGGTGCGCGAGCTTGAGGCCACGGCAGGTGTAACGCCGCAAGCCGCGGTCGCCTGAACACCCCCAAACCTTGTGGGAGCCGGGCTTGCCCGCGATGGCGATGTCACAAGCAACCTATGTGTTGAATGTGAAACCGTCATCGCGGGCAAGCCCGGCTCCCACATTGGATCTTTGTGAGCCTATAGGCCCAGGTCGGACAGGCCCGGATGATCATCCGGCCGGCGGCCCAGCGGCCAGTGGAATTTGCGGTCGCTTTCCTTGATCGGCATGTCATTGATGCAGGCAAACCGATTGGCCATCAAACCGTTCTCGTCGAACTCCCAGTTTTCGTTGCCATAGGAACAGAACCAGTTGCCCGAATCGTCGTGCCATTCGTAGGCATAACGCACGGCGATGCGGTTGTCGGTAAAGGCCCAGAGTTCCTTGATCAGACGGTAATCCAGTTCCTTGGCCCATTTGCGGGTCAGGAAACCTTTGGCTTCTTCACGGTTGTAGGCGAACTCGGCGCGGTTACGCCATTTGGTGTCCAGGGTGTAGGCCAGGGACACGCGCTCCGGGTCGCGAGAGTTCCAGCCGTCTTCGGCCAGGCGAATTTTTTCGATGGCCGATTCACGGGTGAAGGGCGGCAATGGCGGACGAACTTCGGCGTTAGACATTTATAGTCTCCCTCTCAAGTTAAAGTTCAAACACGTTGTCGGGCTTATTTAAAGTGTTACAGGTCCAATAACTTTCGCGCCATGCATTGCGCATTATCGGCGGCACTGTGATCACCCATGACAAGCGCCACGGTAATGGCTCCGTCGATCAGGATCAGCAGCTGTTTGGCCAGCGTCTCCGGGTCTGCAGCGCCATGTTCGGTACAAAGCTCGCGCAGGTAGTCGAGCAGTTTCTGTTTATGGTCTTTGGCGACCAGGCGAACCGGGTCTTGCGGGTCGCCGGTTTCGCCGCTGGTGTTAATGAATGCGCAGCCACGGAAGCCTTCGGAGGCGAACCAGGCCTTGAGCACAGTAAACAGGTTGAGCAGCCGCTCGGCCGGGGTTTGTGCTTGATCGACTGCGCTTCTGTACCAGTGCATCCAGCGCAGGTCACGGCGTTGCAGGGCCGCAACGGTCAGCTCCTCCTTGTTGGCGAAGTAGCGATAGATACTTTTTCTGGAGACGCCGGCGGTTTTCACCAGAAGGTCCATTCCAGTGGCAGCGATGCCACTTTTGTAGATCAACTTTTCGGTGACATCCAGAATAATGTCGCGTGTGTCGTTGCGGGTTATTTCGTTCATGGAGCAAACAGTAGAACGATCGTTCTTCTTGGTCAAGCGAATGTTTTTGTTGCCTGCGAAATTGCCTTCGCGAGCAGGCTCGCTCCCACAGGGGAACGCATTTCAAATGTGGGAGCGAGCCTGCTCGCGAAGGGGCCATTACAGTCACTAACAAGACCCAAGGCAATCCATGGTGTAAGCTCTCGGGTTCTTCGGATTTGACCTTTTTGCGAGCCCTATGCCGTCGCTTTTCAAACGCTCTCTGCTGCCCAAACTGCGCAGTTTTCCGCTGACTGCCGATGCCGTCACCATCCTCTCAGGCGCTGCCGAGTACCGTCGTTGCCTGCTGGAAAAAATCGCCAGCGCCACCCAACGCATCTATATCGTCGCGCTGTACCTGCAACAGGATGAAGCGGGCCAGGAAATTCTCGATGCCTTGCACGCGGCCAAACTGGCGCGTCCGGAACTGGATGTGGTGGTGGTTGTTGACTGGTTGCGTGCCCAGCGCGGCTTGATCGGTGCCGGCAAGCAGCCCGGTAACTCGGCCTGGTATCAGGAAACCACCCGCACCCACGCAAGTGAAGTGCCGGTGTACGGTGTTCCGGTGCAGACCCGCGAGCTGTTTGGCGTACTGCATTTGAAAGGTTTCGTGATCGATGACTGCGTGATCTACAGCGGCGCGAGTCTGAACAACGTCTATCTGCACAAATTCGACAAATACCGCTACGACCGCTATCACCTGCTGCACAACCGCGCCCTGGCCGATTCGATGCAGCATCTGGTCCAGCACGGTCTGATCGCCTCCAAAGCCGTGCATCGTCTCGACTTGCCGAACCTGCCGACCACCCGCAGCTTGCGCAACGATATCGGCGACTTGCGCAGTCGCCTCAAGCACGCGACGTACGACATCACGACCGGCACCACGACCAAGGGCGGTTTGTCCGTCAGCCCACTACTGGGTGTTGGCAAGAACAACCCGCTGAGTCGAGTGATTTGCGAGTTGATCGCCAGCGCCAAGGGTCAACTGACGATTTGCACGCCGTACTTCAACCTGCCGCTGGCGGTGACCCGGGAAATCAACCGCGCGCTGGCGCGGGGTGTGAAGATCGACATCGTGGTCGGCGACAAGACTGCCAACGACTTCTACATCCCGCCAAGCGAGCCGTTCAAGGTGATCGCAGCGCTGCCGTATCTGTATGAAATCAGCCTGCGCCGCTTTGCCAAGCGTCATCATCGCAGCGTCGACAGCGGCCAGTTGAACCTGCACTTGTGGAAGGATGGCGATAACACCTATCACCTCAAGGGCATGTGGATCGATCAGCGCTACACCTTGCTGACCGGTAACAACCTCAATCCGCGGGCGTTTCGTCTCGATCTGGAAAACGCATTGCTGATCGATGATCCGAAAGGTGAGCTGCTCGAGCCGAGGCGAAAAGAGCTGGACGAGATTTTTCAGCACACCCATCGCATCGAACGTTATCAGGACCTGGACACACTGCTGGAATACCCGGTGGCGGTGGCCAAGTTCCTCAAGCGTGTCAGTCGCGTGCGGATCGAACGCTTGCTCTATCGCATTCTGTGAGACTCAGCGCTGCCGGGGCCCCGGCCAAAGGGCTACCCGCAGCAACAGCACCGCGGCCATCAGGTAGGGCAAGCGCGGCTCGATGCCATAGATCAGCGTTGCGGCCAATGGTCCGATGACCACGCCTAAACCCTGAGCGGCACCAATGGAGCCTGCGGTAGCACCTTGCTCCGAGGCTTCGACTGCGTTGGTCGCGAGTGCGGCGAAGGAGGGGAAAATCAGCCCCATGCCGCCTGCCGAGACAAAAAGCAACACAGCCACAGACCCCACGCGGCATCGGCCATCATGCTGCTGGAAAACCCCGCGGCCGCTACGAGTGCGCCGACGCGGATCAATCACAGCGGCGGCCATTCCAGGCGCCGCACCACCCTGCGTCGGGCTGGCGGCTGCGCTAATATGCCCACCACGCAAACAACAGAGCGCGCAACACTCAATGTCGGAAAAGGACACCATCTCCATTCAACTGGTGCGTGAAGCGCTGTTGCAAAGCTGCGCCCCGGGAGTCGCCACCGAAGAGGTGTTGAACAAGGTCGGCATCGATCCGGTATTGCTGCAAACCACCGATGCCCGCGTCCCGGCCACGGCTTATGCGCGCTTGTGGCGTTTGCTGGCGCGGCGTGGGGACGACGAGTTCTTTGGCATGGACCCGCGCAAGCTCAAATCCGGCAGCCTGGAGTTTCTGTGTCGCTGCTCGATGGTCCAGTCGAGCCTGGCGGCGGGCCTGACCTCGGGCCTGAGCTTTCTATCGTTGATGCTCGAATACATGCCAGCACAGTTGGTGCGTCAGCAAAGCCTCGCGGAAATCGTCCTGCTGGAGGACGACCAGGACCCGCGTCGGGCCTTCACTTATTTCACCTACTGGATGATCGTGCACGGTGTGGCCTGCTGGCTGGCGGGGCGAAGGATTCCGATCCTGGCCATTGAGTTGCGGTGTCCTGCACCGGATTTTTGCGATGATTATCAGGTGATGTTCTCCGAGAACCTGCGTTTCGACCGCCCGCGCACGCGGATGATTTTCTCCGCCGACTGCCTGGACTTGCCGATCAAGCGCAGCCCGGAAGAACTCAAGCGTTTTCTGGCTCATGCGCCAGCGAATATTCTGGTCAAGTACCGCGACCCTCAGAGCCTTGCCAGCCGGATCAAGCATGATTTACGGCAACTGCCCGCCGAACACTGGCCGGAAACCGAGGCGCTGGCGCAACAGTTATGCATGTCGGCATCGACCCTGCGCCGGCGACTGTCCGAAGAGGGCCAGACCTACCAAGGGCTCAAGGACAGCGTGCGCAAGGAATTGGCCATCGTCTGGCTGGCCGAGCCTGCCATCAGCTTCGCCGAGATCGCCACGCGTTTGGGGTTTGCCGATGCCAGCTCGTTCTACAAGGCGTTTCGCAAGTGGTCCGGTTCAAATCCAGGGCATTACCGCAGCCTGATCCTCAACGAAGCCAGCTAGACACCGATCGTTCCCACGCTCTGCGTGGGAATGCCTCAACGGACGCTCCGCGTTCGGCTGTTGATGGGACGCAGAGCGTCCCGGGCTGCATTTCCACGCACAGCGTGGGAACGATCATTGGCCACCTTGGCCAAACCAGTCACGCAACTTGATAGCTTTGACCATTGTCCCGCGCCCCGCGCAGAGCGAGTATTTCCCTGTTAATTACGGTTCCCCCAACCTAATAAAAATACAGAGGGATTCTGGCAATGCTCGATTACTTGTCTGCCACGTCACAGTTCAATTATCAGCACACCGTCGACGCCGCACTCGCCGGCGATTTGACTGCCCTCAACGCCTGCGTCGAGTGTTGCGACCGGCATGCGTTGCCGGGTCGAATCGCGCTGTTCTGGGAAGGCCGCGACGGCGCCAGCGCGACGTACACCTTCAGCGATCTGCAGGATAAAGCCGCACGATTCGCCAATTTTCTGCTGGCTCAGGGCGTAAAGAAGGGCGACAAGGTTGCCGGCCTGCTGCCACGCAACATCGAATTACTGATCACTGTGTTCGCCACGTGGCGCATCGGCGCGGTTTATCAGCCGCTGTTCACTGCCTTCGGCCCGAAAGCCATCGAGCACCGCCTCAGCTGCTCCGGCGCCAACGTCGTGGTGACCGACGCGGTCAATCGCAGCAAACTCACCGACGTCGCCGACTGCCCGACCATCGTCACCGTCGCGGGCCCCAAGGGGCAGGGCATTGTCCGTGGCGATTACAGCTTCTGGGCCGAACTGGCCAATTATCCCTCTGAGTGCGAACCGGTGCTGCTGACCGGCGAAGACCCGTTCCTGCTGATGTTCACCTCGGGCACCACCGGCCCGTCGAAAGCGCTGTCGGTACCACTTAAAGCCATCGTCGCCTTCCAGAGCTACACCCGCGACGCCGTGGACCTGCGCCCCGAAGACGCCTTCTGGAACGTCGCCGACCCGGGCTGGGCCTACGGCATTTATTTCGGCGTCACCGGACCGATGGCCATGGGGCATCCGATTACCTTTTACGATGGACCGTTCACGCTCGAAAGCACCTGCCGGGTGATCAACAAATACGGGATCACCAACCTCACCGGTTCACCGACGGCCTATCGTTTGCTGATCGCTGGCGGAGACGAATTTGCCAAGTCGATCAAGGGCAAGCTGCGGATCGTCAGCAGCGCTGGTGAGCCGCTGAACCCGGAAGTGATTCGCTGGTTCGCCGACAACCTCGGCGTAGTCATTCACGACCACTATGGTCAGACCGAACTGGGCATGGTCCTGTGCAATCACCATGCGCTTGAACACCCGGTGCATGTCGGCGCCGCCGGGTTTGCTTCACCCGGTCACCGCATCGTCGTGCTGGATGATGACTACAAAGAACTGGGCATCGGCGAGCCCGGCATTCTGGCCATCGACCGCACCCAGTCGCCGATGTGCTGGTTCGGCGGTTATGAAGGCGCGCCCACCAAGGCCTTCGTCGGCAACTACTACCTGAGCGGCGACACCGTCGAATGGAACCCGGACGGCAGCATCAGCTTCGTCGGCCGCAGTGACGATGTGATCACCACCTCCGGCTACCGGGTCGGCCCGTTTGATGTGGAAAGTGCGTTGATCGAACACCCGGCGGTGGTCGAAGCGGCGGTGGTCGGCAAGCCCGATCCGGAGCGCACCGAATTGGTCAAAGCCTTCGTCGTGCTCAGCGCGCAACACCGCGCCGCACCGGAACTGGCCGAAGAACTGCGCCAACACGTGCGCAAGCGTCTGGCGGCGCATTCGTACCCGCGTGAAATCGAATTTGTCAGCGAGTTGCCGAAAACCCCAAGCGGCAAATTGCAGCGCTTTATCTTGCGCAACCAGGAAATCGCCAAGGCTCAAGAGGCCGCCGCGAAGAACGTTTAAGCTTGAATCCAAGGAAACAATGATGCAGATCGAAAACAAGGTTTTTCTCGTCACCGGTGGTGCTTCCGGTCTCGGTGCCGCGACGGCTGAAATGCTGGTGGCTGCGGGCGCCAAAGTGATGCTCGTGGACATGAACGTCGAGGCGGTTACCGCCCAGGCTGAACGTCTCGGCGCCCAAAGCGTGGTGGCGGACATCAGCAACGAAGCGGCGGCGGAAGCGGCGGTGCAGGCGACGGTCAAAGCCTTCGGCGGCCTCAACGGTCTGGTCAACTGCGCCGGCATCGTGCGCGGCGAGAAGATCCTCGGCAAGACCGGGCCGCACGCGCTGGCCAGTTTCAGCCAGGTGATCAACGTTAACCTGATCGGCAGTTTCAACATGCTGCGTCTGGCTTCAGCGGCCATCGCCGAAACCGAAGCGGATGCCGATGGTGAGCGCGGCGTGATCATCAATACCGCCTCGGCGGCCGCGTACGACGGCCAGATCGGCCAGGCGGCCTACGCGGCCTCCAAAGGCGCGATCGTCAGCCTGACCTTGCCCGCCGCCCGCGAACTGGCGCGCTTCGGCATCCGTGTGATGACCATCGCCCCCGGTATTTTCGAAACCCCGATGATGGCCGGCATGACCCCGGAAGTCCGACAGTCCCTGGCTGCCGGCGTGCCGTTTCCGCCGCGTCTGGGCAAACCGAGCGAGTATGCCGAGCTGGTCAGGCATATCATTGAAAACAGCATGCTCAACGGCGAGGTGATCCGTCTCGACGGTGCCTTGCGCATGGCCGCCAAGTAAGGAGGATTTGTCATGACTATTGCCAACGATCCAATCGTTATCGTCAGCGCCGTCCGCACCCCGATGGGCGGTTTCCAGGGCGAACTGAAAAGCCTGACTGCGCCGCAACTCGGTGCTGCCGCGATTCGCGCAGCAGTAGAACGCGCCGGTGTTGCACCGGACGCCGTTGAAGAAGTGCTGTTCGGCTGCGTACTGCCCGCCGGCCTCGGCCAGGCCCCTGCACGTCAGGCTGCATTGGGCGCCGGGCTGGATAAGTCGACCCGCTGCACCACCCTGAACAAGATGTGCGGTTCGGGGATGGAAGCGGCCATTCTGGCCCACGACATGCTGATCGCCGGCAGCGCCGACGTTGTCGTCGCCGGTGGCATGGAAAGCATGTCCAACGCGCCGTACCTGCTGGACCGCGCCCGCAGCGGTTACCGCATGGGCCATGGTCGGGTACTCGATTCGATGTTTCTCGACGGTCTGGAAGACGCCTACGACAAGGGTCGCCTGATGGGCACCTTCGCCGAGGATTGTGCCGAAACCAACGGTTTCACCCGCGAAGCCCAGGACGCGTTTGCCATTGCCTCGACCACCCGCGCGCAGCAGGCGATCAAGGACGGCCGCTTCAAGGACGAAATCGTTCCGCTCACCGTGACCGTCGGTAAAGAGCAGGTGCTGATCAGCAATGACGAACAGCCACCGAAAGCCAAACTCGACAAGATCACTTCGTTGAAACCGGCATTCCGCGACGGCGGCACCGTCACCGCGGCGAATTCCAGCTCGATCTCCGACGGCGCGGCGGCACTGGTGCTGATGCGCCGGTCTGAAGCTGAAAAGCGCGGCCTCAAGCCGCTGGCAGTGATTCATGGCCATGCGGCGTTTGCCGATACCCCGGGCCTGTTTCCAGTCGCTCCGGTGGGTGCGATCAAAAAGCTGATGAAAAAAACCGGCTGGTCCATGGACGAAGTCGAGCTGTTCGAAGTCAACGAAGCCTTCGCGGTGGTCAGCCTGGTGACCATGAGCAAACTGGAGATTCCCCACGAGAAGATCAACGTGCACGGCGGGGCTTGCGCCCTGGGCCACCCGATCGGTGCGTCTGGTGCGCGGATCCTCGTGACCTTGCTCTCGGCCCTGCGCCAGAAAGGCCTGAAACGCGGGATTGCAGCGATCTGCATCGGCGGCGGTGAAGCCACGGCGATGGCCGTGGAATGCCTGTACTAAGGCTGACGCCAATCACTGTGGGAGCGGGCTTGCCCGCGATGGCGGTTTTCCAGACGCCAACGATGTCGTCCGACAGATTGCTATCGCGGGCAAGCCCGCTCCCACAAAGTCTTGCGTTTCAACTTGATTTTTAAGGACTTGGCATGATTCCCAATGACGAACAACTTCAGATCAGCGAAGCCGCCCGGCAATTTGCCCAGGAACGGCTGAAGCCGTTCGCCGCCGAATGGGACCGCGAGCATCGCTTTCCCAAGGAAGCCATCGGCGAGATGGCCGAACTGGGCTTCTTCGGCATGTTGGTGCCGGAGCAGTGGGGCGGTTGCGACACCGGCTACCTGGCCTACGCCATGGCCCTGGAAGAAATCGCCGCCGGCGACGGCGCCTGCTCGACCATCATGAGCGTGCACAACTCGGTGGGTTGCGTACCGATCCTCAAGTACGGCACCGATGAGCAGAAAGAACGCTTCCTCAAACCCTTGGCCAGCGGTTCGATGCTGGGCGCCTTTGCGCTGACCGAACCACAGGCCGGCTCCGACGCCAGCGGCCTGAAAACCCGCGCCAAGTTGAATGGCGATCACTACGTGCTCAACGGCTGTAAACAGTTCATCACCTCCGGGCAGAACGCCGGCGTGGTGATCGTGTTTGCGGTGACTGACCCGAGTGCCGGCAAGCGTGGCATCACGGCGTTGATCGTGCCGACCGATTCGCCGGGCTACAAAGTCGCGCGGGTCGAAGACAAACTCGGTCAACATGCTTCCGACACCTGCCAGATCCTGTTTGAAGACGTGAAGGTGCCAGTGGCTAACCGGTTGGGCGAGGAGGGCGAAGGCTACCGGATCGCTCTGGCCAACCTTGAAGGTGGCCGTGTCGGCATCGCTTCGCAATCGGTGGGCATGGCCCGCGCCGCGTTTGAAGCGGCTCGCGATTACGCTCGTGAGCGCGAGAGTTTCGGCAAGCCGATTATCGAACACCAGGCGGTCGCGTTCCGTCTCGCCGATATGGCGACCCAGATCGCCGTCGCCCGGCAGATGGTGCATTACGCTGCGGCGTTAAGAGACAGCGGCAAACCGGCCTTGGTCGAAGCGTCCATGGCCAAGCTGTTTGCCTCGGAAATGGCCGAAAAGGTTTGCTCCTCGGCGTTGCAAACGCTTGGCGGTTACGGTTACTTGAACGACTTCCCGCTGGAGCGGATCTACCGCGACGTGCGGGTCTGTCAGATTTACGAAGGCACCAGCGATATTCAGCGCATGGTTATTTCGCGCAATCTTTAAGAAGGAAAGTACTTGTGAGCTACGAAACGATTTTGTTGGAAACCCATGGCCGTGTTGGCCTGATCACCCTCAACCGTCCGCAAGCCCTGAATGCGTTGAACGCGCAAATCGTCAGTGAGCTGAACCACGCGCTTGATGGCCTGGAAGCCGATTCGAACATCGGCTGCATCGTGCTGACCGGCTCGAAAAAAGCCTTCGCCGCCGGCGCCGACATCAAGGAAATGGCTGAGCTGACCTATCCGCAGATCTACCTCGACGATCTGTTCAGCGACAGCGATCGCGTGGCCAACCGCCGCAAGCCGATCATCGCGGCGGTCAACGGTTTCGCGCTGGGCGGTGGCTGTGAGCTGGCGCTGATGTGCGACTTCATCCTGGCTGGCGACAACGCCAGATTTGGTCAGCCGGAAATCAACCTCGGCGTGCTGCCAGGCATGGGCGGCACCCAGCGCCTGACCCGCGCCGTGGGCAAGGCCAAGGCCATGGAAATGTGCCTCAGTGGTCGACTGATCGATGCGGTAGAAGCGGAGCGCTGCGGGATTGTCGCGCGGATTGTTCCGGCAGATGAATTGCTGGAAGAAGCGTTGAAAGTTGCTGCGTTGATCGCCAAGAAGTCCTTGCCGATTGCGATGATGGTTAAGGAAAGCGTTAACCGTGCGTTCGAAGTTAGCCTGTCGGAAGGCGTACGCTTTGAGCGTCGGGTGTTCCATGCGGCGTTTGCGACGCAGGATCAGAAAGAAGGGATGGCGGCGTTTATTGCCAAGCGTGAGGCTGAGTTCGTCGGTAAGTAATAGGGCGTTCTTGCGAACGTCATCGCGGGCAAGCCCGCTCCCACAGTGTCCCAGGTGTACACAGAAGATCCCTGTGCGAGCGGGCTTGCCCGCGATGCTTTTAGGCTTTACACCAAATAGTGCTTGAGCTCTCGGGCAATCACCATCCGCTGTATCTCGCTCGACCCTTCATAAATCTGCGTGATCCGCGCATCCCGGTAATAACGCTCCACCGGGTAATCTTCCAGATACCCGTACCCGCCATGAATCTGCATCGCCGACGAACACACCTTCTCGGCCATTTCCGACGCAAACAGCTTGGCCTGTGAAGCCTCCGACAGACACGGCTTGCCGGCACTGCGCAACCGTGCGGCATGGAGGATCAGCAACCGCGCCGCGTTCAACCGCGTGTGCATGTCGGCCAGCATGTTGGCGATGCTCTGGTGCTCGATGATCGGCTTGTCGAACTGCACTCGGTCGCGCGAGTAGGCCAACGCCGCTTCGAATGCTGCACGAGCAATGCCCAATGCCTGCGCCGCGATGCCGATGCGACCGCCTTCGAGGTTGGAGAGGGCAATCGCCAGTCCCTTGCCGCGTTCACCCAACAGATTGGCTTCGGGGATGGTGCAGTTGTTCAAAGTCACTGCACAGGTATCGGATGCGCGAATGCCCATCTTGTGTTCAGTGCGATCAACAATGAAACCCGCTGTATCCGTCGGCACCAGAAACGCCGAGATACCGCGCTTGCCCAGATCCGGATCGGTCACCGCAAACACAATCGCCAGTTTCGCCCGTTTGCCGTTGCTGACGAATTGCTTGGCGCCGTTGATCACCCACTGGCCATCGCGCAGTTCGGCACGGGTGCGCAAGTTGTGGGCTTCGGAACCGGCCTGGGGTTCGGTCAGGCAGAAGCAACCGATGGCCTGGCCGCTGGCCAGATCCGGCAACCAAGTCTGTTTCTGTTCTTCGGTGCCGTAATTGAGCACTGGCCCGCAGCCTACGGAATTGTGGATACTCATCAGCGCGCCGGTAGCACCATCGCCCGCAGAAATCTCTTCCACCGCCAGCGCGTAGGCAACGTAGTCGACATAGGTGCCGCCCCATTCCTCGGGCACTACCATGCCCAACAGCCCCAGTTCGCCCATCTTCGCCACCAGACCGTCGTCGATCCAGCCGGCCTTTTCCCAGGCCTGGGCGTGGGGTGCGATTTCGCCGCGGGCAAAGTCCCGGGCCATGTCGCGGATCATGACTTGCTCTTCGCTCAATTCGATATCGTGCATGGCTCAGCTCCCGCTCCGGTCAAAACCCGTGAAGAAACTCGCGACGTGCTCGGCGTCCAGCGCCTGCAAGATCGGCGGGTTCCAGCGCGGTTTCTTGTCTTTGTCGATCAGCAAGGCGCGCACGCCTTCGATCAGATCGCCGCGCTCGAACCACTGACGGTCCAGGTGCAGCTCAAGGGCGAAGCAGTCTTCCAGACTCAGGTGCCGACCGCGCCGCAGCATTTCCAGGGTCACGCCCATGGCCAGCGGTGAGCGGCTTTCCAGCAGGTCGGCCGTGGTTTTGGCCCATTCATGGCTGTCGGCGACTGTTACTTCACGCAGTTGCTCAACAATACTCGGCACATCGGGCAGGGCGAAGAAGTGATCGATGGCCGGGCGTAACGCCGCCAATGGTGGGGCTGGCAGTTGTTGCATGGCGAGTTTCGCCAACAGGCCTTGAAGATCCTTGAGCGGGGTTTCGTGCCATTGCAGTTGATCGAGTCGCTCGTCAAGTGCGCCCAGCTTTTCACTCTCCAGATACCAGTCGGCCAAGCCGCAATAGAGCGCATCGGCCGCGCGGATCTGCACACCGCTGACGCCGAGGTAAATACCCAGTTGACCGGGAACGCGCGGCAGGAAGTGGCTGCCACCGACGTCCGGAAAATAACCAATGGCGACTTCTGGCATCGCCAGACGGCTTTTTTCGGTGACCACCCGCAAGTCCGCGCCCTGCACCAGACCCATGCCACCGCCCAGGACAAAACCGTCCATCAAGGCCAGTATCGGTTTGCGGTAGTGGTGAATCGCGAGGTCGAGGGCGTATTCCTCGACAAAGAAATCTTCGTGCAGCGTGTCGCCGCTTTTGAAACTGTCATACAGCGATCGAATGTCGCCACCGGCACAGAAAGCCTTCTCGCCAGCACCGCGTAACACCACTGCGTGCACCTGTGGATCCACAGCCCAGGCGTCGAGCTGACGCTGCAGAATGCGAACCATGTCCAGGGTAAGGGCGTTGAGGCCGGCGGGGCGATTGAGGGTCAGGTGACCGATGTGGTTGCGAACCTCGGCCAGCACTTCGTTTTGCGTGGCATCCATGGACGAAGTCCCTTTCGATGAAACCTGAGCAGTCATCAGTAACTCCCTGCTTTTATTGTTCTTTATAGAGAAGCTCGCGCGCGAGCGATGCTGGATCGTACCAGTGCAAATTTGTGATGTACAACCCGGATAAGTGCAGGTTGCCTGTGCATTTTTGCATGATGGTTGTCGGCTTCCAGCGCCGCTTGATCGTAGTCCAAAAACCCACCGCTACCGGTGAAATGCATCCGCGGCGTGCTCAGAGCCGTGGCGCAAGTACCTCACCGATGCTACGGCGCTTGGCGTGCAGCTCGCTGATGTGGATCAGTTGTTCGAGGTCTTCGGGAGTGACATCGAAAAACGCTTCCATCTGCGCCAAAGCCAGTTTCAGGTCTTGGGCGGTGATTGCCTGGCTGTCGATGGGCGGGTGATCGGCGGGCACCGAAGCGACCGGTTCGCTGGCGCGCTTGGGGTAACGAATGCGCGTCAGATTGTTGTAGGCCAGGGCGCTAAGCAACATGGTCGCTGCGCTGAGCATGACCGGACCGAGCGCTCTCCAGTCAAGGGCAATCGTTGCCGGGTCCGCCAACACTAAAAGCAACGCCAGTGCCCCGGCCGGCGGGTGCAGGCAACGCAACCAACACATCAGAATCAGCGCCATGCCGGCCGCCAGGCAAGCGCTGCCCAGCGTGCGTCCGAGTACGTGAGCGACCAGCAGCGAAACCACTCCGGCGCTCAAGTAACCACCCAGAATCGACCACGGTTGGGCGAGGGCGCCGGAGGACACGGCGAACAGCAGCACCGCCGATGCACCCAGCGGACCGATCAAGTGCTGCGCCACCTGCATGCCGAACACCTGACTACAGAGCCAGACGCTGAACATCGTGCCCAAGGACATGCCAATGGCGGCACGGCTCCATTCGGAGGGACGGGTATTGATGGCGGAGGGAAACCAGCGAGCGAACATTATAAAAATCGATCCATTACCAAAAAAAACCGAGGCAAAAAAAAGGCTTAGCTGGGATACCCAGAAAGCCCTTGAAGTTGTTCCCACTATTGGGGGAGGAACCAGCACAGTGTGCCGATCATTCCTGATGCTGACAAATTCATATTAATGAGGTTTCAGTGCATTAATTTTGCGCTATTGCCACCCGGCGCCCACTCATGAAACACAGGAAACCACCCATGGCCGTCAGCGCGCTCAAGGCATAAAACATTGTGGGCGCGGGGGTGTGCATCAGCAGAAAACCGCAAATCACCGGGCTCAGGGCACCGCCGAGGGCCGCAAGGTTTTGCGCGCCGTAGTAACTGCCGCGCAGTTCTTCGGGCGCCAGGGTGTCGACGAAGAGGAATTCGGCGGGATAAATGATCATTTCACCGAGGGTGAAAATGAACATCGCCAGGCACCAGGACACCAGACTGTCGGCCATGCTGAACCCGATCAGCCCAACGATGAACAGGCTGGTACCGCCCGCGATCCAGTAGCGCAATTGTTCGCGCTTGAGGAAACGGCCGATCTGGTATTGCAGCAGGATCACGCTGATAGCGTTGCAGGCGAGCAGGGCGGCCATGGTTTCCAGGGCGCGCTTGGAGTCGTGAGTCACCAGCAGGTATTGCGACAGGTACAGGGTGAAACGGCCGTGCACCACGGTGCTGAGCAAGCAGCCGCAGGTGAACATGATCAGCGTCCGGTCGTTCTTCAGGGTCACCAGTGTCTTGAGGAAACTCTGGGGCTGACCAATGGCGGGTGTCTGGGCCGAATCCTTGGGAATCCCGATCATCAAGAAAATACTGAAGAACGCGATGCCACCGGCAATCAGGAACGGTGCAATTGGATACACGCCGGCAATCACCACACCGAGCATCGGGCCCGTGGCGTAACCGATATTGGTCAGGGTGTAGCGCAGGGAAAACGCCTTGGCGCGTTGGCCCATCGGCAGGTTTTCACTGAGGATCGCCTTGGAACCGATCAGGAACAACGCCGAGGCGGTTTCGGTGATCACCAGGGTGGCGGTGGTCAGGTAGAGGTTGTCGGCGAAGGTCAGCAGCACGAAGCCGATGGCGCTGGAGAGCATCGCGAGGATCAGCAGCCGACGCTTCTCCAGACGGTCGATGATGTAACCACCGTACAGGGCGAGCAGGGTGGCGATGAACACCGCAATGCCTAGCAGCAAGCCAACGTCCTGTTGGTTGAGGCCGAGTTTGTTGCTCAGGAATAGCGTGAGCAACGGGCTGGTGATGGCGCGGCTGACGACGATGGTCAGTGAAACGATCATCAAGCGGCGGATAACGAGTGAGTAAGTGGCCACGGTGGTGCAAATATCCTTATTTTGGTGTTTGGCTTTGATCGTTCCCACGTCGAGGCGTCGAACCGTCTGCGTGGGAATGCCTCACCGGACGCTCTGCGTCCGCTTCTGGGACGCGGAGCGTCCCGGGCTGCATTCCCACGCGGAGCGTGGGAATGATCGAGGTCTCAATGCAATTCGATTCCTCCAGCCGACACAACTGCCCGAGTAATTCCTGAGCCTGCAACTGCGGCATCACCCGCCCAGCCAGACTGAAAAACTTCTCCTCCAGCGCCACATCACTCAACGGATTGCCCGGCGCACCCAGCGGCACGTCAACGCACAGGCTAGCCTGCCGACCGTCCACGGTCCGCACGCTGACGACGGGCTCGCCATCCTCTGACAGTTGCGGGTCCACTTCAAGACGGATGCGCGACATCCAGTGGGCAATCCGTGGATCGCTCCGTTGTTCATCGTCATAAGCCTCCAGCCGGCAATGGCCCTGGACCAGTCGGGCCGCGAGGGCATAGGGCAGGCTCATGATCAATTCTCGGCCACTCACCGATTGCTCAGACATCGACACCGCCGCCATCACGGCTGGCAACACCACCGCGCCGGAATGGTCGCAACCGCCGGTGTCATCCAGTTCCTGCGCATGGGTGGCGATACCGTTGAGCATTGCCGCCTGAGCGGCGCCGATGCACTGATCGGTGCCCCAGATCAACGTGCCGCCGGTTTCCCCGGCAAACACCTGACGCGCCTGTTTCGCGATATCGCTGTCGGCCCCGGCCAATGTCGCGCCGAAGGTGTCGAGAATGTGCCGTTTGGCTTGTGCCACCAATGCCGGTGGTAAGTCTTCAAATCCCGTGTCGACACAAAATTGCGCCAATCGCTGCATTCGCTCACTCATCAGATGTAATCCCGATAATGGCGCTCATACACCGCCGCCGGATGATCCTCCGTGACCGGTGCCGCCGAATCCGCCCACCACTGGGCAACTTCGGCACCTGTGGCAATCCACACGTCATTGTGCTGTTGAATCCCTTCAAGCAATTCGCGCAACACGCCAATCCGTCCCGGTGTGCCGATGATCTCGGGGTGAAGTCGCAGCACATAACACAGCCCGAACCGGTGAAACCCGGCGAAGTCCATTTGCATGTTGCCCAGGGTGTGGCTGTAAGAGGCGATCCGCGATTGCGCCGGTGGCACGGCGGGGCTGAGGTTGAAGGCGAAGTAGGGCTCGTCTTCGAGTTCGTAGTGCAACGGCAGCTCGATCACTTCCGGCGCCGTCGGGTGCGCAAATGGCAAATCATCGCCGCGCCACGACGAAGACCAGTGAATGCCGTGATCCTTTAACGCCTCGATAAAACCCGGCGCACCGTTACCGGCCGGGATGCGAAACCCTGTCGGACGCTGGCCAGTGAGTGCCGTCAATGCCTGGCAGCCCTTGGCGATTTCGGCGCTCTGCGCGGCCAGGTCGAGGGTGTCGTAGTTCTGGTGGCGATACCCGGCGCAGGCAATCTCATGCCCGCCGGCCTGAATCGCGCGGATGTGTTCCGGGTTTTCCTCGGCGACGATGCCGGGAATAAGCCAGCTGCTGGATACCCCCAGTTCTGCGAACAATCCGAGTAAGCGGTCGACGCCGCGTTGGCTGCCATAGCGCCAGACCGACAGGGTCTTGTCACGCCCGGCGACTTCCGGAGCCTGGGTGAGGATGCCGTGGATGTCGTTGTAATCGACGGTCAGCACCACGGCGCAGCGGTAGCCTTTGGGCCAGACAGTGGAATCAGCCATGGCGATGCGCCTTCAGCCACCATTGGGCGACATCGCGGCACGTGGCGAACCAGACATCGTCGCGCTGGCGCATGTGTTCGAAAAGTTTTTCCAGCAACAGGATGCGCCCCGGTTTACCGGTGATCTTGGGGTGGAACAGGGTGGTCAGGCACAGCCCTTCATTCATGGCGCCGTCGTACTCGCGGCACCAGTTGTCCAGCGTCAGCGCGTAGCTGGCGGTGCGGTCCAAGCCCGAGGGGAAGTCCGGCGCTCGCGTATAGGCGATGGAGGCGTAGTCATCCATTTCCCAGCGGCCGGGGATTTCCACCAGCGGCGTTTCAAAGCCCGGGACCTTCACCAGGTACGGGCGGTCATCGCCACGCATGCTGCTGGAGTAGGTCACGCCGGCTTCCACCAGCATCGCCGGGGTCTCGGCCCGCCAGTCCCCGGACGGGGTGCGAAAACCTTCGGCGCGGATGTTCAGGTGCTTCCAGAACACTTCACGGGATCTGTTCATCACGTCCTTTTGCTGTTCCAGCGTCAGGGCGTAAAAGGATTCGTGTTTGTAGCCGTGGCAGGCCACTTCATGCCCGCGCTCGACAATCGCCTGGCACTGTTTTGGCCAGTTCTCCACGACCCAGGCCGGGACGAAGAATGTCGTCGGGATCTGGTACTCGTCGAGCAAATCGAGGATTCGCGGCAATGCGCGGTAAGGGCCGTAACCACCGAAACCGAAGTACTCGGGCTTGCGCCAGATCGAGCCGTTGAGCATGGCATCGCCGGTCGGGCCGTCGAGGTCGAAGGCCAGGGCGAGGCATGCTTTGTGCTGGACGGGCCAGGTGGGTTGTGGCGAGGAGGACATGGGTGTGGCGCTCCGGTTGCTGATCGTTGGTGCGGTCAAAATCGACCCCTCACCCCAACCCTCTCCCCAGAGGGAGAGGGAGCTGACCGAGGTGATCTCTCGAGTTACTGCGACCTGAAATATTGAGTCGAGCTCAGGTTCTGAAAAACATGAAGATCAGCTCCCTTTCCCCCTCTCCCCCTTGGGGAGAGGGTTGGGGTGAGGGGGCGATTTCGAACCAGATTACTTGCCGGCGTTGATGGTCACAGTCTTGATCGCACCCAGCTCCAGGTCCCATTTTTTCAGGATGGTCTGGTAAGTGCCGTCATCGACCATACTCTGCAACGCGACTTTCACCGCTTCACTCAACTCAGGCTTTTTCTTGCTCACGCCCATACCGGTGAACTGCACGGAAATCGGTTGGCCCACAGTCTTGTACATGTCTTTTTCCTGAGTCTTCAGGTACGACAAGGTCTCGCTGCCTTGCATTGCTGCATCGATACGGCTCTGGCGCAGTTGCGCACGAGCATCGGCCGAACCTTCGGTGCCGATAACGACGATGGCCGGTTTGCCGGCGGCTTCGCAGTTGGCCTTGCTGTATTCGGCAATTTCCGCCGGGAAGGTGGTACGTCGGCTGGTGCCGACTTTCTTGCCGCACAGGTCGGTGATTTCGTTGAAATCCTTGTTCTTCTGCAAGGTGTAGAACTGCGGCCCGCTGGTGAAGTAATCGACGAAGGTCACGCTGGCCTGACGTTCAACGGTGTCGGTCATGCCCGAGAGCACCATGTCCACACGGTCGGTGGTCAGCGCATTGATCATCTGTTCGAAGCCGGTTTCCTGCCATTTGATCTTCACACCCAGACGCTCGGCCAAGGCATTGCCCAGGTCATAGTCAAGCCCGGTCAACGTGTTGGTCGCCGGGTCCTTGAAGTCCATCGGCGGGTAGTTCGGCATGATCGCTACCACGATCTCGCCCTTGGCCTTGATGCTGGCCGGCAATTCGGCGGCGAAACTGACGCTGGAAGCCATCAGGCCTGCGAGTACAGCTGGGATAACTATGTTCTTCATGGTCGTTCTCTTATGAGTGTTGTGAGGCGGCTCTTGTTTTCCAAGCACGGCCCTTAGGTTCGAACGGCAGAAATGAAGCTTTGGGTGCGTGGGTTTTGCGGACTTATTAGTATTTCTTCGGGGCTCCCAGCCTCCACGATCTGCCCATCGTCCATGAACACCATGCGGTTGGACACCTCGCGAGCGAAGCCCAGTTCATGGGTGACGACGATCATGGTCATGCCGGTCTGCGCCAGATCGCGCATCACCGACAGCACCTCACCGACCAGTTCCGGGTCGAGTGCCGAAGTGGGTTCATCGAACAGCATCAGCTTGGGTCGCATGGCCAATGCACGGGCAATGGCGACGCGTTGTTGCTGACCGCCCGAGAGTTCGATCGGGTAGCTGTTGCGTTTGTCGGCCAGACCGACGCGAGCGAGTAATTCCACGGCTTCTTCATGCGCCTCCTTGGGCGAACGCTTGAGCACCTGGCACGGCCCTTCGATGATGTTTTGCAGCACGGTCATGTGCGGGAACAGATTGAAACGCTGGAACACCATGCCGGTGGACAGGCGCTGACGGGCGATCTGTGACTCGTTGAGTTCGTGCAGTTTGTTGCCGACGATCCGGTAACCCACCAGTTCGCCGTCGACCCACAGGCCGCCCTTGTCGATTTTTTCCAGCTGGTTGATGCAACGCAGCAAGGTGCTTTTGCCGGAGCCGGACGGGCCGATGATGCACAGCACTTCACCTTGCTCGACTTCGATATTGATGTCCTTGAGCGCGTGGAAATGGTCGTAGTACTTGTTCAGGCTCACGGCCTTGACGATGCTTCTCATGTTGAACTCCTCAAGAACGCTTGCCGGCGCCGCGAGCGAAACGGCGCTCCAGACGGCTTTGACCGAAGGACAGGACGGTGACCGTGGCCAGGTACCAGATACCGGCGACGATCAGAAGCTCCATGACCCGGGCGTTGGCGTAGTAGATGTTCTGGGCGTTGTAGAGCAGTTCCGAGTACTGGATGACGCTCGCCAGGGAGGTCATTTTCACCATGCTGATAAACTCGTTGCCCACCGGCGGAATGATGACCCGCATGGCCTGGGGCAGGATGATCCGGCGCAGCGCTTGCAGGCGCGGCATGCCGATCGACTTGGCGGCTTCGTACTGACCGGTGTCCACCGATAGCAGGCCGGCGCGCACCACTTCGGCGGTGTACGCGCCTTGGTTGATGCTCAAACCGAGGAGGGCGGCCACGAACGGCGTCATCAGGCTGACGGTGTCCATTTCGACCAGGCCGGGGATGCCGATGGTGGGGAAGATCAGCGCCAGGTTGAACCACAGCAGCAGTTGCAGAATCAGCGGCGTACCGCGGAACAGCCAGGTGTAGGTCACCGCCACGTAGCGCAGGATAGGGTTGGCCGACATGCGCATGATCGCCGTGATCACGCCAAAGACAATGCCCAACGCCATCGCCAACACCGCCATGACGATGGTGTTGAGTAAGCCCCACATGATCGCCTGGGAAGTGAGGAACTGGCCGATGTATGACCATTCAATCTTGCCTTCGGCGAAGGCGCGTACCAGTCCGAGCATCGCAATAACGATCACGGTCGCGAAGAAAATCCGTCCGTAGTATCGCCGTGGCACATGGTGGTACTGGGTGATATCGAACTGGTTTTCCGCCAGTTTTCGCTCCGACTGGAGTCGTTCTGCCTGAGTCTGGCTCATGTTGGTTCTCCGTACACTGTTCTTTCAGGTCACACACAATCCCTGTGGGAGTGAGCCTGCTCGCGATGGCGGCGGGTCAGGCACAGGGGGTTGAATGTCATACCGCTATCGCGAGCAGGCTCGCTCCCACAGGTTTTGCGTGCTGCTTCAGAGGCGAAAGCCCTGATAGTTCTCGGTCCATTCGTGCTGCGCAGCGAGGGCGGTTTTCAAACGGCCGATCTGCTCGCGCACCTGTTGCGGCGCAGTGCCGCCCCAGCCACTGCGGGCGGCGATGGCGGCTTCGAGGGTCAGGCTCTCGCGCACTTGCGCGGTCAGGCGCGGGTCAATCTCTGCAAGCAACGCCGGAGACGCTTCCCACAACTCGATGTCGTGTTTCTCACAGGCTTGGACCAGCGCGCCGGTGATTTCGTGAGCCTCCTTGAACGGCACGCCGCGCATGGCCAGCCAGTCGGCGACTTCGGTGGCGAGTGTGAAGCCCAGCGGCGCCTGACGACGCAGCTCTTCGACGTTGACTTTCATGGTCGCGACCATCCCGGCCATGGCTGGCAGCACCAGCAGCAGGGTGTCGACGCTGTCGAGCACGCCGTTTTTGTCTTCGCTCAAGTCACGGTTGTAAGACAGCGGCAAGGATTTGAGCGTGGACAGCAGACCCGTGAGGTTACCTATCAAGCGACCAGCCTTGCCCCGGGCCAGTTCTGCAATGTCCGGGTTCTTTTTCTGCGGCATGATCGAGCTGCCGGTGGCGTAGGCATCGTCCAGTGCGACCCAGCGAAATTGCCGCGACGACCACAGGCAAAACTCTTCGGCGAGGCGGGAGATGTTGATCCCTAGCATGCTGGCGATGAACAGGAATTCGGCGACGTGATCGCGGCTGGCCACCGCGTCGATAGAGTTTTCGCAGACGCCGCTGTAACCCATTTCCTTGGCTGACTGCTGAGGCAGTCGAGCGATGGCGGAGCCGGCCATGGCCGCAGCGCCCAGTGGCGACAGCGAAGTGCGCACGTCCCAATCCACCAGGCGTTGCACGTCGCGCAACATTGATTGGGCGTGGGCCAGCAAATGGTGAGCGAAAACGATTGGCTGGGCTTGTTGCAGGTGAGTGAAGCCGGGGCAGATGCTCTCGATGTGTTGCTCGGCCTGATCCACCAGCGCCTGTTGCAGGGCCAGCACTTCAACGGCCAGGGTACGAACGTGGTCACGCAGGAACAGACGCAGGTCGTTGGCAGTCTGGTCGTTACGCGAACGGCCGGCGCGAAGCTTGCCGCCCAGCGCGCCGAGGCGTTCGGTCAGCAGTCGCTCGATGAAGGTGTGGACGTCTTCGTCGTCCAGGGTCGGCGCGATGCTGCCGGCGCGAAAGTCATCACCGATGCGCTCAAGCGCGTCGAGCATGGTTTGGGTTTCTTGCTCGTCGAGCAGCCCGGCGCGCTGCAATTCACGGGCATGAGCCTTGGAACCGGCGAGGTCGTACGGGGTAAGGCGAAAGTAGCGCTCAGGGCAACGGGACAAGGCCGCCAGGGCTTCGGACGGCCCGCTTTTGAAGCGGGCACCCCAGAGACGGTCGGTGGTTTGAGACATTGTTGTTTTCCTCGTCGGTAAAGCGAACTGAAATCGGTGTGCCGGGCCCCGAACACTTGCCGTTGGTCAAAAAAATTCAACCGGGCGTGGTTAGGCCAAAGCAGTTTTCAAGAGGGCAGTTGCAGCGTGCGAGAGCTGATCGAAGTGTCAGCTTTTAGTAGTTCGAAATCAGTGAGTTGGCACTGATGTGCGGGATTTATTAGCGGTTGCCAAGCCTGGTTTTCTGTGTTCATTATTATTGGCCAGCACTATTTTTGTTGTTGAGCACAGAGTGTTGAATTGGGCACCAGAGGTAAATAAGCATTATGGAAACCCCACTTTCCAATTCCGGAAACCCGCCACCGAAAACGGCACATCGGGCACCGCTGACCCTCAGCGGTCTGGACTTCAAGTTGCTCAAAGTGTTCAAGGCGGTGGTCGAGGCCGGAGGGTTCAGTGCGGCCCAGAATGAACTGAATGTGGGGCTGGCAGCCATCAGCAAACAGATCTCCGACCTTGAGATTCGCATCGGCATGCGCCTGTGTACCCGAGGGCGGGAGGGCTTTCACCTGACCGAAGAAGGCAGTCTGGTGTATCAGGCGTCGATCGATTTGTTTGCCTCGGTCGACAACTTTCGTGATCGGCTTAGTTCAGCGCAGAACGAACTGATCGGTGATCTTGGCGTGGGGGTTATTGATAATACGATTTCCGATGCTAATTCCCCGTTAGTTGCTGCGCTTAGAATAATTAATGAGACATCGCCTAAAGTCAGGTTTCAACTTCAAGCCTCTCAGCTGGATGAGGTGGAAAGAGGCGTGGTAGAGGGACGGTTAGTGGCGGGGATCGTGCCGGTGTATCAGAAACGCGAAGAGTTTGATTACTACGCGCTTTATGAAGAACGCTCCGAAGTTTATTGCGCAGTCGGTCATCCGTTATTCACGGTGCCGGACGCAGAAATCGGCAGTCATGTGCTCAAGGATTACGAGTGCATCAACCACCGCTATGCGATTCATCGCGACAAACTGAATTTTGCCTACTACGACAGCTTTTCCGCCTCGGCCAGCCAGGTCGAAGCGGTGGCATTGTTGATCAAGACCGGGCGTTTCGTGGGTTTTCTACCACAGCATTACGCTGCATCGATGGTCGCTCAGGGACAATTTCGCGCGGTGCGCCCGGACCTGATCAACATCATCACCCCGTTCAATCTGATCCTTCGTCACAACACTGTGCGCAGTCCGCTGGTCAAGGCGTTTGCCCAGGCGTTGGGGGTCGATTTGAAGGCGTCGCTCTGATAGCGGTTCACATCGCATTCAAGCGACGACCGAAGCAGCGGGCCACTGCTGATGCGGAATCGGCAAGTTGCGCGACTCACCACGGCCCATCGGGAAGTACATGAAACCGGCGCGGGCCAGTCGATCGGCGTCGTACAGGTTGCGTCCGTCGAAGATTACCGGTGCGTTGAGTCGCTGCCGGATCAGGTCGAAATCCGGCGCCTTGAACTGCTGCCACTCGGTGCAAATGATCAGGGCATCAGCGCCGGCCAATACCGATTCCGGCGTGCCCATCAGCATCAATCGGGACTCATCGGGATACAGCTGTTGGGTTTCCTGCATCGCTTCCGGGTCGAACGCGCGGACATTGGCCCCGGCTGCCCACAGCGATTCCAGCAGCACCCGGCTCGGTGCATCACGCATGTCGTCGGTGTTCGGTTTGAATGCCAGGCCCCACACGGCAAAGGTCCTGCCACGCAAATCGCCTTTGTAGAACGCATTGATACGCTCGAACAGTTTGTGTTTTTGCCGCTGGTTGATGGCTTCCACCGCTTGCAGCAGGTCGCTGGAGCAATGGGCTTCTTCGGCGCTGTGGATCAGCGCGCGCATGTCCTTGGGAAAACACGAACCGCCATAACCGCAACCGGGGTAGATGAAGTGGTAGCCAATGCGCGAGTCGGCACCGATGCCCAGGCGCACCGATTCGATGTCAGCGCCCAGGTGCTCGGCCAGTTCGGCGATCTGGTTGATGAAGCTGATCTTGGTTGCCAGCATGCAGTTGGCGGCGTATTTGGTCAGCTCGGCGCTGCGCAGGTCCATGAACATGATCCGGTCATGGTTGCGGTTGAAGGGTGCGTAGAGGTCGCGCATCACGTCACGCACATCATCGCTTTCGCAGCCGATGATAATCCGGTCCGGACGCCGACAATCGGCGACGGCCGAGCCTTCTTTCAAAAACTCCGGGTTGGAGACGATATTGAACTGCAGCAGCCGGCCAACCTTGATCAGGCACTTGTCGATGTGCGCGCGCAAGGTATCGCCGGTGCCCACCGGCACGGTGGATTTCTCCACCAGAATCACCGGGTGTTCACGATGACGCGCCACGGCTTCGCCCACCGACAGCACATAACGCAGATCCGCCGAACCATCGTCCCGCGACGGTGTGCCGACGGCGATAAACAACACTTGGCCATGCTGCACCGCAAACTTCTCGTCAGTGGTGAATTGTAGACGATTGGCCTCCAGGCTTTCGCGCACCAGGCTGGCCAGCCCCGGTTCGAAAATACTCACGTGGCCTTGTTGCAGCCGTTCGACTTTGCGCTCGTCAATGTCCATGCAGACCACGTCGTGGCCGACTTCAGCCAGGACAGCCGCTTGCACCAAGCCAACGTAACCGCTACCAAATACACTGATTTTCATGGGGCACTCCTGAGTTCGGACGCGAGAGCAGGGCGAGAGTTGGGGGGCGGCGTCAGGATAGGCGGGGTCATATTTCAATTCGTCTATCGTGCTGTACAACGCCACGTCCGGACGTTTCAGACCTCAAGCCACGGCCTCGCGGCTGTATTGAGCGAAACGCAATACTTGCTTTACGACGGCAGTTTCTTCATCGCCGGTACTGGAACGGGACAACGGGGAAAAGCCTGGCTCCTGGAGAACTTTCGGGCGTAAGCCATCCTTCAGCGCCAATGCCGAAAGAAACGTGATTTCAATGATTTAGCTAACGGCCAGACGCACACTGTATTTGACATTTACAGCCGTGGCCGGCAGGTTGGGAGCCCACCGAGGCTCACTGGATTGATTGAAGGTTATGTCTGGTTTTGTGAAAGGGGCATGAAAAAACCGGTGGGTGAATTGCTTACCTGAAAGTCATACAGTCACTGTTCAGACTTCTGCCGTTCATCGAGTTTTTTAGTGGAAATTCCTACAGAAGTGTTCCGCGTTATATGAAGGATGTTTCAATCCTTAGTTGTTTAATGAACTGTTTTCCACTTAAGGCCGTTTCGTTTGATTGACTTACCCGCTACCGACTCCATTCCCTCAAAGACCAACCCGCTGACCCTGTACCTGGCACGTCTGGCGCCCTCCAGCCAGTTGACCATGCGTTATGTGTTGCAGGACGCCGCTGACCGGTTGGGCTTTGAAGACATGAACGTCGAGGAGATTCCCTGGCACAACCTGCAACCGGAAGATGTCATCGCGCTGGTGGCCACCTTGCGCACCGACGGCTATGCACCGAACACCTCTTCGCTGTACGTCAACGCGGTGCGCGGGGTGATGAACGAAGCGTGGCGCATGAGCCTGATCAGTCAGGAACACCTGCTGAAAATGCGCTCGGTCAAGGGGATTGCCGGAACCCGGCTGTCACAGGGGCGCAACCTCAGGCGCACGCTGATCCAGGAAATGATGGCGGTCTGCGCTGCCGATCCACGGCCACAAGGGTTGAGGGATGCGGCGATCATCGGCATTTTGTATGGCTCGGGCATGCGCAAATCGGAATCGGTGAACCTGGACCTGAACCAGGTCGATTTCGCCGAGCGCAGCCTTCGTGTGACCGCCAAGGGCAACAAGCAATTGATCAAGTACGCACCGGCCTGGGCGTTCGCCAAACTCAATGACTGGCTGGAGCTGCGGCGCTCGCTACTGAAGGAGGGTGAAGTGGACGATTCGTTCCTGTTCAACCGCATCCGCCGCGGCAGTCACATCACCCGCGAGCGCATCACCAAGCACGCGATCTATTACATTGCCCGGCAACGGGGCGCGCAGGTCGGGGTGAAAATCATGCCGCATGACTTTCGACGCTCGTTCATTACTCGAGTGATTGAGGAGTACGACTTGTCGATCGCCCAGAAACTCGCCCATCACAGCAATATCCAGACGACAGCCAACTACGATGTGCGCGATGACAACGAGCGGCGGCGGGCGGTTGATCGCTTCGATCTTTGACGCACAGGTTCAGGCTTCGCTCAGGACATGCGCATGGCCGATCGTTGAGACGTGAACCGCGCTACCCGTGGGTGGCGCATACATGCCCGAACTGCGCACCATGAGTGATCGACCTGGCGGAGCCCCGAAAACAAGCGACTCTAGCTCCACGGTCACCGTGCAGGTATTGCCGCTGAAATCCCGCTCGGTCACCAACGCGCGACACCCGGCAGCCTCTGCGGGACCGGGCTGAATGCTGACCAGCTGCAACTGTTCGGGCCGCAACATGATCTGCGCTGATTTATTGTTCCTGTGGTTGTTGACCGGTATCCGACCCAGGTCGCAATGGGCCCAGCCCGCTTCAATTCTGGCGGGCATGACCACGGCTTCGCCGAGGAACAGTGCGGTTTGTTCGTCATCAGGGTAGCGGTACAGATCCAGTGGATGCCCCGATTGCACGAGCCGGCCTTGGCGCATCACTGCCAGCTGATCGGCGAATGACAACGCTTCGCTCTGGTCATGGGTGACCAGAATGGTGGTGACGCCAGCGTCAGCCAGCAGCCGCGCGACCAATTTGCGCATGGCGGCGCGCAGGCCTGTATCGAGGGCCGAAAACGGCTCGTCCAGCAACATCAAGCGCGGCTGTTGCGCCAACGCCCGCGCCAGTGCCACGCGTTGTTGCTGGCCGCCGGAAAGCTCATGGGGCCAACGGTTGACCATGTTTGCATCCAACGCCACGCTGTCCATCAACTCTGCGACTCGCTCCTGTTTTGCACGGCCCTTGATCGATAGCCCGAAACCGATGTTCGCGGCCACGGTCATGTGCGGGAACAGGGCGCCGTCCTGGGGAACATAACCAATCAAACGTTGATGCGCCGGCACCTCATGCGTGCTGTCGACGAGCGTTTGGCCATTGAGTGAAAGACGCCCCGTGTCCGGGAATTCGAAGCCGGCGATCATCCGCAGCAAGGTGGTCTTGCCCGAACCTGAAGGGCCGACAATCACCGTACGACTGCCCGTCGGTACCGACAGGCTGATGTTTTCCAGGGCTCGTTGGGAACCGTAGGTCTTGCAGATCGAGTGCAGTTCAAGAGCGTTCATCGGCCAGCCGTTCGTTTGGATTGGTGATAAAGAAGTCCGGTCAACGGAAGCGACAGCAAAATCATCAGCAGGGCGTAGGGTGCAGCGGCGGCGTAGTCGATTTCGCTGGTCATGGCCCAGAACCCGGTGGCCAGGGTGCGTGTACCGTTCGGGGCAAGCAGCAGCGTGGCGGTCAATTCATTGGTGATCGCCAGAAACACCAGCGCCGCGCCCGCGGCAGCCCCGGGTGCGGCCAAACGCAAGGTGATCAGCCACAGTGCCCGGGCGGGTGAGCGACCGAGACTGCGGGCCATGTTTTCCAGTTCCACCGGTGCCTGGGCGATACCGGCACGTAAGCTCACTAACGCACGGGGCAAAAACATCAGTAGATACGCGAGCAACACCGTAACGGTGGTCTGGTAAATCGGCCGGGCAAAATGAATCGTGATGGTCACCAGTGCCAGGGCCACGACAATGCCCGGCAACGAACTGGTGATGTAATTACAGCTTTCCAGGATTCGCTGCAGTCGGCCCGGTGAACGAATCGACAGCCAGGCAATCGGGATAGCCGCCAACGTGGTCAAAACAGCCCCCGAGACAGCCAACAGCAGTGTCTGCTCTAGCGCCGGCAACAGTTCGGTCATCTGCCAGACTTGCGTACCACCCGCGATCAGCCACTTGCTCAGGGTCAGCAATGGCACACCCAGCGCCAGTGCACAGGTGACGATTTGCAAGGTCAGTGCGAGTGCGGCTGTGTTCGCTTTCAGATGTACGACCCGCTGCTCGCGGGCACTTCCCGAACCGACCCGGGCATAACGCGCGTTGCCACGAGCCGCGGATTCGACGGTCAGCATTGCCAGGCAGCACAGCGCGAGCAGGCCGGCCAACATGTTGGCGGCAGGCCCGTTGAAGGTGGATTTGAACTGGTCGAAGATCGCCGTGGTGAACGTGTCGAAGCGGATCATCGCGTACAGGCCATATTCGGCCAGCAAGTGCAGGCCAACCAGCAAGGCGCCGCCGCAGATTGCCAGGCGCAATTGCGGCACCACCACCCGGAAAAATACCGCCCAGGGCTTGAGGCCCAGCGATTCGGCGACATCTTCGATGGCCGGATCGAGCCGGCGCAAGGTCGCTGCAATCGGCAAATACAGGAAGGGGAAGTAGGCGATCACCGAGACCAGAACCCCGGCGAACAACCCATGAATCGGTGGCACCAGACTGACCCAGGCATAGCTGTGAACGAAGGCCGGAACCGCCAGCGGCGCGGTCGCCAGCAGCGACCACCAGCGCCGTCCCGGTATGTCGGTGCGCTCGGTCAGCCACGCCAGCGCCAAGCCCAACGTGACGCACAAGGGAATGGTGAGCACGACCAGCAACACGGTGTTGATCAGCAACTCGCCGACCCTTGGCCGCAATGCCAGCGGCACAAGGGTTGCCCAGCCCGTCTGGAAGGATACGCCGATGACGAAGGCAATCGGCAGTAGCGCCAGCAGCGAAACCAGCGCCGCCGTACCGATCACCCACGCGCCACCGCGGCCTGCAAAGAGGCCGTGGGATCTTCGGCGCAAGTTCGCGGGTATCGCCTCGGCAACATTCGCTGGCAGGGTTTCAGGCATCAATTAAAGCAGCCCGGCCTGAGTCATCAGCTCCACGGCTTTTTTACTGTCGAGTTTTGAGGCATCGACTGTTGGCGCGTCGAGTTGCGGCAAAGGCACCAGTTTTGAGTTGGACTCAGCGTTCTTGCCCACGGCGTATTCAAACGAGTTACCGGTTTTAAGGATGGCCTGGCCGTCTTTGCCGGTCACCCACTTGAGGAATGCCTGGGCTTGGTCCTTGTGTTTGCTGGACGCCAGAACGCCGCCGCCGGAGAGGCTGACAAAGGCGCCCGGATCCTTGTGTTTGAAGTAGTGCAAGGCGGTGTTCTTGCTGTTTTCACCAGTCTTGGCCTGATCGCCGAAGCGGTAATAGTGATAAATCACGCCGCTGTCGATCTGACCGGCATTGACCGCTTTAAGCACCGCACTGTTGCCTCGGTACGCCGTAAAGTTGGTTTTCATCCCTTTCAACCATTCGAGGGTCGCGGCTTCACCCTTGAGTTCGAGCACGGCGGCGACGATGGCCTGAAAGTCGGCACCGGCCGGCGACGCGCCCCAGCGACCTTTCCAGTCCGGACCGGCAAGGTCCATCAGCGACTTGGGCAACTCGGCTTCAGGCAGTTTGCTCGGGTTGTAGACAAACACCGTGGAACGCGCGGCGATCCCCACCCATTTGCCATGAGCCGGGCGGTAGGCTGCGTCAACCTGTTCCAGGGTTGTCGGCGCAACCGGTGCAAACAACCCCGCGTTGTCGACCAGCACCATCGCCGGGGAATTTTCGGTCAGGAACACGTCAGCCGGCGAGGCGGCGCCTTCTTGCACAATCTGATTGCCCATCTCGGTGTCGTCGCCATTGCGCACGGTGACCTTGATGCCGGTTTCCTTGGTAAAGCCCTCGATCCAGGCTTTGGTCAGGCTTTCGTGCTGGGCGTTGTAGACCACAATGCCGTCGGCATCGGCCGCATACACGTGACCGGCGCTCAGCAGCGCGGTGGCCAACAGTGCTTTTTTCAGGAAAGAAGGGATGTGAGAAATCATGCAGTGACAGCTCCTGTTTTTTTTAGAATCGAGCACGCAGATTCGACAGAACCAACGGGGAAGGTCGTCGATCAGTGTAGATCAATACGAATCATTTGCATGTTTAAGGCGCGGCAAATGTAAAGGCCCCAACGAGAAAAAAACGACAAATCACTGGACCGATGGACATCCTTTTTGTGTTCCGCCAGCGGCCTGGCTAATAAGCGCGGCCAAGCGTTTGACGTTGTTTTGTTGCGCCGCCACCAACTCATCGATGGAAGCGCCTGAAGGCGTCTGCAAAGTGCTGCGGCAGGTGAGGAGCCCAGCATCACCCTCGCTCAGATTGCGCAGGCGCCACTTGACGTCGATCAATGCATATTGACCGGGAATCGAATCAAACCGCTGCACGTCTAACCGCACCGACACGTTGCGCCGAGGATTGCTGTTGACCATTTGATCGATCAGCGCGCTGCGCAATTCATCCACCAGACTCGCGGCCCACCACTCCGTTTCGAGAATCGCCATGCCACTGTTGCCCTGGCGAATGACGATCTGTGGACGATCGACCTGGGGCGGGACGCTGATGCCCTCAATCTGGATTTCCGCACCGCTGTTGCGCGCAGCAAGGCCCGGTTGCGCCGGAATCAGGGTATGAAACTGAATCGGATCACTGCGACAAGCGGCGAGCAGCAGCAACGCAGCGACCAAGGTGATCTTCAGCGGAAAAGCCATGGGTGATGCTCCTGTGGTCATTTGCGTGGTGGCCCTTGCAGATCCATTGGCGCGGCATTGTCGGGTCGGCCGCGGATCAGCGATTCCGGATGCCGTCCCAGGTAATCCGAGAGTTCACGCAAGGAGCGCGACATGCGTCCGAGTTCGTCCAGGGTCTGGGTCAACTGTTCACGTTGCGGTGAGTCTTCGGCAAGCGTCGAACTGGCCGATTGCAGGGTCTTGCTGACGTCCGCGAGGGTGGTCTGCACGCCGGGCAGGGTCTTGGCGTTGAATTGGGCAAGCCCTTTGCGCAGTTCGACGAGGTTGCTGTCGAGGTTGCCGGCTATGCGCTCGATCGGCAATTGGTTGATCTTGTTGACCATGCCTTCGAGTTTTTCCTGCAACTGTTCCAGGCTGCCAGGAATGGTCGGGATAGAGACCGGCCGGGCAGTCGGATCGAACACGACTTTCTCCGCTTTGGGGTAGAAGTCGAGCGCGATGTACAGCTGACCGGTCAACAGGTTGCCGCTACGAGCCTGAGCCCGCAGGCCGTTGTCGATGAAGCTGCCGATCAGGCGTACGCCCGCGGCTTCGTCTTCGGGGTCATGCTTCAAGACCTTGAGCATTTTGATGTGGGCCTGTCCGAGCCGTTGCGGATAGATCACGATGCCGACATTGACCGGGAAACTGCGTTTTTTCGCGTCGAAATCCAGATTGACCGACACGACTCTGCCGAACTCGATGCCAAGGAATTCCACCGGCGCCCCGACTCTGAGCCCGCGCAAGGCCTGATCGAAACGCAAACTCAAGAACTGTCCCTTGCCGCTGGGCGGGGCGAGGGCGGTTAGCTGATCTTCGAACAGGTCGAACGCTTTTGCCTCTGCGGCCGGTTGATCGTTGGGGCTGTATTCCGGAGCGCGGAAGGCGATGCCGCCCACCAGGATGGAAGATAGCGACTCGGTTTTCACCGAAAAGCCGTTGGCGCCGACATTCACGTCGATCCCGCTGGCGTTCCAGAACCGCGTGTTTTCGGTGACGTAAGCATCATTGGGCGAATGAATGAAGACTTCGATGTTGACCCCTTTGCCGTCCGCATCCAGGGCATAGGCCACCACCTGGCCGACCGGAATCTTGCGGTAATAAACCGGGGAGCCGATATCCAGCGAACCGAGGTCCTGGGTATGCAGGGTGAAACGCTTGCCCGGCTCGCCATAGGTAATGGGTGGCGGGTTTTCCAGACCGGTGAAGTTTTTTGCGCGGGCGTTGGACTGGCCGATGTCGGCGCCAATGTAGTCGCCGGACAGCAGGGTATCGATCCCCGAAACCCCGCCGGCGCCGATACGCGGTCGCACCACCCAGAATTGCGAGTCTTCACGGGTGAAACTTTCCGCTTGCTTGGCCAGTTTGATCGTGGCGTTGACGCTTTTCTGATCGTCGCTCAGTTCTACGTCCGAGACTTGGCCGATCACCACGTTGCGGTATTTGACCTCGGTCTTGTTGGCGGTCAGGCCGCTACCGGTCTTGAACGTGACGGTGATGGTCGGGCCTTCCTGCATAAGGCTGTGCACGACAAGCGAGATCCCCACCAGCACGGCCACAATTGGCACGATCCATACCAGCGATACGCTGAAACGACGAGTCTTGATCGGGGCGTGGCCGGGGGCTTGCGGCCCGTCAGTGGCTTGCGACTTCATCCGTGACCTCCTCGTTTTGTGGGTTTTGCTGTTCTTTTTGCCAGATCAGGCGCGGGTCGAAACTCATCGCTGACAGCATGGTGAACACCACCACCAGACCAAAAAACAGAATGCCCGGGCGCGGTTCGATATCGGCCAGGGCTTGAAACTTCACCAGTGCGGCCACCAGCGCCACCACGATCACATCGAGCATTGACCAGTAACCGATGAGCTCGACGAAACGGTACATTTTTGACCGCTCCTTGCGCGCCCATTGGCTGCCGCGCTGAACGGTCACCAGCAGCAGCGTCAGGGCGACGAACTTGATGCCCGGCACCGCGATACTGGCGATAAAAATGATCAGGGCGATGTCCCAGGCGCCGTGCTGCCAGAACTCCAGCACGCCGCTCATGATCGTGCTGTCGGCGCCGTTGCCGACCATCTGGGTGTTCATTACCGGCAGCAGATTGGCCGGGACGTAAAACGCCAGGGCAGTGAACATGTAGGCCCAGGTCCGGGCGAGCGAGTTGGTTTTGTATCGATGCAGCGGCGCGCCGCAACGCTCGCATTCGTGGGGTTCGAGTGTCATGTCACAGGCCAGCCCGCAGCTGTGACACAGGCACAGATTAAGTTCGCTCGCCACCGGAGGCCTTTTCATAACGTGTCCCACAGGTCACGGACGTCGCGCCCGGCGATACGGATCATCATCAGGCTGAGAATTGCCAAGGCAAACAGACCGATGCCGGGCAACACATCCAGCAACCCGGCGAGTTTGATGACGGCGACCATTGCGCCCAGCAGACAGACCTCCAGCATGCTCCAGGGCCTGAGGGTTTCCAGCCAGCGCATGCAGAACCTGAATCCGGGAGAACGTTGGTGTGCGAGGGCGAAGCTCAGGACCCAGATAAGCAGCACCAGTTGGAAAATCGGCGCGATGATCATCGCGATCGCCGCCACCATCGCAATGAACGTGATGGGTCCGTGGCTCAGGGCCAGGACCGAATCCCAGAGCGTGGCGCTGTTTTTCAGGCCTTTGAGGCTGATGCTCATCACCGGATAGAAATTGGTGAAAATCCATACCACCAGCGCGGTGAAGCTCAACGCCAGACGCTGCTCCACCGTCAGACCGTTATAGCGCTGAAGCACGCCGCCGCAGCGTGTACAGAGGGTTTTCTGATGTTTGGCGAGCGTGACTTTTTCATACACGCAGTCGCAGTGCTCGCAGATGATCAGCTGTTCAGTCGTTGCCATAGGCCAAGCTCGACAGGAGGCAGGAAGTGATGAGCACTCCCTCAATATAGAAGTGCCTCACGATTGAGCAAATCGAAAGACTCAAACGATCAGTTGGGGGAGGGCGTCAGCCAAGCAACTCGCGCAGGCGATACCAGAACATGCCGAGGGCCAGCAGCGGCGAACGCAACATCGGGCCACCGGGGAAGGTCATGTGCGGCACGGCGCTGAACACGTCGAAGCCTTGACTGTGTCCGGCATGGATCGCTTCGGCCAACAGCGTCGCGCACCAGTGGGTCACGTTCAGGCCATGGCCGGAGTAACCCTGGGCGTAGAACACGTTCGGATGCTGGCTCAAACGCCCGACCTGGGGGAAGCGATTGGCGGAGATGCCAATCTTGCCGCCCCATTGATAGTCAATGCGCACGTCCGCCAGTTGCGGGAAAACCTTGAGCATTTGTGGCCGCATATAGGCCGCTATATCTGCCGGATCCCGCCCGGAATAATGGCAGGCACCTCCGAACAGCAAGCGCCGGTCCGCCGAGAGCCGGTAATAATCCAGGCCGACTTTCTGGTCGCACAGCGCCAGGTTCTGCGGGATCAATTGCGCTGCAACCTCAGGCGCCAACGGTTCGGAGGCAATGATGTAGCTGCCCGCCGGGAGCACCTTGCCGCTCAGGTGCGGTTCGAGTTCTTCCAGGTGCGCGTTGCAGGCCAGCACCAGGCTGCCGGCGCGAACCGTGCCACCGGCACAGCGAACCTGAGTGGTAGGGCCATGGATCAACTCCAGCACCGGGCTCTGCTCGAAGATCTGAACGCCGAGGGATTGCGCCAGCCGCGCTTCGCCGAGGACCAGATTGAGTGGGTGCAAGTGCCCTGAACCCATGTCGATGAGGCCGCCGGCATAGACATCGCATGCCACCACTTGCTGGCGGATCTGCTCGGGTCCGACGAGCCGGGTTTCATGGGCGTAACCCGACTCGCGAAGCCCCTCGTGTTCAGCCTTCAGTCTTGCGAACTGCGCCTTGGTGTTGGCCAGTTCGCAGAAGCCCCAGCGCAGGTCGCAATCGATGGCGTGTTCGCGGATGCGATTGCCCACGACTTGCACCGATTCGATCCCGGCGCGCTCCAGATAACGCACGCCTTCCTGCCCTACATGGCGGGCGAAACCGCTGACGTCGTGACCGATACCGCGAATCAACTGACCACCGTTGCGCCCGCTGGCGCCCCAGCCGATCCGCCGGGCTTCCAGCAGGATCACCGAGAGCCCGCGCTGGGCCAGTTCGATGGCGGTGTTGACCCCGGTGAAACCGCCACCGATCACGCAGACATCGGCCACCCGGTCCGATGCCAGCGTGGGGTAGGGCGCCATTTCATTAACCGACGCGGCGTAATAGGAGTGAGTATGTTCGTTGCTGTACTGATTCATTTGTTGGATTTCACTTTGCTCCAGGAACGGGTCATCAGACGCATGATCGCCTGGGGCGGGGTGGTCGAGATGTACAGTTTGTCGAGGACTTCTTGGGGAGGGTAAACCTCAGGGTTGTTCACCAGTTCGGCATCCATGTACTGCTTGGCGGCCGTGTTCGGGTTGGCATAACCGACCGAGGTGCTGACCTTGGCAATCACTTGTGGATTAAGCAGGTAATTGATGAAGGCGTGAGCTTCTTTCGGGTTGCTGGCGTCTGCCGGAATCGCCAGCAGGTCAAACCACAGGTTGCTGCCTTCCTTGGGAATTGAGTAGGCGATGTTCACGCCGTTCTTCGCTTCCTTGGCCCGGTTGGCGGCCTGGAACACGTCGCCCGAGTAACCGAAGGCCACACAGATGTCGCCGTTGGCCAGGTCCGACACATATTTGGAAGAATGAAAGTAGGTGACGTAAGGACGAATGGTCAGTAGCTTGGCTTCGGCTTTCTTGAAGTCCTCAGGATTCTCGCTGCGCGGATCCATGCCCATGTAGTTCAGGACTGCCGGAAACACTTCATCGGCCGAATCCATCATCGACACGCCGCACTGGCTGAGTTTCTTCAGGTTCTCGGGTTCGAAAAACACCGCCCAGGAGTCGATGCGATCGATGCCCAGCACTTGCTTGACCTTGTCGACGTTGTAGCCGATGCCGTTGGTGCCCCACAGGTACGGTACCGAATGCTCGTTACTCGGGTCGTTTTTCTCCAGCAGCTCCAGCAGTTTCGGGTCGATGTTTTTAAAGTTAGGCAGCTGCGAACGATCAAGTTTGAGGAATGCACCGGCCTTCACCTGTCGGGCGAGGAAGTGGTTGGACGGCACCACCACGTCATAGCCGGTGCGACCGGCGAGCAATTTGCCCTCCAGGGTTTCGTTGGAGTCGAACACGTCGTAGATCACCTTGATCCCGCTTTTCGCCTGGAAGTCGACGAGGGTGGTCTCGCCGATGTAATCGGTCCAGTTGTAGACGCTCACAGTGGGCTCAGCCTGAGCAACGGCGCTGCACAACAACGTCAACGCGAGCGGAACCACTGATTTCAATAGACGCATTTCGACACCTCTTGTCGTTATTGGATTCTTCCGGAGTTTCTTTGGTGTTCTGGCGGCCGTCTTCGCGAGCAGGCTCGCTCCCACAGGGGAATGCATTCCAAATGTGGGAGCGAGCCTGCTCGCGAAGGGGCCCGTGCGGACAAATCAGGTCTCAGACGCTGAGCAGCAGGAACTCACGCTCCCAGGAGCTGATCACGCGCTTGAAGTTCTCGTGCTCGGCGCGCTTGACCGCGACATAACCGCGAACGAACTTGCTGCCCAGATAGCGCGATACGGTTTCGCACTCTTCCATCTGCCTCAGGGCATCTTCGATGGTGATCGGCAGGCGCAAGTTGCGGCGTTCATAAGCCCGACCCTGCACCGCAGCGCTCGGCTCGACGCGCTCGACCATGCCCAGATAGCCACACAACAAACTCGCCGCAATAGCCAGATAAGGGTTGGCATCGGCCCCCGGCAAACGGTTTTCCACGCGCATCGAATCCGGGGTGGACGTTGGCACGCGCAGACCGACCGTACGGTTTTCTTCGCCCCATTCGACATTCACCGGCGCCGAGGTGTCCGGCAGGAAACGTCGGAACGAGTTCACGTTGGGTGCAAACATCGGCAACACTTTGGGAATGTACTTTTGCAGCCCACCGATGTGGTGCAGGAACAGCTCGCTCATAGTGCCGTCGGCATGGGCGAAGATCGGTTGGCCGGTGGCAATGTCCACCACGCTCTGGTGAATGTGCATGGCGCTGCCAGGCTCATCACCGATCGGTTTGGCCATGAAGGTAGCGGTCACATTATGTTTGAGCGCCGCTTCACGCAGGGTGCGTTTGAACACGGTGATCTGGTCGGCCAGATCCAGTGCGTCGCCGTGACGGAAGTTGATTTCCATCTGCGCCGGGCCGTCTTCGTGGATCAGTGTGTCGAGGTCCAGGCCCTGAAGTTCGCACCAGTCATAGACGTCTTCGAACAGCGGATCGAATTCGTTGGCGGCGTCGATGGAAAACGACTGCCGGCCGCTTTCCGCACGGCCCGAACGACCCAGCGGCGCCTTCAACGGCAAGTCCGGATCTTCGCAGCGCTGGGTCAGGTAAAACTCCATTTCCGGCGCGACAATCGGCTTCCAGCCTTTGTCGGTGTAAAGCTGCAAGACTTTCTTCAACACGTTGCGTGGCGACAGCTCAATGGGGTTGCCGAACTTGTCGAAGGTGTCGTGAATCACAATGGCGGTGGGCTCGATGGCCCATGGAATCACGTACACCGCGTCGGCCACGGGTTTGCAGACCATGTCGATATCGGCCGGGTCGAGCAGGTCGTAGTAGATGTCGTCGTCGACAAAGTCCCCGGTTACCGTTTGCAACAGCACACTTTCCGGCAGGCGCATGCCTCGCTCATGCAGGAACTTGTTGGTGGGTGCAATTTTGCCGCGCGCAATGCCGGTCAGGTCGCTGACGACACACTCGACTTCGGTAATCTTGTGATCTTTCAGCCACGTGAACAGCTGATCGAAAGGGACATTCATAGAGACCTCGTTATTGGTTTTATTGACGCCGGGGAGGCTGGTTTCATCCACCACACACTTCCCCCGAGGCGCGTTGACGACTATCTTGGGCGAGCCTTGCGGTTCCATCTATCCACTTTCAACAGCACCAAAACGCACCAAACGAGTGCGTAAGGTCTCCCATGACAACGTGCAACGCCTTACAAGTTCAAGCGTTCAATACCGCCGATGTGGTCGAGCAAATCCGCGCCACGCCGGGTTGGGTGCAGCATTACCAGCAGATGTCACCGGGGCATTTCGCCGGACGGGTGCGCTATCTCGACCTGCAAGGCGTGGAGATTTACGAGGAGCACATGAACACCCGGGTCGAGCAGAATTTCAGCGCCCCGCAAGGCTCGCTGGCGTTTTGTTTCGATCGCAGTGACAACTCGCTTTACGTCCTCAATGGTGAAAGCCGCAACATCTGGATCACCCCGGAGAACTACCAGGAGATCGCCGTGGTGTTCGGCCCGGACTTCGTGCAGCGTCATGGCCTGAATGTCGCCATGCTTGAAGGGTTGTTCATGGCGCCACTGAATTCGGGACAGAACGCGCTGTTCAGCCGCTGGCTGAGCGGGACGTTGACCCGGCTGGCGCAGACGCTGGACCCGCCAAGCAAGGAGGCGTTGACTCAGCAGTTGCTGGAAGACTGTCTGTACATCCTCGACAACGCCTGTGTTTGCCTTGATCGCGGTGGGTTACAGCGCCGGACCGAAGAGCGCTCGGTGATGAAGCGCATTGGTGAATGGGCGGCTGATTCGCCGGAAGAAACCCTGAACCTGTTGCAGCTTTCCCAGGTTGCCGGGGTTTCCCTGCGTCAATTGCAGCATGCGTTCAAGGCCTACACCGGTATGACGCCAACCCATTGGCTACGCTTGCGCCGACTCAACAGCGCCCATCGTGAATTGCTCAGCCGTACACCGAACGAAACCACCGTTGCCGAAGTGGCGATGCAGTGCTCGTTCTGGCATCTGGGGCGGTTTTCCAGCAGCTATCGGGCGTTGTTCAAGGAATTGCCGAGCGAAACGCTCAAGCGTACAAGCCGGCACCCCTCGTAATGTTTCAATCCTGTGACCGGTGTTACCTGTCTGCACTCTTTTCGTGTCGGCAGGCTACCCGATGGGGCGTTTTGCCCCGTTCTCCTAAGCCGGCAAACGGCTTTGTCTACGCTCTAAATCATCAATAAATCAATCGAATCAAGCACCTGAATGGCATTCGCGGAAGATGGCATGCAATGTGCTTTTTTGGCTTTATGGATAATTGGATACAAAAATACAAAAGGTGCACCTGATGAAATTTGCCCCTGTCTACACCGAGCGCCAACCCATCACCGCCGAAGAGGAGGCCTACAACTTTCTTCTTGAGGCCATCTGCAAAGGACGTTACCGCACCGGGGAGCGGCTGATTGCCGAGGACATCGCCGGTGAAATCGGCATGAGCCGAATGCCCGTTCGCGAAGCGTTCCGGCGTCTGGATGCCGACGGCCTGGTAACGCTGCGGCCCAATCGCGGCGCCATCGTCCGGGGCTTGAACATCGACGAAATGCGTGAGGTTTTCGAAATGCGCAGCGCCCTGGAAGGCCTCGCCATCCGGGTGGCCGTGACGAAACTCTCCGAGCGCCATTTCAGCCATCTGGAGCGTTTGCTCGATGAGATGGACGACTACCGCGAAGACGGCGCCGAGTGGGTCAGCCGTCACCGCGCCTTCCATGAATACCTGTGCAGCCTGAGCGAAAGACCCCGGCTGATGCGGCAGATTTCGGCGCTGTATTCGGTGATCGAACCGCACATGCGCCTGTGGCTGCAGCACGCCGACAAACTCCGTAGCGCCCGGGATGAACACGCCTCGATTGTCGCCGCGTTGCGTTCAGGTGACCCGGACAAAGCCGCGACGGTGGTCTGCGAGCACATCGAAGGGACGATTCCGCGATTGATTCAGTTTCTTGAGGCTCATCAATAAAAGGGCCTTTTTGCCAAGCGATTTTGCGGTTGTTGTGACCTTGAGTAGCACCTCGTTACCTGACATAACTGGGAGTATTGCCATGCACAAGCCTTGCGCGTTAGCTGCTGTTCTTGCCTTAAGTCTCTGCTCACAATGGGCGCTGGCCGTCCCCGAACTTTCCGAACGATTAAGCAAGAGCGAGAAGATCGTTTATTGCTCCGGGATGGACTCGCCACCCCTGGTGTCTTTCGACATGAAACAAAAGCCCGTCGGTCTTCAGGTGGACATGGGCGAGGCGATTGCCAAGCGCCTGGGCGACAAGAAAGTCGAATGGCGCATCTCTCCTTTCGCCGGCCTCATCCCGGCGCTGCTCGCGCAGCAATGCGACATGATCGTCGATCAACTGTTCGATAAGCCCGAACGCCGCGAAGTGATCAATATCGTTAATTTCATGTACTCCAGTCAGTCGATCGTGGTGCCCAAAGGCAACCCGAAATCAGTGAGCACGCTGGAGGACCTGTCGGGCCTGAAGGTCGCGGTCAGCAACGGTTCAACGATCCGTGTGCTGCTCGGCAAGGAGAACGAAAAACTCGAAGCGGCCGGCAAGGCGCCGATGAAACTGGTGATCTACAACGTCGACGCCGATGCCTTCCAGGCATTGCGCATCCATCAGGTGGACGCCTTCGGCACCACAGTGGAGTCCGCCGGGCACTATCAACAACTCGCTCCTGACCTGTTCCAGTCGGCAGTGCCGGCGTTCAACCGGATTCTTACCGGGTTTGGCGTGCGTAAAGACGATCCGCAGCTGACGGCTGCCTTGACCGAAGTCCTGCAAGGCATGCGCGCTGATGGCAGCTACGCTGCGCTGCTCAGCAAATGGCATGTCGACAGCGACAAACTGGACTGAGGACCGACTCGATGAATTTCAATTGGGATGTGTTCTGGCAGTACCTGTTGCAGCCCAGCGATGTCTACTTGACCGGGCTCTGGCTGACCTGCCTGATTAGCGTATCGGCCATGCTGCTGGGTTGTGTGTTGGGGCTGGTCGCGGCGTTGATGAAGTTGTCGCGTAATCCGTTGTTGCAGTACCCGGTGCGTTTTTACGTGTGGCTGATGCGCGGCACGCCGTTGCTGGTGCAGATCGTTTTTCTGTACACGGCACTGGCGGCCGGGGGGATTTTTCGCTTCGAAGACCTGGACCTGGGCTGGTTCATCGTGCCCGGCAATATCCAGGCAGCGATCATCGCACTGGGCCTCAACGAAGGCGCGTACATGGCCGAGATCATCCGTGCGGGCATCGGCGCGGTGGACAAGGGCCAGTACGAAGCCGGGCGTTCCCTGGGCATGACCTTTGGCAAATTGATGCGGCGCATTGTGTTGCCTCAGGCGTTCCGGGTGATCGTGCCGCCGCTGGGCAACGAGTTCAACGTGATGCTCAAGAACACCACGCTGGTCAGCGTTATCGGTGTGCAGGAGCTGCTGCTCAGTACACAAATGGTGACATCGGCGACCTTCCGGGTGTTCGAGTTGTATCTGGTGGTCGCCATTTACTTCCTGGTGCTGACCACACTCTGGGGCTTTTTCCAGCGTTGGCTTGAAGCGCGTTTCGGGCAGTCTGATCGACCGGCAGCGGCCGCCAGTCGAATGTTCGGCCGCAACACCATGAAACTGTTGAGAGGGCGTTGAACATGGCGCACATGAGTGAAGAACTGGTCATCGAAGCGCTGGATATTCACAAGTCCTTCGGTGATCTGGAGATTCTCAAAGGCATCTCGTTGCAGGTTCGACGCGGTGAAGTGGTGGTGCTGATCGGCGCCTCCGGTTCCGGCAAAACCACGTTTATCCGCTGCATCAACTTGCTTGAAGACATTCAGTCCGGGCAGATCCGCGTCAGTGGTCAGCCCATGGGTTATCGCACCCGGGCCAACGGCAGCCTGGTACGGGACTCGGAGCGCAATATTGCCCGACAGCGCCGGGACATCGGCATGGTGTTCCAGCGCTTCAACCTGTTCCCGCACATGACGGCACTGGAAAACATCATCGAAGCGCCCATTCATGTGCTGGGTGTGTCCCGCCCTGCGGCACTGGAACAGGCGCGGGCGCTGCTCAAGCGCGTCGGGCTGGCCGAGAAGGCCGATCACTACCCATCGATGTTGTCCGGCGGTCAACAGCAGCGGGTGGCCATCGCCCGGGCATTGGCGATGAAGCCTCAGGCGATGCTCTTCGACGAACCCACCAGCGCCCTGGACCCGGAGACCGTTGGCGAGGTCCTGCAGGTGATGAAGGAGTTGGCCGAAGAGGGCATGACCATGGTGGTGGTGACCCATGAAATGGGCTTTGCCCGCGAGGTGGCCGACCGAGTGGTGGTGCTCGATCAAGGTGAGTTGATTGAGCAAGGCCCGCCCGAGCAGATCTTCAGCCAACCGCGTCATGCCCGTACCCGCGCCTTTCTCAGTCGGGTGTTGTGAGCCCGAAAAATTCCTTTTGTGTGAGTCCTGTCATGTTTAAATTTTCTGCCCATGAGTATCCCTACGCCTCGCAACGTCAAAGTGTTTTCGCAAAACGCGGCATGGTCGCCGCCTCCCAGCCACTGGCCGCCGAAGCGGGGATTGAAATCATGCGTCGGGGTGGCAATGCCATCGACGCGGCGATTGCCACGGCCGCGGCGTTGACGGTGGTTGAGCCGACCGGTTGCGGCATTGGTGGCGACGCCTTTGCGCTGGTCTGGACGCAAAACAAGTTGCACGGTTTGAATGCCAACGGCTCGGCACCGCAAGCCCTTAGCATCGACGCGGTGAAAGCCGCCGGCCACGAAAAAATGCCGTTGCATGGCTGGACCCCCGTGACGATTCCGGGCTGCCCGTCGGCCTGGGCCGAGCTTTCCAAGCGTTTCGGGCGTCTGCCCTTTGCTGATTTGTTGCAACCGGCGATCAGCCTGGCGCGAGATGGCTTCCCGGTGTCGCCGGTGGTTGCCCTGCAATGGCAAGCCGCGCTGGAGGACTTCACCCCGAGCCGCAACGAAGTGCTCGACAGCTGGTTCGAGACCTTTTTGATCGATGGCCGGGCACCCCGCGCCGGCGAGATGTTTCGCAACCCGGCCCAGGCCCGGACGTTGTCGGAACTGGCGACCACAGGCTGCGAAAGCCTATATCGCGGCGCTCTGGCGCAACGGCTGGATGCGTACTCCCGTGCCACGGGCGGTTATTTGCGCGCCGATGATTTACAGGATTATCGCGCCCAGTGGGTCGACCCGATCAAGGCCAATTACCGGGGCTATGACGTCTGGGAGATTCCGCCGAGCGGTCAGGGGCTGGTCGCATTGATGACCTTGAAGATTCTGGAGGGTTTCGACTTCGATCACCGCGACAGTCAGCAGACCTGGCACCGTCAGCTTGAGGCCATGAAACTCGCCTACAGCGACGGTCTGCACTACATCACTGACCCGGAGCATATGCGAGTCGCGGTCGATGACTTGCTCAGCGAAACCTATGCCGCGCACCGTCGGGCACAGATCGGCGATCAGGCTGTGGCGCCGCAACCGGGCGACCCGCATGCCAGCGGCACGGTGTACCTGGCCACCGCCGACGCCGAAGGCAACATGGTTTCGTTCATCCAGAGCAACTACCACGGCTTTGGTTCCGGCGTTGTGTTGCCCGACAGTGGCATCGCCCTGCAAAACCGCGGCGAAGAGTTCAGCCTCGATCCCGGGCATTCGAACTGTCTGGCGCCGGGCAAGAAGACCTTCCACACCATCATCCCGGGGTTTCTCAGCAAGGATGGCGTGCCGATGGGGCCGTTTGGCGTGATGGGCGGCTACATGCAACCGCAAGGGCACGTGCAGATGGTCATGAACCTGGTGGATTTCGGTCTGAACCCGCAAGCCGCGCTGGATGCACCACGCTGGCAGTGGCTGGGAGGACTGAAGGTCGGTATCGAGCAGGGCGCTTCGCGGGATATGGCCGCAGCCTTGGCGCGGCGCGGGCATGAGGTGCAAGTGGCGTGTGACTTGACCAGTTACGGGCGTGGGCAAATCATCTTGCGTGATCCTGATACCGGCGTGTTGTGCGGTGGCACCGAGCCGAGAACGGACTCGCATATCGCGGTGTATTGAGCCCATCGATCAGGCGACGGGCGCAGGTTTCGCCAGCTCTATGCCGGCTGCGCCCAGCCGCTTCAATATCTCAAACAGCAGATCGCTTTTGGTCGTGCCCACGATTCTCGGGCTGCTGACGTAGCCGGTGACCGTCAACGTGATGCCTTCGGGGGAGAGTTTGCTGAATCGGACAAACGGGGCCGGTTTATCAAGGATGGTCTCGTGTTCACGATAGGTGTCGTACAACAGGTTTTGTACTTGCTCGGGGTTGATGTCCAGAGGGAACATCAGTTCGAGTGTCGCCACACCTTGCGCACTTCCGCCCAACGTTACGTTGCGCAAGTTTTGCGAGATCAATTGAGAGTTCGGCACGATGACAATCGAGCGGTCGCTGAGTTGTATTTCGGTGGCCCGGACATTGATTCGCCGGATGTCACCTTCCACGCCGCTGATACTGATCAAGTCGCCGACCTTGACCGGACGTTCGGTCAGGAGAATCAGGCCGGAGACGAAGTTTTTGACGATTTCCTGCAAGCCGAAACCAATACCCACCGACAGGGCGCTGACGATCCAGGCGAGGTTGGTCCACTTCACTCCCAGTGACGACAACGCCAGCAGAAAGACCAGGACGTAGCCGATGTTGGCGAAGAGTGTGCTGAGGGAGGCACACATGCCGGGGTCCATGTCGGTTTTGGGCAGGAATTCGTTATCCAGCCACCGGCGCAGAGAGCGAATCAGGTAGATACCAATCAACAGGGCCAGCAGCGCGTTAAGCAAGTGGCCCGGGATGATATTCAGCTTGCGCAAGCCATCACCGCCGAGGATGGCGAACGTTTGGGTGACCAGTTGCCCGAGTGTCGTTCCTACGCCACCCACAAACAGTGAAATGACGGCGAGCAGCAATAGTGCAGCCCGACCCACGCCGGACAAAATGATCGACACTTGCTCAAGGCGCACATCGCCAATCCCGAGCAATTGTTTAAGTGCTTTTCCGCTGGGGCTCTTGGGTGAAAACAGGTATTCACAACTGTCTTTGAGCAGCTGAATGAGCAAGTAGAAACCGGACAGGATGGTGAACCCCCAGACCAGTTCATAGGTGATGAACCTTGCCAGGGATATATAGCCGATCAACAGCGCAAACAGCGATGCCACAATCGCAATGCTGGCGAAGGAATAAATCAGGCCGGCGAGGGTGGTACTCGATTCCGGAGCTTCACCGGTAGCCGCCACGGCTCTTCGGGCTTTGCTGGCATGCAGGAATAAAGCACCAATAATCAGCGTGACAACGAGCGCGATAAAGCCTCGACCGAAGAGTATGGCCGGGGTGCTCATCCCGGTGACATTGGAGATTTGCGCCAGCCCTACCAGCACCAGAAGCGTTGCGGCCAATAGTCTGGGAAAGGGTTTCATCGCCAGTGCGACGGGATCGGCGATGGACGGTAGCCGCCAGGAGGGATGCTGGATCGACAGCAGCGCCCGGCTTAAACCGGTGATCAGGACGCAGGTATAGAAGAGTTTTTCGAATTCATCGGCAAAGTTTTGCATCATGGGTGACAACGTCAGCTGTCGAGTGAGTGCATAAAACAGCAGGTGCATCGCGCAGGCGGCGGTCAATACCGTGGCCACGACTGTCGCCAGTGCAAGCGAACTGCGACGCAAACGTCCTTCAGGCATTCGGTGAATGCACACCCAGGTCAGCCCGCGCTCCGCGAACCTTCGACCCCAGGTCCAAATAGCCAGGGCCAGCACAATCAGTGCCGTGGTAAACAGACCTTCGCCGGGTTGCCAGGCGGTTTTGATGACGCTGCCAGCCTGCTCGAAGAAGGCGCGTAGCCGCTGACGGTCCTCTAATGGCGGGTTGAACAACGGTGCCCAAAACCCCGGCCCCAGGATACTGCCGCTGCGAAGCGTGACTTCGGTTTCCAGAAGGTTACGGCGAAAGCCGACAATCTGAGTGATGAGGTCGGCAGCACTTGCTCTCAGCGCGGCCAGGGTTTTCAAGGTGGAATCGACTGTTCTCTTTTGTTCGGAAAGATAGACCCTTTGGGTCGCAATATCAGACTTCTCTAACGCGACATCGCCTGCCGATTCGGGGCCCAAAACGTCAAGCTGGGCTTGTAATTGCTTCTGTTCGGGCAGCAGCGATGACTGCAGGCTATCCACATCACTGATAAACAATTGAACCGAATCTTGCAGACCGACCATCTGGGTCAGGTTATTGGCGAGCGAAGCCTGTTGCTTGATCCGGTCAAGCCGAATTTGCAGTGCTTGCAGATCACTCTGGGAGACGGCAAAAGACGATACGCCTGGCGTGGAAGTTGAAGGCACTGGCATATCGGCGGCCGACACGACTCCGCAACCCGGTCCCAGCAGCGTGAGCGCGACGAAAATCATTAACTTCAATGCATTACGCATAGGAGTGCTCGGCTCTATTGTTAATCGCTCAACCTATGAGGTTAGGTCATCAGGCCAAAACGACCGAAAAGAATCGTTTGGACGGGCAAGGTCACTCAAAACCGGGGAGGAGGGCGAGTGATGGGTGATCTACACTCTTTGGTGCTGAATCAAGCCCGGAATCAGTCGTCAGCTGTCTACCGACCCAGTGTTCTTGCAGAGTGCCGGGCCCTGTCGGAGGTCATCATGAGCAAGCTGTCATTCATAAGCCTGTGCGTCGCATTGTCGGTTTCGTCGACCCAGGGATGGGCGGAAACCGTCGTGCCGCTGAAGGGGCAGACTTCGCAACAAATCCAGCTGGATATCAATGATTGTCATAGCGTGGCGGCCAGTCAGAGCTCATCTCCGTACTCACCCCAGCCAGCTTTCGCGTCAGGAAGTGCGTCGCACCCATCCATTGTTTGAGCGTCCCGAAGGGATGCTCAACAGTCCGTTTTCGGACTCGCATCATCTCCGGTGCATTGCTCAGCCGGGCCTGCATTTCCTCCAGTATAGCTTCATGTTCCCAGCGTCGAATTCGTCGTTCCGTGCTCGGGGTGCATTGCGACTTCAACGCGCAACCCTGGCATTTCGAACTCCAGTAACGATGCAACTTCAGGCCTTTTTCAACGTAGGAGTAGTGCCAGATCAGCGCCTCGCCAGCCGGACAAATGTATTCGTTTTTTGCCGCGTCACAGATGAAGGCATCGTTATTGAAACGCCCGTCAGCCTTGGCTCCAAAGGTCATCGGCTTGGGCGCATAGGCGGTGATGCCTGCATCGTGACAAGCCAGGATTTGTTCGCTTTTGAAGTAACCTCGGTCAGCCACTACCGACAACGAACCTGACGCCATCGCCTCGCGGGCCTGCTTGGCCATCGAGCTGAGTTGATCGCGGTCGGAACCGACGTTGGTCACTTCATGCGCAACGATCAAATGGTGCTGCGTATCGACCGCTGTCTGCACGTTGTAGCCGACGATTCCTGTGCCGCGCGTCATCATGGAGCGGCTGTCTGGATCGGTCAGTGAGACCTGTTTATCCGGCGATTCATTGAGCTGGATTTCGATCGCCTGAAGCTCCTTCATTTGAGTTTTGAGCTTGGCGATTTTCTCTTCCAGCCGCACGGCATTGGGCTCGGAAGCTGTTGGTTCTTGCCGATCGACAGCATCGAGTGCCGCCAGGTAACGGTTGATGCTTGATTCAATTTCTTCCATGCGCCGTTTCAGTTTGGCGCTGGTGAAATTGCGGTCGCGGTTGTTGACTGCTTTGAATTTACTGCCATCGATGGCGACCAGATGTTCTCCGAACAGTCCCAACTGCTGGCACAACACAACGAACTGGCGACAGACCCCTCTGATGGCTTTGCTGTTGTCTTTTCGGAAATTGGCGATCGTCTTGAAGTCCGGCATCAAACGCCCGGTCAACCACATCAGTTCGATGTTGCGTTGGGCTTCTCGCTCCAAACGTCGGCTCGACTGGATGCGGTTGAGATAGCCGTAGATGTAGATCTTCAGCAGGATCGCGGGGTGGTAAGCCGGCCGGCCAGTATCGGCTGGGATGGCACCGTCAAAACCCAGCTTGACCAGGTCGAGTTCGTCGACAAAGACGTCGACTACACGCACCGGATTGGTATCGCTGACGTAGTCGTCGAGGTTCTCGGGAAGTAAGGTGCCTTGGCCTCGATGTTCACCTTGGATAAAGCGCTTCATGGGCGATCCCTGCGATGAAATCCTCAGAAATCATAGCAAGGGTTCGCGGAGGCGTTTTTACACACTCTGGACCCATTGCGGCCATTCACGGCAGCCATTTATTGGCCAAAACTTGCCCATTTTTAGGCCCCGAGCACGAGATGGACAATTAGCGCATCCAGGCACGAAGAGCTTCGAACTCAATTGGGTTCGGATGGCGCAGTCGGGCGGCTAAAGATTCCTCTTCGTCTTGAGAAATGAAAGCTTTGACAATTTTCGGGATACTTCGAGGCCCAGCTAGGTAGTTCATGGCAACACACTGTCGACTGAAAATAGACTCAAGAAGTGCATAATCTGCGGGTAGTAGAGCCGATTGGATCAATGCCACTTCACTTTTCAGTGCAACACTGAAGTCTGCTCTAGGTGGTAGCCAAGATAGATCTCTAGCGACGCGCACGTATTCCCTTGTCACGAACGAAGAGATATCGGCATGGGCAAGTGGGGATGGCTGTGCAAAATGAAGTACCTGAGCAATCCCCGAAGCGCCGTTTTCCAATCGAACCACGCAATAAGGCTCACCACCGCCTGTAGCCGCAAAGGGAAGAAAGGTTCGACCTTGCTGGTCATCAGGATTAAGCCACTCATTGATTTCTCGCTCGGCCTGTTCGGCATCAAGCCATATAAAATCTTCAAGGCTACTCAGTGCTGCCGTTGCTGGATGCGTATGTGCTATTCCCATGAGAGTCGCGAGGCGTTCAGGAAACTCAATGTCTATATTGCGCGCAAGCCTTTGAAAGGCCTCTACAACCGCAACGTCTTTTCCATATTTCAAAGTGACAGGCGCTCCGCATCGGTAGCAGGACGTTTGAAGTTTCGGAATTCATCTCAGCTTTCCGGCCGTTTTCAAAACGCATCTTAGGCTGTTTATGCGAGTCCCAAAAGGCGAGAGGTTGCGGACTGGCGGTGCCAATCACTCTGAATGGAATGTCCGCTTCTGGCCGATTTCTGCCTGTCACGAGGGGCAGAAATCGGCCAATAGCGGACTGTCCGCTCGGCCAGAACCTAGCCGCGCTTTTCATCTGGCGACTCGGACTGACAACCTTCGAATGCTTCGTTAACCCCCTAATGCCGTCACATTCATCTTGTCTGGGTCGCTGGCATCCGCCGGCGCTTTAAACCTTGCGGCGTCTCTGGCAGGCGGCAACCCGAACAAGCGTGCGTACTCACGGCTAAATTGCGAGGCGCTTTCGTAGCCAACAGTGAATGCGATGGCGGCCGCGTTGTGTGTTTCGAATAGCAGGAGCCATCGCGCTCTGAGTAGGCGCAGGCGCTTTTGGTATTGGATCGGTGTCATTGCGGTAATGGCTTTGAAGTGCCGATAGAACGCCGCGACGCTCATGTCGGCCATGGCCGCTAAAGGTTCTACACGAAAGGGCTCGGTGTAGTGCTCGCGTATCCATTGGGTAGCTCGGCGGACCTGTGAAACTCGGCCATCCGGGCGAGCTATCTCGCGCAACATCTCCCCAATGGGCCCTTGAAGCGCGCGAAACAAAATCTCGCGTTCGATCATCGGGGCAAGCACCGGCGCCTCATCGGGATGGTCAATCAGGCGCAGCATGCGCAACCAGGCATCAAGCATTTCAGTGGGCGCCGCAACAGGCGCGAAGCAACTGGGGTGAGGCTGACTTTCCGTTTTTGGTCTGTCCGCCAGCAACAACGCGATGATGCTGGGGTCCAGGGTCAAGCTGATGGCGAGATAGGGCTCGTCCGGCCCGCCTGGGTAAATCTCCCCGGTAGCCGGTACATCAATAGGCACCACAAAATACGTGGCCGCTCCGTAACTCAGCACCTGGTCGCCAATGGACAAGGTTTTCGAGCCTTGCAGTACGAGGTGCAGCATCGGCTGGTAAACCTGGCTGGCACAGGCCTCGGCATGGACCATCGCCACACGTGGCAACCCGGTTTCCGTCCACTGGCTTTGAGCACGCATCACGATGCTGCGCAGTTCATTCATGGTGTCGTTCATGCGAGTGACGATGGCGTAGACCGGTGTGTAAAGCAATGCAGGTGAGAAGAATAGGCAAGGGTGCGAGAAGAACCGGCAACGGCTTTACGCGGCGCCGAGCCAATACTGATGGCAAGCAGCGTTAGGCCTTCGAGACTGACCGGAGGCCAATAACGGACGCTGCGTCACTTGCCACTTTAGAAAGGTCTCCTATGAAACTTGAAGGAAAAATCGCGGTAGTAACGGGCGCTTCCAAAGGCATCGGTGCTGGGATTGCCAAAGCACTGGGCGCAGCTGGCGCCACCGTCATCGTCAATTACTCCTCCAGCAAAGACGACGCGGAATCGGTGGTCGCACATATTCAAGCACAAGGCGCGAATGCTGTTGCCATACAAGCGGACATGAGCAGCGGCGCTGACGTGACGCGCCTATTTGCAACCGTTGCCGCTGACTTCGGCAAGCTGGATATTCTGGTGAACAACGCGGGTGTTGCCGTATTTCAAATGATTGAAGACTTAACCGAAGAGGCCTTCCATAAGCAGTTCAACCTCAATGTGCTCGGCTATCTGCTGGCGGCGCGCGAGGCTGTGAAACTGCTGGGCACATCCGGCAGCATCATCAATATCAGCTCAATCCTCAGCACCGACCCCTACCTTGCTTCGAGCGTTTACTCGGCTACCAAAGGCGCAGTCGATACGTTGGCCTTCGCGTTGGCTAGAGAGTTGGGGCCACGGGGTATTCGGGTTAACTCCATCCTTCCAGGCCATACCAACACACCTGCCACAGACGGCAATTTCGCCGGTGAATTTGGCGAGCAACTTATCGCCGGTACGCCGTTGCGTCGCTTTGGCGAGCCTGAGGACATTGCGCCGCTTGCCGTGTTCTTAGCGTCCGAAGATGCCCACTGGGTGACAGGTGAATCCATCCGGGCATCCGGTGGTGTGCGCGGCGTGGGCTACTAACGTCTGCCGAATAACCCACGGGCGTTCGGCAACGTGCGCCTGTATGCCTTCAGGTTTCGACAATGACGGATAGTTTAAAAGCCGCATCTCCTTTGGCGTTATCAACTACTCCAAGCACCCAATCCCCACCGGCCTCCTGGAGCGCAGTTGTTGCCATCGGCGTAGGCGCGTTCACGCTGGTGACCGCAGAATGTTTACCCGTGGGGCTGTTGCCGCAAATTGCCCAGAACCTTGCGGTCAGTGAGGGGCAGGCCGGCCTTATGGTCACGGCACCCGGCATCGTGGCCGCCGGTGCGGCGCTGTTAACCATCAGCGTGGGCAAGCGTATTCAACGTCAGCACGCATTATTGGTGTTGCTCAGTCTGTTGGTCATTTCCAATGCACTGGTCGCCTGCGCCAATAGCCTTGGCGTTCTTCTCGTGGCTCGGATGCTTCTCGGCGTCGCGGTGGGCGGTTTCTGGACCATTGGGGTTTCACTGGGCCCCAGACTAAGGCCCGACGCCATTGGCCGGGCAACGTCCGTCATCTTTTCCGGGGTGACAGTGGGCACCGTAGTCGGCGTACCAGCAGGGACATTCCTTGGCGGGCTACTGGGATGGCGATTAGCGTTTGCAGCCTTCGCGGCGCTGGTTGTGCTGGTGGTGGTGTCGTTAGTGGTGCTGCTGCCGCGTATTCCACCTGAAAAATCCCTGGGCTTCGCTCAAGTACCGGTGGTGATGAGGATGAACACCGTTCGGGCAGGGCTCGTGGCGGTTGTGCTCATTTTTATCGGGCAGTTCGCCGCCTACACCTATATCGCACCGTTTCTAACGCAAATTAGCGGTATCGAGTCGGGCCGCCTGAGTGCGTTGCTACTCGCCTATGGCGTGGCGGGAGTTTTCGGCAACCTTTTTTGCGGTTGGTTTGTCGAGCGCAATGTACGCAGAGCGGTGCTGGCCACATCGATATTCTTGGGTGGTGCCATGTTGGCGCTGGTTATCTGTGGCGCGAGTTCAGGGTGGGCGGCAGCAGCGGTCGTCGCCTGGGGCATTGGTTTTGGCATGCTGCCTATCGCCATCCAGAGTTGGATATTCAAGGCCGCGCCCGATCAACTTGAGGTTGTAGCAGCGCTATTCGTTGCTGCCGGGCAGTTGGCGATGGGGCTCGGCGCACTGATCGGCGGTGTAGTGGTTGATCACTTCGGCGTTCAAATGGCTATGGGGGTGGGAGTGGCGGGTACGTTGGGCGCCACATTGTGGATTGTCGCGAGCTTCCCCAGGTAGACCCTTAGGGCAACACGTGTGGGTGGGCAGCGAAATGGTCCACCAGCCAATCGACAAATGCGCGCACGCGAACGCTCAAGTGTCGGTTGGGCATGTACACCACCGACAGCGGGTTGGGCTCGGCCTGCCAATCTTGCAACACCGGCACAAAGGTGCCGGCGTCGATATACCGCTGCGCCATAAACCGTAACGTATGGATCACCCCTAATCCTGCAAGGCCTGCGGCGAGGTAGGCGTTGCTGTCGTTGACGGCCACCACGTAATGGCCTTGCACGGCGACGTGTTCATCGCCCTTGATGAACTCAAGGTTGTTCTGCCTTCTGGAACCCGGGAAAAAGTAACGTACGAGCGCATGGCCATCTTCCAGTTCACCTGGGTGGCTGGGCACACCGTGCTTAGCCAAGTAAGCCGGCGTTGCGCAGGTAACAAACGGCAGGCTTCCCAGGCGTCGCGCAATCAGCGAGGAGTCTTGCAGGACGCCGCCGCGAATCACGCAGTCAATGTTTTCGCTGGCCAGGTCTGCTGTGCGATCACTCGCGCCAATATCAATCTGCACCTGCGGATAGCGGGCGTGAAAGTCAGGCAGCGCCGGTATCACCAGTAGGGTGGCAATGGTGGTGCCCATATCGATTCTGACCTTGCCTTTCGGGGCCGACTGGGTGAGCGCAATTTCCGCCTCCACCTCCAGCCAGCGATCAAGCACCCGACTCATCTGTTCGTAATAGACGCCGCCCTCATTGGTCAGCGTGACCCGCCGCGTGGTGCGGTTAAGCAGCTTTACCCGCAGGTGTGCTTCCAGCGCTTGTACCAGCTTGGTCACGGCATTGGGGTGCAGGTCCATTTGCGTGGCTGCTTTGACGAAGCTGCCGGTTTCGACAATGCGGTTGAACGCTTGTACGGCAAGAAAGTAGTCCACGCGGGCACCGTTTGAGGAATCTGGAGAAGTACGTTTATCACCAAAGCAGTGATAGAGCATACCGATTAGATCAGTTTATCCCCGCTTGGGTGGTGGTTAGTGTGGCGGCACGGTTTGTCATTCGCGACTGGCCCCTCACTACACAGGAAGAAAATCATGAGCAAGTCCTTGGCAGGTAAAGTTGCATTGGTTACCGGTGGCTCACGTGGCATTGGTGCCGCTATAGCCAAACGTTTGGCCGCCGAAGGTGCTGATGTGGCGTTCAGCTACGCCACATCAGCGGAGCATGCCCGTACGGTGGCGCACCACATCGAATCACTGGGTGTGCAGGCGTTGGCCCTAGTTGCCGATCAGGCGGACGCTAATGCCGTCGCTGCGATGGTCAACCAAGTACACGCGCACTTCGGTCGCCTGGACATTCTGGTGAACAGCGCTGGGGTGTTTGTCACCGGCGTAATCGGCGATCCGCAGGCCGATATTGCCGAGCTGGAGCGCCAGCAGGCCATCAATGTGGGTGGCGTTGTCGCGGCTGTTCGTGCGGCGGTGCCGCTGTTGGCTGACGGTGGACGAATTGTTTCCATCGGCACCATGTTTGCCAGCCGTGCGCCTTTCCCAGGTATCGCTGACTACGCTGCGAGCAAGGCGGCGGTCGCTGCTTATAGCCGTGGTTGGGCGCGCGATTTAGGCGGGCGTCATATCACCGTCAATACCGTGCAGCCGGGCCCGATCAACACCCAGATGAACCCAGAAACAAGTGATGTGGCTGCCATGGTTAAACAGATGACGGCATTGGGTCGCTACGGCCAGCCAGAAGAAGTGGCGGGCGCCGTGGCGTTCTTGGTGGGGCCTGACGCTGGATATATCACCGGCGCCACCTTGAATGTAGATGGTGGTCAGAACAGCTAAACGGCTTAAGCCCGTGTGTCCGCCAAAATTCGCGCGGCATCCCGCGCCGGCGGCAAGCCAAAAACACGGGCGTAGTCGCGGCTGAACTGGGTGGGGCTTTCATAGCCCACTTCATAGGCCGCCGTGGTGACGCTCTTGGCGCTGGACACCAACAGCGTGCGGGCCTGGAGCAGCCGAACGCGTTTCTGATACTGCAATGGGCTCAAGTTGGTCACTGCTTTGAAATGGCGGTGGAAGGCCGACACACTCATCGCTGCTTTCTCAGCCAAGTCGTCGACACGAATGGGCTCGGCGAAGTCGCGACGAATCCACTGGATGGCCAGGCTTACTCGGGCCATGGCGGTGTCCGGGGCTGCGATTTCACGCAGCATCCAGCCCAGAGGCCCCTGCAAGACGCGGTAGAGAATTTCCCGCTCATACGCCGGCGCCAGAGCGGTGATGTCTTGCGGACGCTCCATCAGTCGTAACATACGCACCCACGCGTCCATCAGTTCGGGCGTGACAGCGGCTACGGAAAAGCCGTTTTCCTGTGCAACCCGCTCGGCAGGTTTGGGCAGATCCGCCAACAGCGTGGCGAGAATCGTCGGGTCCAACGTCAGGCTCACGGCCAGGTACGGCTCGCCCGTGGCGGCGGGGTGCACCTTGCCCACGGCCGGCAACTCGATGGACATTACAAAGTAGGTCGCCGGGTCGTAGCGCAAGGTGCGGTCGCCAACAGTCATCGACTTATTGCCCTGCAAAATCAGGTTGATCATCGGGTCGTACACAGCGGCCAACAGATGTTCCGGTACCTCGCCTTGCACCATGGCGACACGGGGAATGCCGGTTTCGGTACGCCGGTTCTCGGCATGGGCGGCCAGCGCCCGGAGTTCGTTCAGTTGATTATTCATGCTGAGCATCTGACGCCAGAGCGGGTACGCCGCGCAAGCAAAAAGCAGAAACAGGCAGGTTTCAAGTAGGAATGGCTGCGTGGCTGCGCACGGTGATAGCTACTGTGGCATCTCATCTAATCCACACCGGAGCACACCATGAGCGTCATTCTGATCACCGGGGGCAGCCGTGGCATCGGCGCTAGTACAGCCACCCTCTGCGCCGAACGAGGTATGGGCGTAGTCCTGACCTATAACAACAACCCGAAAGCGGCGCAGGCAGTGGTCGAGCAGATTCAGGCAGGTGGTGGCAAAGCCGTTGCGCTGAAACTGGATGTGGCCGACGTGAGCAGCTTTGGCGCTTTTGCTGAAACAGTTCAGCAGGTCTTGCAGCAGGTATGGGATGTGGCGCACCTCGACGGTGTCGTCAATAACGCCGGCTACGGGCTGTTCAATCCAATCGCAACGGTCAGCGAAGCGCAATTCGATGGGTTGTTTAACGTCCACCTCAAGGGTCCGTTTTTTCTGACCCAGACACTGCTGCCGTTGCTGGCCGATGGCGCCAGCATCGTCAACCTCACTAGCGCCACGACCCGTGTGGCCACGGCGGGCGTTGCGCCGTACGCCGCGTTGAAAGGCGGGCTGGAAGTGCTGACCCGTTACATGGCCAAGGAGTTTGGCGAGCGCCGTATTCGCGCCAACGCCGTCTCGCCAGGGGCCATTCGTACCGAGTTGGGTGGCGGCCTGAACGATGAGTTCGAAGCGTTGCTCGCCAGGCAAACCGCGTTGGGCCGGGTAGGCGAGCCAGAAGATGTGGGCCGTGTGATCGCCACGTTGCTGTCTGCGGAGAGTGCCTGGATCAATGCCCAGACCATTGAGGTTGCGGGCGGTTACATGATCTAGAACCCTCCACACACCCCCTTTAAGCGAGGAAAACACCATGCTCGACCATGTCTTTATTTCTGTCGCAGACCTGGAGCGCTCCATCGCGTTCTACAGCGCCGCGCTGCCACCGCTGGGCATCACCAGCCGTCTTGACTACGACGGCAAGGATGGCCCGCCCGGCCATCCCGACCTCAAGGGGTTTGGGGCTCACGGGCGCGTATTTTTCTGGCTGCGCGAAGGCGTTGTTGAAGGGCGCGCGGCGCATATCGGCTTTGTCGCCAATAGCCGCGCGCAGGTAAATGCCGCCTACGCCGCCGCTATTCAGGCCGGCGGCACAGACAACGGTCCGCCTGGCGCCCGTTTGCACTACGACCCCGAGTACTACGCCGCCGATGTGCTGGACCCGGACGGCTATAGCCTCGAATTCGTCTACAAAAAATGGCAGCACAGCGCATGAAAAAACTATTGATATACGGCGCTGCGGGTTACACCGGCGCCATGGTTGCAGAACAAGCCAAGGCCGCTGGGCTGAACGTTGAAATTGCCGGTCGCGATGCCGCCAAGCTGCGAAAACTGGCCGAGCGCCTCGGCGTGCCCTATCGGGTACTTTCGCTCGATGAGCCGCTGTCTAGGGCCTTGGAAAGAGTGGATGTACTCCTGAACTGCGCGGGACCGTTTGCACTCACCGCGCAACCCTTGATGCACGCCTGCATTGAGGCCGGCGTCAGCTACCTGGACATCACCGCCGAAATCAACGTTTACCGATTGGCTGAGCGGCTCAGCGTGCAGGCTGCCAAAGCGGGGGTGATGTTGCTGCCCGGTGTTGGCTGGGACGTGGTGCCAACCGACTGCCTGGCCATGCACGTAGCGGAGCGTGTGCGTAGCCCTCAATCACTGCGTGTTGCACTTCAGGTGGCGGGGTCCATGTCGAGAGGTTCGGCAATCAGCGCCAGCGAAATCATCGGCGCAGGCTTGATGGCGCGGATCGATGGGCGATTGGTTGCCACCCCCGACGCCCAGCCACAGTTGTTCGACTTTGGTAACGGCCCGGTCCTCTGCGCACCGCTGTCTTTTGGTGACCTGATTACCGCATGGCATTCGACGGCTATCCCCAATATCGCAATGTACGTTCACGTCACCGGTGATGCATTTCCCACAGGTGATCTGGCACAACTCCCTGATGGCCCGAGCGCCGAGCAGCGGCTGGCGCAACCCGCTCACGCGGTCGCTGAAGTGACCGGCGCTGACGGAACCGTGGCGCGCTCGGTGATCGGGACGGTGAACGGTTATTCCTATACGCCTCTGGCCGCAGTAGAGGCAGCGCGCAGGGTATTGGGAGGTGAAGTCAGGCAGGGCTTTGCAACGCCGGCACAGGTGTTTGGCGTCGGCTTTGCTCAAAGCATTCCTGGTACGTGGGTGACTGACCGGTAGATGGGCCGCTGATCATTCTTACGCGAATAGCGCTCAATCCTGCGGGTCTGCTAGTTCATGGCTGATGAACCTGCCTGCGGTCTGCGCCACGTCGATCAGTCGTTTGCGCGACATGCCATTGCACGCGGAGGCTGAAAGCCCGCGCAACGTAACCGTAATGTAATCCGCGAGGGTTTGCGCGTTACCCGGCTGCACGTTGTCCAGGTACGCCCGTATGATCTTAAGGCCGCCGTTAGCCAGGGTTTCAGCCATCGTGCGGGCCACTTCGTCATCGGCACGCAGGCCCTCGGTAATCATGCAGCCACGCAATGTGGTGTCTTTTCCATATTGCTTTGCAGCGGCGACCAACAGCGCGCAAAGCGCCTCGCCGGGCGGGTGCTCCGGCGCGAGGATCTTGTCCAGCGGGAGGGCGTTTTCGCTGGCGTAGAGCTGCATCGCCCGCTCAAACAACTCGGCTTTGCTGCCGTATGCCGCGTAGAAGCTTGGCGGCTTGATATCCATGGCGTCGACCAGGTCGGTAAGGCTCACCGCGTCGAAACCGTGTTCATGGAACATGGCCTGAGCGATGGCGACTCCCGCTTCTCTGTCGAAGGCCGGGCGACGTTGGCGAGTTTTCTCGTTCATGGTGACCTCGTGGATAAGCGTCCAGTGTAGCGATCACTAAATTCAACATCAATTGTCCGATGCGGATCGCTCAATTTATGTAGCGATTACTAAATGTGTTGCGTGGTTGATCGTGCGTATGTAGTGTTCGCTACATAAATTCAATCTTCCAAATCGCCTGTAGAGGACATCGCAATGCAATTTCAAGACAAAGTCGTTCTGGTCACCGGTGGGTCGTCGGGCCTTGGGCTCGCCATTGCCCAGGAGCTGGTGGAGCAGGGGGCTCATGTAGTCATCACCGGTCGCAGGGAGGCGCAGCTCAATGATGCCGTGGCCATCCTGGGTGATCGTGCCACCGCAATCGTGGCGGATGTTTCAATCGCGGCAGATTTGGCGGTGTTGTTCGGCAAGATCAAGTCGCGCCACGGCCGCATTGACGTACTCGTGGCAAACGCCGGTATGGGCGAAGTAGAGCCTTTGGGCAGCATCACCGAAGCGTATTTCGACCGGGTGTTCAACACCAATGTGAAAGGCGTGACCTTCACCGTTCAGGGGGCGCTCGCCCTTATGGGAAAAGGCAGCAGCATCGTCATTATTGGCTCAACGGCCTCTATCGATCCGGGCCCAGGCCTGAGCGTCTATGGCGCGACCAAGGCCGCACTGCGAGCGCTGGTAAGAAGCTGGGTGCTCGACATTCGCGGCAGTGGGGTGCGGATCAATATGGTCAGTCCGGGCCCCGTCGACACCGATTCGTTGCGCAAGATGCTGGCCGAGCAGGCCGATGAAGTCATCAAGGCATTGAGTGAAAAAAGCACCATCGGCCGTATCGGCCAGGCCCACGAAATCGGTAAGGCCGTGGCCTTTCTAGCCAGTGATGCCGCGAGCTACATCAATGGCGTGGAGCTATTCGCCGACGGCGGCGCCTCTCAGGTGTGACCCCATCGCTGTCACCCCGGCTCGCCCTTAATCCCTGGAGAAAAACATGAGTGATACCCCACAACTGCTTGCACGTCTCGCCGCCGAGAGCGCCATCCACCGCCTTCACGCTACCTATATTCATCGTCTGGACAGTGGCGATTTTACCGGTGTGGCAGACGTGCTTCAGCATGCCGTGCTTCATGTTCTTGGCACCGAAGCGTCCACTCGGGAGGGCTTGCTGGCGTTCTTCGAAGCCGGCCTGCAAGTGCATGAAGACGGCACGCCACGCACCTGGCACTCGATCACCAACGTGCTGATTGATGTCGCGCCCTCGGGCGACAAGGCGAGTTCGGCCAGCTATTACACCGTGCATCAACAGCTTGATGGGTTTCCCTTGCAGCCTATCTGCACCGGCAAGTACCTCGACGAATTTGAATTGCACGATGGCGAATGGCGATTCAGTCGTCGCGAGGTGACGTTGCGCTTCGCAGGTGACCTTCAGCACCACGTGCAAGGCGCGCAGCGCCATCTAGTTGCTTAGAGCGCCTGATGGGAAAAGCACGTCCCGCGCCGTTCCTGAATGGTGGGGGGCGGCTTGGCTTCTCGCTCATTTCGCATAAATGCCTGTCTCGCCAAGGCGTTTTTACTCCCGAGGAATTCAAATTTGAATAACAAACGACAGGCGCTGATCACCGGTGCCAACAAAGGCATTGGGCTCGCGATTGCCAAAGGTCTTGCCGAGGCCGGTTTTTTTGTCTGGATCGGCGCACGCGACGTTGCACGTGGCGAGCACGCCGTTGCTGAGCTGCGTAAAGCAGGGCTCGACGCCGGCTTTCTTGAATTGGATGTTGCAGACGACGCCAGCGTGCAAGACGCTGCCACGACTCTGGCTGCGCACATTGAGGCGCTTGATGTGCTGGTCAACAATGCGGGCATTGCAGTCGACATGACGCGGGCGCCCAGCCAGGTGCGCATGCAGGACATGAAGGCTGTTTATGAGGTCAACCTGTTTGGCCCAGTGCGCGTCACCCAAGTGTTTTTGCCGTTGCTCAGGGCCGCCGATCAGGCGCGGATTGTCATGATGGGTAGCGGCGTCGGCTCGCTCACATTGATCACCGACCCCACCTCGCTCTATTCGACCGTCAACCTGCTTGACTACACCTCGTCGAAAGTCGCGCTCAACGCGGTCACCGTCTCCTTCGCCAAGGAGCTGGCGCCGTTGGGCATCAAGGTGAACGCGGTCGAGCCTGGTCATGTAAGGACCGACCTTAATGGCAACTCGGGTGTGCTAACCCCTGAAGAGGGTGCGGCTATCGCGATCAAGATGGCATTGCTCGAATCCGACGGTCCTACTGGTGGCTTCTTTGGAAGCCATGGCCGGCAACCGTGGTAGTTCCTAACTACTTAATTTGATGATCCGCAGGAAACCTAAGCGCAGTGAGGGTAGCGCTGCTTCCAGTCGCGTTGTCAGGAGGACAGAGGCGAGTGCTATTGGCCGACACCGCTCCTTCGCGACCGTCAGCAATTGGCCGATTTCTGCCTGTCGCCACCCTAAGTTATATGGCAGGGGCTGGCGACCAGTTAAACATTGAGAGTTGGATGGAGTGATGGTGTTAAATCCAGTCCGGGATACGACTACCGCCCCTAATGTTTGAGGCCTCAATCGACACGAACCTGTTGGGTGACCCGCGGTAACCGAATGCGGTTCAATGCCAGGCGGGCGAACTAAGTGAGAGTAGCCACTTACATCGACTTGACCGAGACCACTTCCACAAACCTGAATTTTTTTCTGGCTGTCTTAGTAGCTTCTTGCTCTGTAACTAGGGAACTCAGCGTATCGGCCTCATGTACCATCTCGTGCATCTCGCCTTCAAATTCGTTTCCTACACGGAGCGTGACTCTCAACCTAGGTGTAAAGCCTTTTGAGACTGTCTTTTTCTTCGCTGCCTTCACCGGTTGCACGATCACAACATCCGGGACTGTGTCCTGCACGTCTGAGTTGATTGCAGGCGCAGAGGACTCAGAATCACCGAATAGCGCCCGGCGCATCTCATCTTCCATCAATTCTGTATTCATACCATTTCTCAGAAGGGTGTTATCTATAACCTGATCGATTCTATCAGGATGGCCGGACTCTGTAGCAAAACATCGCTGGGGTCAGACCTGAAGTGGTAAAGGGCCATCAGATACCGGCGAGCGTCAGCGTCTGTCCATTTACCGCCTATCATGGCGGGCAACTGTCGGCCCAGAGTGGCGCGTCTGTATCGCTATCGGCTGGGCTGCGAACCGGGTGGTGAGCGGATCGCCAGGGCGGGTGCCGGGTGGTGAGCGGATCGCCAGGGCGGGTGGTCGATACGATGCTGCGACGCCAGCCACTACCAGCCTGCTGGCCAACCGTAGTGGCGACCGCGAAAAAGGTGCGGTCGGCATGCCTCTAGCGACCGAGTCGGTCATCCCTGCGAGCGCGCTAGCGCAGCCGGACAAGGGGTGACCTGGCAGCCTGTCAATGCTTGATCGGGGTAAAAGTGTCGTCGGCAAAATAGCTGGCGTAGTCGCCTAATGCGCCCACTACGGTGATTGCACCGTCGCGCTGTGTGGCCCGAGTGTCTGCCATGGCATCGGCGCCGGCTAGCAGCCGGCTGATGATCAGGTGCAACTGCGCATCGGCTTCGGCGCCCAGCTTGCAGTTCTCGACCATGTAGGCGACCTGGCTTCGGACCTCTTCAGCGAGCTGGTCATACTGCACCGCAGACAGGCGGTTCTCGTGGATCGCGGGCAGGGCCTGGCGCATGCTCTCGTTTACCTTGCCCATCGCCTTGCGTAGCGGCGCATCGGTGTCCCAGCGGGTGCCCTCGTCGAGTTGCAGCGTCGTCGCGCCGTCGGCATGGCCGTGATCGTGATCTGTAGCGGCGAGGCCGATGCCGGCATAGCCCAGCGTGCCGCTGCCGAGGATGAAGGCGAGAGCGAAGGCTTTGGGTTTGCTGATCATCTGGGTGACTCCTGTTGGTTGGAGCAGCGAAGGGCGGCTCTTATCGTCTAACGATGGCTGTCCGGATTTGTTCCATCGATTTCGTCATTGGCGATGCAGCTGCCCCACTAATTCAATAAACCTGGCTGTAATATGCATCAGCGAGGTAGTATTTTCCTGATGCTTTTAACTGTTTGCATAACAGTCAGATTTGCCGCTTCCATGATGCTCACATGTTTAAGCGTATTTTTCAGATCACCTTTAGTATAAGCAATAATGGCCGCCAAACCACTACTATGCACAAGCTTGTGGGGTATTTCCAAACGACGTAACTCAGCATCATGGGAGCTTTTAGAGTTTTTTTGCTCTAAGTACCATTGACCAAATAGGCATTCGGTTTCATCTGGAAGGACTAGGGGTTCTGGGCGAGGGTTGATGAGTCGATCATAGACTGCTACTTTAATAGTGAGCTCTTCCATATTGGCAAGTTCTATTCTTGAAAGAACATGAGATCGATCAATTTCAACCTGCATAGTTTGCGCTTCTTCGAACATACTCGTCATTGCCTGTGCGGTATGGTCAATCACGGTGGTGAATATCTCTGATGCCTTACTTTGTCTGGAAATAGCGTCTTTGGCGATGCTGACTTCTTTTTGGATAGCCGATGTTTCGTTGACTATCTCTTGCGTAGCTTGGGCCGTCCTTTCCGACAGATTACGAACCTCGTTAGCCACGACGGCAAAACCTCGACCCGATTCTCCCGCCCGAGCTGCTTCGATCGCCGCGTTGAGTGCTAAAAGGTTAGTTTGACGTGCGATATCCCTAATCATATCGACGATGCGATCAATTTCGCCAGCACGAACGACCAAATTATTTATCACGCTTTCTAGCGCTTCTACCCCCATTTCCAGGACGTGAGATTGATCCTGCAACTCTTTGATCTGTCCACGATTGCTGATCGCTGAATCAGCTACGTTTTCTGCACGCTGGTAATTGTGTTCGAGTTGTTGGTTAAGCGTGGAGAAAGACTCACTTACATGCGATAGAGAATTACCACATGTCAAAAGGTTCTCAGACAGTCCACGATAGAAGTCTCCCGGGCTGAGGTCTTCCGGGCGCACTTCAGGGAGGGCGGGTTCGATCGCAACGGGCGTTGGAAAAGTTATTGTTGTATCTTCTGAGACTGAATTGGTTTGGTGTATATTTTTTCGCCAAAACGGACGCATTTTAACACCTTTCAAAATTTAAACAGAAGGCCTGCATATTAATAGAATATTTTCTGTAGGTTGTGACTGTTGTAGATACTATCAAAATAATAAAGGATTACATTAGACGCAGGCGAGTTCGAAATAATGACGAGTCCCGCCATGTTAATATTATAGAGCCTGATGTATTGAAACAGCAGAAGTAAAAACTCTTCCCCAGTTATTGCAAGGTGTGGCGATGCTATTTAAATAACATATGTTGTTCGGAAAACGCCATTGTTGTCGTTGGCAGAAACAGAAATGGTTTCTTTAATCCGATGTTAGATCAGGGGTTCCCGGGCAAGACTTATTTTCTTTGCTCGGCTCGCTAATAACGATCATACGAATAAAAATCGTTTTTCTTTTTGATCGAGATCAATAAATTCAGTTTCTTGGGGTGCAACAGTACCCGCACAATTTTATTTCGACCGCCGACTTGAGGGAAAGGCATCATGCAGACGCTCAAGTTGGCCCGCCGCTGGAGGCGTTGAAATATCCCTGGCATTGGGTACTGCGCCCCACGTAAAAGTCACTCATCGAATATCAATGGTCCAGCCACGCGCCATGTAAAAGCTGTCAACCTAGTAGTCATATTGACTATTATGTTGTCATAATGACCAATGCTGCATTACGTCATAACGACTATTCAATTTCATAAGTATTTGATAACGTGCAATAAAGAACATTGGCCCGTTTTGTGTATTGGTTAGCGCATTTAAATGTCAACCTCAAAGGGACAATGTCATGACTCGTTCAATCGCGCTCAGTTTTACCCTGTGTGCACTGCTGTCTCCGCTATGCCAGGCAGACCAGATAATCCGTGAAGCACCCGATACAACCGCTGGCAAGGGTTTTGGCGCCTTGACCGGAATGATGGTTGGCGCGGCAGGCGGGCCGATCGGTGCACTAGTCGGCGCAGCTGGCGGTTTTTTCGCCGGCAGTGCGGTGCAGGCAGGCATTGGCAAGTCTGAAACCGCTTATGAAGTGAAAAACGCGCAAGGCGAAATTAGTACGGTGCGCTCACCCAATGCGAGTTTTGAAGTCGGGCAACAGGTTACGCGTCAAGGTGTGCGACTGGTGGCATCTGAGGAATAAGGAGCAGGAACAGTTTCATGTGATTAATTGAATTCCTTTTTAGACCCGCTTGCGGGTCTTTTTTACGTAGTTTTTTGAAATGGATTATTACCAAATTCGATGATTGACCAGCCTTCTAATAGATTCCCACCACTTTGATGTATTCCCCCACGTCTAGCTCGGTCAACCCTAAGATGATCCCCCTTTGTTGTCGATTGCGTGATTGGCAGTATTCGACCCATATCTCTAATGGTGGACTCTTGTCTAACGGTTAGACTTTTATTGGTGGCTTCCCGTCTTCTTGTTCGATGTAGATTTCCCCATCGGCGTTCATTTTTACCTTGTCGAGAACCCTGTCCAACAAGATATTGATGATCTCTGACTTTTTGGTCAGCTTTTTCCTTTTCAGGGTGAATTCTACCTCCTTCTTTTCCAGCCGCTCCCAGCGATCCTGGTCGATTCTGACGGTGCTCATCGCGCCTCCTGTAAGCCGAAGTTAGTCACGTAAAACATGATTCTTGCTTAACTGTTGCGCGTATACAAGTTGCGTATTGACACGTAACTAATCACTCGCATACGATTGCCTGAATTGTGATTTGTTGCGTGTATACAGATGCTCGATAGAATCCACCTCTTTGTACCGTTTAAGCTTGAGCACATCACCTTGATGGGTGTTGATGGTCGAGTTGATCCTGCGCACCTGGTCGATATCGAGTCGCTAGGAATTCCACTGCAAGCTCAAATCACCGTCGACGAAGAGGGCACCCATCACGCTGATTACTTACGTCACGCTTGGGAATCTTTGGGGACTGGTTTCACCCCA